>CAYMSF010000020.1:0-60899 GCA_964392985.1 uncultured Victivallaceae bacterium | reverse complement strand
GGATGCCAAAATCGAAGTCATGGTTACCGGGAATCCAAGTGTCAAATTGCAATAAATTAAGTATTTTAATTGCGATTTTACCAAAACTTGCACTCCCCGCTGGCGAACCTTGTGTAGTATCACCGCAATCAATTAACAAAGTATATTCTTTTCCTCCGGAATCCGCTCTATATTTATCTATTGTGTTTCCCAGTTTGATCCAGTCGCCGTTATTTTTTGATAACTGACAATGAGTATCAGCCGTGTGAATTACGGTCAAGATTTTTTGTTCAGCGTAAATTTTATTGAATGCCATAAACAATAAAGATAAAAGCACGAGTAGAGAGATGGCATTGAAACTAGTTGAATATGCAACCGGTATTGTTTTGTTTACTTGAATTTTACGCTCCCGATTATCGTAATAATAAAGCCATTATGAAAATAAACATAAATTACTATAGTAACAGTTATAATTGCAGAGTCTAAATATACTCTTAATAAAACTACAACGCTAAATTAAAAAATCAAAATTTGGATAATTATTTCAAAATAACATCTTGAAAAAATGTAATTATACGGCATATTATAAAACTTGTTGCATTTAAACAATGATTTTATGATATTTTAATATTAACATAAGCGAGGTAATAAATGTCTCAGCATCCGAGTTTAAGAGTTGGCGGAAAAATCCGTGCAAAAAGAAACGTCATGAAACGTTTTGAACGTATTGATGTGTTAAAGGCTGAAAATCGTCTTGCCGAAGGCAAGGTTTTTGGTCTGCCTAAAACCAAACCGGTTGAGTGATTCCTTTTCGTTTTCTACTCGGAAATGATATTTTGCGGCGCATTCCCAATGCGCCGCTTTAATTTTACTGGTGAGGCGTTATGTTATTACATCTTTTGTATTTATTGCGTTCCTTATGTAATAATTTGTCGTGTCAAAATCAGAAAATGGATAATGTCAGGAGGGTATGGTGATGTTGAAATCAATCAGATTATTATTCGTTGTTTTCGTGTTGTTATCTGGTTTACAGCTTTTTTCTGCAACAATCGTTTACAAGCCAAACAAAGAAAGTGAGCCGAAACGTATCAGCAAAGTTAAAATTATTAGCATAACCAAAAATATTATTGTCGTCGAGAAAGATGGTGCCAGGACTAATATTGCCGTCGGGCAACTAGTGGAATATCTTGATTCTGACATGGACAATGCCGGCGAGGGAATGGATGATAATACTTGCGAATATACCATTAGCTTACATAAAATTGATATGCCTAAAACTGGGTATGTTAAAAATGGCGGTACAAAAAAATCTGATGTGTCAGAGTGTGAAATACAATATTCAATAGTTCGAGACAATAAGGACGGAACCGATTACAACCGGGTGAAAGAGCCTTATTTTTATCTTTTTGTTCTAGTTGATCATGATGATGGCAATGGCGGAAGGGGCGTTTTGAAATACGGTTTCCCGCCAGACCGTGCTAAACTAACCAAAGGTGAGGGTTATGATAAAGCCAGTATCGTTAAACAGGTTACGAGTTTAAATCGCCATGTTATTAATTTTGACAATGTTCGCGAAATTGGTTCCGGAAACATTAATAAAACTATGACTACGACCAATGAACGTATTATCAAAATCAAGTTGACAAATATAAAAGACAGGAGAATTATTGCTTATCATATTGAGGCCTGGGGGAAAAAGGATATTGCGGGTGTAAAAGACTGGAAGGATTTTGGCGTAAAAGTTGATAATAACTGGTGGTTGAGATATTAATTTCTCTGTAAACTGACTTTTAACTTAAAATTTGATATTAATTTTTGCCTTTATAAATTTAACTTTTAAATATCGTATATTTAATCTTTTCGGTTGTAATTTTTTTTATTAATTCTGCTATGATTTATTAGAAATGGAAGGATGATAACATGGCTAAAGGAACAGTAACTCAAAAAATAATTGATAAACATTTTATCAGTGGTGAAAAAAATGCCGGTTCGCCGGTAGCAATTCGTATTGATCAGACTCTTACTCAGGATGCCACAGGAACAATGGCTTATCTTGAGCTTGAAGCGATGGGTGTTTCCAAAGTTAAAACTGATATCTCTGTTTCATACGTTGATCATAATATGTTGCAGAATGGTCCCGAGAATCGCAACGACCATCTTTATTTGCAATCTGTTGCGGCGGCAAAGGGAGTGTATTTCTCCCGACCCGGTAATGGGATTTGTCATCAAGTGCATTTGGAACGTTTTGGTTCTCCCGGGAAAACGCTGTTGGGTTCTGACTCTCATACTCCGACCAATGGGGGGCTCGGCATGATGGCGATTGGTGCTGGCGGGTTGGACGTTGCACAGGCAATGGCGGGAATTCCGTTTCGGTTGGGATATCCGAAAATTATTGGAGTTAAACTTATAAATCAACTCCAACCGTGGTGTTCAGCTAAAGATGTAATTCTCGAATTATTAAGAATATTGACAACCAAAGGCAATGTTGGTTGTGTGGTTGAGTATTTTGGCGATGGGGTGGCAACTCTTTCAGTTCCGCAACGGGCGACGATTACCAATATGGGTACTGAACTTGGTGTTACAACATCAATATTTCCTTCTGACCGTATTACGCACGATTTTTTGGTGGCTCAAAATAGAGGCGATGTATGGATGGAGCTGAAAGCAGATGATGATGTGGAATATGATAGAATTATTGAACTTGATCTAGCAGCCGTTGAACCTGCTGCAGCATGTCCTTCGAGTCCTGATAATGTCAAGAGTATAAAGGAATTGAAAGGAATTAATGTTGAGCAGATTATTATAGGTTCATGCACCAACAGTTCAGTTCGTGACTTGGCGGTCGTTGCGGCAATGCTGAAAAATAAAAAAATAAGTGAGCAGGTAACTTTGGCGATAGCACCCGGGAGTCGTCAGGTTTTGGAAATGCTGTCACGAAGCGGTATGCTCGCAGAGTTAATTGCCGCCGGGGCAAGGATTCTAGAGACTGGTTGCGGACCATGTATTGGACAGGGGCAGAGTCCGGCTGACGGCACAGTGTCGCTTCGAACGTTTAATAGAAATTTTGCCGGTCGCACAGGGACAAAAAATGATCAGGCTTATTTAGTTAGTCCGGAAGTCGCCGCTGCGTCAGCGTTGACTGGTGTAATTACCGATCCGCGAGAACTTGGTATTGACTATCCGGAAATTGCGGAAATTAAAAACTTTTTGATTAATGACAACATGATTATTGTGCCGCCGGCTGATAGTATATCGGTTGAAATTATTCGCAAACCGACAATTGGCGCACCGCCGGTAAACAGCAAACTACCGGATAATATCAATGGTCAAGTGGTTATTAAGGTAGGCGATAAAATTACAACTGACCATATTATGCCTGCGGGAATTCACTTGAAACTTCGCAGCAATATTCCGGCTTATTCAAAAGTTGTATTTGAGTGTTTCAATGAAGATAGTATTCCATCTTTTGCCGAACGTGCTGCCGAAGTCAGAGATTCCGGCAAACATGGCGTTATCATTGGTCGTGACAGTTACGGGCAGGGGTCTTCGCGGGAGCATGCGGCTATTTGTCCGATGTACCTGGGAGTTAAAGCCGTTATTGCGTTGGCAATTGAGCGTATCCATGCCGCCAATTTAATTAATTTTGGTATTCTTCCTTTTATTTTTGAACAACCCTCAGATTATGACCGGATAAGAGAAAATGATGCCATAACTATTGCCGGAGCAGTTCAGCAGCTTGCTGTCGGTAAACCGGTTGTTGCAACCGTAAAGAAAGTTTCTGGTGAAGAATTTACAATTACTTTAAGACATAACCTTTCCGCCGAAGATATTAAAATTGTCATTGCCGGAGGAATTTTAAACTGTGTATGAGTCTGGTGACACCGAGTGGCTTCGTCTATTTGATCATCTTCCGGCAGATTGGTGTTCTGTTATGCAGGAACAGATGTCTGCAGAATTTATTACTGGAATTCAAAATTTTCTTCAAAATGAATCGTCACAATATACAATTTTTCCGCGTCTAAACAACGTTTTTAAGGCATTTGAATGCACACCTTATGAAAAAGTCAGGGTTGTATTGTTAGGACAAGATCCATACCATGATGAAAATCAAGCACACGGTTTGTGTTTTTCCGTTCAAGACGGTGTAACAATTCCGCCATCTTTACGGAATATTTTAAAAGAACTGGAAAGTGATTTAGGCTGTCCAGTGCCTGAGACGGGTAATCTTCAATATTGGGCAGAACAGGGGATATTGCTGCTGAACACGGTGATGACTGTGCGTGCTCATGTCGCCGGCTCTCACCGGAATTGTGGCTGGGAAGAATTTACTGATCAGGTAATTATGGCGGTAAATAATAAAAAACATCCGGTTGTCTTTGTATTGTGGGGAACTTATGCGCAAAAAAAACAGTCATTAATTGATGTTTCAAGGCATTGTATTGTTGCCAATTCTCATCCGTCACCACTTTCTGCCTATCGTGGCTTTATTGGTAGTCGTCCATTTTCAACCATTAATCGGATTTTGCGTGATTATGGACAACAACCAATCGACTGGAAAATTTCCGGAACTCAGTTGGAATTACAATTTTAAAATATTTTTGACGGTAATGTAAATAAATACCACGTTGATTTCAACGATTTACAGTATATATTCAGTAGAAAATTAAGAGATAATCGATAGACGACTATCATGTATAGTAAAGGGAGCAATCATGGAAAAAAACATTGACGAAATGCAGATAATTATGCAGGAAACTGGCGAACGGGCAGTTTTGGCTTCACGCTGTCTGGCAATTATGTCAACCCAGGATAAAAACTCATGCCTCGAACGTATGGCGGCAGAACTTGAGTCAAATATCCCGGAAATTATCCGCGCCAATGAAAAAGATGTTGAAGACGCCCGCAAAAATGGTCTTTCCGGTCCCATGCTGGATCGTCTAAAAGTTGATGAAAAACGCGTTCGGGGGATGGCAGACGGAATTCGTTATGTCGCCAGCCTTGAGGATCCGGTTGGCAGAGAACTATTTGCTACGGTACGCCCGAATGGATTAACAATTAAGAAGATATCAGTTCCAATCGGTGTTATCGGCATAGTTTATGAATCACGTCCGAATGTTACAACTGATGCTGCCGGCTTATGTTTAAAGGCAGGAAATGCTGTTATTTTACGTGGAGGCAGTGAAGCGTTCAATACTAATAAAGTGTTGGCGCATTGTCTAAACCGGGCAGGCGTGATGGGGGGATTGCCTGACGGTGCCGTACAACTTGTACCATGGACAGATCGAAAAGCTGTAAATATAATGCTTAAAATGGACAAATATATTGATTTGATCATCCCTCGCGGAGGAGAAGCCTTGATTCGTACCGTTGTCGAGCAATCTACTATTCCTGTTATTAAACATTATAAAGGTGTGTGTCATCTTTATGTGGATGAAAATTGTGATATTGATATGGCTGTCAAAGTTGTTGAGAATGCCAAGTGCCAACGCCCCGGCGTTTGTAATGCACTGGAAACATTATTAATAAACCGTGCAGTTATGCGTCAATTTATTCATCCTTTTCTGCATTCGATGAAGAAGAACAAAGTTGAATTGCGTGGCGATGCGGCGTTTGTTGCGGCGGCTTCAATTCCTGACATTAAAAATGCTACAGAAGACGATTATTATGCCGAATACCAAGACTTGATACTTGCTGTTGCAGTTGTGGATAATGTTGAACAGGCAGTGGAACACATCAACCGTTACGGTTCAAAACACAGTGACGGCATTATTACTAATGATGATAACAATGCCAGGTTTTTTATGGAACGGGTAGATTCATCGACAGTATATCACAACGCCTCAACGCGTTTCACTGATGGCGGGGAATTTGGGATGGGAGCTGAGATTGGTATAAGTACAGATAAGCTTCACGCTCGCGGGCCGATGGGTTTGCAGGAATTAACTTCATATAAGTATTTTGTATATGGCAATGGGCAGATTCGTGTATGACTGCAAGCTCTCAAACTGGCAAGTTTGCCATGATTCACACCATCGGTTGCCGTTTAAATCAGGCCGATACTGCACTGATTGCTTCACGTTTACTCAGTGACGGTTGGCATGTTACTGAATTTATTGCCGGTCATCAAATTCAGTTAGTTGTAATTAATAGTTGTACAGTTACAGCAGCCGCAGCACAAAAAAGCCGGCAGGCCGTCAACAAGTTTCGTTCTTTGTATCCTGACGCATGTATCGTTGCCACTGGTTGCAGCGTTGAGGTGGACAAGGATGAATGGTCTAAAATATCATCGGCTGATGTTGTTCTAGATAATTCCCAAAAAAAAGATATCGCGTCCATCATTGAAAATTTTCTAACGGGTAAAAAATCGAATGATAATGCTCGAATAAGATTGAACTTGAATGAAGCAAAGTTGTTTAGTGAGCTTTCCCATGCTGATTTCTCAGGTAAGGCGAGGGCGGTATTAAAAGTACAGGAGGGGTGTAATAATTTTTGCAGCTATTGCATTGTTCCATATGCGCGCGGTCGTGAACGTTCGCGTGAATGGGATGAAGTGTTGCAGGAATTCAAGCATTTACTCATGGATGGTTTTCAGGAAATTGTATTTGCCGGAGTTAATGTTTGTGCATACAATGATAATGGCAGAAAATTGCCTGATTTATTGCAGAAACTTACATCTCTCGATGGCAATTTCCGTATCAGGTTGAGTTCCACCGAGCCACATCCTGGTAATAAGGAGTTATTGCAAACCATTGCTGGAAATCCTAAAATATGTCGATTCCTTCACCTTTCATTGCAACATGGGACTGATGATATTTTACGTGCTATGAATCGTAATTACAGCCTTGCAGAATACGCTGAATTTACCTGTGCCGCCCGTAAAATTATTCCAGATTTGCATCTTGGCACTGACATTATTGTTGGTTTTCCTGGAGAAACGGAAGCTTTATTCGAGCGGCAACTGCAATTTATAACGGAACAGAATTTTGCCAATATTCATGTTTTTTCTTTTTCCCCGCGCAAGGGAACTCCGGCTGCAGATTTACCCGGGAGGGTAGATGGCAGGATTGTCAAGGTGCGATATAACAAATTGGCTGAAGTTGCTGCCACGTCTGCGCGTAAATTTATCTCTGGACATGTAGGTAAAGAGATGAATGTTATTTTTGAAAAAATTGATAGAAAAGGCGTGGCTCATGGCTGGTCGGATAACTACATCGCGGTTGAGTGTGCTGAAAATACTTTACCTCTACGCCAAATAATTAAAGTTCGTGCCATTGGCTTATCAGTGGACAAGTTAATTGCTGAACTTTAAAGAAAATAATCGTTGTGGATTACTCCCATCCATCTAAATGTGCGACTAAAGACAAAAAAACAATAGCATCAGATTTCAGCAAAAAAGGTTATTTGCGGCAACGATAAACAAATGCCGGAGGAAGATTATTCCAGACAACTTTGGATATCTCTACCGATGAAAAGTTGTTTTTGAGTAATTTCTTAAATCTTCTTGCGGAAGGTAGAAAAATTCCTTGAATGTATGCAAAAGTAGTAAAGAAACCATTTTCTTTTAAAGAAGTTGTAACCTCTTTGATAATCAACGTCTGAACTTTTTCAGAGAATACGGACCAAGGCAAACCGGAAATAACAACATCAAGATGAGGAATATTTTGAAGTTTAATAATTTTATTTAAATTTTCGGCAGTGTCATTATATATAGTTACATCGGGGTGATGTTTTTTAAATTCTTCGTAAATTGTTTTATCCAACTCAATTGCGAAAAACTGAGAGTCGACGGTAATTTTTTTGAGAATACTGGCGGTTATAGCCCCTGTTCCAGGACCAAGTTCTGCTATATATCGTGCGGAATGAATATCAATTTTTTCGACCATAACTTTAGCAAGAGCCGGTGAACTTGAACACAATGTGCCTACAGTTCCCGGGTTTTTAATAAATTGTCGAAACAATAGACTTTTTCTAGTCACAATTTTTTCCTTTTGTAATGTAAATGCTAAAATTTAGCGAACATCATTTCGTGATCATAAATCTCAAAATCAGCTTTTTGTCCGGAATCACGAAATTCGCCACGAATAACGTGAACTAAGTTGCCGGGTTTCGCCTTCTTTACCAAATCTCCAAATTCATTTTTTGGTATTATGCGGTGTTTGTTTTCCGGATATTTCAATCCATATTCAAGTTCACCGCCATGTTCAGAAAACAATAAATTTGTTCTTCGGAATTCCCACGCTGCGGCGTGCATTACATTCGGGTGCGACACAATGACGGTTTCCGGCGAAATGAACTCCTTCCATTTTGAAAAATAAAGTCCTTGCGCTTTATTGCTTAATACCCGGTCTGGAGCAATATAGTTTGAAACATAAAACACGGCAAGCGGAGCAATAGTGAATAGAAATAATTTATTGACTCCAGTTCCTTTTTTTGATGCTAAAAATAAAAATCCTGACCAAATAAGAATGGTAAACACTGCAATTAACCATTTGTAAGTTTCATTCAAAGAATATAACTCAGCGAAAAAACCATAATTTGCCAGTAACTGATAGGCTGCAAACCCTATCGCGCCAGCTAGCATCGCCCAGGCGAGAATTCTGCAGGTGATATTGAATAATTTATCCGATGCGTTTTTAACGTAGCTTGACAAACCCCATGCGAACAAAAGTGCCAACGGGGGAAAAAGAGGTAACACATAGGTAGGAAGTTTCCCGCTACATACAGAAAAAAATATCATTGGAAATAGTATCCAGCAAATAATAAAATTGCGAAATGAGACTGGTATGTTTATACGATTTACCGATGACATACCTTTGAATGCGCATGGTAATAATACCGCCCATGGCAACAGCCCCCCCAAAATTACTGGCAGATAGAACCAAAATGGTTCAGGATGTTGTGTGCCGTCTTTACTGAAAAAACGTTGAATGTGTTCAACCCAGATAAAATATCTCCAGAAGTCTGGTTCACGTTGATTGATCATCCAAGCCCATGGCACCGCGACCAGTAAGACAAAGAATAATGGAATCCAGGGTAATATGAATAAGTCACGCCAGCGTTTTTCTAATATTAAAAAAGGAATGATGGTTACGGTTGGAACGGCGAAAGCAATAAATCCTTTTGTGAGGAATGCCATGCCACACAAAGTACCGCAAATTACCAGGTAAGAAATTTTATGACCGTTCCAGTTGCGTTCACGATAAGCAAGAAAAAAGAAAACAAGTGTACCGGTTATAAACATAGAGGTCGGGCTATCCAATACAGCAAAGGTTCCTATGAAATAAACAAGACCGGATGTTAAAAATATTGCGGCAACAAGCCATGAAAAAACTTGATCTTTAGTTACTTTGTAAGACAAAAAGAACACCATGCCTGCGGTGATACCTGAGGCGAAGGCGGCAGCAAAACGGATAGCGAAGGAGTTTTCTCCAAATAATAACATTGAAATCGCATTAAGCCAGTATCCCATTACCGGTTTTTCAAAATAGCGTACTCCTATTAATCGTGGTGTAACCCAATCCCCTGATTGGATCATTTCCCGTGGGATTTCGGCATAACGAAATTCGTCCGGCGCAATTAATGGTTTGCCACCAAGCGGTAACATGTAAATTAACAAATAAATAATAAACAGAAACGGTATATAAAATTTCATACTAATTTACTCAATATTCCACGAATAAAGTTTTATTGTCAATCGTTGCATTTTTTCCAGGGGGCAAATCTTTCCATAGTTTAGGCGATTCGATAATTACTAAAATTTTACCTCTTAACGGTGTTTGTATTAGTTTTAACAATCCGTCTTTATCAAGCAACCGTCCAATAGCATCAGGTTTATTTAAGCCATAGGTAAGCTCACCGGCCTTGCTGTAAAGATAAACATTATCACGTTTATAATACCAGCATATTGAAGTGAGAAGGTTTTTATATGAAACTATAATTGTATCAGGAGCAACGCGCCATTTGTTTGCAAGTAACATTTGTTCCGGAGCCTTTGCCTTCAAAACAAGATTGGGAATGGCCAAATTGTATGCCCATAATGCCGCCAGTGGACCTAGAGTGAAAAGGATAATTTTTTGCCAAGGCATACTACGTTTAAGAGCCATAGTCAGAAGACACAACCATATAGCGATGGCTGAAAGTATTAACAACCATTTGAATGTTTCGTCTGTCCCATAAAGCGTAAACTTGATTGTTCCGGTAAGAGATAAGATTTGTATTCCAAGCAGTCCTATTGCCACTATACCTAGCAACACCATTAGAATTTTTATTGAAAGATTTATTTTGTTGAACACATTCCGTTCAATTGCAGAACACAACCCGTAGCTCAACAGAATTGCCAACGGCGGAATACACGGCAAAATATATGTTGCTAATTTTCCACTAGATGCAGAAAAGAAGATAAAAGGGAGAATTAACCAGCATAATGCGTAGCGTAATAATGAATCATTAAATGCCTCCCGTAATCGATTACGATACCCGGCAGCAATAGTTGGCAATATTAAAACCCAGGGGAATATTCCTGCTAAAATAATAGGAATGAAAAACCAGAATTGTTCCGGATGTTGTGATTCCTCTTTGCGTAAAAAACGTTGAACGTGTTCCACCCAGAAGAAGTAGTTCCAGAAATCCCCATCCCGGTAATGCACTAACAGGGTCCATGGCAATACAGTGAGTATCATCATTATTGCTGGAACCCATACAATTGTCAGCAAAGATTTCAGCCGTTTTTCCCAATATAGGAACGGAATTATTGTTATTGCCGGAATAACAATTGCCAGAAAGCCTTTGGTAAGGAATGCAAGTCCGCAACAGATTCCAAACAAGGACAGCCATAGAAATTGTTTAATGATAATTTTTTTCTCTTGATGGGCCATGAAAAAACATGCCATTGCTGCCGTGATAAAACCGGTAAGCGCTCCGTCAAGAACCGCAAATGTACCAACTGCATAGACAAGAACAGAGGTCAGAAATATAACAGTTGCCATAATCGCTATTTTGGGGCCAGAATATCGGTTTATTAATCCAAACAAAATTAAACCAGTTAACCCGACAATAAAAGCTGAGGAAAATCTCACCGCAAAATTATTTTCTCCAAATAGCTTAATAGAGAAAGCATTAAGCCAGTGTCCCATTATTGGTTTTTCGAAATAGCGTAAATTGTTGATTTTAGGCACGACCCAGTCATTGTGCACAATCAACTCCCGGCTTATTTCGGCGTATCTGGTTTCATCGGGCGTGAGCAGCGGGCGGAAACCCAACGGCAATATATACAACAAAATAAACGCACCGACAACTATCCAATAAACTTTTTTCATTAAAATTAAAATCCATTAAACATTAAAAGTCAAAAAACACTTATGCTTCTGTAATCAATATATAAATTATTGGCGATTTCAGATACTTCACCGTCAATATTTTTAAAAATACAAAAATACAGAAGATGTGACGCCTTGCGGTTTTTTTAATATCTCGTCAACACTGTCATAACACACTTATAGTCCTAAAATCATGAACACGCATAAATTATGAATGTAAACTGATTCAGTTAATGTGGCGAAATAATAATATAAAAGTAATAAAAACATTTAAGACAAATAACGCATACATACATTCCCTCAAATCTTAATTTTTTCAAGGTAAATTGACATTATTTTCAGTTTAATTTATAAATTATATATTTTTGCATTTTTGCCGTGAATATTTATTTGTTTTTTTAAAGAACAGATGTATATTCAGTAGTTTGATAATTCAAAAAACTTTTTTTGAATGATTAACCTTAATCCTGTAAATAATGGATTTTTGTTCTGGTTTACCAGACATACCCGTGAGGTTATCGACTCGGCATCCGATTTTCCCGGTTGCCTGTTGACACTTTCCGGCAAGGATAAGGTTGTAATAACAGGCTAGAATATAAAACTGGGAAATTAAGGATAACACTGATGCCAGAAAATAATATCTGTATCTACTCCGGTTCCGCTAATCCAAAATTATCTAAGGATATTGCTGAATATCTTGGTAAACCATTGGGCAAGGTTAATCTGACCAGATTCCCCGATGGAGAAATTTTCGTACAGTTTGAGGAAAATATCCGCCGTGCTGACGTTTTTATCATTCAACCGACCTGTTCCCCCCCTAACGAACATTTAATGGAACTGCTGATTATGTTGGATGCGGCCAAAAGAGCATCGGCTGAGCGCGTTACTGCTGTTTTACCGTTTTATGGATATGCCCGTCAGGATCGTAAAGATAAGCCGCGCGTTCCGATTACAGCCAAACTTGTTGCAAACTTACTTACTGTTGCCGGTGCCAGTCGTATTATTGCAATGGACCTGCATTCGCAACAGATTCAAGGTTTTTTTGACATCCCGGTGGACCACCTTTATGCTCGTCCGGTATTTGTGCCTTATTTAAAGAAAAAATTGGGTAAGGATGCTGTTGTCGTCTCCCCTGATTCTGGTAGCGTTAAAATGGCAATGGCCTATTCAAATATGCTTAATGCCGGTCTTGCTATTGTGGCGAAACGCCGTTTGAACGCAAATTCTGTTGCTCTTTCTCATCTGGTCGGAGATGTCAAAGGAAAAACCTGCGTAATCACTGATGATCTGACTTCAACAGCAGGGACAATTTGTGCCGCCGCTGAAATTCTTAAGAAAGAAGGTGCCGGCAAGATTTATGCCGCTGTTTCACATTGCCAATTGAATGACGCCGGCAAAAAGCGTGTTACAGAGTGTGACGCAATCGAAGAAATGATTTGTACCGATGGTATTCCTGTTTGTGACGATCTCGGTGGCAAACTCCATGTGCTTAGCGTCGCTCCATTACTTGGAGAAGCAATCCGCCGGATTCACGAAGGAAAATCTGTTTCTTCGTTATTTAAAATAAATTAATAAATTTGGACTTTTTAAGAACTAAAACCTCAAACGAAAGGGATAAAATGAGCAAAAAGTATGAGTTGAACGTCAAACCAAGAAGCGACTTCGGCAAATGCGCGTCGCGTCGTCTCAGGAAAGCAGGAATGATTCCTGCTAATATCTACGAACATGGTAAACCTTGCGTTGCAATAACCGTGGATAAAGGCGAATGGGAAGTCATCAGCAATCACGAAATAAATTTGATTGCTCTCATGCAGGGAAATGTAAAAACGATGTCCCTCATTAAAGAAATTCAAGTTGATCACATGAAAAAACAGTATTTGCACTTGGATTTTCAGGCTGTAAAGATGGATGAGAAAATTCATTCATCAGTTCCTGTTCATGCTTTAGTGGGAGAACCTGTTGGTGTCGCACATGGCGGAATATTGGAACAACCATTGCATGCAATCGAGGTAAGTTGTACTCCAAAAGACTTGCCGGAAGTTATTTCAGTTGATATCAGCAAATTGGAAATGGACCACAGTCTGCATGTTAAAGACTTAATTCTTCCTGAAGGTGTTGTTGCTGTTACTTCTTTGGACGCAGTTGTTTTTCACATTATGAAACCTTCTGCAAATGAACCAGGTAATGTTGCCGCAGCAGAAGCTGAAGTTGCTCCGGCTGCTACCGCAACCGAGAAGAAATAGCAGGAGTGGTACAGTAATAATTTGTTGGAGCTGACGGTTATGACTGATGAACCAGATCAGATTCAAATGATTGTTGGACTAGGTAATCCAGGTGTCGAATACAATCAAACAAGACATAATGCCGGATTCGAAGCTATTGACAAGTTGTTGACTAAATTACCAGGGAGTTTTGAGAAAAAAGAAGGATTCAACGGAATATATTGGGAGGGCAGATTTAAAGGAAGAAACCTTATATTGCTGAAGCCAATGACGTTTATGAACCTGAGTGGAAATGCCGTTGCCAAGGTTGTTGGCAGGTATGAGTTGCCGGTAGCGTCAGTCATGCTGGTATATGATGATGTCGATTTACCTCTGGGAAAAATCCGGTTGCGTCGCAACGGTAGCAGCGGAGGGCATAACGGTGTTGAGTCTGTAATTGGCAGTTTGAATTCAAATCAATTTGCCAGGCTTAGAATCGGCATCGGTCAGGCATCAATCGGTCAGCAAGTTGGCCATGTTTTGTCAAAGTTTACGGATGGTGAACAACAAATTTTTAATCAAGTGTTGTCAACAGTCGTAGATGCGTTGTTAGTGACATTGAGTCGCGGACTTAATGTAGGAATGAATAGTTTTAATAGTTTTGAAATCGCCAATGGCGATGACAATAGTAAACCTGCCGGCAAATGACCGGCAATAATCCAAAAACCATGGAGGAATTGGTTTTGAAAAAATACGAAGCAATTTTTATTCTGGACGTCCGTAAGGTTGAAGATGAAGGCAACGCTTTCAGCAAGGAACTTTCAACTTTAATTGAGGAATTCGGTGGCAAAATGGAAGACTCGGTTTCAATGGGACGTCATCAGTTTGCATCTGAAATTAACAGAAGAAAAGCCGGGATTTACTGGAATTTTGTTTTTTCCACCACCCCCGAAAAAATTCTGGATATTAAAGATAAATATCGGCTAGATGAACGTATCGTACGTAATATGATTATAAATTACGATCGACCCGATGTTGTGAAGAGCGCACAAATCGAGTAACTCCGTTTCAAACAGGGAGGAAAACAGTATGGCTTCTTTGAATAAAGTTTTTTTGATTGGCAATTTGACCCGGATGCCTGAACTGCGTTATTTACCTAGTGGCATGGCTGTATGTGAATTTGGCATAGCCTCAAGTCGCAAGTTTACTGCAGGTAACGGTACTAATCCGCAGGATGCCAGAGAAGATGTCTGTTTTGTTGATATTGTTGTTTGGGGCAAACAGGCGGAGAGTTCCGGACGATATCTTGAAAAAGGAGCTCCTGTGTTTATTGAGGGTCGTTTGCAACTTGACCAATGGAAGGACCGGGAAACCGGCGGCAATCGTTCAAGGTTGCGCGTTGTAGCTGAAAGAGTTCAATTTCTCAGTCGCTCTGATAAAGGTAATGTACCTGATGACTATGATGCTCAACCAGCTGATGGGTATGAGGCTCCTAACCAGCAACAAAATCCTCCCGCATTTCAGCAGGCACCATCATACCATCCTGCCGGGAATACTCCAAGGTCTCAGCCGATGCAAAATGCGCCGCGACAGGCTCAATCTCCACGGCAGCCAACGGCTCCAGGCGGTAACAGGAACAGTGTTCCTCCCATGCCCGAAGAAAGTTTTAACGTTGGTGATGCCGCTGATGATGACATCCCGTTTTGATTTATATAATTGATAGACAACTTTAAATAATATAGCAATAAACAAAAGGAATGATGCTATGGAAAGAAAAAACAATAACATGAGACGCAGAAGACGGATAAACAAGCCGAAAACGTGTCGTTTCTGTGAGGCCGGTGCTAATTACATTGACTTCAAAGATGCTGAAACATTGAAAAAGTTTCAGACGGAAAAGGGCAAGATTCTCTCCCGGAGAATTACCGGTACTTGTTTAGATCATCAAAAGATGCTTTGTGTCGCGATTAAACGCGCTAGAATCATCAGTTTGACATTATAATCAATTTTTGAGTAAGGAGTTACAGCTATGGCTTTGGTAAAATTGATTTTACTTGAAGATGTTGAAAACCTTGGAATGGCAGGCGAAGAGATTAATGTCGCCCCGGGTTATGCAAGGAATTTTTTATTGCCCCGCGGCTTGGCCTCAAAGGCTACCCCAAGTATTTTAAAGGTACTTGCGGCAAGAAAAGAAAAAATTGAAGAGCACCGCCGTCTGGAATTTGAAAATGCGAAAAAACTGGCTGACAGCATTGCCGCAGTGGAAATCACCATTGCTATGCAGGCATCTGATGATAATCGCCTTTTCGGTTCAGTTTCAGGACGCAATATTGCTGAACAGTTTGCTGCTAAAGGAATTCATATTGACCACCAGCGCATCAAACTTGAGGAGCCATTGAAGCAATTGGGTAAATTTGAAGTAGATATTAAACTTCATAATGACGTTACGGTCAAGGCTAAAGTCTGGATCGTTCGTGTTTGATGGCGATGACAGACAGCTTGGAAAATAAGCCCAAAAAAGCGAAGCAGTTCAGCCTTTTGGCTGAAGATCGCCCACAGCCGCACAGTCTTGAGACTGAGCGTGCTGTGTTGGCAGCCATGCTTCGTAATCCCGAGTTTTGTGTTGGAATCTCGGTTGAAATTTTTGGCGGAATGAATAAGTCTAAAAAGAAGCGGCGTATCGATGAACCAGGCATAGAAGATGTCTTTTATTCACCGGTTTATCGTGATTTATTCAAAACCATTCGGCAGATGGATGACGATGGCATCAAGATTGATATCTTATCAGTCACCCACCAGCTGAAACTTCAAGGTAAATACGATGATATAGGCGGAGAAATCTTTCTTTTTGACCTATACAATAGTATTGCCACTACTGCAAACATTGAAGTATGGTGCAAAATTGTTAAAGAACATGCAATGTTGCGTCATATGATTATTGCCTGTACCGAAACGGTTTCTAAATGTTGTTTGTCGAAAGATTTGAATCCGGGCGAATTGATAGATGATTTAGAGAAAAAGATATACGATATCCATGAAAATAACTCTAAAACTGAGGTCCGTGATATTCAGAGTGCTGCAAAGGATGCTTTTGTAAACATTCAGGACTTAATCAGCAAGAAAGTTAAACCGGGTATCCCTAGTGGTTTTCCTGACTTGGATAAGCTTGTTATTGGATTTAAACCAGGCGAAATGTTCGTTTTAGCGGCAAGACCATCAATTGGTAAAACTACACTTGCACTGAATATAATTAGAAACGTTGCTCTGCGTGGTGAGCAAAATTCAGCAGTAGCTTTTTTCAGCCTTGAGATGACAACAGAGCAGATAACCAGGCGTTTACTATGCACTGAAGCACAAATTTCAGAAACTTGTCTTTATGATAATTCATTTAAATCTGCTGATATGCATAAATTGACACAAGCTGTTGACAAGTTTAATGGAGCAAAAATTTTTCTTGATGAGACTGGAGCATTGACAATTACTGAGTTAAGGGCTAAAGCAAGACGGTTGAAGACACAACATAATATTGATTTGATTGTCATTGACTATTTACAACTTATGCGTGCAGACAACAAAAAAACTGATAATAGGCAGGAAGAAGTTGCGTTGATTTCAAGTGGTATTAAAAGTCTGGCTAAAGAGCTTAAAATCCCTATTCTGGTGTTGGCTCAATTGAATCGTGAAGTTGAAAAGACTAGCGGTGCTTCTGCTCATCCTAAATTGAGCCATTTGCGGGAATCAGGTTCAATCGAACAAGATGCTGATATCGTGACATTTTTGCATCGTGACCGGGATAAAACTAAAGAACATAATCGTGAAACTGCGCAAGTCGGCAGTGAATCTATTTTGATTGTTGAAAAAAACAGGAATGGTAGAACAGGTCTTGTTGATCTGATATTTTATCCTGAGAGAATGGAATTTGGAAGTAAAGCGCGTTATACTGAATCGGATCGACCTATCACCAGATGAGTGTTAAAAATGGAGCTGAAAAGTGTTTATACATAAACTCTCACATATAGCATGTATTATACTACTTTTTCTTACCCCGCTGTATGCTGCCAAAATAGAAAAACTGAGTTTTGTTCAAACAGGCAGTTACCAGTTTCCGGAAAAGATGCTTTTGTTTAATGTACAGCAAAAAACCGGATCGGAGTTTGACGAGAATATACTGAATGCCGACATAAAACGTCTTTACGAAACCGGTTATTTCGCTGACGTGGTTTCTGAAACAAAAAAGACTTCAAATGATGGCGTTGAAGTAGTGATTAAAGTAAGTGTTAAGCCACGGGTTAAGAATGTTGAAATTAAGGGTAATCAGAAGTTTAATACAGAAGAACTAAGGAAAGAGATTACCGTTAATTCCGATATGCCTCTCAATGATAACAAGTTGCGTGAGAGTACTCAAAAATTGCGCGACTTTTATAAAGGCAAGGGATATAACGAAGCAACGATTACTCCGGTGATAAAAACAATCAACGCCAGCGATATAAATGTTGTTTTTGAAATCCAGGAAAATTTGCGCAAAAAGGTAAATGACGTAACTTTTGAGGGTGCGACAATTTACTCCCAATGGACACTTAAAAATGCGATTGCAAATCGCCATTCTTATTTGAGTCGTTACCTTGAATTCGGCCTGTTTAATCCTGACGAATTGGAAAATGACAAAGCCAGATTGCGGGAACTCTACTGGGATAAGGGATTTCTTGATTTCAAAGTTGAAAAAATTGTGTTGACTCCTGATAAAGAAGATCCGGAATATTTGAATATTAATTTCAAAGTATTTGAGGGCGAGCCATACAAGGTAGGAAAAATTACCGTTAGTGGTAATTTGCTTTTTCCAAAAGAACAGTTGCTGCGTCTGATAAAAATCGAGTCTAATAAGATTTTTGACTTAAAACTTGAACAGGATTCTAAAACTGCGGTAACCAATCTTTATGAGTCAATGGGTTATGCCGACATGTTTTGTAAGGTAGTGCGCAACGCCGACTTTAAAACACATATTGTTGATTTGGACTTTATTGTGTCAGAAGGTAAAAAATATAACGTAAAAGACGTTATCATTACCGGGAATATGCGTACAAAAGATAAAGTAATTCGTCGTGAACTAGCTATTCAGCCAGGCGACCCGCTTGACAAAAACCGTATTAAGGCCAGCAAATCCCGGCTGATGGGGATGGGTTATTTTGAGGATGTCAAGGCTGTGGCTGTTAGTACTGATGACATCGGCAAAAAGAACGTTCAGTTTGACGTCAAAGAGAAAGAAACATTCAAAGTAAAAGTTGGTGGCGGTTTCTCTGATACGGACAGTCTGGTTGGTATGGTTGAAGTTGGCAATAGTAATTTTGATATTATGGATCCTATGAATTACTTTTATGGTGGTGGACAGCGTTTCCGCGTTCAGGGATTGTTCGGACTGGAACGGCAGGGGGTGAATATTGATTTTTCTGAACCATGGCTTATGGATATGCCTTTGCGACTTGATGTGTCTGGATATTTGAATAAGGTTGAATACGATAACTGGGATGAAACCAGGGTAGGTGGAAAGTTTGGACTTACTCATAAGGTTTTCGACGACTTTACGAGTATTACAGGCGGTTATAAATTTGAACAGGTTAATGTTAGTAATATTGCCAACAGTGCATCTCAGGAACTGAAAAACCAAAGTGGACGTGAATGGGTCAGCCAACCTTCGTTGTTGATTAATCGCGACACCCGAGATAGTTTGACCGAACCTACTTCAGGCTATTTGACAAGCGCTACCGGAGCGGTTTCTCCTAAGGTTATCGGTTCAAGCACTAATTTTTATCGGCTTGAAAGTAAAAATAGTTACTATTTCTCGTTACTTGAAAAGGCTTTGATTTTTCATCTTGGGGGAAAAATAGGGACATTATCTTGTTTTAATCGCAATGATATGGCACCACTCTATGAACGGTATTTCCTTGGCGGTGGCGACAGCCTTCGTGGTTTTCCATACCGTGGCGTAGCACCAGTGGATAGTAACGGTGACCCAATAGGTGGTCAGTCCATGCTTTTACTTACTGCTGAAATGACACATCCTATTTGGAGTTTTATTCGTGGTGCGATATTTGTTGATACCGGTGGTGTTTGGTCAAGTTCTTACAGTTACGGTATGAGTGGAATGAATGTTGGTACCGGTTATGGTTTGCGGATTAAGGTTCCATATCTGAATGCTCCGGTAAAAATTGACTTGGCATATCCTGTAGTTTCAAATCAGGATGACCTGTCGAGAAAATTACGAGTACACTTTAACATGGGTTTCACCTGGTAATGGTGAAGTTGGAGCGATTGTCTGCTGAATGGGCGTGACATCAAAACCGATTTTGTTAGCGCAATTTAATGTGTTTTCTATCGTAATATCTAAAAATTTTTAACAGTTTTCAAATGGGAATTAATTTTAGTTATGAATGAGTTAAGTTCTCATGAGTTGAATTTTCCGGTTAAATGGCACTATAAGATTATTACCGAAACCAATGTTCCGGAATCGAAAGATGAAATTTGCAAAATATTATCCCGGCATGGAATTGAGCAGCCAATTGAAGCCGGGAATTATTCATCAAATGGGAAATATTTAACTTATAAAGTAACCGTGGAGTTTTATAATCGCGAAGATATGGACGTATTAAGTACTGCGATTGCAAAAGTTGCCGGGGTCAAATATTTAATTTGATTTAGCGTCAAATTATTTATTGACAGTAAAATTGGAATTTTAATTTTCAAAAATATTTAGAGTTACAGATTAAGTCTATAAATTCAATGTCATTCAAATAATTCAAGTCAAAGGTTGATAACATCGTGAAAGAGATTAAAATTGGAATTGTAGGGTTTGGTACTGTCGGGTCAGGTGTCGCTGCTAATTTATTAAATAATGCAGAGGTTATAGCTAAACGGACTGGCGTGAAGTTGACTTTGGCCGGGATTGCTGACATAGACATCAAAAGAGATCGCGGAGTGAAAGTTCCAGACGAAATACTTACTACTGACGCAATGAAGTTGATTACAGAAGTTGATGTAGTTGTGGAACTGATCGGAGGTACCGGGTTTGCAAAAAAAATCATTTTAGAGGCGTTGAAACTTGGCAAACCTGTTGTTACAGCAAATAAAGCATTATTGGCTTCATGTGGAGAAGAGTTGTTTGAGTCTGCCAGGAAATATAAAGCTGATATTTATTATGAGGCAAGTGTCGCGGGTGGAATTCCAATTATAAAAGCGTTGCGTGAAGGACTGGTTGCTAATAGAATCCGAAAAATATATGGCATTATGAATGGTACCTGTAACTATATTCTGACTAGAATGGAACGCGAGGGGTTGGATTTTCAGACTATTCTTAAAGATGCCCAATCTTTAGGGTATGCCGAGTCTGACCCGTCTCTGGATGTTGATGGTTTTGATACAGCCCACAAAGCTGCTATTTTAGCTTCTTTGGCATACGGGGAGTGGTTTGGCATTGAACCAGTATTTGTAGAAGGAATTAGAAATATAGAGTTGACTGATTTATCTTTTGCGGATGAACTTGGATATCGGATAAAACTTTTAGCAATAATCAAACAGGAAGATGAAGACGTTCAAATTAGAGTACATCCCGCATTAATACCTAAAACTGCCTTGCTCGCTAATGTTATGGAAGTTTTCAATGGTGTAATGGTTAATGGTGATGCGGTTGGTGATATGCTGTTTTACGGTCGCGGTGCCGGTCGCGATGCCACAGCGAGTGCTGTTGTTGCGGACTTGGTTGATGTTGCTCTTAATTTGAAGTTTGGTTCGCATCATCGTGTCCCGGCATTTCGGACAGGACGTCAATATCGTAATATATTGCCGATGGATGATGTTGCAACAAGATATTATCTGCGTTTACAGGTTAAAGATAAACCGGGCGTTATAGCAGCGATAGCCACAATTCTTGGTAAGGAAAAAATCAGCATCTCCAGTTTTGTTCAGAAAGAGAGACAAAATGAAAATAATGTTTCATTGTTAATTCTTACCCATTTGGCAAACGAAAAAATGATAAAACGTGCAATCATGAAAATTGAAAAACTTGACGAAGTTTGTGATAAAATTAAACTTTTAAGAATTGAGGATATTTAAATGTCTGGAAAGCATACTGTTGAAAAAATTGGCGGGACCTCCATGAGTCGCTTTGGCGATGTTATGAATAATGTTATTGTTGGCAAACGTAATAAAGCTGAATTATACAATCGAATTTTTATTGTTTCAGCTTATGGTGGCATTACTAATCTGCTTCTTGAGGACAAAAAAAGTGGTGAACCCGGTTTATACGGTATTTTTGCCAAAGGCGGCAGGGAGTGGGAGGACGCATTGGAAAGAGTCAGACTTGAGATGATAAAATGTAACCGTTCATTTGAGAGTATCGGTCTGCCGCAAAAAGACGCGGATGCTTTTGTCAATGAACGTCTTGATGGTATCAAAGTTTGTCTGAAAGATTTGGCGAGATTGCGCACTTTCGGACATTTTACACCTAAAGAATATTTACCGGCAACCAGGGAATTTCTAAGCGCTGTTGGCGAGGCACATAGTGCTTATAATTCAGTTCAAATTTTAAAGAACAATGGTATTAACGCCATTTTTATTGATCTTTCCGGCTGGAAAGAAAGTGAAGCATGTTCCATAGAAGAAACAATTTTACGCAATTTTGAAAATATTGATTTTAGTAATTCGATGCCAATCGTTACTGGATACGCTAAATGCGAAGAAGGTATTATGAACCGTTTTGATCGTGGTTACAGTGAGATAACTTTCAGCAAAATTGCAGTTCTGACTGACGCATCTGAAGGAATTATTCATAAAGAATTTCACCTGAGTACCGGGGACCCAAAACTTATTGGCGTTGACAAAGTAAGAATCATTGGCAATACCAATTTTGATATTGCTGATCAACTGGCTGATATGAGTATGGAGGCGATTCACCCTAAAGCTTCTAAAGAGATGGAGTTTAAAAATATCCACATAAGAGTGAAGAATGTTTTTGATCCTGAACACCCCGGTACTTTAATCAGTAAAGATTATGTGTCACCAGAACCGAGGGTTGAAATGATTTGTGGTCGCAAGGATATCGTCGCCATCGAAGTTTTTGACCCGGAAATGGTTGGGCAGAGCGGATATGACTTTAAGTTGGTTGAAAGTCTTGCAAAATATAAAATCAGCTATATTGCAAAAAA
Organism: uncultured Victivallaceae bacterium; assembly: GCA_964392985.1. Taxonomy (GTDB): domain Bacteria; phylum Verrucomicrobiota; class Lentisphaeria; order Victivallales; family Victivallaceae; genus CAYMSF01. The sequence continues at coordinate 38,210 of CAYMSF010000020.1, read as the reverse complement.
CACCAACGCCAATACAATAACACATTACGTTTCCAGAAAATCTAAAGATTTGTCTTTGTGCATCGAAAATATCGCATCACATTTTCCCGGCGCAACGATAACCAGCAAAGACGTTGCGATTGTTTCAGTAATCGGCAGCAATATGAAGATTCCGGGTTTCCTTGCCAGAGCTGCAAGTGCTTTGGCTCGGGCAGATATAAATATTCTTGCATTGGATCAGTGTATGCGTCAAGTCAATATGCAGTTCATCATTGATTTAAATCATTATGAAGATGCCCAAAGGGTATTGCATAAAGAATTTGTCGAATAATTTCTATATTATCTGGAACATTTTATCGTTGATTTTGTCTTAATTGCATATGCCCGGGGTTGTCCGGTTTTTTTGATTGTATTTTAAGATTGGAGTCAATGTATGGATATATACTATTTAATTCTTGTTTTACCGGCATTTTTATTTTCAATTTATGCCCAGTTTAAAGTTAAATCTACATTCAACCACTTTAGCGGGCAAAGTAACATCAGGGGAATATCTGGTGCGGAGGCTGCCAGATTAATCCTCGATGCGAATGGATTGACAAACATCAGAATTGAAAAAGTAGATGGTGATTTAACTGATCATTATGACCCGTCGTCTCGCACATTAAGACTTTCAGAGTCAACTTTTTTTTCTACATCTGTCGCCGCCATTGGAGTGGCTGCACATGAAGCAGGTCATGCTTTACAGCACAAAGAAATGTATGGACCTTTGAATTTACGCAGCAACCTGGTGCCTGCGGCGAACATCGGCTCTACGTTTGGTCCAATTATGGCGATTGCTGGTTTAATATTACAATGGCCATTTTTATTACATCTCGGTATCATTTTCTTTTCCATTGCCGTTGTATTTTATGTTATTACTCTTCCTGTCGAATATAATGCCAGTAGTCGCGCACTCGGAATTTTGTCGAATAATGACATTCTGGAAAGAAGTGAATTAGATTCTGCTCGTCAAGTGCTTAATGCTGCAGCTCTGACTTATGTTGCATCTGCGTTGGTTGCCGTTGCAAGCTTGTTGCGTCTTATCTTTTTATCCCGTCGTAACGATTGAACTTACTGTTTTTCGGGCATTGTCGTTACTGCCTTGGGTTCATCTTCAGTCTTCCTCGGCAATGTTGATGATGTGGTTGCTATTGCAGGAGTTAATTCTGCTAAAGTATTCAACCAATGCGAAAACTGTTCCACTGGATTATCATCTACAAGGAAATCAAGCTTCATCAAATAACGTTTGCCACGAAGTTCATTTGGAATTTGCAATTTTGCAGTTCCTGGTAGCAACGGAGAAAAGTTGATAAAATCTTTACTTCTGTTAAAAATCATTTTCCCTTCAGGAGTATTTACGGTTAAGTCAAGCACCATAGAATCGATATTTTTATAAGGCAAATATTCTACAGTAACTGATTCCAGCGCGGATTTTACAGCGTAAATTCCATTATCTGTCACCTTTGAAACCCGGTCTAAACCTTTCCCGAAAAACAACACCCATTCCCATTCTGTTCGTTGTTCCGGCAATACATCAAGTTTGATAGACGGTGCTATACCGAAACTGTCATGGTCTTTCCAGAAAACAATTTTATCAATGCTGTTTTTTGTCAGAAATGCGAAAACGTTATCACCATTCATCCCGCCAGCAGCAATCCATCGCTCGCTTTTAGAAAATCTGTCGTCATTGTATTCGGTATATCCAGCCATTTTTTCAGGATTTATAGGGTCTGAATTGATTGTCATAAACTTTTTATCGGCAAAATTAAATGATTTTCTGAGTGGGATGGAAATCCAGCATGGAGAGCCTGACGGATTAAAACTGAAGAATGGACGTGGCGACACACTAGTTGAAATAGCCTGCTTTCCTGTGTTAAACAATATTCCCCGAACGGAAATTTTGGTATTATCACTGAATCTAGTATCAATACGCAGTTTATATGATTTATCTTTATTGATTTGTACATCTTGAGAAAAAGAAATTATAACGTCATTATCTTTTTTCTCAACCGAGCTTTGCCACTGTTGGTTATTTGAGGTTGCTTGAGAATTATTGTCTAATTTCTCTTCCTCTTTTACCTTATCAGATTCATTGTTTTTATTTTCCTGATCGAAAAAAATGGGGGGAGTGAATATTTGGGTCAAGCCAAACTGCATGCCCTCACTTTGAAGAATTCCCTTATCGCTTTCTTTTAGTATTATATCTCGAAACCAGCCGCCTTTGCATATTTCCTGACCAGGTTGAGCACTTGATTTAACTTTCGGGTTTACCATGATTGCGGTATAATACTTAGTTGTTATTACATAGTCAAGATTATTGTCCATGTCAAAATCTTTACTTTGCACTTCCAAAGCTTCAGATTGCAAGACAAAATTTAGTAACGCGCACACTGTTACCGATTTTATAACATTTAATCTCATATTTATATCCGCAAGTTAATTTAGGTAAAAATACTTGTCGCAAGCACAAGCAATACAAAAAAAGCACGGTGTTTGTAAAAATAACCATCTATTACAATAAGATGCCGTTATTTATGCTGTTTTTCAAGTTTTTATTGAGGATTTTAAACCTGATACTATAAAAAATATAATTTAACGGAAATTTGCTGACGCGACATGCATATCAAGAATAATCATGATTTCATCCATAATAGTGACGTATTAACCAGCGTCATCTGCTATAAAATGGATACACAACTTGATGGTAATCATACTTGAAATATTTTGTATCGGGGAGATTAAGCCGCGCTTTTAAAATTAAGTGAAAGCATTTGCAAATCACCTGAACTGTTGTAATTTATGAAAACCCCAAAATGTAAAATTTTATTATTATATATCTGTGTTCCGTGGTGTTTTTTCCGTAATAGATAATGATTGTCAGTGGCCTTGTTGTTTATTACAATTAATCCTGTTACAATAAGTTTTGATATGAATGAAGTTTCACCAAAAAAAAGTTTTGGCGCTGAAGATTTTATAACAATTAATAAACTTCATGAGCACCAGTCAGAAAGATTGCAGAAGATTCTTAACGCCGCTTACAGGCATATTCCATTTTATCGCCACCGTTTGGACAGTCTGGGTGTAATGCCAACGAGTATAAAATCCATCGCTGATTTGTCAAAATTGCCTTTTTTTGATAAATCCGATCTCCAGGCGGCTTACCCTCTGGATATGCTTGCGGTTCCCGTAACAGATGTTGTTTGTCTGTATTCAACGTGTAATACACAATATAAACCATTTACATCTGCTTATACTGAGTCTGACATTGACATGATGAGTTCTGTAACCAGGCGTATTTTTTCGTGTTGTGGCATTAAAAGTGGTGATATTATTCAGAATGCCAACAGCGGAAGGTGGTTCAATGGAGTATGTAAAAGTGAGATTGCCGGCGCTGTAATGATTGCAACTGCCGGTGCCAGTGTTTTAAATCAGATTAAATTGCTTAAAGAATTCGAGGTAACAGTATTTTGTTCTACGCCAAGTTATTTTAACTACATAATAGAGCAATCGACTGAAAACGGAATAGACTTAAGTAAGTTGCCTTTGCGCATAGGAATTTTAGGTGCAGAACAGTGGACTGAGGAAATGCGTGACAGGATTGAGAAGGTTGTTGGTATAAAAACCTTTGATATATACGGTATTTCCGAGATAAATGGTACAGGTTTAGCTGTAGAATGTGAACATCATAACGGTATGCACATATTCGAAGACCATTTTTATCCGGAAATTATAAATCCGGTCAACGGAGAAGTATTACACGATGGTACTGCCGGCGAATTGGTTATTACCACACTGAGCATGGCGGGAATGCCTCTATTGCGGTATCGTACCGGCGATATTACCAGAATTATTCCCGGGCAATGTATTTGTGGCCGAACTATGCGCAGAATTGACCGGATTTCGAGCCGTCGTGACGACAATATCGTGATACGCGGTGTAAATATTTCCCCCTCGATAATAGAATCGTCTTTGCTTTCTGTTGAAGGGACATTGCCATACTATAATATTGTTCTTTATACCGAAAATGGGGTTGACAGTGTTGAGGTTGATGTTGAGATAACCGAAGAACTTTTTTCAGATAAGGTCCGTGTAATGGAGGTTTTACAGCAAAAACTCGCCGATGCAATCAAGCAGTCATTGGGAATATATGTTAAGGTAAAACTTGTTGCTCCACGGACAATTAACCGTGAAGCAGGAAATACTCGCCGGATTTTTGATCACCGTCGGCGTTAAATGGAGATTATATGGCTTGTCGTACTGAACATGATTTACTTGGACAAATGAGTCTTCCTGATGAATGTGCATACGGAATTCATACGGCACGGTCTTTGCAAAATTTTAAAATTTCCGGCAGGACAGTTCTCCCCGCTCTTATCCAGGCACTTGCCATGGTTAAAAAAGCCTGTGCCATGACTAACCTTGAGCTAAATTATCTCTGTAAAGAACGGGCATCTGCCATTATTAGTGTTTGCGATGAACTTATTGCTGGAGATTTACGTCAAGATTTCCCTCTGGATGCGCTTCAAGGCGGTGCCGGAACTTCAACTAATATGAATATTAATGAAGTCATTGCCAATCGAGCATTGGCGTTGCTTGGTAAACCTTTTGGTGAATACACCTTTATTAATCCTATTGAACATGTTAACCTGCACCAGTCTACTAATGATGTTTATCCAACTGCTGTAAAAATTGCAGCAATTATTGCATTACGTGAACTGAGTAGCAGTTGTGAAGAATTGCAGAATGCATGTCAGAAACAGGAGCAGAAATTTGCGGCGGTTGTTACCATAGGGCGCACAGAAATGGCAGATGCAGTTCCTATCACTCTTGGCGCTCAATTTGGTGCATTTGCGGAGGCATTTGCTCGCGACCGCTGGCGGACTTATAAAGCAGAAGAAAGGTTGCGTACCGTTAATCTGGGCGGCACTGCCATTGGAACCGGACTGACGGCTCCGCGCAGTTATATTTTTATGGTAGCAGAAAAGTTGCGTGAAGTAACTGGACTGCAACTCGCCAGAGCAGAAAATTGTGTTGATCAAACCGCCAATGCCGATTGCTTTGTTGAAGCAGCATCAATTATGCAGGTGTGTGCAGTTAATTTGCAAAAAATATCGGGAGATTTGAGACATTTGCATGCATGGGGAGAAATAAAACTTCCTGCGGTTCAGGCAGGCTCATCAATTATGCCGGGGAAGATAAATCCGGTAATTCTGGAAAGTGTGATTCAATGCGCCATGTCGGTAACTGCAATGACAGGTATGGTTCATGGTTGTGCCTCCTCCGGTACTCTGCAAATTAATGAATTTATGCCACTCCTGGCTGACAGTCTTTTGAATAGTCTGCAACTTTTAAAACATTCATCCTTGATGCTTTCCAAGCACATAACTGGCATTGATGTTGATACGGCATACTGCAAAATGCGCTTTGAACATAATCCGGCATTAATAACGGCTTTTGTTCCGTTGCTGGGTTATGAACGCGCAACATTATTGATTAAAGAGTTTGTTGATACCGGGAGGAATGATATCAAGCAGTTTCTTTGTGAAAAGATCGGGGATGGAGTTGTCGGGCAAATATTATCACCCGATAATCTGATGTCTCTTGGCTTTAGAGATAAACACAAGTAAAAATATAGCCTGTGATGTTAATATCATAATATTTGTAAAACTATCTTACTATGGATAAAATTCTTGAATACAGCACCTAAATCGTTACGATTGCAAATTGCAATTTTTGGTCGTACCAACGTTGGCAAGTCAACTTTTTTAAATTTAATTGCAGGGCAGGAGGTTGCTATTACCTCACCAGTCCCCGGCACAACCACTGATGTTGTCGAAAAAAGTATGGAGTTTCTGCCTCTTGGACCTGTCGTCATTCTTGATACTGCGGGATTTGAAGATTTTTCTGAACTGGGCGAACTTCGGCTTGAGAAGACTGAAAAAATATTTAACCGGGCCGACATTATTGTTCTTATGTGTGAAGCGGAAAAATTTGGTAATGCGGAGGAGCATATTTTCAGCGTAGCGAAAATGAAAAAGATTCCAGTTATTGCGGTCATAAACAAGATCGATTTGCATGTTCCTTCTGTCGAGTTTATTAAACGAATAAAAAATGATGGAGCAGAACATGTATTAAGTATTGATTGCCTAAAAGGGGAGAGGGCGAAATACTTGTCAGAATTTAAGCAGGCACTGATAGCTTGTTGCCCGGAAGAATTTATTAATTACCCATCTCTGGCTGGCGATTTGGTTAAAGCCGGAGGTTTGGTGGTTCTGGTGGTTCCAATTGATTTACAGGCACCGCGCGGACGGTTGATTTTACCGCAGGTTCAAACGATTCGTGACACTCTGGATAATGATGCTATTGCCATCGTTGTGAAAGAACGTGAATATTCGCATCTGTACAAATTGATAAATAGAAATCCAGATATCGTAATTTGTGACTCACAGTGCGTATTGAAAATGATAGCAGACACACCAGTTGACATCCCTTGTACGACATTTTCTATTCTTCTTTCCAGATTTAAAGGTAACATGATTGAAATGGCCAGGGGGGCGGCGGTTATAGAAAGACTTAAATCAGGTGACCGTATTGCTATTGCTGAGGCGTGTTCCCATCATGCCGCCGAAGATGATATCGGCAGAGTAAAAATTCCCCGGTGGTTACGGCAATATGTCGGCATGAACCTGCAAATTGATGTTTTTTCAGGAAGAGATTTCCCCGATAATCTTGCAGAATATAAACTGGTTATACATTGTGGCGGCTGTATGTTGAATCGCCGTGAGATTCTTTCAAGAGTTGAACAGGCAAAAGTATCCGGCGTTGCAATTACAAACTACGGAATGGCGATTGCAACTCTTCAGGGCGTGATAAATCGGGTTTTAGCACCATTCCCCGCGGCGTTGGAAGCATTCAAAGATGAATTGATAAAAAGCGGGGGGTATTAAGTGTCAAACAGTCAACGGTTGCGGTATGGACTGGAAATCTACGACTCTTTTGGTGGTTGGTAATATTCCTCTTGCTATTTGCACTCTTATCCGAACGGTTAAAACATACCAAACGATGGTCGTTGAGCCGACGCTAAATAAGAACTTACTCTGGGTTATCCAGGTACTTATGAATAAAGGCTTAGCCGGAGTTTTTAACTTGCTTGTCTCACAGGTTGAAGATAAGATGCACGTCCATTGAAAAAAGTACCTCGTAGAAGTGAATTACAAATAAAATTGATGAATGAGTACATATGTATTCAATGACGAAAAGTATTACACAATAAAGTTTTACGCAATACTAAATACTGAATATTATTGTAATTGTTGCTTGGCATTGATATTTTGCAATGATCGTTTTATCGTAAAATAAGCTGTTTCAATTTTTCGAAAATTTCAGTATTTTCGTAATTGCCTTCAAATAATTCCTGACCGTTTCCTAGCGCTGAAGTTATTACTGGTGCTTCTGAATGCCCACCAGTTGACCATTTAATTCCGCATCGCAAATCACGGAATTTTGATGCTTGTGAAACAAATTTTTTGAAATTGTTCCTCGTCTCCGGTTCATTCCAGATAGCTTTTAAATCTGCCTGTTCTGCCGTGGTAAAATCATCAAATCCTAAATAGTCCTTTACAATATTTAATGCCCTGTCAAAATTGTTTTCTGGATCGCTGATTTTTTTTAATTCTTCAAAAATTACGGTATAGCTGGCTTTCTGCTTAACAATCAACATGGGATTCAAACTTTCAAGATTTTCAGGAAGAACTATACCGCCTGTTTCATGGTCGGAAGTTACGACAATTAAGGTGTCGGTTGGGTGTTTTTGTTGAAAATCTATTCCTGCTTTGATTGCTTCATCGAAGGCAAAAAGTTCTTTAACCATAGGATATGAGTCACTGTAATGAGATGCGTGATCAATCTTGCCGCCTTCAACCATAATAAAGAACCCGTTAGGATTGTCTAGAATTTCAGATGCCTTAACGGTGTATTCCGCAAGAGAGGGTTTGTCCGCGTTTTTTGAGTCAATTACGAATGAATTTTTGCATTGCGCATAACATTTTTCTGAAGTTGCCGACTGAAGGCCTGCTTTGCCGTTAAGAATTGTGTATCCGCCAGTTTTCAGTATCTGTTCAAAATCTGTTTCTGAAGGATTAACTTTGTCCAAAGCTAACTTGCCGCCACCAAAGAAATTAAATCCGCTTAAAGCCATGTCATTAACAATATCTTTAAATAGGGCACGGGCTGTGGCATGTGCGTAAAAGCTTGCAGGGGTGGCATCATTTATTGCCGTGGAAGAAATAATTCCTATTTTCATTCCTTTTTGTTTAGCAAGGATGGCGATACTGTTGACATTTTTTCCTTCCGGATCCATTCCAACTTTGCCGTTAGTCGTTTTTACTCCGCAAGCGATTGCGGTACCGGCGGCTGCCGAATCTGTCACTTGTTTCAACGAATTCAAAGTGATAGTTTTACCTTGAACCGGCAACTGGTTCATGTAAAGTTTTTTCCCGGGGTGTTCATTTTGAAATAATTTTTCAGCCAGTTTCCTGTGATTTTCTCCCATGCCATCACCGATGAACAGAAAGATATATTTTATTTTATTTTGTTTTTCCTGAGGTAAGGAGTTATCCGCGGAAATCAATTTGTAATTTCCAGCGACAATCATCAATATGATTAACAGTAGAAGCTTAATGGATAATTTTTTCATGTTTGACAATATCTTTTTAGAATATTTTAATATTTTCGAATTTGAAAATATAACTTTCGAGGACTTGTTTTTCAATAGCATAAGATATTTTAAACCAGCTTTTCTGAAAGTACATATAGGATAATTTCCATCAGATACCAAATTTCAATTTATGGTGTTGGATAGCATATCATATTGTTTGGGATATTGTTCTTTTTAATTTTTGAATTATTTTCAAAGAATTTAGGGATTGATAACGAAAGCTTTACATTGATTTCATGTTTTCCTGCGTTATTAGTATGATGTAGTGTTATTAAATATTTTATTCCGTTTAATTGTATTGTTAGTCGTTTTTAAAATTAATACATAGATAAAATGCATTTAAGGAACCTTGATAAATGAATCAACGAGGCTCAGCTATCATTGAATCCATGTTTTGCATCATGTTACTTTGCCTGATTTTATTCGGTCTTCTGCAAATATTTCACTGGACAATGACTAAAATGCTGGCAGAGTATTCTTCATTCTATGCGGCCAAGGGGCAGTCTCTCGGATATGCGAACAGTATTGTTATACGTGCAGGTCGTGTGGCGATATCTGGTGCATCTGGTCAGGATGCTTCTGCAGTTCCAGTACCTCCCCCGTTTCAGCGTAGCGAACTTGCGCTTCGCGCTGAGGACTATATGCTTTATTCTCAATTTGGTGTATATGGCGTCAACTATGAATATTGGGAACCCACGGGAGCAGTTTCAGCAACGACACCGGTAATTAGAGTTAACTATTGGGAAAATGGTAATTTTGCTGGAGCAGAAGTCGGGGTACAAAATATGCCATTACTCCACCCGAACATTTCCGGTTTTGTCGGCGGGGTCAGCAGCGTTGACATTCCTGCCGGTTCGGCTTCAATGTATAACCACTCGCAACATTATTTGCAGGAATAGGAGTTTGTGACATGGACGCTGACAGGAAAAATAACAGTGGACAGGTGATGATCATATCGGTCATTATTCTGGTTATAATTTTTATAGCAATATTGTTTCTTTTTGACCTGCAGAATATCATCCGGTCAAAGATTAAGATGGAAACTGCTGAACAGGCAGCAGCATTGACTGCGGCCAATTGGCAGAAGGAAAGTTTGAACTTGATTGGAGAAATTAATATTATTAAGGCATGCGATGTTTTGCTGACTGATATTCCAAATTCCGGCAGTGATATTGCTGAAATGGTGCAATCTGCCGGTGATGCGTTGACAGAGATGCAGTCTAGAATCGCTTTTACCGGGCCATTGATTGCATTTGGTTCCTCTCAAATGGCTGCAAAAAATAATGGGGTGAATATTTTTGATGATAGCAATAACAATGTGAGCAAGTCAGTACAGGGAGATATGGCTAATTATGTTGAAAAATTGACTATCGACCCGCGCTATCTGCCACCAGCGACAAGTGAATTTGTCAATTTTTATCATTGGCGTGAACCATATACAGCAATGATCAGTAACATTGCCGGGCAAGGAATTGCTGTACGGCCGAGTGGCAGTTTCCCCGGTTTGGAAAGCGTTAATCCGCGTTGGCTGACTGACCGTTTTCTGTATAATGCTATTCTGGGCGGGATGTGGTGTCAACCAACTTTGAATACAATTATCAAATATCCTGATTCATACTGGGGCGGGAAATGGTGGAATGTCAAATATAATAACAGTAATTTTCCTGAAGAAAGCGAAATTTACACACTTGGCGTTGAGTTCAGCGGCGGAGCCTCAACACAAAACCAAATTTATAATCCGGCATTGCCGCATATTTCCTCTTTGGCTAACGATCGCGGTTTAAATACATCCAACTGGGCAAACATCAGTGAAATGAAATGGTGTATATACGACAGCAGCTGGTTTGAAGGTAATGCTAATTATAATGGACCTGATACTATTTGGTGGAACGGTTCAACGTTTCTTCGTGCGGACTTGAAACCTTCAGCACGCTATGGCGGGGCTGTTGCTTATGCAGAGTGTTATCAAAAAGTTAAAACAGTTAATGAATACAAGTCAAATATGTCAAGACCAACTGTCCCGAAGGGTTCATCTGGCGCGGAGAAGGAACAAACCCGGTTGGCGTCAGATTCAATGAAACGTAACTTGATTGAAAATAATCAGGATTTTACTATTACAGTAGGCAATGATATTCGTCAAGATTCCACACCCGGCGGAGCTGTTGCTAAAGCTTTTGGCAAATTGCAGGGTGATTTGGCGCCAACGGATGCCGTAATGGTTTTGCCGGTTTTTACCGATGCTGCTTTAATACCAAGTACCATGCATGACTATCGTCCGATGCGCGTTGGCTTTTCTGATCTTGAGCGTTTTTTAATCTGGTTGTCAGGTGTAGATGATTTGCATAATCCGGAAACTCCTCCGCCAGACGGTACCGCAGCATATTTGTCAGCTTTGCAGAAACTTGATTCTGATAGATTTCGCAAGACAGGTTGGAATAATAATTTTAATATTGGGACGATTACGAGTGACATGCAATATTTTGGTGATCTATATAAATACAGCGATACCAATCCTGACGGTGCCGGTTGGTTGCAACAAGCATACCTGCAAGTTGATTCAAAATATGACCCGATGAAGCCGACTGTTGGAGTCGATGAGCGCAAAACCGGGTGGAATACCGGATATTATTATGGCGGTCAATATTTACTCCGTAATTCGGCTGGAGCTCTGGTAACAAATGAACAGGCAATTTGTCGTTGGATTCCAGGTGGACCGGGAGTCGTCCCCCCTGGAACTAGAATTGGTCCGCCACGGTTGTAGTGAGGTAAAGATGACAATGAAAAAATATGAGTTTACACAGTCAGGACAGGCCATTATTGAAATGTGCGTTTCTATTGTAGCGATTATGGCTGTGTTCCTGGGGTTGATTTTTTTGGGCGGTTTGGGGATTTCAAATATTCAAACTTTATTACGTTCTAAATCCAATGTTGAAAATTATTCCCGTTCAGCTAATCCCGCAGGGTATGGCGGTGATAATATTTATGCCTGGGATTATGGCAGTGACCAACGCAAAGGCGATGGGTTGGCATTTACTGTTGATGACCAGATTCTCAGCAACTCCGGTGCTGGTGGGAGTGGCGTACCTTTGGCAGATGAGGCACGTCCACTTTTTCTTGGTCAACTGGAGAACCAGGAGTATTCGGAAAGTCTTTCCGGTGCAAAACATATTTTTACTCCAGTCAGTGAACTCGGCAGTTATGTTCAAGGCAACTATTCCCAGAATATGCCTCAGTTATTTCTTGATTCAGCCAATCTTACCAGCAGTAGTGCTGCTGCAGATTCACCGATATACACCATCAATACCCGCCAATTCAGTGCCGAAGAGATTAGACGGATGAAAGATACTTTTTCCAGACTTTTCGGTGTGAATACTGACAGAATAGATTTGCAGAATATGCGTGCAAATGCTGTTTATATGCCAGTAGTGGCACCTGTTACAGTTACTCCGTGATTACCACCTGAAAGCGTTCGACAATTGCCAATTTGCGTGTATATTATTCTTTATACAGCAAGTATTGTGGATTTAATTTATTTCTCTGACATAGTTGTTATTGAATATTTTTAACCTTGAAACTATTGCTGAATTCAGTTTTAACTCTCAACGATGCTCTGAAAGACTTATTGGTGGAATTATAATTATTTTAATCAACAATTCGGATATTTAGATATGACAATCAAAAAAAGAATCTTACTGTTACTCTGTTTGTTAACGACATTTATAATTATAATTGTTACAATTGCTTATCTGGTAGTAACCAGTTCAGGTTTTATAACTGGATATCTATTGCCAATCTTGAGCAATAAGACCGGCTTAGAATTTTCTGCGGAAAAAGTAGATTTATCATTGACTAACTCAACTATTGCGGTAAGCAATTTTCGCCTTGGTAAACCTGAACGTCCTTTTCTGACAATAAAAGAATTTCATGGTGAATATTTTCTGCGTTCAATCATCGACGGCGATATTCGCGTGGAAAATGTAGGTTTCAATGGCGTTGTGTGCAATATTCGGCGCGATGTTTCTGGTAATTGGCAATTGCCATTTCAGGCAAAACAATCTTCATCTAGCGGTAACTCTGTTAAATCCATAACCACAGAAACTGTGGCTAAAACCAAAAAAATTACTCTTAACCTGAAAAATATTAAACTGAATAATGTTGATTTTACTATGGAAATGGAGAATTCCGGAATATCGCCGACCACGCTGATTTTGAAAAACTTTAATCTCGATATTCCTCAATTTAAAACTGCATCGCCGTCGCGATTGATGCTTGGCGGAAATGTTGCATTGTCAACTGGAAATGATATAATGGTAAAATCAAGTACCATTGCCGGTAAAGTTGAACTGATTATGAATGAAAGTTATTTGTTTGATATGTTCAATATCGATATTAATTTGACTCAGATGTCTGGACGCGTTAACAATGTGTCATTGGATGGTAATAAACTTTTATTGCTCCTTTCCGGTTCCGGTGATAATAATTGTATCAAAATTGACGAATTTAAAGTTCAACAGATAAAAGGAACTGAAACGCGGACTAATATAGAAGCATCATCAAAAATAATAATCTCGCCGCTTCAAATTGACGCAAATTATAAATTAATGCCGGTGTCAGAAGAGATTATCAGCATCGCCTGTGATTTTTTTGGGGGGTATAACCCGGGACGCGCCATTTTGAATTATTCTGGTAAATTAAATTATAGTAACGGAGCCATGGCAAGCAATGGACTGTTAAAACTGGAACGGAGTGGAGACGCAGTATTTGCCGGAAGTCATTACGAATTACCGCCATTGAGTTGCTCGCTTAACTATAATCTAGCCATTAATTTCCCGGGTCAAAAAATTGCGTTTAACGCATTCAATCTGCTTGTTGAGGAACAAAACGGTAACGCATTACAGATGCAATTAATGAAACAGTCAGAATATTCATGGGCTGAAAAAAGGAGTGGTTTTAATGGTACGACTCCTGAAATTAATTTTAAGACGAATAATTTTGACTTGCGTTTAGTCCAACTATTTCTGCCACGTGGCGACAATTTTAAAATTATCAGCGGTAAGCTCAATGCTGATTTGAATATGCGTTTACAGGCTGAAAATATACTTGCGGTTGACTCTGAAATTGCAATCAATAATTTTTCAGCACAATGTGGAGAATTGAATCTGAAAGACTGGGGTTGCACTACTCAATCACAAATCAATTTAAGCAATAACACCTTGCGTGTAGAGAAAATGTTGTTGCACTTGTTTCAATCAAATATGACAGTTATGAAGCTGAAACTTAACAGTGAATATCAAATCAAAGAAAAGATGGTGGCAGCCAATTATATTATCAGCGATTTTACTCCTCAATCGCTTAGGCGATTGCCATGGGCAAATCAAGGAATCGCTAAAACCTGTGCAATATTGGACACTCTGCCACCAATCGAAGCAAGAAATGAAGGGGAATTTAGTTTTGATTTGAAGAATTTATCTCTTAGCGTTAAGAAATTTGTGCTTAGTATAATACAAAACCAACGAGTACCGGTGAGTGTTGCTGTTAAAAATCCTTATCTGCTTGAATTCGGCGGTTCTGGTTCATTATTTAATCGCGAACTTTCTCTCAATCTTTGTTTGGACGAGATTGAGTTGTTAAAACTGAATCCGCTATTACATCAATCCGGTATTGTTTTCAATTCGGGAATTTTAAATGGAATGTTATTAGTCAATGCAGCTGATAATTTTCATCAGTTAAAGATTACAGGCAAAACCGATGTCGATAAACTTAAAATCAATCTCAACCAGAAAACATTCGGGAATATTCGCGCAGGACAAGAACTTGATATAGAATTAATTAATTTTAATTTATTGAAGGTTAATCGTCATGACGTCGATATGGACGTCAATGGTAAAAAAGCGATAAAACTTACCAATTATTGTATATATGATTTTGTGGCTAAAGAATTTGACATGAAATCTTCGATTCAGTCACTAAATCGTAACTTTATAGATTTGATTTATCCAACGGACATAACTGATATTGAACTTAACGGGAATGCACATCTTGCATACCATTCATCGACAAATTCATTTGATGTCAAAGCTTTGGCAAATATTGAAAAACTTCTTAGCCCACATTTGAATTCCCCCATGACAGGTTTGGTCGCTGTTGATTTATCTAAAAATGACGACAAAATTGTTTTACAAAAATTAGAGTTAAACGCTGATTCAAACGGTCAATCTATTATAAATATTACTGGTTCAGGAAAAACTTCCGTGAACGATGCTCCGGCGTTAATCAACCTGAAATCCGAAAAAATGGATATATGGTTGCTAAATGAAATTTTCAAATCAAGAAAAGTTGAAGATGGAAATAATAAAACAGTACAACCTACGAGTAAAAAATCAACTGATGAAAAAAACTTACCTGATACAAAAAAAACAGTGAAATTTGATTTTGGCAATGGTGCTGTGATAAATTTTGACTTTAATAATATGTCTTACGGTAAAACAATTACGGCGTCTGCTGATGGCAGAATCAATGCAGTAAAAAACACCCTTGAATTTTCTCCGGTAAATATTATTATCAATAACTCCCCGCTAAATATTAATGGTAGATTTGTCAGCGAAAATGAAGATTTAAACTATATAATCAACGGTAAGTTAACCGGTATGGATATTAACCCGTTGATTCAACCGTTCGTAAGTCAAAATATGCGGGATATTCGTGGCATCGTTGATTTATGCGAGTTTAATTTTACCGGGAATGGTTTACAATCGCCTGATTTATGGGATAATCTAAATGGAACCGGCAAGGTTGAAATGAAAGATATTTCCATTCCTAATGAATTTGAAAAGACTACGGTTGGACGAATTATCGTTTTTCCGTTACGTGTCTTAGCGCAATTGCAAAAACTTAATCTCGCGCCATCATCCGGTACTAAAACTGATAATTCATTCACATACATCAACGATTTTTATAAAAGTTCCAAGGATATTAAATTCAACACTGGTACATTGGATATTCTGTCAAAAAATAAACTTATTTATGTTAATCAATGTGAATTTAAAGGAGATTTTATAACTTCACTTACTTTCCACGGTTATGCCGGATTTGGTTCTGATCAGAGATTGAAAATTAATTCCGTGATGAATATTGACCAGTTATCCCTGCCAGTTGATATTGATGGTACAGTAAACAATCCCAAAACTGACATCAAGGCTACCATTGCTATGTTTATGAAAAACAACACGCTTAATCTGCTTAACGCAGCCAATAATGTTGGTGGAATTCTTGAAGATGGCGGAAAAAGTTTTGGGGATGTATTGAAAAAAACTATTGAAGTTATTAATCCGCAAAATAATAGCACATCAACTCCAGTAACTACTCCTGCTCCAACGAGCACCACTACACAAAAACCGTTAATTACTGAGGAAAACGCTAAGGCAATTGAACAGGGTGTGAAAAAAATATTTGATAATTTGTTCTAAACACGTGTTAATGAGAATATTTATTGTGCGTGAATTTGTATAAGATTGAATCGCATATTTGCTGATGTACTTTATACTAACTTTTTTTGTTGATTGTGTGAATTTAGTAATTTTGTGAATATTCTGCTCAGGTTGGTGATGAATGGAATTTAGACCTTGTATTGATTTGCATGATGGTAAAGTAAAACAGATTGTCGGTTCCAGTTTGACCGATAATTCCAGTTTAGTAAAAACCAACTTTATTTCATCCCATTCCCCCGCATATTATGCCGATTTGTACCGCCATGATAATTTATCCGGCGGTCATGTAATTATGCTTGGAAACGGAAATACTGATGCCGCAAGGCAGGCTTTGAAGGCTTACCCTGATGGATTGCAAATTGGCGGTGGCATTAATATTGATAATGCCATAGAGTGGTTGCAATGTGGTGCCTCAAAAGTTATTCTTACCTCGTTTATTTTTTCCGGCGGTGAGTTGAACCGCAGAAATTTATGTGATATTTTCACTCTGGTGGGACGTGATCGTCTCGTCTTGGATTTGAGTTGCCGGATATTGAATGGAGAATATTACATTGTTACCGACAGGTGGCAAAAATTTACTGGAATCAAAGTTGATGCTGATACATTGGGCAATCTTTCCGATTATTGTTCCGAATACTTGATCCATGCTGTTGACGTCGAAGGTAAACAGGCTGGAATAGATTTGCCTTTATTAGAAATAATTGGAAATTATTCGCCAATTCATGCCGTCTATGCCGGTGGAATACGTTCGCTGGAAGATATTAAAAAAGTTTGGGAAATAGGGCAGGGGCGTGTCTCTTTTACTATTGGCTCTGCCTTGGATATTTTTGGCGGTAATCTAGGATATCGTGAAGTTATCAACTATACTGAAGAATTGAATAATGGTTAGGCATTTACAAGAAATATGAAAAAAGCAAATCTTATTGTTGCCGCCAGTAATAATTGTGCGGACATGTTATACGCTACAGGCTTTATGACAATAGATCCTTTTATTTATTTTAAGTGCGGTGATATTCCAACTATGGTTTTGTCGCCTTTGGAATATTGTCGCGGTTGCGTGGAACATAACCCCGGTGTGCAGGTATTTCGCAATGATGACTTTTGCCAGGATTCTGGCCAATTGGAAAATATAATTGCCGGTATTGCAACCCAATATGATATTAAATTATTTTATGTGCCGCGTGATTTTCCACTGTATTTGGCAGAAAGTTTGCGGGATATGGGACTGCAAATTCAATGTGCTATTACTGATTTTTTTCCTGAACGTCGCTTTAAAAATAGCGTTGAAATCGTCAAAATTACCGAAGCTTTGCGTATTGCGGAAAAAGGAATGTTGCGCGCCTGGACTATTATTCGAGAATCGACAATTGGTGCCAGTGACAATTCATTGATATGGAAAGGGCATGTTGTTACTTCTGAATTATTGCGCTCGGAAATAAATGTCGAAATAGTACGTAATGGCGGAATTGTTGAATCAACCATTGTCGCCTGCGGGACGCAAAGCGCTGAACCTCACAACATCGGTCATGGTTTGATATATGCCGGCAAACCGGTAGTTGTCGATATTTTTCCGCGTTCCGCCAACACCGGATACTGGGGTGATATTACCCGTACCTGGGTAAAGGGACAGGCTAGTGATATCATTAAACAATCATTTAATGCGGTAAAAAATGCACGTGATGGTGCCAAACAGTTGATCAGACCTGGTGCTATACCGGCTGATATACATGATTTTGCAAGGAAAACGTTAGAACATTCCGGGTTTCATACGGGACGTGAAAATGGTAGAGATTTTGGTTTTTTTCATGGGTTGGGGCACAGCGTGGGAATCGAAATTCACGAAATTCCACGTCTGAATCTTCGAAATCGTGAGCCATTAACAGGGGGCGAGGTCATTACCGTTGAGCCTGGAGTTTATTATCATGAATGGGGCGGTATGCGTCTTGAGGATATGGTTGTCGTTACAACAGATGGCTGTGAGTGTATCACTAATTTCGATACGATTCTTGAAATACAATGAAAGAATAACAGGTGTGTTATTGTGAAGATTATTGTTGCTCCTGATTCATTTAAAAACTGTTTACGCAGTAAAGATGTGTGTCTGGCTATTGAAAAAGGCATAAAATCAGTTCTGCCTGATGCTGAAATTATTTTGATCCCAATGGCTGATGGAGGCGAGGGGACTGCCGAAGCGGTGGTTTATGCTACGGGAGGACATTTTGAAAATATTATTGTTACAGGCCCGCTTGGCGAACCGGTGAATGCATGTTACGGCGTCTCTGGAGACGGTTTGTTCGCGGTTATGGAAATGGCGTCCGCAAGTGGGATTGAACTGCTCGATAATAGTCAACTTAATCCTATGAAAACTACCACGTTCGGAACTGGTGAGATACTACGGGCAATAATTAAAAAAGGTATCAAAGATATTGTTATAGGAATTGGAGGCAGCGCCACAGTTGACGGTGGCACGGGAATGGCTCAAGCCCTTGGTTTTGAATTTTATGATGCCGCCGGGATAAAAATTTTATCGCCAATGGGTGGCGGTGATACAGGCAGGGTTTCACGGGTTGATTCTACTAAGGTTGAACCTTCACTACGTGATTGCCGGATAAGAGTTGCATGTGATGTAACTAATCCATTGACTGGTGCAAATGGAGCTGCAGAAGTTTTTGGACCCCAGAAGGGAGCAACGGGAACGATGGTTGCCGAGTTGGATAAAAATCTTAACTCTTATGCAAAAGCTCTAATCAATGCGGGTTTGTGTGCCGGATGTGATTATCCTGGCGATGGCGCTGCCGGAGGCATGGGGTTTGCTTTGCGCGTACTGACTGGTGCAACGATGATTTCCGGAGCTGAATTGATGGCGAAAATCAGTGGATTAGAACGACATCTTTGTGATGCCGACCTGCTTATTACTGGTGAAGGGTGCACCGATTCTCAAACGGCGAATGGCAAGCTTTGTGCCGTAGTTGCCGGCAAGGCAAACTGCGCGGGTGTTCCTGTTGTATTGTTGTCTGGCGCAATTAGAGGCGATATTAAAAAACTTGATGATATTTTTGCCGGTACATTCAGCATTGCAAGAGGACCGTGCACGCTTTCTGAAGCAATTATTGCATCAAAAGAAAATTTATTTTGGGCTTCTGCGAGCATTGCCAGGCTTTCTAATGCTTTCTTTCGTGCCGCTGTTAAACAATAAAATCGGGTGGAATAAATTTCATCCATAATGAGGAATGATAATTGAATAAGCAGATTATCGCATTGGATATTGGAGGGGTATGTTTGAATATCCGCCACGATTTGTGTTACGAATATTTTGGTTTTAAAACAATTAATGAAGTGCCTGGCGATTTTTTATTGAGCGTTGAAAAGTTAGAAAAAGGGATAATCAGTGAATCCCAGTGGTTGGATGATTTTTATCGTATTACTGGAGGAAAATACACTCATGAACAGCTCATTGAAGGGTGGAATCTAATCATTGGTGAAGAAATAACGGAAATGGCTAAACTGGTCAAAGATCTTGTTGATGCCAATTTTCGACTGATTTATTTTTCTGATACTTCAACTATTCATATAAATGAGTGTTATCGCAAACTTTCTTTCTCAAATATGATTACTGGAGCAATTTTCAGCTTTGAGGTTGGTGCTAGAAAACCTGACACGGCAATGTATCTGGCATTTGAAGAGAAGTATGGCAAACCATGTTTTTATGCCGATGACCGCGTCGAAAACGTAAAAGAAGGCACTCGGCATGGTTGGGAATCGCATCTTTTTACCACTTCCAAGGCAATGCGTGATGCCATAGGTATATGAAAACTGAAAATGAATCTATTAATCTGCACAATAATTGAGTAGATTTGACACCATCACAATATTCCAGTCATCGCTAAACGTTACTAAATAATAAGCAAATTGTCGTTGTATAATAAAAATATTGATACTTCTATAAACGAATAGCACCGTTTTTTTTCATTTCCCGGTATTCGGCAATAGTTTTAACAATACCATCATCAAGCGATATTTTAGGCGAGAATCCAATGTTTTTCAGCTTAGTTGTATCCATGCATTTTTTTAGCATACCATCAGGTTTTGTTGCGTCCCAAAGGACATTACCTTTAAAGCCAGCTGCAACGGCAATTTTAGTCGCAAGTTCCTTTATGGTAATGTCGTATCCTGCACCAACATTTACAAATTCAGGGGAATTCCAATTCAAGGTAAGAAAATATACGGCTTCCGCCAAGTCATCAACATGTAAAAATTCACGTCTGGCGATCCCTGTTCCCCACAATTTAACTTCGTCTAAATTTTCATCGGCGGCGTCACTAAATTTGCGAATGAAAGCAGCCAACACATGTGAATCATTCAAATCATAGTGATCATTAGTCCCGTAGAGATTACATGGCATAACAGAAATTGCATTAAATCCATACTGTTCTGCATAATATTGACATAATTTATATCCGGCAATTTTAGCAATTGCATAACCTTCATTAGTGGGTTCAAATGGACCAGTAAGGAGATATTCCTCTTTTATCGGTTGCTGGCATTCACGTGGATAAATACATGAACTGCCGAGA
The DNA here is from genome assembly GCA_964392985.1 of uncultured Victivallaceae bacterium. Classification (GTDB taxonomy): domain Bacteria; phylum Verrucomicrobiota; class Lentisphaeria; order Victivallales; family Victivallaceae; genus CAYMSF01. Next base: position 17,415 of record CAYMSF010000020.1, on the reverse strand, counting down.
AAACAAAACTTCTTCACCTTGCATAACATTGCCTGACTGATAACATTATTTTGAATTTCGAGGTTTTCCAAAAGGAATTCAGCGCGGTGTTTCAGATTATTTAGTATCCCGCCAACTTTTGCCGCAGCCAAAATTACAATATCCGGCGCTTCTTGTTTGAAAAAAGACTCAACCGCTTTTTTATCGCGGAGGTCAAGTTCCTGCCGGTTGCGTAACAACAAATTATTAAATCCTTCACTACGAAATTTTCTAACAATTGCTGAACCTGCCATTCCATTGTGCCCGGGAATGAAAATTTTGTATTCTTTATTCAAAATATTGTGTTTTCCTGTTGAATCTAAAGTTAAGACTTGGAATTTTGTGCGATAATTTTTTCGTGTTCCGCAAGTTTCATATCAGCGTCAACCATCATCTTGACTAACTCTGCAAAGGAAACAGAGGGTTGCCAATTGAGTTTTTTCCTTGCTTTGCTACTATCACCAAGCAATAGTTCGACTTCCGCGGGGCGGAAGTAAACAGGGTCAATTTTGACATATTGATTCCAGTCTAAGTCCAGATAGGTAAAAACACGTTCAAGAAATTCACGTACTGAATAAGTTTCCCCGGTAGCAATGACATAATCATCAGGTTCGTCCTGTTGTAACATCAACCACATTGCTTTAACATAATCTCCGGCAAAACCCCAGTCACGTTTTGCGTCAAGGTTACCTAAAAATAACTCATTCTGTAAACCCAATTTAATCCTTGTTGCTGCTCTGGTAATTTTTCGAGTCACAAAAGTTTCACCGCGTCTGGGACTTTCATGATTAAACAATATGCCGTTAGCGGCGAACATATTATATGATTCACGATGATTAATTGTTTGCCAGTAACCATAAACTTTAGCACAGGAATAGGGACTGCGTGGATAAAACGGAGTGGTTTCTTTTTGTGGTGTTTCAACCACTTTGCCATACATTTCTGAAGATCCTGCCTGATAGAATTTAATTTGTTTGCCGGAACGCGGCAAAAAATCACGAATTGCTTCGAGAATTCTTAGAGTGCCTAATCCTACGGTATCCACAGTGTATTCAGGCTCTTCAAATGAAACTTTAACGTGTGATTGTGCTCCGAGGTTATACACCTCGTCAGGATTAATTTTTTCGATAATATGGCGCAAACTACTTGAATCGCAGAGATCGCCGTAATGCAAAAACATTTTGGCCCGTTTGTCATGAAAATCTTTAAAATTGTGGTCGATTCTGCCAGTATTAAAACTGCTGGATCGTCTGATTATGCCATGAACTTCATATCCCTTTTCAAGTAAAAAGTCAGCAAGGTATGAACCATCCTGTCCTGTGATGCCTGTAATTAAAGCTTTTTTCATGTGAAACCTCATTTAGCTAATTTATAAATTATCATTCTCAATTTACGGTTAATACTATATATTGTATCTGCCTATTTTCAATACAGATGGGTGAGAGAATTATTTCTATTTTTCAGCAGATTGACTCTCATCAACAGGATATGATTTTCTTACATATAGAAAGCTTTGAAAGATATCATAAAACAGATGTCAAGACTTGCTTTCCTGTTCAATTGCTGCTTTTATTATAATGAGCGCGGTTAATAACACATAACGGTTAAATTCACGATGCGAATACTTAAGTTCTGTCCATAGATTGACTACAGCCCATGCAGCTACAGAGTTATAATCATGACGCAACAGGTTAGGATGATTAACCTCCCCTTTTGCATTAAACATTTTTGCAATAGCAGCATCAATCTTATTGTCTTCAATATTTTCGCCAAGTAAATTAACGTAATTCGCCCAGGCATGGAAAATTTTTTCTAAAATCACGGCAAAATGTTCATGGTCAAAACATTCATTCATGCTTGCAATTATATCTTTGTTTTTAAGAATGTTTTGAGAAAAGTATTTGAAGAATTCTTCAATTACAGAACCGGAAATTTTATCTTCGCCGGCAAAACCGGCAAATACGTTAGCCCGTTCAGAAGCAAAGGTTCTGCCTAATGCAATCAATAATTGTTTTTTCAATACCGGGCTTGTTTCGCCGGAATATGCTACAAAAATTTTTCGGCTGACGTTAAAATCAGCTAATTCGCCAAGGGCTTCTGCTACGTATGGCCATAGAAGACGACATCGTTCAATATTAAGTATCGCGGTAAGTTCATTTATTGCGCTTGTCCCTCCAATATTAGCAATAGCTTTGATACATGTCTGAGCCAATGTAATGTCGTTGCTCTTGAGATATTTTGCTAAAGCAGGAATAGCCTTTTCAGATTGCATTTGTCCCAACGCTGTCGCTGTTGCAGCTTGTATGCCCAGTTCGGGGAAATCAAGAATACGGATTAATTCATACTCAAGTTGCGGATCGGCGTCATTGCCCTTGCGTGCGATATTTTTTACAGCACTCTCCCGAACACGACTTGATGGATTGTACAAGTCAGATAGCAATTCAGAAACGACTAGATTGCTTTCAGCTTTTGCCAAAGTATCTATTCTAGCTTTTTCAGCCAATGGTGATGCGAGAATGTGGGCATGATAAACAGCAAGAAACGGATTGTTTGCCAGAAGTTTTTTTACCACTCGCACTGTTGATTCGGCGCCATCCTCTTTGTATGATGAAAAGAGAAAAACACTGAAAAAATAGACTAATGCAACCATCAAAGCTAATACATTAAACGGTGACAATGTGTAACTGCCAAAAAGGTGAATTGAACAAATGCTATCATAAACAAAACCACTACAGAACGAACTGGCAAAACTGATAATCCCAGTAAGTGAGAAAAAAATTGCAATTAAAAACCCTTGATCTTTCTTTTTTCCGACTGAAGTGATTAGAGAAAATGTACTGGTAGCTAATCCCATGTTAACAAAACCACCAATCAGAAATGCCGGTAACGCCCAAACCCAGCCAAATCCCGGCATTAAAATTCCCCATGCTATAAACTCAAGCCCCTTGGTAAATGCACATAACATAGCAATAGGTTTGCGACCATATTTTTTGCCGATAATGCTGAATGCATAAGCTGAGAAAAAGCTGACCAGGCAACTTGATGCCAGCAACAGTTGAAGCGTTGTCATACTGTAGTTCAGAGACTTTTGCATATAGACGAAGATAAACGGTGCTATCAGCCATACGGCAATAGCATGAGTGCCAAAAAAATATACCAGTCGGCGAAATTGATGGTTGCGCCATGTCAACCGGAAACGGACCCAGGCTGATTGGCGGTTGGGGCGTACAGTAATGTCCGGGTCAGGTATATTTGCTGAAATAAATAGTGAGATAAAAGCGAAGACTATTCCAACAAGAATAACATAAAAATATGTTAAACGTGATTCTCTGCCCAACTGATCAATTGCCAGGCCGCATGTTATGGATGCAACCATCATCGTAATCTGTGAAAGACCCATGCGGCGATTCCAGAAACTGTTATTCTCTTTCGCCGGAACCATGTCCCCCATCCACGAAAACCATACTGATACACTCAACTGTACTGCCATTTGACCAAGTCCAAATAATGCAACAAGGAGAAATACCGCTGCATTATGATTCAAAAATGGCCAGACAAGTATCAATGCTACTATTAATACAAATGATGAATAATGCGAAAAAACTGTTGCAAACCAGAATGGTTTGCGCTTGAAATAGCGTTGTTGTATAATTACCCCGATTATTTGAAATGGCAGAAATAACATTGCCATGGAATTAATCAGACCTATCTGGAAATTGTCAAGCTTTAAAGATAAAAATAAACCAGCCATGACCGGTCCGCTGATAGATGCGCCAAAAAATGACCATATAACTGCCGCGGTAATAGCTAAAGTGATACCACGCCTGACGACTCGATTTGATAACATGATTTTAAATCCAAAAATAAATCCCCTTGCAGAATGAACTTGATTAGTTGCATGAGGAGTGGGTGTTGGTTATATATTGAACAAAAAACAACTGCAGTATAAGTACTTAGCATTAATATATCATATCAATTTGTTTATTTCTCACTCTGAAAGTCTAATAATGTATATAAAGTTTACTGATTTTAAATTTAAATCAAGTTAAAGCTGATAGCTGATTTTTAATCAATAAAACTTCTCGCACCGATTCTGATTCGCTCTGCGTGAGATTTTGCATGGTTACAAAATCATCAATCAAGCGTTGTTCCGCGGTGTGCAAAACACCATCAACCATTGCCAGTTCATAGAGATTTGCAAGGAAACAAAGTTGTTGCTGGTGGTCTAACGAAGTTTGTTGTATCAGTTCTTCGAAAGTAAACATCTGGTAGTATTCATTGGCAAGATTGAGCCATCCGGATTCATTAACGCAAATAGCATTTATCAGCCGTTCCTCGCCGGGCGAAAGTTGTTTGTCAATCATTGCAATATGTTTCATACAAGCTGCTAATACCGCAAGTGGTTTTAATCTTACTGATCTGGCGTTGGGACCGAATTGCCCGGTGTCTGGTTTTGTACGGTTCGCATCAAGCTCGGAAGTGGCAAATTTGCTGAGCAGTCTAGCGCATATTTCGCCTTCCAGGACAGAAAGTTTCATTATGAATTCACCACTGGATAGGCGTAATGTTAATTGGCTGCTAAACTTCTCTTGTCTGAAAGATGCTGATGGAATTTCTTCATTTAATAATATTTTATGCAGGGTGTAATCGTTATCACCAAAGCATTTGCCAAAAAGATAAATAGCATCATTATACGCAACTAGATAACTTTCGCCCGGAGAACCGTTAAAACCTCCGCTACCGCGTAGTACCGCCAGATGCTCGGTTGCAGAACGAACAGCCTCCAGTTGCGAACGGATCTTTTCTGGTAAAAATGTATAATCCATAACCGTTGTCTCCGGATTTTACGTAACAAGAATTTTTTTAATAAAATATTTCAAATGGAATATATGTTCCAACTGTAAATTTGCAAGCTATTATGATTTAAATGGAAAATAAATTATGCCAATTTTGATGCAAGAATTTGGACTTGTGCTTTAAATATGAGATACAGTACTGTCATTTTTAGCGTTAGGCATGAAATAATTTAATTGATTTTAGCAGTAATAATTATGATTTGACTATTTTTGCCTGCTTTAGTTTGCAACAAGTTATGAAATTCATATTCTGAAATTTGAAGATGAATAACATTGTAAAACTTGATATTAATAATCACATAATTATTAAAACTTAATCTGTTGGTAATCTATTTTTGTTTGTCAGAAAGGATTTCCATTGAATAATAGACCGGGTCATTAGCATTGCCCAAAAATTCGTTCTGTTCCGGTTGCGGTGCCTGTGGTGACATTAATTCAAATCCGGATTGTTCGCAGTTTTTAACAAAATTTACAAGTTGCGATTTAGTCATTACCATCTGGAGTTGCATAAGACCATTTTTATTAACAAGAAAAATATTTTTATCGGCAATTCCAACACGTTCAAGAGCAAGGTGCAGCTTATTACTTGACGATTTGATGTCGTTGGTCATCCATACCTGTTTGACATTAGTTCCGATTGAGGCGGGGGCGGAACCTGGTGCGTCTTTCTCTGAAATGAACACAGGTGAAAACTTATTACCATAATTTGCCCCGATTAGACTCCGCACTGGAATGCCATCAGAGTTGGAACCTGGCAGTTGTTGATATTCAGAACCTGTATAGTAGGGGAAAGTTTGAGCCTTTATCTGATTTCCAGACGATGTTAGTTGCGAATTGATGCTTACTGATTTTTCAATTTTTGCCGACATGAAATATTGAGAAACAATTAGATAAGTGACTCCACCGGCAATGACTAATCCGGCTGCCGTGCGTAACATCAAATCGAATAAATTTAGTTTGGCGGGTTTCTCCTCAATGATTTGCCAGACGTTTTTTCTGATAGACTGAACTAATGGTTCAACATTGTTTATCTGCGCATTTTTTTTAATGTATTGATCGAGTTCGGCATATGCAGCCAATATTTTTTGACACTTATTACAATGTTTGATATGGCGGTAATCCTCACTTTTAAAATCGAGTGTACCATCAAACAAATCGCCAACGACTTCTGGCGTTGGACATTGGTCATTGTAAACAGTCTTTTTCATCATTTAAATACCTAATTTATTCATGGTTTCGCGCAATATTTCCCTGCCTCTGGCGATTCTGGACTTTACCGTGCCTACTTTGCATTGCAATACCTTAGCGATTTGATCATACTGCATGTCATGAACATGTCGCAATACCATTGTTTCTCGCAATGAATCAGGTAATGCCGCCATTCCAAGGCTAAGACAATTTTCTATTTCAGAGTTTTCCAGCATTTTCCCAGGTTCTCTTGTGCAATCTGGCAGAGGAATGGGGGCGTCATTTATTGCCCCGTCTTTTCCCGCAGTTGTTGCGTCAATACTGAAACTTAATCCTGCCCCGCGTCGCCTGTTCCAGTGGTATTTATTGCGGGAAAGGTTAGTTACAATGCGTTGCAACCATGTTTCAATGCCAGAGTCGCCACGAAACTTGGACAGACCACGGAACGCCCTTACTAACGCATCCTGAACAACCTCTTCCGCATCATGATGATTTGAAAGCAGTGAAAATGCAGTCTGGTAAAGTCTGGGTGAATACTTTGTAATCAAGGTATCAAAAGCCTTTATGTTGCCACATTTGAAATCTTCGAGTATTTGTTTATCTTGTATGTCCATCTTATTAACTTATCTATATTGACACTAAAAATTTGTAAAAGTTGCAGTAGAATTTACCTTTTTTTTATAAATAATGCAATATAAAATTATTGTTTTATGCTATTTTATGCCAATATAATTTTGCTTGGTAAAATAATTATGATGGTATTTGAATAATTTATAATGAGTTTTTTAATTAAAAATGCACTAGTCGTGGACGGTTCCGGCGCTCCAGGGATAAATGCTGATGTTTTAGTCGAAAAAGATAAAATAGCTGGATTCGGAATCAATCTTTCAGCCGCTTATGGAGTTGAAGTAATTGATGCTGACGGGATGGTTTTATCTCCAGGATTTATTGATGTGCATTCTCATTCAGATATGGCTATATTAGCTGCACCGGAGGCATTGGGTAAAATTTCTCAAGGAATCACGACAGAAATAGTTGGCAACTGCGGCCTCTCATTATTTCCTGTGACAAAGTTTAATCATGAACATCTTGAAGACCTCTACAAAAACTACGGTGAAAAAGTTACATGGCATACGATTGAGGAGTATTCGGCACTTGTGAATCATTGTCAACCTGCAGTAAACATCGCATCTTTATGTGGACATAATACGTTAAGAGCTGCCGTTGCCGGATATGAACTTGAACAGTTGAGTGGAAAACAAATCCTTAAAATGGAAGAGTTGTTGTCAAGCTCAATACAAGGAGGTGCTACCGGTTTTTCTTCCGGCTTATTGTATGTTCCGGGCAAGTTTGCTTCAGGTGATGAACTTGTGAGGCTATTGAAAGTTTTAAGCAAATTTCATGTGCAATATGCGACACACTTGAGAAGTGAGGGAAACATGCTCATTGAAGCCATAGAGGAAACAATTAGTTCCTGTATCGCTGCGGAACAGAAAATGTTACATATAAGTCACTTTAAAGCAGCCGGACAACGCAATTGGTTCAAGATAGATCAAGCTATCGCTACACTTGAAAACGCTCAATTTAAGATGGATAGAATATCGGCTGACTGTTATCCATATACGGAATCAATGACACAACTGAGTACAATTGCTCCGGTGCCATATGACAACCTTGATGATGCGGCGCTGATGAAAGCCCTTGCTGATCATAAAAATTTTAAGAAATGCGCTGACTTTTTGGTTTCATTGCCACAGGAAAGATGGAAAAATATACGTCTAGTGAGTACTGGAATTGATAAGTTACGTCAATATTGCGGTAAGACTTTTTCTGAAATTAGAAGTTTAACTAAAATACCTGAATGGCAACTCGCTGCAGAATTACTGCGTGATGATGCAATAAACACCTCCGCAGCTTTTATGGGCATGTCTTCCGAGATTGTGCGTCGTATCGCAATGCTTCCTTATACAGTTTGCGGAACTGACGAAAGTGCCCGTCCACAAGACTATCGTATTGGCAGAAGTCATCCCAGAGGATTTGGAGCTTTCCCATCGTTTTTTCAGATGAATTGCAAACATTTGCCATTGGAAACTGTAATTCATAAAATGACAGGGATGCCGGCAGATATTTTTAAAATTAAAGGTCGTGGTTATATTGGCACTGGTGCTTGCGCTGATTTAACTTTATTTTCTCCGGAACAATATACTTCGGACGCTGATTTTACTAATCCGCATAGTGTTTGTAAAGGTGTTAAATCAGTATGGGTTAACGGGAAATTGGCTTACGATATTCAACAATCTGTATCCGGGCGGTATGGCAAATTTCTGAAAATTTTTTCGTGACCCAATAGACCTCCCCGCCTTTAAATGACAAAATATTAATAAACAAGATTCATTTGGAAATTATTATATGTGATATAGATTAACTATATTATAAATTTACTTCTGATTAAATGTTTATTGTCTTTAATCATAAATTTATAAACTTTGACATTTTAAATTAATAACTTTATACCGGGAATAACCTATGAATGCCGTTGTGTTGTTGATTGCAGCTTTGGGCGTATTTGCTTTAGGATACCGTTTTTATGGATTATTTATTGCAAAAAATGTTTTGCAAATAGACGGTTCAATCCCGACCCCTGCATTAGTAAAGGCTGACGGCAGAGATTTCGTTGCAACCAATCGCTATATGCTTTTCGGACATCATTTTGCCGCGATTGCTGCCGCCGGACCACTTCTAGGACCAATTTTGGCGGCCCAATTCGGATATTTGCCCGGCAGTTTATGGATTATCCTTGGCGCTGTTCTGGCAGGGGGCGTTCATGATATGACTGTTTTATTCGCCTCCGTGCGTTATGGTGGCAGAAGCCTCGGCGAAATCACTCGCGAAATAATCGGTCCGGTAGGAGGGATGGCCGCTTCTGCAGCAATTCTAGCAATACTGATATTAGCTTTGGCCGGTCTAGCGTTAGCTGTTGTTAATGCCATGGCTGAGAGCGCATGGGGTACATTTACAGTTTTTTCATCAATTCCTATTGCCTTATTTATGGGGATTTATATTCAGTATCTCCGCCCTGGTGATGTAACCGGTGGAACAGTAATTGGAGTAATCTTGTTGCTTCTTTCGGTATTTACCGGTCACTACATCGCGGTAACACCGGAACTGACAAAATATTTTTTGCTCAGCCGTAATCAAATTGCAATTGCAATACCAGTTTATGGTTTTTTAGCCTCTGTGCTCCCGGTTTGGTTAATGCTTTGCCCCCGCGACTATCTATCGGCCTACCTTAAGATTGGCACAATTGCGATGTTGGCTATTGGCATTATTGTCGTGATGCCGGAATTAAAGATGCCGGCGGTTATGAAGTTTTCAGGCGGTGGTGGTCCGATAATACCCGGGGCGATATTTCCGTTCCTTTTTATTACCATTGCATGTGGGGCTATTTCAGGATTCCATGCTATCATAGCAAGCGGAACCACTTCAAAAATGATAAGTACGGAGCGGGATATTCCGTTTGTCGGATATGGTGCTATGCTGGTAGAGGGTTTCGTATCTATCATGGCTCTTATATCGGCTTGTGTGCTTATTCCTGCAGACTATTTTGCGATTAATGCTACGCCTGAAGTATTTTCACAGTTAGGTATGGTTACTGTTAATCTCGATAATCTTTCCGCTGCGGTTCAGGAAAATTTGCGCGGTCGCACAGGCGGCGGTGTTTCTTTAGCTGTCGGTATGGCGTATATTTTTTCGTCACTGCCGTACATGGAAAAAATGATGTCATATTGGTATCATTACGCCATCATGTTTGAAGCTTTGTTTGTTTTGACTGCGGTCGATGCCGGAACCAGGGCAGGGCGGTTTTTACTTCAAGAAATGTTTGGCAAGATATATCCGCGTTTTCTCGATCCGCACTGGAAACCTGGAGTTATATTTACCGGAGCATTATTTACTGCATTCTGGGGATATTTACTTTATACAGGGAATATTTCTACTATCTGGCCGTTGCTGGGTATGAGTAATCAACTGCTTGCCTCGTGCGGATTGCTGGTGGTGTCGGTAATGTTGTTGAATATGAATCGTGGACGTTATGTGTTGATTACTGCGATTCCGGGAATAGGGTTGGCAGTGATAACATTTTGTGCCGGTTACCTGAACATATTCGATAATTACTTGCCTAAAGGTAAATATCTTCTGGTTGTACTTTCAGTAACGGTTATGGTGCTGATGTTTATAGTATTTGTCTATACACTAAGAAGTGCTTTAAAGAAAAAACAGTCACCAAGCAATTAATATCCGCGTTAAGAGTTGTATTTATACGGATAAAAATAAGCTGCAAATGTTTTTATTACTATCACCAAGTTATGTAATATTACGGATATAACATTAACACCTGTAACGCGCCACTTGTAAATGGGGCTTTACAGTCCTACACGGTAAATTCCGACTATTGTCAACCACTACCGGATAATCTTCATTGTATTTATCGTAATTGAATTAGACGGAATTACGGGATATAATATGTCAACAGGATATTAGAACACATTATTTTTGTATCTTGAATAAAATATATTGAGGCTGTATTATGGTTGACGGCATGAGAAAATTAAGTCCTGATGAGGAAATTGAATTCTATAAAGAGATCATTTCTGACCCGCAGAAAGAAAAAATTCTCAATAATGTCCGGGACTCGTTTCAAGTGCTTTACACAAGATCACAACTATTATTAAGTTTGATTACGATTTGTCTGACAATCACAGGATTTTCCGGTCCCAAAATTGCCGAAGCGAACATGACTTCAAGAATACTTATTGTGGCCGGATTATTTTTTGTGCTGTTATCTGCCGTTATTTTGTTATCCGGTCCGCTATTTATCAAATGGGTTCACTGTTTCAAAGCCGAAACATTCCATGAAACAATAAAGGCATTGATTCAACGTCGGGATATACGGACAAGAAAATATGAAGTTTCCGTTTATATGCTCGTAATCGGTCTTACCGCTTATGTAAGTAGCGTAATAACCTACATGCTGAATATTTAAAAGACCAATCCCCCCAAGGGAGATTAATATTTTACTGAATCATAAACGTTTAATTAGTGTTGAAATCACATGGATGATAAGATATTGTATAATTAGTTATATTTTGCGTTGCTGTCCTGTACGCTAAATTCTGGCAGAAACTAATTATACACCGTGTGTGGTTTTAATAATAATAATAGTAGGAAACGGTTTATTGCAATTGAGTGAAGAAATTAAAATTAAAAGATCAGATATAGAGATTTTTAGCATCTGAATTTTGGAACTGGACGCAAATTAGTTGCGCATACGGTTGACCGGTATTTTAACTTTATGCAAGAAATTTGGTTTTGTATTTTGATAAATTGTTTACATGAGAACTTGAATACAAATAAATTTAAGGAATTTAATCATGCAAGATTGGGTAAAAGAAAAATTAAAAATTGTTGATGATTTATATCCTGTTGATCGGATTGAGGCGAGTAAAAAGCGCTGGAGATGGATTTGGGATAGTCAAGGAAACATTGACCGTATGCCTTTTGTTTATTCCCCGGCAACTGTAAACTACTACGACGACAATCACACTCCGGAGGGGCGGCTTAGGGTACTGCTTGACGAATTTATAGCACGAGGAAGAATGAATGACGACTTTATTCCATCGTTTTTCCCAGGCTGTAAACAGTCTACTATTCCCAATATGTTTGGTGCCGTGGAAGTTGTTAATGGAAAAGATTACAATGTTGATAGATTGATTCATAATATTGAGGATGTTGATAAATTGCCACCGCCGTCAATTAGCGAAGGCAGTGTTGCCAATTCATGGCTGGAAATGCAACGCTATTTAATGCATGAAACCGAAGGAATGATTCCTATTCATGTGACTGACATGCAGGGACCGGCTGACGTTTGCGGTCAGTTACTGGGGTATGAGGATTTCTTCCTGAGTCCATATACTAATCCTGAACATTTTCATAAACTGATGGATGCTGTTACCAATGCTTTCATAATGTTCTGGCAAAAACAAAAAGAGTTACTGGGTGAACTGTTTATTGGTACGCACCTTTTCGGTTGGGACTGGGTCCCGGAAAATTGTGGTGCATCATTATCTGCGGATAGCATGGTAATGATTTCTCCTGACTATTATGATGAATTTTACAAACCTTATATTGTAAAAATAGGTCAGACATTTGGCGGTCTCTCTATTCACTCTTGTGGCAACTTTTCCAGCGTAATGAAAAATATTTGCTCAACGCCTTCCCTTAAAGCTGTTAATGCCGGCCAGATGACTGTTACTGATATGCTTAAAGCTGGAATGAGTAAAGATTTTGTAATTATAGCCAGAGCCATCCCCGATGAAATGCCGGTCCTTGCTAAGTTGGCACATGAAAATGGTCTTCGATTAGATTTGTCAATAGCGATATGGCCTTCAAACAACCCATTGGCAATGAGTCAAAAGGAATGGGATAACTTGAAGAATATTGAAAATAAAATTATAGATTTAATGAGTTTATGATGGCTTTGTGCGGGTTGTCTTAGTCCAATTACCTGGCATGAATAGTACGGCAAAATTTATTTTAGTGTAGTTTTGTTAACTCAATACGAACAAGAATTTCCAATTAAACAATAACGAAAATTGTTCAAAAAAATAAAATTTCAGGTTGTTTATTAAAATTGTATTTCTTAGAGGAGACCATCAATTGATTATATCGGTTTATCGTTTAAAATTAGAAAACAAACTTGTTTTTCGCTAAAATGGATATATAGTTTTTAGCCTTAAATAGTGGATCCGTAGCTCAGTCGGTTAGAGCAGGTGACTCATAATCACCGGGTCGCTGGTTCGAGCCCGGCCGGATCCACCATATTTTCCGCCATAAAGAACGCATTTACGATAATTGTCACAATAATTCCTGTCTTGCTTTAGTAGCATCTTTAGACAACTGGATGTTTTAATTTAATGATAAAAATTGGTTCATATAATTTATTACAGATGGAAATGGAATCTGATTACGGAGTTTATCTTTGTTCAGGTAAAGAACGCGTACTATTGCCCAATAAATATGTCCCGGATGGCCTGAGGATCGGAGATGAAATTGAGGTTTTTGTTTATACCGATTCTGAAGATCGTCCGGTAGCGACAACTTTACGTCCATTCGCGACCGTTGGTGAATTTGCATACCTTAAAGTAAAGTCTTTGGCCGCGGCCGGGGCTTTTTTGGATTGGGGATTGGAAAAGGATTTGTTGACTCCATTTAGTTTGCAGGAAGAACGAATGGAGGTTGGTAGAAACTATTATGTAAAAATAACACTTGACGAACTAACAAATCGTGTTGTCGCCTCGTCTAAACTTAAAAAAATGTTAGTGAATGCGCCTTCAGAGTTGACAATAAATCAAGAGGTGGATGCCGTAGTATATAAAACTTCTGATCTTGGTTTTTCGGCAGTAGTCGATGGGAAATATTCCGGCATATTGTATCGCAATCAAGTTTTTTCTCCGATTAAAGAGGGGCAAGTTTTTAAAGCTTATATTGTGCAAATTCGTGACGATGGCAAGATTGACCTTGCCATGCAGCCGACAGGATATAGGGCAATGATAGGTTCCGCTTCAGAAAAAATTTTGGCATCTCTTGTTGCTAATGGCGGTAAATTAAATATTACGAGTAAAACGGGAACAGATGAAATTCAAAAAATATTTCAGATGAGCAAAAAAACATTCAAAAAGGCATTAGGCGGTTTATACAAATCAAGAGTTGTAGAAATCGATGATTATTGCATAAAAATCAAGTGAAAAATTTGACATCCTCGTTAAGTTTGAATTTTCATTCTAGTTCAAACATAATGAAACAAGCTGTAAACAACCACAGTTATATTTATAATAAAGCAATCTTTGTTGCCCGTTAAAATTGCCAATCATTGATTTAAATTATACAAAAAACATATTAATTAAGTATAGTTTGGTTTGCCTGAATTTGGGGAAATGCTATATTAACTTGCGATGTGTTTTATTTCTCTTGCTTTCTTTGTTCTTTTAATAAATGATTAAGTTTAAATTGTAACTTTGGTTTAAGTATAATTTGCTATAAATACATAAAGCGGCAGAAAAGGTTCGGTTTTGTCTGTATAATAAATATTGTAGAATTAATATCGGAAGGCTCATTGAATGGATTCAATATACGTAATTAAATTGGCTAATAGTGCCAAATATCAAGCACGTTCATCGGAAGGCTTGAATTTGAAGGTGGCCGACTGGTGTGTTGTTAGAAAAGATTTTTACCTTGATTATGGACAAGTGATTCAGTGTGATGGCGAGGTTACTTCTGAAACTGATGTCAAAGATATGCCCAAAGTGCAACGCAAAGCGACAGTACATGATAAAAGTATTGCTCACGAAAATGAAATGCGTTCCAAGTCCGCATTGAGAACTGCCCAGAAGTATATTGAAAGCCTGCATCTGCCGATGAAATTATTAAACGCCCATCACTCATTTGACAGTAAGCTGATAACTTTTCAGTTTACAGCAGAAGGCAGGGTCGATTTTCGTGAATTGGTCAAAGAATTATCTCAAGCTTTGAATACCAGGATTGAATTGCGCCAAATTGGAGTAAGAGATGAAACCGCAATTTACGGTGGCATTGGAATTTGCGGCCAACCCCTTTGTTGTCACCGTTTTTTGCGAGGATTTGACTCGATAAATGTTCGCATGGCTAAAGATCAGGATTTATCGTTGACTCCGAGTACTATTTCCGGTTCATGCGGTCGGTTGAAATGTTGCTTGAAATATGAGCATGAAGGATATCTTGAGTTGGAGAAGACTATGCCACGTCGCGGGGATATGTGTGAGTGCAAAGAGGGCAGGGGCAAAATATGTGACCGTAATCTGTTAACTCAACAGGTAGTAGTACAACTCGAAGAGACCAGTAATGTCCTTTGCTGTCATCGTAGCGAAGTAAGAGTCGTTTACCCTGAAAAATTTAAAATCAGCAAAAAAATAGCCGCAGAACCTGAACTTGATGAAAATGATGAAGCAATCAGGAAACTGGAAGATTAGACGTTGATTGAAAGCAGGTAGCAACGGTAAATGCCTCAGCTTGATATAAAAAAAATCACGGATTTGTCTGAGGACAAATTATCTCAAATTGCAGAATTTGATGCTGCTGGAATATTTCCATGTCCAGGCGAGACACTTTCAGATTTTAAAGCTAGACTGTTATTGCATGCTGAAGTGCTTGAAGATTTTGAGGCGACATTGAAAAATAGTGGTGAATACACTCTTTTTGATAATTTCAAATTGTATGAAATTGACCGTATTGGCGTGGACATGATTAATGAGGCGACGGCAATCACTGAACGTCTTTACCGGTTTTCTATAAGTTGGGTCCCTGGTTTTTTTCTTTCCAGGAGCATAGGATGGCTTTGGGGCGGGTATGCCATACATATACCGGAAGAACATATTACTGTTTTTTTGATTCGTAAAGTTTTTAAGTATAAACCAAAATGGTTTATTTACCGGCGTGATGAATTACTTTCCCATGAGCTTTGCCATGCTGCCAGAAGTCCGTTACGTGATCGTCAATTCGAGGAATATTTCGCCTATCAGACTGCACCGAGTATAATTCGTCGTTACATTGGAAATTGTTTTCGTACCCAACTGGATGCCGTTTTATTTCTTGTACCGGTGTTGATATTGCTTCTTGCACAAATGTTAGATACTTTTACTTCATTAACACCGCCGATATGGTTACTATGGATAACTGCATTGATGTTTCCCGGATTCCTTTTTATCCGGAATCAATACAGTAGAAATTGTTACAAAAAAGCGTCTTCCGCCTTATACGGCGCCGGAGTGTCTGACGTTGATGCAGTTTTGTTCCGTTGCACAAACAGTGAGATTATGCAAATTGCAAAATTTAAAAATGATAAAGTGGGATTGCGTAATTGTCTTGAGCAGTATATCGCTAAGGAATTACGATGGAAAATTATTCAGTGTCGCTTTATTAACGTTCCGGATGATAAATTATGAGTAACAAAAAAGTTTCAACGAAATTTTTAACAGATTATCTCGATAATCTGTTATGTGTAAAAGACTTCAAATTTGACCATTCTAATAATGGATTGCAAATTGAAGCATGTGAAAACGTTCATAAAGTATTTTTTGCAGTTGATGCAGCAATGGAAACGTTTACTGAAGCCTCACGACGAGGCGCAAATTTGATTGTGGTTCATCATGGTTTAAGCTGGGGAAGTGAACCTAAACGATTTACCGGTATCGTTGCTAACCGGTTGCAATATTTGTTTGAAAAGCATATTTCATTATATGCCGTCCATTTGCCTTTGGATGCTCATCCTGTACTAGGTCACAATGCATGTATTGCAGACGTAATCAATTTGAGAAAAAGAAAGATGTTTTTCGAGTATGATGGCGTAAATATTGGCATTGCCGGCGAGTTGCAACGTATGACTTCATTGAAATCTTTGTGTACCAAACTTAATGACATAACTTCTGATATTATTGTTTATGGTATGAAGTCTGATATTAAGAAGATAGGAATTGTTTCCGGTGGTGGCGGGAGTGCGATTAATGTTGCTGCAAATGCCGGATTGGATTGCTTGATTACTGGCGAAATCACTCATTGCGATTATCATTTCGCCATTGAATCTGGAATTGCAGTAATAACACTGGGACATTATCGCTCAGAGATTCCCGGTTTGCTTGCAGTAATGAAAAAAGTTGAATCGGAATTGGGTGTTTTTTGTGAGTTTATTGATATTCCGACTGGATTATAATTTTAATGAGGAGGAAAAAATGTTTTTAAGATTTAGTTTAATAAGTTTATTGCTAATAACAGTTATAACGTTTCTTTGTTCATGTGAAAGTGGAAGAATCAGTGATAGCGATGATAACTATACGCTAACCGAAAAAGAATCCACCGACTTGGTGACTGTTGCCAGATTTATTATTCTTAAAAATTCCAAAAAATTTATTAACGATCAGGAAAAAATTATAATTGAGACGCAACAACCGGATGTTAAAACGTCATATTCAGGGCCAAAAACTGGAAAAATGACTATTACATGGAGTTTTCCAAATCGTGACCTTAGAATCATTGCCAGTGGTGAACTGCTTTCAGGATCAAGAGGTTGGCGGGTGACTGTCGTAAAAAAAGACCCCAAATGGGAGACAAATCAAAACTTAGTAAAAAAAGGAAAAGTAGAGCAAAAAGATTTTCAGGACTTGGTGAATGACCAACCGTCGTCTAAAACATTGCCGCCAAAATAATTTATTTATGACTTGTGCGAAATAGGACAAAAATAGGCGATTGGCGATTCATGCGTGCAGTT
>CAYMSF010000019.1:0-67499 GCA_964392985.1 uncultured Victivallaceae bacterium | reverse complement strand
TATCATTCGCCGACCAGCAATGCGATTTATGCCGCCTTTGACTTTGCGGTGAAGCCTCAAAATGATAATAGCGAAAGAACGCTTACCGGTCAAGGTTTTTTTGCCAATTATACCGACCCTGTAAAAATTAATGATTTTAACTGGCCTGACCCGGCGCAATATATCAATCCTGCACAATGCCTGGAAGTCGTAAATCATGCTCCCGTAGATATGGCTGTTTTGGGTGTGTTATGGTCCGCGCATTTCCAGGATGCCTGCGCCGCCTTCGGAATGGAAGAGGCATTGATGAAAATGCTTACTGAACCTGCCATGTTCAGGGCGGTGATAGACCGTATCACTGATTTTTATTTAGCGGCGAATGAGATATTTTACTGCGCCACCAAAGGCAAAGTTCATGGTATCCTGATTGGCAATGATTTAGGCAGCCAGAATGGATTAATCCTGTCGCCGCAACTTATCAGAGAATTCGTTCTACCTGGTACACGCAAACTGGTTGCTCAGGCGAAAAGTCATGGGCTGAAGGTAATACACCATTCTTGTGGCGCAATAGCTGAAATTATTCCTGACTTGATTGAAGCAGGCGTTGATGTGATTCATCCGATTCAAGCGCTGGCCAGGGGGATGGATATTCATCGTTTAAAAAAGGATTTCGGCGATCAGGTATCCTTCTGTGGCGGCGTCGATGTCCAGCAATTACTGGTTTCCGGCACTCCTGCACAAGTGAGAGATAAAGTTAAGGAATTAAAACAACTCTTTCCAACGGGATTGATTCTATCTCCCAGCCATGAAGCGGTTCTGCCTGATGTGAAACCGCAAAACCTTCAGGCGTTATTTGACGCAATCAAATAAAAAATATTTAACAAAATTATATCTCCGGACAATCAAGATCTGGCAGTTTGCCGCATCGGAAATAAATCCCCATCCCGACCGCCAAGAATCGCCAGACGTTTATGACTATCGCTTTTATTGCTACTGCCACATTCGTGTTCTGCTTAAGGTTGATGATAATGTAATACACATCCTGATTCAAAACAATAATTTTTTACAGATTGCCGCCCAGTTTTAGAATATCCTGGCCCAAATGATTGTTATTATTATTGTTCAGCACAGGGACAAATGACATTATTGTTTTTGTTTTAATGCGGGTTGAATTAATTATTCGTAAATGTATCTTAAATCTGTTCATTATTATGCTTCAAGGCGACACTACAGAATTAAGTTACGGAAAGGATGGCGGATGTATTTTCCATTTATAGCTTTTATTGTTGTTGCTGTCATTGTGTTGATTCCGATAGTTATTTCAACCCAGTTATTCCGAATAAGCCGGCGGTTGCAGTCTCAGGATGGGCGCCTGGAACGTATAGAGCGCGACCAGAAACAGATATTGAACGCAATAAAAGAAAAATCCTTAGCGGAGCCCGTCGCCACAGTTCAACCCGTCACGGCTGCCTCCGTTTCAACTTCACCCGTGCCGGCGCCACCGGCGAGTCAACAATCGGCAAAGCCGGTTTCCGTCGCAGCATCTCCTGTCACCGTTCCGGTCGATATCCAACCGCAACAATCCGTCGGGACGCCTCAACCATCCGGTGCTGACAAGTCGCTGACTGCGGCACCTTCTGGAATTGCAGTTCCTGGAATAAAACCCGAAGCAAAACCAAATGAAAAATCGCCACAAACGAACAAACAACCAGAACCTCGCGGCTTGGTGATTTCTGATTTTGAACGAAAATCTTTGGACGGTCTGGCGAAAATATGGTCATGGATTGTGGTGGGAGAAGGACATCGTATTAAAGCTGTAACCGCCGAATATGCCATAGCGACTACCTGGCTGGTCCGCCTGGGCGTAATTATTTTTCTTTGCGGCAGTGCCTTTTTTCTCAAGTACTCGATTGAACATGGACTGTTGCCGCATTCGGCGCGCGTGGGTCTTTCGGTGTTTGCGGCGTTGTTGATGCTGGGATTCGGCATGAAAATTACCGGACCGGCAAAACAGTTTGATTTAATTGGCCGGGGATTGCTTGGCGGCGGTATTCTGCTGTTGTATTTCAGTGTCCACGCCGCCGCCAACTTGTATCATCTCTTGCCGGTCCCTCCGGCGTTCGGTCTTATGGTGCTGATAACGGCGGTGGCGCTGGCAATATCGTTGCGCAAAGATTCGCTGCTGGTCGCAATTCTCGGCATTGTCGGCGGCACCATCACTCCGGTTATTATGAATACCGGCGTTAAAAATCTTTCCGGTTTATTTGCCTATATGCTCTTACTGGCGCTGGGCGCATTGTTCATCTCGCGCTACCGTAACTGGAAATTGCTCAATTTACTCAGTTTTATCGCCACATGGACGATTTATCTCATGGCATTGGACAGTTATTACGACCCGAAAACAGATTATGCCGTTGCGGTAACCTTTCTCTGTATCTATTTTGCGGTCTTTTTTATTCAGTCCATTATTTTCAATATCCGTAACCGGGAACCGGTTTCAACAATCGAACTATTGATTATCTTTGCCGGGACAATCATGTTGTTCTATAAAGGCTGGGAAATGACGTTGGCACTATATCCCCGTCCTTATGGCGCTTTTTTCAGTCTTGGGGCTGCGGCATTTTTCATTGCTTTTATCATCTATTTTCTCAAACGCAAATATCTTGACCGCAATCTGCTGCTGATAATGTTTGCCCTGTCGGCGTTTTCGATTACGGTAACGTTTCCGTTGCTGTTGTCCGGTAAATGGATTACCTTTTCCTGGTCGGCGCTGGCAGTTATTTTCCTCTGGCTTGGCTTGCGACTTGGGAGCCGCTTCCTCTCAAACTGTTCATTTTTGATTTATTTTCTGGCGTTACTGCGGATTATAACTGTTGACGGAAGCTTCAGAACGGTTCAGCAGGATTATTTTGCCGGTATGATTGAACGTTTGATTACGATTGGCAGCGTCGTCGCTGCCTTTGCCGCCGGCAGATTCCTGCTCAGAAAATATGGAGAGAAAACCAACCGCGTGATTATTCCTGACGATAATGATGTGAAATTCGGTTTGCCGGCGACAATCATTGCCGGCGTCATTTTATGGTGCGGGTCTTTCCTGTTGATCTGTTACTTCACACTTGAAGCGCTCCGGGTTTCTGAAACTTTTTATCTCCCGCTGCGAGAGCCGGCGGTGATGCTGGTATGGGGCGCGGCAACTGCGATTCTGGCGCATAACGCTGCCAGATTAAAGTCCGTGGGATTATTGCTCTTGACTCTGGTCTCCGGTTCTATTCTGCTGACCAAACTGTTAATTGATATTGATGTCTGGAATTTCAGAATGAACCGTATCGCTTATTGCAGTACTCCGATGTGGGATTACACTTGTATGCGGGCTATTGAGTTTATCGCATTGATTGCTTTAGCTTTTTTCTGTATGAACAAATTGCGTTTTCGCCAAAGCGTGAAGTTAAATTCACTCATGGGGATTGTTTCAATAGGTCTGCTATTTATGTACCTTACGCTTGAGACCAGTACTTTGCTGATTAATTATGTTCCGGAATTCCGCGATGGCGGAATTTCCATATTATGGGGGGCATTTGCGTTTACGCTTATATTCCGTGGTTTGCGCCGGGACAACCGCTATTTGCGTTACGCAGGATTATTACTTTTCAGCGTTGATGTTATCAAAATTTTTATGGTTGATTTAAGCCATCTGTCGCAAATTTACCGGATTGTGGCATTTACGATTCTCGGCGTGGTCATGATCTGCAGCGCCTTTATTTATATGAAATTCCGCGAACAGTTTAAGACTGAAAACAAAGGTCCAATCGGATCGGATAAACAACCATCACAATAACGGAGCGTCATTTTGAAGAAATATATTTATATCGTTGTTATGCTGATGGCTGCAGTCTCCGGCGCAAGTGATTTCAGATCCGCGCTCGAATATGTAAGAACGGCAAATTTAAAAGCCGAATCTTTACCCGGAACAATTTGTGCCTTTGTTCTGGATGAAGATTTATATAACAGCACGAACGGTCTTTACTCCAATTTACGCATTTACGATAGCGCCGGTCAGCAAGTTCCGTTCACTATACGGCAGAAATTCACCACCGCTCTACGGAAAAGTGAAAAAACTTATCCCGCCAGAATTGAATCACTTATACAGCCGGAAACAGAAAAAAATAACCGGCTGGAAATAATTGTTTCCGGACCGAAACCCGATATCGTCAAAGTTTTTACGGCGGAACGCATAACCATTAATACGGCAGCAACCAATTTTGAAAAAAGCGTCACCGTTTACGGCAGTTCCGACGGTTCCACCTGGAAAAAACTGGCTGCCGGAATCAAAATCTATGATTATTCCAGCATCGCCAATTTGCGGAATACTGAAATAAAGTTACCGGATTCCAGCTACCGGATGTTCAAACTGGAATTGCTTAACTTTTCTGAGATAAAAGAGCAATCAGGTTTCTCTCAACTTGTAAAAAATGACAAAGAGGGCAATGCAGTTGAAACCAACCGGTTTTATGAACGGCATGATTTCAAAATTGACAGCATTATCTTGACGGCGAAAACGGCAGAACAACAAATCAGCGTCCCGGCAACCGGGAGAATTAACGCATCATTCACTGAAACCAGAGAAAAAGATGGACGGCAGGTTTTAGACATTACAACCTCATTATCCCCGGTCGTGTCAGTCAGCATCGCCACGGGTTCGCAGAATTTTGCGCGTGATGGTATTCTGGAATGCTCTATTGACGGTAAAACCTGGCATTATCTGGCCGGCGGCAAATTTTATTCCTACCTGCTGCCCGGTGTCAAACGCAGTGAATTGTCGTTGTCAATTGCGGCAAATCGGGCGCAACGTTATCGTCTGATTTTATTCAACAAAGACAATCCGGCATTGCAAAACGTCGAAATAGTTCTGACGGCTGAAGTAAATCACGCGTTATTTTTGAGCGCGGCGGCACAACTTCCGGCAAAAGTTTACTACGGCGGTGATGCTATTCCTGCCCCGCAATATGATATTCAGGAGATAATCAGCCGATATAAAAATCTTTCCTGCAGCGAACTGCAACTCTCTCTGGCGCAGAAGAATCCTGAATTCAAAGGTAAACCATATGAGCCGGATAAAAAATGGTTTAATATCGCCATGTATTCGGCGTTTGTCCTTGCTGCCGTGGCGTTGATTGTGATTCTGGCGGTATGTATGCGCAAGTTTGAACAGACTCCGGAACAGGATAATTGAAATGGTAATCAAGCGCTTGCTTTTTATGTTCGCCGTGATAGATTTCCTAAAATTAAAACCATACAAAAGGGCTTCAACATGAGCAGAAACATTATTCTTGGATTGATTATTGGATTATTTAGTATCGGTGTGATGGCGGAAACTGGCATTGCTAAACCGGATGTCGTTGCCAAGTACACATCCGTCCCGGTCAAAATTGATGGCAGTATGGATGAACCGGAATGGAATAATGCCAAAGTTTATTCACTGGAATTACCCTTTAAGGCATATTCAACGATGCCTGAATCAATACAGAAAACCATTGGCGACAGCCTGCGCGAAGGTTGCAAGGTTAAACTGCTTTGGGATGATAATTATCTTTACGTCGGCGCTGTTTTTGAAGACTCCGATGTCGTTAATTTCGGCAAAAATGATCAAGAGATGTTATACTCTACCGGCGACTTGCTCGAAGTTTTTCTCAAGCCGGAGCAGGTTTCTTATTACTGGGAATTATATGGCAGTTGCAATAATCTGAAAACATGGCTGTTTTATCCATCGCGCAGTTGGGTTGGATTGCCGGATGCCAATAAATATAAACCGGATGCATTCATGACTGCCGCTACCGTTGGCGGCACTTTAAATAAATGGCAGGACAGAGATACCACCTGGACTTTGGAAATGGCGATTCCAGTTAAAGAGCTTACCGTTTACGGCGATAAGTTTGACAATAGCGCCAACTGGACTATCCTTCTCGCCAGATATAACTATTCCAGATATCTGCCCTCTAAGGAGTTGAGCGCATTCCCGAAAATGTCTAATGTAAACTGGCACATCTATGAAGAATATGCCCGGCTGATTTTGGAAAAATAAAAGTCTGGTATTCCGGACGTTGCTGCAAAATGGTAACATCATGTCATATTCCGCAATTCAAAAACGTACCTGGGAAATATTAAACGGCGGCAGAACCGACCAGCCCGACAAACCGGATCAGGCCGGGTATCGCTTTGAGGTTTTTATCCTGTCGCTGATTGCCATGAATATTGTGGTGCTGGTGCTTGACACTGTCGCTGTTGTCCACAAACACTGGGGACCATTTTTTGAAATTTTTGATATTATTTCAATTTGCATTTTTACGGTGGAATACTCACTCCGGGTCTGGAGTTGCACCGCAAGTGAGCAATACAGTAAATCCGGGTTATTCGGGCGGATTAAATTCATCTTCACACCGCTGGCAATCCTGGATTTGCTGGCAATTCTACCATTTTACCTTCCAATTAAACTTGATTTACGTTTTCTCCGGGCATTACGACTGTTCCGGGTGTTCCGTTTGCTTAAATTCGGACGTTACAATGCTTCGCTAAAATTAATCCGCTATGTCTTTACTGATAAACGGGAAGAAATTGTGCTGTCACTGGTCATGATGGCGGTTCTGCTGTTATTTTCCGCCTGCCTGCTGTATTTCATTGAGAATGCCGCGCAACCTGAGGCTTTTTCCAGCATTCCTGCTTCAATGTGGTGGGCAGTCACGGCATTGACTACTGTCGGTTATGGTGATATCTATCCGATTACTCCACTGGGCAAGGTGGTTGCTTCAATAATTGCCATCAGCGGAATTGGAATGTTCGCTCTCCCTGCCGGTATCATCAGTTCCGGATTCATTGAGTCAATTCAACGCCGCAAACAGGAGCAAATCAAATCCGGCGGTGAAATTAATTGCCCGCATTGCGGTGGCAGGTTTCATCATAATGATAAACATCGCAATTGAAAACTTTGAATTTGTTTTTAACCGGAAAAACCGCGGAAGCGTTGCGGAAGATTGCGACCGGTCATCGGTGAATACTGACTTGCCCAGCGTTCAACAAGTGGTTGAAGAATAAAATCCTCCAACTCTTGATTGCGTTCAAGGATTACATCACAATAGGGGCACGCCGGATATATTTCGATATCCGTCGAAGTTAAAGATTCGCCGCATTGCGGGCAAATCAGAAAACGTAATTTTGGCTCATCGCTTCTGCGAAACTGATATTTAGCCGTCATGATAACCCTGTTAAATGTGAGACGCCAGGAAACTCCAATTCACTTAAGTCGTGTCTATATTATAGTATATTTTCCGGAAAAATAAACAAAAATATCTAAAAAAAATAAATTTTATCGCAAAAAGCAAATCCAGCCGGCAAAATTACAACGGAGATGAATTGTCCTGTTTTTATTTGCCGAATTTAATAGTATATTGTTACGTGATGTCTATTTAGTGTCAATTTGTCCGGGTTCCGAAAGGTAAATTATGTGGCAGTTATTTGCATTATTGTCGGCGTTGTTTGCCGCCCTCACTGCTATTTTAGCCAAAATCGGCATCAAAGGCGTTGATTCCAATCTCGCCACGGCAATCCGGACTGTCGTAGTTATTTTACTGGCATGGGGTATAGTTTTTGCTCAAGGCGGTCATGCCGGAATCAGCAAATTGAATAAAACCAACTGGACTTTTTTGCTCTTGTCCGGTTTGGCCACCGGTTTGTCATGGTTGTTCTATTACAAAGCAATTTCCCTGGGTGACGTTTCTAAAGTAGCCCCGATAGACAAATGCAGTATTGTACTTACTTTGCTGTTGTCTTTTATTATTCTGGGTGAACAGTTGACTTTTAAAACTATGCTTGCCGGCGGTTTGATAACTGCCGGAACGCTCGTTATGATTTGGAAATAATCCGGCAGCGGTAAATCTTACATTCGTAGACTTAATAACAGGTATGTTGTTCGGCAATCATATTCAATAACAGGAAATATTGTGGCAGAGGTTCCGGTAAAATCGGTAAAAAAAGCGCTCGATCTCCTTTCCCTGCTCGTTTTTGAAGATCAGGAAATGCGCGGGATTGAATTAGGTGTTCTCGCCGCCAGGTTCGGATTACCACCCAATACCGCACATAATTTGCTTAAAACGATGTCAGTTTGCGGGTATGTGGCTCAGAATACCGCCGGTCGTTATATTGCCGGACCGAAAAGCCGTCGCCTCGGACTGCTCAATCAAGTCGAAAACAACCTCTTCAAGGAAAATCTTTCAATAATAATGGAGCGTTATACCGCTGAAATTAATGAGGCGATGGTTTTCGTAACTTTGCATGGCGGCAAACGGGTCGTGTTGATTCGTACCGAACCGGCGCTGCAGGTGATTCGCATTGACCAGCAGGTCGTTGAAACCACCAGTATTTATGAACAACCCACTGGTCGGGTATTGACCGCTTTTGCCACTCCCGAAGATTACCAGCTCATTGTTAAGAACAATGGACCACCGGAAAAAAACTGGCCGGGATATGAACGCGACATCGTAAAAATCAGAAAAGAACGCCAGTGCCTCATTTACCCTAATCCTAACCGGGTAAATTCATTTGCCATGCCGGTGATAGACAGCCGTAAACATCTCCTGGGTGCAATCGGTTGCTATTCGCCGGCGTTCAGATGCGGTCAGCAGTTAAAGGAAAAAATTCTTACCGTTTTGCGTCAAGCCGTTATGGAAATAGCCGAATTACAGTATAATGAATAACTGTTATAATGGCTATTTTCCATAATATGGAAAATTTACAGGTTTTTAAATAGTTTTAATTGACAATGACTGTCACCTCAGTTATAATTATAAACGTAAATTTATTAATTTGCATTTTCCATAATATGGAAAGATTATTTAAAAAAGTAACTCTTGTATTTTTTAATGGCTCCCTAAACAACGGAGAAAAAAGATGAACCGGGTATTAACAGAAAAAGTAAAAGCGGAAATGTTGAATTACGGTATGGATCTGGTTGGCTTCGGACCGGTTGAGCGCTGGGACAAAGCACCTTATCTGATCAGCCCCAAGGCGATTCTGCCAGAGTCGAAGACAGTAATTGTCGCGGCGATTCATATCACCGACACCTGGACCGAAATGGGCGGTGAACCAGAACCGCAAGATCACAGTCCCGGCGGTTGGTTGGACCATAATTCGTTGCTTGATCGTGCCGCCTACCGGGTCGTCAGGTTGTTGAACGATCATAGCCATCAAGCGATAGCCGTGGTCAGTTCCAATATCTGGCGTTACCGTCAATATGAAGGCATTCCGAGTCTGTTTGCTCCTGATTTATCCCACATGCATGCCGCAGTTGCTGCAGGCTTGGGAGAAATCGGCTGGTCGGGTTTGACGATTACTCCTGAATTTGGCAGTCGCTGCCGTTTCATCTCCATTGTTACCGATGCGCAACTGGTGCCGACTCCGATGTATGATGGTCCGCGCCTTTGCGATATGTGCGGCGAATGTATCAAGCATTGTCCTTCCCGCGCCATGAAAACCGATTTTAATTCGATGAAACCGCACGTGGTCGAAATTGGCGGCAAGACCTATAAGTATTCCAATAAAAATATCTGGCGTTGCGCCTGGGCGGAACATTTCAACCTGGACCTGAATTCAGATACATTGAAGAAGGCCGGAAAACACATTGATGAGAAAGTTATTTTAGATGAACTGCATAGCGCCGGTATACGTGGGCATGAACGTGGCGTCTGTCAGAAAGTCTGTATTCCGCCACATTTACGCACCGACAAGAAAAGTTTTGGTCGCGACCGCATGATTGCTCAGAACCGCATCAATCAGCGTTATCCGGATACGATGCCGACATTGCGCAAGATGCGTGATGACATTACCGCCCGTGCCGTTGAACTAGGCATTGATCTGGTGGCGGTGGCACCGTTGAAAACAAATACGAAAGCCGGCAAGTTCGCGGTAAAAGAAGCTCCCGGCGTAAAGACCGTATTTGCTTTTGCCTTCCAGGTTCCTCCCGAAGCCAAACAGACGAAATTAGTACAGAAATGCGAGCAGCCTTATGATCATGCTGCGCATCAAAAAATGCAACGGAATCTGATACGCCTTGTTCGAATGATTGAAGATTATGGTTACAGTGCGGTTGCGATTACCGGATCCCCGGCGAAAGACAGTCGCGCTGATGAATTAGCCGCCATGACTGACCTCGGCAAAATCGAAAAAGGCGTTTTTGTCACACCTGAATTCGGTATCAATCAAATGGTCGGTGTTATTACCACGAGCGCCCCGGTGGATTCATCCAACCGTATTTCCGGCAAAATGGAAACCGACAAGTTGAAAAAGCTTTCCGGTAAACAGTTACGTCGCAAACTGGAAGTGCTGGCGGAAAGTAATCTGGTCAGTATGTTCGGCGTAGCTCCGGCGGCACTCCTTGACCCGGTTGCCGACCAATTGAAGAAAATTGTTGATGAAAAAGAACTATCAAAAAGAATCATTGACAGTAATGCTAAATTGAGTTATCACGGCAAATACATACCGCAAATTATTGACGAGGATTTGAAAATCCGCAAACCGAAAGACTTCGTTAAAGGCGCAAAATCGGTTATCGTTCTCGGTATGCACTATCCGGATGAACTCATCCGCAATTCCGGACTGGAAAAGAGCCAACAGATCGGTTGCTACAATTACCATCAATTCCAAACTGCGTTTGAACTGGTTTTTGCCGCCTTTGAACTGGTCACCTACCTCGATAAAATGGGCTACAAGTCAATAATGACACAAAATCTGCTCGGCGCCGGTTCATATACCGACTCGCCGCGCGGTCCGTTGCCGGATATGAGATGCAGCGCTTTGGAAGCAGTTGCCGCCGGAATGGGCGAAATTGGTACCAGCGGCGCTTTGTTAACGCCTGAACATGGAGCGCATCAACGCCGGATTTGTATCGTTACTGATGCTGTACTGGATTATGATCAGCCGTCAAAACCGGCTAAAGTCTGCGGCAAATGTAAAATTTGCACGGAAAAATGTCCGATGTCAGCAATCAAGGGCAAAAGTGTTAAAATTAATGTTGCCGGAGTTACGGTTGATTATCCGATTATTCCGCGGTATCGTTGTGACTGGGCAAAACGTTACAGTCTGCATCCGGATGAAGGTCCGGCGATGATCGGCAGCACCACCAATCCGAAAATTCCTAAAGGCGAAATTACGATTGAAAATCTTGCCAATGCTTGCAGTCAAAAAGATCCGGTCATGAAATGCCGTACTTGTATTCTGGAACCGTGCCTGAGACATTGTCCGGCAGCAAACAAAAAAACCAAGTAATTTCACCGCCTGAGTCACTCTCAGCAAGGCAGTGAAATATGTTGTGTTGATTACTTTTAGATACTTCAGGTTCGCCTGAAGTATCTTTTTTTGTAATTGGACATCCAGAACCATCAGGTCATATAGGTCGTATTGCCTGTATGACGTACAGCTAGCTTGTCCAGTCAGCCCCGACGACAACTATTACAAAGCGATTGATTTCGGTTTCTGTTCCGGTGCGTGGATTTTATTCCGGTATTCCGACGGTGTCTGACCGGAAACAGACTTAAAAATCCGGCTGAACAGATGTACACTGGAAAAACCGCATTCCGCCGCAATTACTTTAAAACCGCAGTCAGTTGCAGCAATACGGCGTTTAGCTTCGACGATGCGTACTGCATTGATATACTGGTGGATCGAAGTGCTGGTATAATCTTTGAATATCCGGCAGAGGTAATTGAGTGACACTCCCGCTTCCCGACTGACTGCCGCCAACTCCAGCGGTTCGTGATAATGGGCTTGAATGTATTGCAGCGCCCGTTCCAGATTCAACCAGGTTTTTCCGCCGGCACAACGCGGCGGCGTGTTGTTTAACTGGCTGTTCCGGAAAAAAATTGTCAAAAGTTCCAGCATACCGGCCTTTAACGGTAATTCATAATATGCCGTCTTAAGTTTAGCCTCATCCTCCATTCTGCGGAAAATTTCTTCAACCCGGCGGCGCTCCGGCGCTGGAATTGAAACCACGGCGGGAACGTCCGTAAATAAGTTGCCGCAACATTCAGCAGACCGATTATAACTCATTCCATCTTTGCGCGTCAATGCGACAGGGGTTTCCGGGTCAAAGCGCAAGTCAAAATGAATGACATATTGCAGCAGCGGTTCATTTTTAGCACAGTTAATAATGTGCAAAAGATATGGCGGTATAATTATCATATCGCCGGGTTGAACCGCATACTGCATATCTGCCATATTGAAAAAACCATGACCGGATTTCAGGTAAGTGAAGACATGTTCAGGATCAATAAATGCCGGAGTAAGTCCGCGAGAAACATTTATTTTGATATTGCGTACATGCGGTGATAATTCATTTAAAATCATAATTTCAGATAAATTTTGATAATTTCAGCTAAAGATATTATGCGGAATAAAGCTATAATATATTATAAACCCTGATTATTACAAGGATGGACAACATGAACAGTCAAGCTATCATTATTACTGAGCCGTTGCAAGCCAAACTGCAGGCAACTTCGCAACAACCGCCTGGAGCGCGTCAAATCCAAATCAAAACACTCTATTCGTTGGTCAGCCCTGGAACTGAGCTCGCCATTTATCAAGGGATGGAAAGTTGGGCGCCACTGCCGTTTAATCTCGGTTATGCCGCAGTCGGCAAGGTAACCGCAATCGGACCGGACGTAACCGGTTATGAAATCGGCGAAATCGTGGTCGCATATACTGCGCACCGTGAAATCTCTAACGTGGATTTAGACTCAAATTACAATGTTACCGTAAAATTGCCGGAATCCGGCAATCTGCCGGAACTGCTCTTTATTCGTCTGGCGGCAGTGGCAATCACCGCGCTGCGCGTATCACCGCCTGAACTTGGCGATATAGTTGTCGTTTACGGGATGGGAGCAATCGGCAATCTGGCGGCGCAGCTTTACCAATTGGCCGGAGCCAGAGTAATCGGCATTGATTTAGCGCAACACCGCCTTGAACAAGCCCGCGCCTGCGGCATTACTGAAACCATCAACCCCGCCTGTGGCGATGTGCTCGAACAACTGCTCGCACTGACTGGCGGCGTCAAAGCTAATGTTATTGTCGAAGCAACTGGCGTTCCGGCCGTAGCGGCACAGGCGCCGCAACTTGGCGGACCACGCAGTGAATTGGTATTGCTAGGTTCTCCGCGCGGTGAATACCAGTGTAATCTGACTAAATTCCTTAATTATTCACATTTGTGGGATCACGGCTGTGTTACGGTGAAAGGTGCGTTGGAATGGCGTTATCCGACCCGTCCGGAAGGTGGCTGTAAACACAGTTTGACCAGGAATTGTAATATTCTGAAGGATTTGATTCAGTCCGGCAGATTAAAAATCAAGCCGCTGCTGACTCATCTCGTTTCTCCGGCGCAGTGTCAGGATGTTTATCAAGGTTTGATGCATCGCAAGGATGAATATACCACGGTGATTTTTGATTGGACTAAAATTTAACAATAAAGGAAGATGATTATGTCTACTGGCAGTAAAATAGTTTCTCGACTGGCAATTCAAAGCTGGTGTTTTCGTGAATTCAAACATGCGCCGCAACTGATTACCGCATTGCGCGAATGCGGTGTGAATCACCTCGAAATTTGTGGCGTGCATATCGATATCAATAATCCGGCCCCTACACTAAAAGCCTACAAGGATGGTGGAATCACAATTTCCGCTTTCGGAGTACATGGTTTCGGTGCTGATGTTGCGCTGGCGCGCCCGGCATTTGAATTTGCCAGATTGGCGGGTTTTGCAACGCTGTCCGCTGATTTTGCCGATGACGCCGGTCTTGCGGTAGCAGAAAAACTGGCGGAAGAGTATAACAAAAAACTCGCACTGCATAATCACGGCAGACATCACCGGTTGGGCGCACCATGGGCGATAGAAAATCTGTTACAGAAGAGCAGTAACCGCGTCGGGTTGTGCCTCGATACGGCATGGATGCTCGATAGCGGCTTTGACCCGCTCGAAATCGCTAAAAAACATCAAAAACGGCTTTACGGTCTCCATCTGAAAGATTTTATTTTCAACCGGGCCGGCAAACCCGAGGATGTCGTCGTCGGTACTGGCAACCTGAATCTGAAAGGGCTCGCCGATTTTCTGAAATCAATTGATTTCGACGGCTATGTAACTCTGGAATATGAAGGCGATGCGCAGAATCCTGTTCCCGCGTTAAAACAATGCGTTGAATGTATTCACGCTGCATTCGCTGATTGATTGGACTACAGTAAAAAATAATGCCCGGGAATTAATTCCCGGGCATATTTTTTGTCATTAAACTGGTTGATTACTTCCAGCAACCGGCATCCAAGTCCGGATCCTGATAGAGTTTTTTTAGTTTCTTGTTTTCAACAATCCCGCCGGTTTCATCCTCACTTGGTTTTTTCAATGCCCATTTCGGACCGGGGAATACCGGAGTCTTGAAAGTATGCTGTTTGATGTTTTTGGCCTTTTCCTGGAATTCCATACAGGATCTGATGCAACCTTTGGCGCCGCAAACCGCAAAATATCCAACATGTTGCATGATCTGCTTGTAAAACGGATTCAAATCATTGCTGGGAAATTCCGGATTTTGACGATACCAGTTGGCCTGCGCCATCGTATAAGTTATTCTATATGCCAGTTCTTCAGACATATTACTTTCAGTCACCTCCAGATCGAAACCCGGGAAATAGCGTTTAAGGAATGGCGAGGCTTTGTAGTTAATGCCGTGGTGCGTTGCGGTACAACGACCCATGTGAACATCGCCCCACTCATATTCCTGCCCTTCAATATTAATTTTGATGCTCGGTTTTTCGCCCTTTCGCGGAATCGCATTGCCCGGGCAGTCCGGAACACACTTCATGCAGTGCTTGCATAATGTTTTGGGTTTAATCAACGGGTCAGGCTCTAATACGGCATCAGTCAGGATGGTACCCAATCGGACGCGCGGTCCATAAACCGGATGAATGAAGACTTTTGACCAGCCGATTTCACCCAAACCGCAAGCTACTCCGGCAATACGCACATTCAGATATACATCCGGAACCGGACGGTCGGGAGCGACCGGATCGGGTTTGTTCGGATACATTTCAGGCACGCCGGGGAAGACTGGAACTGCTTCAAAGCCGCAGTCTTCAATCATCCGCGCCAATTCATAGGTGACCATGGGCCGGAACAGCGTATTGAGACGGTTGTATGAGTAATAGGTGTAATTTGACCAGTGGGTGCCTTCAGTGATACCGCGGTAGGTGCTTCGCGGAATTGGCTGCACAATAGAGATTACGGACTTGCAATCCGGAAAAATATTCTTCGGATGCATCCGTTCAGGAGCTCCGGCAAAACGTTCGATGTTAGCGATGCCGACGATATCCACGCCGCCGCCGCCCGCACCAATCTTTTTCGCCAGATCTTTGATCATCTGCGAGGTTAATTTTTTGCTCATGGTATTTGCTCCTTAGTGTTACTTGGCGCGGCCGGGAACAGAACGCTTCCAGACACTACGTTTTCTGAATACATTATCAAATTTATTTGAGAGCGCGCCTTTCGTTTCCAAAGCGACGAGGCAGGCACGACCGCAGGATGCGGCGCAGCGGTCAACATGATCGAACCGTCCCGGTAGAATCCAGGCGCCGTTCTCGCATTTTGCGCAAATTTTATCGTCAAGATCGGCAACGGTACATTCACTGCCGGGGATGCCTTCTTTGTGAGTGGTTTTGGCATAAGCATTCAACGGGCAGGCTTCAATACAGGCCTTGCATTTGTTGCATATTGTTTTCGGCGGCATTACCGGGTCGGCTTCTAGTTCCTGATCGGTAAGGAGGGTGGCGAAACGTTGCCGATGTCCGAATTCCGGGGTCAGGAACAGACCGCCCAATCCGATTTCACCGAGTCCGGCAGCTTGAGCGGAAAGTTGCCATTT
Source organism: uncultured Victivallaceae bacterium (assembly GCA_964392985.1). Classification (GTDB taxonomy): domain Bacteria; phylum Verrucomicrobiota; class Lentisphaeria; order Victivallales; family Victivallaceae; genus CAYMSF01. The sequence goes on along the minus strand of CAYMSF010000019.1, from coordinate 51,578 downwards.
CAGATAAACGTTCGGCGCCGGTTTTCCGGGCGCGACCGGCACCGCTTGAACACTGCCATCATGATCGTAGGAAAAGAGCGGAACAGCTTCAAACCCCTGGGCTTCAATCCAGCAGTTTAAATCATAGGTGGTTTTTGACAGAAAATTGTCTTCAAGAAAGCGGAAACCGAATGAGTGGTAGGTGCCGTCAAAACTGGTGCCTTCTTCAACCCCGCGCAGTGAACCGCGCAGGATCCGGCGACCGATGACAATGACCGATTTCGCTTCCGGGAAAATTGACAGCGGGTTACTTTCTTTGGGGAGATGTGCCAAACGGGATATCGGTGCAATTCCGACCAGGTCCGCGCCAAATTTCTTGGCGGCTTTTTTTACTTGTGCGGCGTTCATCTGTAAAACTCCTTTGTTAAGTTTTTACATTTTGGGACATTATATTTAAAAACGATAAAACATTCCAAATTTATAAAAAATCAATATTTCATCTCATATCCGAGCGCAAGCGAAATTGATGCCGCAATTGACCGGGTTTCAGTTTTAAACTTATCCCAAAGTTCAACCGGCCAGGAAGATCTTACCGGCAATACCGCGCCAATCGCTCCGGCAAGTTCCCCCGCCGCGTTGAAAATCGGCGCGCCGACTGCCCCCACTCCTAATTCGGTTTCCGCCGCTACCGTGGCAATTTTTTCCCGCCTCACTTTCGCCAGTTCCAGTTTGAATTGTTCCGGCGAAGTGATGGTATGAGTTGTTCTGGCGCTCCAGTCAACTCCGGCAAGAAAAGCATCAATCTGGTCATCTTGCACATAGGCCGCACAGACTTTTCCGCAGGCGCTGCGATTTACCGGATGTACCTGCCCAATCGCCAACCCGGCATCATCTGCGCATGCCACTGGAAAAAAAGTATCAATAACTATTGACAAACCATTGAACGGTGCGCTTAAATATACTTGTGTTTCGGTTTTTGCCGCCAGTTTCTGCAAATATCCGTGAGCCTTTTGCCGTAACGTAAGCTTCCGCAACCGCGCATTGGAAAGACAAAAAATCTTTAAACTGATCCGGTATTTGCGTGAACCTGGCGTTTGTTGCAAATAACCCGACTCTGTCAGCGTCTTCAATAACCGGCACACATGACTGTTCGGCAATTTGAAATGTTCCGCCAACTCTTTGACTGAACATTCATCCGCAGTTGCCGCCAGATGCTCCAGCAGCATAAATCCATTTTGCAGTGTGTTATTCATCGCTTATTATTATTCAAAAACCTTAAAATCGCAAATGCAAATTCTATATATTAGAATTTGTAACTATAATTATAATCTATTGTCGCTATTTGTCAATAGATAAATATTAGATATGTAAGTTTTTTTGTTAATTTTTCAACATTTTTCAACATTATAGGGTATAAACCAAGCGGTTGATGGTGGGGGTTTGAATTTTATCGGCTATAGACTAAATTATTTGACAACAAAAATTATTGCGCAAACTGAAATAATTTATCACAGGAGGCAAGGTGTCATTCCAAAATTTAATCCCGCAGCGGATGCTAACTGAAATGGCACTGTTAAAAAATATTTATTATCACGAAGTTTCAACTTTTTCCTAACCCGGTTTTATGATGAACAAACTCTTTTTCTTCAAAGATTATTTACAGAAACGTTATGGGCAGCAGTTGCAACGCATCGCGATAGATCTGCCGCTGGGATGCCCGAACCGGGAACAACGTTTTGGCAATGGCTGTATTTATTGCGCGGAGGACGGCAACCGCGCAAAACATTTGCAGTACAACTTGAATCTCACCGATCAGGTTGAATCGGGCAAACGATATCTCCGCGAACGTTATGACGCAAGACCGCCCTATATTGCCTACTTTCAGTCATTTACCAATACTTATGCTCCGGTGAAAATGCTGCAACGTTATTATGATGAAGTTCTGGGACTGGCGGACTTTAAAATGATGATTATCTCAACCAGGCCGGATTGCCTGAACGATGAGGTGCAAACTTTACTTGAGTCGTATCGCTCCAGATATGAAGTGTGGATTGAACTCGGTGTTCAAACTGCAAATGATGAAACCTTAAAACTAATCAAGCGAGGCCATGATTTTGGAGCCGTTGAAAAAGTAGTACGCCAACTGGCGGAACGCCAGATTCCGGTGGCGGCGCACCTTATTCTCGGTTTGCCCGGGGAAACTCCGGTTGATTTTGCACAAACTGCAGCAAGGGTCGCTGATTTGCCATTTAGCGGAATTAAACTTCATCAACTCCAGGTTTTAAAAAATACGGAGCTGGCAAAATTATACGCTCAACAAGGAGAGAAATGGCTGGTAACGCTGAATGAATATGAATATGCTGATGCCGCAGTTGCTTTTCTGCGCCAACTGCCCGGGGACTGGGTCATTATGCGTCTGGTTGCCGATGCTGACGCTAATGAACTTATCGCACCCAAATGGTGGATGAAGAAAAGTCAGGTTATTCAACTCATCATTGACAAAATGCAAAACACTGAATCCGGACTGACCGGAGTTGTTACCGCAGACGGTTCAAAGACGCTTTATCATCCAGCATACCGGCAGCACTTCCACTCTATCGCCGGCGCGGTTTCAGAAGCCGAATTAAAGTTTGTAAAACCTTCCCGACTGGCTGAAAGGTTAAAAAATGGCGAAAATATCCGGTTGCTGGATGTCGGTTACGGGCTTGGCTATAACAGTTTTGCCGCGGTACGCGCCGCAATCGAACAGGCCACAGGAAAATTGTCAATCGTTGCGCTGGAAAATGATTTGCGTGTCCTTAAAGCTGCAGCAGCGCTCGATGGCATCGACCCGATGGAACGGGAGATACTGCAGCAATTATATGAGAAAAAGATATGGCGGCATGAATATGTAGACCTCTCTTTGATTGCCGGCGATGCCAGAATAACCGCTACGACCGCATCAGGTGGACAGTTTGACCTGATTTTCCTGGACGCATTTTCTGCAGAAGTGAATCCTGAACTTTGGACTTTCGACTTTTTCAGGCTGTTAAAGTCCTTAATGAAACCGCAGGGAATGCTTTTAACTTACAGCAGTGCCTATCCTGTCCGGGGCGCATTACTCAAAAATCAGTTTTTCTGCTCGGAAATAACTCCATTCGGCAGAAAACGCGGCGGTACTTGTGCGACCAGGACAGAAATGCTCAATGTTCCGCAACTGTCGACAAAAGAGATGAATATCATTATGCAATCAACGGCAGGAGTGCCATATCGTGATCCGGGTTTAAAACATGAACGGGAATGGATAATTGAACATCACAGAAAAACAGTCAAAAAATTGCGCGGACGCGGTATCCCCAAGTGGGCGGCAACTCTACCGGCAGAGTTGCCGCATTTATAGAGTATAAAAATAGACAATTATTGCCGTAATGTTGCCGGACATACAGTTTGAATATTAGAAATATTGCGATAATTTTCAAGATGACACTTTTTTAGTTTGATATAAATATTTTTTAAATTGGAAATAGAATTGAAACAGACACCGGAATCAAGTTTAGAAATTTTGCGTTATTGTGGAGATTGCCTCAAGTTTGAGCTGGAAACCGGTTTGCACGCCGGAGGAATGGCATTTTTGCGGACCAATATCGGTTATGCGGCAGTAAGGCGGGACGAAATTATCGGACATACCGAAAATGACGAGCCGGTTCTGGCCCGCGATTGGCATGATTTGCCGATGCACCAGATAAATCCCGGTCATTTCCGGCTTACTCTGCCTTTAGTTGAGGTCGGTTGTTTTGCAGCAAAAGCCTGGTATCTGCCAAAAGGCTCCAACACTCCCTTGTGGGTGGAAGGCGAAAACACCAAAATTAAAGTGGAACCGTCATCCGGAGTCTGTGCCAACACCATCTATACCGCATTCGTCCGTCAATTCGGTCCGCAATTGGAAAACAAAACTGATTCATTTTTGAATTCCACGAATCTCGCTGAACTGGACCAGGCCGGCTATACGGTAATTCCGCCATCCGGCACTTTTCGCGCTGTCACCCGTCATCTGGATTTCATTACGAACACTTTGCGCAGCCGGATAATTCAGTTGCTGCCGATACATCCTGAGCCGACAACATACGGAAGAATGGGACGGTTCGGCAGTCCTTTCGCAGCGCTGGATTTCTTTAATGTCAATCCGGCTTACGCTGAATTTGACCCTAAGGCAACCCCGCTGGAACAATTCATTGAATTAGTTGATGCCATCCACTCGCATGATGCCAGGTTATTTATTGACATTCCCGTCAATCATACCGGCTGGGCTTCGCGCGAACAGATAGAGCATCCGGAATGGTTTGTCCGACGGGATGACGGTACCTTTGTAAGTCCGGGAGCCTGGGGCGTTACATGGGAGGATTTGTGCAAACTCAATTATAAAAATGCCGAAGTTCATGCCTTGATGGCTGATGTTTTCCTCTTCTGGTGCCGCCACGGGGTTGACGGTTTCCGCTGTGATGCCGGTTATATGCTGCCATACGAAGCCTGGGAATATATCGTCGCCAAAGTACGCCGGGAATATCCTGAAACCATTTTTCTGCTTGAAGGGCTGGGCGGGCTGGTTTCAGTAACGGAACATCTGCTGGTTGATGCCGGGCTGAATTGGGCGTATTCAGAGTTGTTCCAAAACTATGACCGGAGTCAGATTGAAAACTATCTGCCGGGAACAATCCGGACCGGATACCGCAAGGGGTTACAAGTTCACTTCGCCGAAACTCATGATAACAGCCGTCTGGCTGCCAGAAACATTAAATATGCCGGTATGCGCACCGCAATGTGTGCGTTGTTCTCACAAAACGGTGGTTTTGGTATTACCAATGGCGTGGAATGGTTTGCCACGGCAAAAGTTGATGTCCACGGTGCCACACCTTTGAACTGGAACGCGACGGAAAATCAGGTTGAACTTATTCGCCGCCTGCAGACAATCCTCACAATCCATCCAGTATTTTTTGCCGGCGCGACACTGGAACTGATTCAAGCGGGATCAGGAAATAATCTGGCACTGTTGAGACACGCCGCTGAACACAACCGGACATTACTTATTCTTGTCAATCTGGATGAACACAATGCCAACGGTATTTTCTGGAAGAAAAAATTGTTCGATGTTCCGCCCGGAGGATTTATCGACCTGCTTAGCGAAGGTGAAATTTTCTGTGAAGACCGTGGAGAAAACCTTTATTGCCATTTACCCCCGGGTCAAGTTTACTGCCTTTCATCCCGGACTGAGGATTTAAATGAACTGAACAAAGCTGTAAATGCCAAATTATTACCGGCCGCAAAAATAATTGAACAGAGATTCCGCCATCTTGCTTTAAAATTACTGGCAACTACCGGCAGTTCACAACCGCTGATTGAAGAGAATGATGAGGTAAAACGTTTGGCGCTATTGCTGGCAAAATCTCCATTAACCGCCTGCGAAGAAATTTTCGCGACGGATTTGCCTCCAGTAGTAAATTGGCATGACGGCATCGACCAGAACCGGCAGGTGATGATTCCCCCGAACCATAACCTGATTCTGTGGTCACAACATCCTTTCCGCGCTGAAATTAAACTGGACAGTATGACCAGAAGCACCATGGAAAGCTTTCCCCTTAAAGACGGCAGACATTTTGCCATTGCATTTTTTGCCGAAACACCGGAAAAGCATCTGGCAATGGATTTGCTGTTTATCAGTTATGCTCCAGGTAAAACAAAACGTTCAACCGCCCCGTTACTACTTCTGGCAGCCTCCGGCGATACCAGTTTCAATGCATCGTTTACCGGTATTGAAACCAGACGGAAGTTGCTTTATTCATTATGCACCAATGACCTTGGCGGAATGAGTCAAATCTGCGGGGCATGGGGCATTCTTAACAGTAAATATGATGCCATACTGGCAGGTAATTGTAACCCGTCATTTCCCGTCGATCGCCAGGTTATGTTTTCACGCTGTCGCGGCTGGGTTGTTTATCGTGACTATTCGCAGGAAATTAATCAGTTATGTACACAAGAATTTATCTCCGGCATCAACAATGAATCACAATGGCTCTTTTCCGTTCCGGTGGGACAGGGGAAAACTATTAAATTGCAAATGACACTGCAAATGTCAGAAGACAAAAATCTTATTCAGCTCATCTTTCACCGGCTTCCTGCCGCGGATGACGGAACGACAGCACTGGTTGACGCTGAACCGGTAAAAATAATTCTCCGGCCCGATATTGAAGACCGCAGTGTACACGAAGTTACCAAGGCTATTTCCGGTCCCGAGAATGCTTTCCGCGCTGCCGTTTTTGCCAGAAAAGACGGCTTTGATTTCAATCCGTCAAAAAAACGAAATCTGGCGTTAACCATTTCCCCCGGCTGTTTTGCAGAACAACACGAATGGCATTATATGGAATATCTGCCGATGGAATCTGAACGCGGCATGGAATGTCATACCGATTTATTCAGTCCGGGATTTTTCAGCGCAGAACTCGAAGGCGACGGTAAAGTTATTCTCGCCGCCGGGATAAATTGTCCGGCAACTTTCACAGAGCAACCCTTACCGGAGGTTCCACAACGTCTGGCGCCGGAAACTACGCTGCGGGCAGCAATCCGTCATTTTATCGTCAAGCGTGACGATTCCCGTACCGTCATTGCCGGTTATCCCTGGTTTCTTGATTGGGGGCGCGACACCTTTATTTGTCTGCGCGGCATGATTGCCGCCGGATTCATGCAGGAATCTCGCGAAATAATTCACCAGTTTGCAAAATTTGAACGCCACGGCACTTTGCCGAACATGATTAGAGGAAGTGATAATTCCAACCGGGATACGAGTGACGCGCCATTATGGTTTTTCACCGCCGTTGCCGACTATGTGCATGTCGCAGGAAAATCAATTCTCGATGAAAATTGCGGAGGCCGTGACTTGCGTCAAGTGCTCGAGTCTATCATCAAACATTACCGTTCCGGTACTCCGAATGGCATCGCAATGGACCCAAAAACCGGTTTGATTTTCAGTCCCGGACATTATACGTGGATGGATACCAACTTCCCGGCAGGTTCACCCCGTGAAGGTTATCCCATTGAAATTCAGGCGCTCTGGTTTGCCGCGCTCCGGTTTATGAGCAAAATCACCGGCAACCATGAATTCGCAGAACTGGCTAAACAGGTGAAAAATAGTGTACAACAGCTATTTTATCTGCATGAATTAAAGCGGATGAGTGATTGTCTTCATGCCAAACCAGGAATTTCTGCGCTGGAGGCAGTTGCTGACGATGCCTGTCGTTGCAACCAGTTGTTTGCAATAACTCTGGGACTCGTAACCGGCGAGAAAATTATGATTGAAATATTACGGGATTGTGAACAATTGCTCATTCCCGGCGGGATCCGTTCTCTGGCAGCATTGCCGGTAAAGTATCCGCTCCCGGTTTACTTTAATAACGTCTTACTGAATGATCCGGTTCACCCCTACTGGGGGCACTATCTCGGCGATGAAGATACCAGAAGAAAACCGGCATATCACAACGGCACGGCCTGGTCATGGCCATTCCCCTCATATTGTGAAGCTTTATTTATAACTGGCGGGGAATCCTGCCGGAAACGCGCTGCCGCTATTTTAATGTCGGCGACGGAGCAAGTTAACTGTGGCGTGCCGGGCCATACCCCTGAAATAATGGATGGTGACTATCCCCATCATTGGCGCGGTTGTGGCGCTCAGGCGTGGGGAGTTACGGAATTGTTCAGGGTTTATAAATTACTGAATGAACAACAGTAAACACTTAATCAACGTCCCTGTTGTTGACGCTGTTGCATCATCAATTTCCGGAATTCAACGCCTTGAGCACGAGTATTTGAATCAACCGTTTCAAAGCGGGCTTTGCGTTGTACAGGAGAACGACCACCGCCGCGACCGCCGCCACCACCCGCCGGCGGTTGACCTGGATTACTGTTGGCTGCGACTGCTGTTCCTCCTGCCGGTTGAGCCGGTCGCTGTCCCCCCTGACCACGGTACTGGTTTCTTTGAGCCATCATTTTTTCCAGTTCTTTTTGCTGATCTTCTTTCGACATTTTAAAGAAATTATTCAGTCGTTCTTTCATTACCGCATGCATGACCGGCTCCATGTTACTATGTAATTTTTCCCTGTCTGCCTTGGGCAATTCTGCTGATTGGCGCATAATTTGCCACGGCGGTTGTCCGTCCGATATTTGTGAAACATAGGTTTTCTTGTCTTCCATTGACAATTGATTAAATTTGTCGGAAGCAAGGTAAGCCGCTACCTGTTTAGGTTCAGTCTTCTTCGGTGCGTCCTTCAAGCTTGGACGGGTCAACCAGTAAACCGATCCAGCCACTGATGCAATCACCAGCAACGTTGCCGGAATACCAATCCAAATAAGTTTATTGCGTTTAACTGCCGGCTTTTTACTATTGTTTTTAGCCAACCCGCCCTTTAAAGGAATTTTTTTACTGTTTGCACTGATTGCCATGATATTTACCCTGTTTTATTAAATTTTATAGTTGGTCCAAAGGATCACCGACATGACCATCACCAAACAGATAGTTCTTCGCCCCTTTGGCCATCGGTTTGGCATGAAAACATTCAAAATCGCACATGGTTACAGAGGTAGAACGCTCAGCATGCTGTAATCCGCGGGCTCGCATCGACTGATAATCATATTCATAGCTGGTGCCTTCCGACTCAAAAAAAGTTTTCCCATTTTGTGCAGGGTAGGTATCGCTATACTGCTTGTAAACATCTTCCGTACAGAAAAAAACCTTTTGATTTTCGTAATATGGCTTCAATACGACATGGATGGGTTTATCATCAGCGTTCACCGTCGGCTTCATTGCCGCCACCGGCATCGTTTTATAATCACCAAAATAGCTCTTAATCATAATGCCAATCTGACGCAGATTATTTTTACAGGCAGTACTCCGGGCGGACTTTCTCGCTTTATTCAAACCCGGCAGTAACATTGCCGCCAAAAGCGAGATAATCGTAATTACGGTGAGCAATTCGATTAATGTAAATTTTCTTCTTAACATGATAACCCTTTCTATATGTTTTTAAAAATAACTTTAAATATTATAGTATTACTAACAGGTTTCTGTTGTTATTCCAGTTATGGCATAAGTCCGCCATAAACCTGTTTTTTAATCGCCTTGCGTTCCTGATCTGTATGTTTGTAAAATGCCTCAAGTTCCTGTTTTTCGGTATCATTATAATTCGCCATGGATGGAGGCAATAAACTTTTTTCCTGCGGATTGGCCTTTTTTTCCTTCTGCTTTTCATCGTATTGCCGATTGGAATCCTTAACTTCATTGACGAGCGCACAGCCTCCGCCAATTAAAATCAAACACCCGGCAGTCAGCACGAGATATAATCTGTACATTCTTTTCATTGTTATAATTTCTCCCTGATTTTTTCCTGCAGACGAGTAACGCTCCGTTGTTTCATCGCTTCCAACTTAGGCTGTTGCTCCGGTTTTAAAAAAACTTTCATCTCATCATAACTGGCGGCAACGATTTTTATCAGTTCACCGGATGATTGTGTCCGAATCTGATTAATCTTCTCAAATTTTCTTTCCAATATCGGGGTAATCTGTTTTTCCTGTTCCGGCGTCAATTCCAATTCGGAGACGGTTTTTTCATGTAAATACCGCTTAAACTCACCAGGCGCCATTCTGGCACGCCGGGTGTTTTTTCCCCAGTAGTATCCGCAAGTTGTACCGAGAATCAACCCGGAAAGAAAAAATATTGCAATCGCAATACGCAATTTTTTAGATTTAGGAAACATTTTCATAATATTATCTTTACTCCTGAGCGTTGTCGTTATACGCTACCATTTTATCAGCAATTCTGGACTCGCCCGTGCCATCATCCTCCCTTAAATTAATGAAACCTATCAATGAGGCGATTATCAGGGTCGCGGCCAATGAAGTCCATGCTGCGCGCCAACAAACTATTTCTTCGTAGGGGAATATTGATTTAGGCAGGTTTACCCGGCGGATTGCATTCATCACATTGCTGCGCAGTTCCGCCGATGGATGAACAGTGTCGGGTAATGATTGATAGGCAGACTTAAAAACTTTTTCGATATTATCAACGATAACATTATCAACAGCCGGAGAATCTTCCTGACACAAATCAACGTCAGAATTATTTCCGGTAAAAAAACCGCGGACAATACGTCGAAACCTGCTGAACCGGAAGTTTATTATCTCTTTTTTCATATTTTATGTTCCTTCATCAATTGTTTTATATTCTCCCGCAACTTATTCCTTGCGCGCATTGCTTTAATTTTAGTTTTAGCCAAACCCCATTCCATCATACCGGCAACTTCCTTTAAAGGTAAATCTTCAAAATATACCAGCTCTAAAACTGCCCGGTCTTCCGGTTTTAGTTGAGAAAGACATAAATTCATAATCTCAACCGTCTCCTGCCGTTGCAACAACGTTGCGCAATGCTCAACCGAACTGGCTTGACCGATTTCTTCAAACCAGTTGCAATAATCTTCGTCCGGTTCCAACCGTAACGACCGGCTGTAACCGCTGGAACGCCAGTAATCACAACAACTACGTACAGCAATCCCCGCCAGCCAGTGCTCAAAAGGTTTTTTCCGGGAAAACCCGCCCAGACTCTTGAATGCCGCAATGAAAATTCTTTGCGCAATCTCCTGCGCTTCTGATGATGGAACGCGTCGTCCGGCAATCGCGAGAACTTTCGCCTGATAACGATCTACCAGCAATCCAAACGCATCAATATCGCCATTAAGCACACTGCCGACTATTTCGGCGTCACTCAGTTCACTCATGTAAATTACCAAACCGTGTCAATATATCCGACACGCTTTTAACTGTTAGTCGTCATCTGTCATAAAAAGGTTACAAATTAATTTAAAAAAACCAAAAAAATCTTACTGCTTGCAACAAACAAAATCTGTCCTGATTGCCTACAATAATTGTCCGTCTTTTTTCTGATGCGGAATAAATTCTGCAAATTTCTCAATAAGTTCTTCAAGTTTTCCACTGTAATATGGAATATTTTCATCCCGTAGTTCGGGTATGGCATCGGCAAGCAATCTGGCATTATCAACGACAGAGGCCTTGCGTTTGTTTCCTGTAATGTAAAATGATACTTGATCGCCGCGCCGGTAATCCCGTTTTGAGGCGATTGCCAGTTCATAGGCGGCGCTCCGGCGTGAATCGCCTCCGGCAATTTTTTTCTTATATGAGTCAATTGAATCGCTCAGTGTTTCGGTTTTGGCCAGCTTTTCCAGGGGCCATTTGTGATTGGCGATGGCATCACGGAATTCGCTGATAAGCAACGAAATCTTTTCCGGTTCCTCCCGGAGCAGATGAGTCAATAAGCTCTCAATAAATTCGCGTTGAAACGCCTCAAGACCACGTGATTTGAGCGCCGCCCCGGTTAAAGAAATAGCCCCGTCCTGTTCAAGCAGCGCATAATTTTTACTTTTGTAGCAGAACATCGCGGGATAAGTGTCATCAAGTTCAACATCAATTCCTTCCGGCAGTGAACTTTGGACAATCTTTTCAATCGTGGCGGTCTCCGCAATATGGTCCGGCGGTTGGAAATAGATACCGTCCGTGTCCATTTCCAGTACATTTGCACCTGTTTTATTCAAGGTGTCAAGCATGGTCGTCAAAATTTCACGACCTTGCGCGGTAACCCGCTCCGCCATATCATAATCGTTGAATGTACCCTGCCCGAACCCCAGATAACCGTAAAAAGAATTGATCAGAATCTTAAATGTTGTCTGCAGTGCATTAAATCCATCCTTTTCAGCCGGGTCGGTCGCTGCCTTTTCCGCATCCTTGGCATTCAATCTGAACTGCCGCAAGGCACAGAGCAAACGGGGAAACGTGTTCATATAATCCTGGCGCGGACACCATCTTGAGGCAAGAATAATTGAGGGATAAAGTGAACGTACGTCACAATGCCATACGTTTTTGAAAACTCCTGTTTTAAACGATTGTGTCAAGCCTCCGGCAAAAGGTTTTGGCGACTCCGGTTCCGGCAAACTGGCGCCGGCGGATAAATATTCCGCCGTCAACAGTGCGTCAATGCAGGTGGCATTTCCACGGATTACACAGTCCTGATACTTCATTGGAATCAATTGCGCCTGATAGAAATAACTTGGCGAAAAGATATTACTGATTGCTCTGGTTTCCCGGACGTCATCTAAAGCATAAGCCAGCAGACGTTGACGGTCATTATGCCAGGCGTGGTCAATATCTTTCCCGTCAAGATAGGTGCGGTTCGGTGCGGCAACTCCAAAGTGTTTTGCCACATATTTTAAACCGTAACTTTCCAGATTGCGATGACTGATATCGTAAAAGAGCGTCTGATGATATGTGTCAACAACATGTCGACCGAAAATGTCATAACGAACATAATTAATAGTACGTTCTGCGGCATTGAAACGCGAATTGCGTTTGGCTATTATGCTGTTATCGCGACCAAGCTTAAGTTTTACCCGGTGCCGTTTCGCTCTGGTTTCTATGAACGGCAAATCGAACCGGCAAATATTATGTCCCTCAAGCACATCAGGGTCGCGTTCAATGACGGTTGCGACAAAACGTTCAAGCAACTCCTTTTCGCTCATGTTATCCGTACTCAAAAGTTGTTCCCAGCCGGTGCTGTCGGACATCGCGATAACAATAATTGCATCCTCCTCGCGTTCCGGGTTGGAAAATTCAAACCCCGGCGCTTTGAGCGTTTCAATATCAAATTGCATCCGGCGCAAATCACCAAAGTTCATGCCCCGGAAAGACCTGAAACCGCCAGCGGTAAGAATTTGTTGAATCTCATCTGAAAAAATCCGATAAGAGTTATTGGTGGCGGAGTTACTTAATCCGGCTTTTAGTTTCAGCCAGTCCAACGCGGCATTATATCCTGAAAAATCCGAAACCCGGATGCGGTATTTGAATTTATTTTCTCCGGACAGTTGGTCAACCTCAAAGGGTACATTAATTCCACTCATCAGCCCGGTATCAGCGATTAGAATGAAAGGTTGAAAAGAAATATCTTCACGTTTAACCCCGACAGAATCACGGGAATAGATAACCGCACCGGACGTGGCGCCGGGTTCAATGGCAACCACGTTATGGCGGCAAGAGCCGACTAACTGATCCAGCAACATAAAAATACCCCTTAAATGTCCGGTTTATTGCTTGTTATTGCCAATGTTCCAGCATAACCGGTGATGCTTCATGTGTACATCGTGCTGCATATCGCCAGTTTTTTTATTTTATAATGAATTATACGCTGAGTAATGCCGAGTTGTCTGGCGGCGGCCGCAACGTTGCCGCGCTTCAGTTTTAAAGCATCAACGATCAATTCACGCTCAAACGATGAGACCAAAGTATCCATGTCGGCATTTTTCTCTGGAACAATCGTAGCCGTATTTGTCGCCTGACCCGTTTGCAGAGACGGAGGCAGGTTATAACCATGAATAACATCGTCATTGGCAGTCAGAACGGCTCTTTCAATGCAGTTTTCCAGCTCCCGGACATTGCCGGGCCAATGATATGCCATCATCATATTGATTGCCGGTGTTGAAATCCGCTTGATAGTGCGGTCATACATCCGGTTATATTTTTCGAGAAAGTTATCTGCCAGCAACATGATGTCAGCGCGACGGTCCTTCAAGTCAGGAACGTGGATGGGGAAAACATTCAGCCGGTAATACAAATCTTCACGAAAACGGTTTTCCACCATTAATTTTTCCAGATTACGGCTGGTCGCGGCAAGAATTCTAACGTCGACTTTGATCTCTTCATTGCTGCCGATGCGCTCAAAAGTTTTCTCTTGAAGGAACCGTAGCAACTTTACCTGTACCGCCTGACCAAGATCACCAATTTCATCAAGAAACAACGTCCCGTTGTTGGCAGATTCAATTCTGCCGGTACGACGGCTGACGGCGCCGGTAAACGAACCCTTTTCATGTCCGAACAATTCACTTTCAATCAGATTTTCCGGTAGCGCCGCGCAATTAACCGCGACGAACGGTTTATCTTTGCGAATGCTGGAATGGTGAATCGCTCGCGCCACCAACTCTTTTCCCGTTCCGGAACTGCCGCGAATCAGCACTGTTGCGCTACTGTCCGCAACCTGAGCAATCATCGCGTAAATAGCGCGCATACTGCTGCAATTGCCGACAATATTTCCCGGGCGTAAATTTTTATCAAGTTCAATCTTCAAACGCCGGTTTTCATCCAGCAGTTTTTCCCGTTCTTCAAGTTCTTTCACGCTCATCGCAACGGCATCTGCAACGATGTTCGCCACCGTTTCCACCAGATATAAATCCCGGTCCAGGTTAATATTAGCACTCCGCTCCCGGTCAATACTCAATGTTCCGATTGCTTCGCCATCATGGATAACAGGAACACAAATGAACGCAATGTTCCTCTCGGTAGAACGCGCCTGAGTACGATCCAGGAATCCAGGTTCCTGAGAAATATCCGGAATGACCAGTGGTTGACATGTCGCCGCCACCTTTCCGGTAATGCCCTCGCCAATATGATATTTGCCCCGGGTTATTTCAGCATCACTCAACCCGTGAGACGCTTCAATAAACAGTACATCTCCGCGTCGTAGCGTGAAAGTTCCGCGCTTTAACCCCATTTCGCGGTAAAGAATATCCAAAATCTCTTTCATCAATGCCGAAACATTTTTTTGATGCACTAATACATGGCTGATCTGATTTAAGACCGCCATTTCAAGGTTTCCAGGCTTATCCATCAAATTCCCCCCCTATAAAATTGTTACACTGTTATTTAATCAATAAACCCAACCCACAGAATTACAAATTTGTTAAATTAATATAGCCATTCCGGTTTTTATTACAAATTTGTTAATGCAAAATGGTAGATATTGTTCCTATATAGTTTAATTTTTGTTCCAATTCATCATCCAGCAGTGTCAATAATACGAGACAATTGCTGTCTTTGTCTTGCCTTGCCCGTGTCATTTCGGAGACAGGCAATTAATATGTTGCTAAATGGACAACTCAAGACATTAAACCAAGTCTATGTTATACTCAATAAGGTTGAGTATATATATTTATTTACCGGTTTTATTAGAATCAAAACCTGCAGGACAGGCGTAATAAGCGCATTCCGCATAGAGGAAACGCGATTGAAAAAGTTTTTCATAGTCGTAATGATTTATGGCTTTTGCCACCAGCTCAAAGTGTGCAGGATTACCGGCGGTTGCCACGATAACCGCTGCCGCCAACGGCGATCCCATTAATCGTTTTTCGTAGTTAGAACGCTCACCGCCTTTCTGTTGATTACGACGGTCAGAAAGTTTTCCCGCGTCTGCCTGAGTTTTTTGCGGAAACCACTCGGTATATACTTCACGCCATTTGCTCTCTCCGAAAAGTTTAGTATCCTGATTATCAAATTTATTGTATTGGGCCAGTTCTTTCAGTGCTTCTTTGGCACTGGCAGCAAGCCCGGCCTGATACTTTGCCTTGATCTCCGGATCTGTTTCCATATCGACAAGCTGCTTTAATGATGACTGCGCGCCAACGTATATCCAAGTCCACCACGCCCATGTTTTTTTATCCCATTTGTGGTATTCGATGTCAGGACCATAACCGGCAGAACATAATTCCAACCGAGTAAGTCCGCGTTTTCCAGGGCGTTCGGTCATCGCAGTTTTATAACGTTCCAACCAGACAGCGTCACCAGTCATTTCGTAAACGGCTTTCAGCATGAATAAATAGCGCACCGCGGCTCGAAAATCGCCTTCATTAAATCCTCCACGGAATTGTTTTTTGAAAGCGCCGTCACAGGGGCAGTTCCAGCCATTTGACTCAAGCGCCCCGGCAACTTCCTTTACCTTATTGACGATTTCCTTTTTCTCTGTTTCTGAGGAGAGATCACTCTTCCAGTAAACATACAGGCCGAGAAACCATGGATGGGTCTGGTCATCAGAACCGAGCGGATAATGGCTTTTGCCGTCACTGGCTATGCCCCGCACAATCATTCCAGGCACATCCGACACCGATGCACATTTTAGTAATCCTTTTGCCAGTGTTTTTGCGTTGCCCTTATCTGCGGGTTCGCCGGTGCGTCGCGCACGTTCGCACATTGCCGCCAGATAGACACCGGTGTACATCGGACCATTTTCAATTGGGCTCCACCATCCGATGGCATTCGGTTTTCCCAATGCGCAATCTTCCGGTGTTGGTACTTCTCCGACATAATCCAAAATAATGCCATGCCGGTCAACAAAGAAACTCCAAAGGACATTATGCGCTTTTTCGATAACGTCACTGGTTGATTGTTTTGTGCCGGAAACATCATCATTAGCGGTAACGGTCATAATCAAAGCCATCAAAATCGCCACTGATATAACACTTTTTAGTATTTTATTTAACATCATTTTATTGTCTCTTTCTTCATATCTTGACTATTATTGACATTGTTTACAGGTTTGGCAAATTCGCCAGTCCACTGCTTGCCAAGGGTATATTGCAAGACATTCTGTAAATAAACAGTTGCAACCGGGTCGCTGCCGTAACGGGCAGTTGCCAATGGTTGAGAGAAGAAAACCATGCCTTTGCCAACTTTCACTTCGCCTGCAACCATCCCGAAAATCAGCGGATCTTTGTCCCGCCAGGTACGGTTTGCGCCACTGATAACCACACTTTGCGGCATCGGTATCAACAATGTCCTGTAAACTGATTTTGGACCGGCATCGACAGCATGACCGGTCTTCACTCCTTCACCGTTCCAAAGTTCCCAGTTTCCACGGTTCAACCCTGACAAAACGGGATGAACACCGTCAATGACATCGGCAAAGAGCATATTTCCGGCAGGTTTATATTTCATTCCCTCAACAAATGGTACTGCTCCTTCTTTGGCTTGTTCAAAGCAGACGATGCGCCCGCCATTTTTCAACCATTTCTCTATTTTTTCCACGCTAACGTTATTTGTAAAAGTTGAATCAAGGGAATTTGCACCAATAATCAGCAAATCGAAGTCGTCAATTCGATGCATATCATTAACCGGAGTATGAGGTATTGCCAGATCTTCGAGAAGATGTCGTGTTGACTTTTCGCCCTTCGTCTCCCGATTATAAAACGCTATTTTACGAACCACCTCCACCGCAGGTTTATTCCGGACAAATACGGATATCGGTGTGGCGATTTCATTAACGACCCCATCGCCACGCCGCAATGATACAACCAGCGAGTAATCTCCGGCAGGACAATCAGTTGGAATGGTCCGCGTAACAGTTCGCTCAATGCGGGCATATTCCGGTACTTGCGGATAAGATTCATTAGCAAAAGATATTGTTTTCCCATTGCCGTCTTTTATTAAGAGATTGACGGTAAGATTGGTTTCTGTGGTTGCATACTGTTGATTGAGCAACATAATTTTAATCTTCGCGTTCTCTCCGGCAAAAAAGTGACGGTCATGCAAATTGGGTATTGCCGTCAATGGCGCCAAGGCCTGACGTTGAGCGATAAATTCAGGATTGGTCCGCACTTTTGCAATCATATCCAACACCCCGCCGGATGTTAAAAATGCATTTGCCGGCACAAGTCCCCACCGGGTAAAATCAAGTCGCGTCGTCATAAAACCGGCATGGAAATCTGTATCAGAACGTAAGCGCCGGATAAATTCGCTTGTTAATTTCGCAGTGGATTCCACCAACGCCTCATGACTGACAGCAGAACGGATTCCGGCATAAGTGACATATCCCTGCCGCGCAACAATATCCCAATAATCCTTCAGCGGAGAGTTATTGTTAAGATTTGCCCAGTTTACATAAGCGCTCTTGTCGATGTTATCCGACTTCAAAAGTGCCTGCAAATCAGGACGGAGATTATTATTGGCCGAGGTGTAGCCGCAGCATTCGCCAAGAATTACCGGTTTGTCAATCGAGCCATATATACCCGCCAATCGTTTAAATACCGCGTTTTGATTGGTAGTTGTGAAATCCATGTGTCCCATAACCTCTTCAGCATAACAGTGATAATCATAATAGTCGGCGGGAACCGGAGTTTTCCACTTGCCATAAATCATCAAGCCCGCCGAAGATGTCACTGGACGTTTCTGCATGTCGTTGGCCTTCATGTATCCATAAAAGGCCGTCAAATAATCTGCCATCGTCTTCTCCGTTTCGCCTTTCGGGAAGCCGATTTCATTGCCACCGGTAAAAAGGCAGATTGCCGGGTGATTGTAGGTATAGACCAGCCACTGCCGCAGTGTCGCCTGACCGTAGGGACTGATCGAATTGTCAGGATTGAGAATATCGCCAAGCTTCACCGCGGTAATTGCTTCCGGGCGGCGTTCGTCCGGATCCAGCATGCGAAGTTCCGGAGAAAAATCGGTTTGGACGACAAAACCAAGTTCATCAAGAATATCCAACACTACTTTAGTAAGATTCTGGGGTTGAAAACCACCGTTATCCCGCCAGGAGTTGAAGCCGGCCTCTTTCAACAATATACATCCCTGCCGAATGATGTCCGCCTTGTTGAACACCAGTATTTGTTGATACATGCCCCAGGGTTCCGCCTGAAGCCCCTGCAGAAAAATCGGGCGTCCATTGAGCATAAACTGTTTTCCCGCCACTTCCATCTTGCGGAAACCGAAACGTGACTGTCCAAGTATCCGTTTGCCATCAACAAGGCGCAACCGGTACAGCGCAGGACAGTTAATGTCCCATAATACCGGATTTTTTATCTTGAAAGAAAATGAATGACGGCTTTCGCCTTTAGGAAAGGTCACTTTGCCCAGTTCTACAACCGTACCCGATGCCGATGCCGGAGGCGTATAAAATTTCGACTTGAACGGTTCAACTTGCGCCGACAGCGCAAGAGTAACAGGTTCAGTACCTTTGTTCACGGCATGCGCCTGGATAGTCACAATGCCGCTGTCAGGACTTGCAGTAATCAATATTTCATCAAAATCCACGGTTTCACGAAAATCAACCTGAACAGGACCTACAATACCACCTTCGTTTGGAATATTGTTCCATTCTATCGGTTGACCGCTGTCATAAACGCGCAGAGTCAAAGTGTTCACGTGTCCAAAAGTTGCCACATCGGTAATGTCCAGTTCAAATTGATCCATCCACAGTTTCCGCCCGATCATATTAGGCATGGTACGGGTGTAACGAGCATTTTTGTGTTCGCCGATAAAGACACCATTGAGCCACACTTTGCATTCGGTGTTGACCGAATCAAAATGGAGAACAACCCGCTTGCCTTTCTTGTCCGCGGGAATCTGAAACGCGGTACGGTAATATCCCAGACCGGCAAAAGCAGTTTTCTTAAACCCCCTGTCCACGGGCATGTTCCATGTCCATGGCACTGGCATATCTTCCCATCCGGAAACATCATAATCCGCGCGGAAATAACCTTTTTCCAGACCAACGTCAGAAACTGGCGGAGTAATTGCTTTAGGATCAATCGCAACAATTTTACTGCCGTCACGTTTTAACAGGTTCAACACTGGTTTGAACTTCCAGAATCCATTAAGGTAGAGACGATCCACTTGACCATAAAAAGCATCAGAGTATTCAGGTTCAAGATTGACGCTGTCACGTTGTTCCGGAGTCAAATTTGCCGGCACAATTTTTTCAAAAGGGACATTGTCTGCGTTTTGCGCCAGCAACGTAACCGTCATCAGAGAAAAAACCATCACGCTGATTATCAGCCGGCAACAATTTGTTTGAACTGTCATAATAAACCCCGTTGTGTAATTAAATCCGGAACAAATCACATTTTTATTATTTGAAATCAGATATTTCTATTCATCAACCCTACTTTGCTGCTGATGTCACTGGAACAAATTTAACCGCATCGGCAATGACATAACCCTCCGCATCATCAGTGCGAATTGTTATACAAACATTCGGATCGGCAAACTCAAACTCACCAAGCAAATTCCAGGGATTTCCCGTCGTTTTTTGATTCACATAAACCGTTTGTTTGTCATTTTTCGTAATAATGTCAACAGGAACGCGAGAAGCACGCGCTTCTCCACCAGTCCAGGACAGGTACACACAATATTTCCCAGCTCCGGGCAACTGAGCCTTGTAGGTAACACTTTTACCGCCCTTGTCTTTATTTTTGTCGTGCAGATAATCTTCGCCAATACGAACGGAACTGGTCTTGCTTAAGCCCCATTCACCATTAACCGTGACATCAGTAGAGTTGTTGTCAATCAACACTTCGCCCGGTACCGACTTTTTCACGTCATTTTTTGCCGGCGAAGCAACTGCAGTTTCATTCGCGTTTGTTACTGTGATATCTTGTTTTGCCGGTCCAACCCCGGGTCGTGGCGCGACTCTTGATACCGGGGCATAGTAGGCGCATTCTGCAAAAAAGAATCGTGAGGAGTAAAGTTTATTGTAATCATAGTGCCTTACTGCCTTTTCAATAATATCACGATGTGAAGGATCTCCCGCCATCGCCACGATGGCTGCCGCTGCCAGCGGGGTGTTAACAAACCGACCCTCATAGTTACCGCGTTCTCCGCGCTTCTTGTAATCAACCATTCCCGAAAGTTTCATTGCCTCGGCTTGCGTTTTTTGCGGGAACCACTGGGTATATATCTCACGCCAATTGGCAGTTCCAAAAACCTTTGTGTCATTATTGTCAAACTTACTCGAGTCGGCAATGCCGGGCAACGCCTCTTTCGCGCTGGCATCCAATCCAATTTGCAACTGTTCTTTAACCGCAGCATCCGTTTCCATTTCGATAAGCTGCCTCAGAGAATAATGCGCACCCACATATATCCAATTAAAAAAATTACCATTCTGCCGACTCCAGTTGTTCCGGGCAATATCCGGTTCATATCCGGCGGCACATATTTCGAGACGGCTCATTCCGCGTTTGCCGGGACGTTCTGTCATCGCCTTTTTATACCGCTCCAGCCAGATGGCATCACCTGTCATTTCATAGACAGCTCTCAACATAAACAAGTATCGGGCGGCATCGCGAAAACCTTCCCCTTTAAACCCTCCCCGGAATTGTCCTTTAAAATCTCCGTCACAAGGTCCTTTCCAGCCGTTTGCTTCAAGAACAGTTGCTACCTCTCTGACCTTATTGACAATCTCTTTTTTTTCTGTTTCTGACGGAATTCCGCTTTTCCAGTAGACATATAGACCAAGAAACCAGGGATGGGTCTGGTCATCGGAACCGAGTGGATAGTGGCTTTTGCCGTCCGTTGCCATTCCACGTACAATCATACCCGGGACATCTGATACTGAAGCACACTTGAGAAGTCCTTGTGCTAATTTTTTTGCCTGTTCTTTATCTGTGGAGGAGCCACTCCGGCGCGCCCGCTCGCATACTGCCGGAAGATACATCCCGGTGAACATCGGACCATTCTCAATAGGGCAGAACCATCCTAACGCATTGGGTTTTCCCAGCGCACACTCTTCCGGCGTTGGAATCTCCCCGACAAAATCAAGAATCACTCCGTGCTTATCAACAAACTTGTTCATAAGTGCGGAATGCGCCTCGTCAATTGCCTCAACGGTGGAGCGTTTTGAATCGACCTCTCCATTCGCAACCGGGCTTAAAATTAAAAACAACGTTGATAACGACCCGGAAAGTACAAATGTAAACATTGTTTTTTTCATAAAAAACCTCCGTTCCTTTTAAAATTACTATATTAGCGTTTCTGTTTGGATTGTAACGATGCAACTTGGCAATAATAAAACCGGCCACCGCATTATTTACAGACTGATGGCTGGGAAATGGGCAAAGCCTATGAGCTTATAAACATTTAATCTAGTTGTGTGATAACAATGCTTCAAGTTAAATTAGTAAAAATTTACCACTAAAGTTGGAAGAAAATTAAAAATATCCGCCATTTCCTCTATTGTCAATAAGGTTGAAAAGGCTGAACTTAATTAATGGCAGGCGGTTGAAAAAATATGTTAATTCCCCGGAAACGTTATCAAATAGAGGAACCTTCAAGGCCAGTCGAAGTTATGCGGATAATAAATTTACTGCCTTTACCTACAGTACTTTCAACATCAGCAAAGCCTTTATGAACGTGTGCAATGTGTTTGACAATCGCTAATCCGAGTCCGGTTCCGCCCAGTTTCCGGCTTCTGGCGCGGTCAACGCGGTAGAACCGTTCAAACAACCGTGGCAAATGTTCGGCTTCAATGCCGCATCCGTTGTCAGTAACGCTGATGACAACATCTTTGCCATCCTGATATACCGCCACTTTTATGGACGTGCCTTCTGGATTATACTTAATAGCATTATCAATCAGATTTGACACCGCCTGCTCAAGTAATTGCGCGTCACCTTTAATTTTTATGGCAGGTACTGGTTGCAGTTCAATAATCATATTTTTCTCAACCGCGCGATCGCGGCAAAATTCTACGGCACTGTTGACCGGCGCCGCAATTTTAATGACGTCAAACGGGATTTCATCTCCGTTCGCCCGGCGGTCCAGTTCGGAAAGGCTGAGTATATCTCTGACCAAAGCATTCATCCGGTCGGCATGGCGTGAAATAATATCCATGAATTTGGTCGCTGTTGCCGGATCATTGATAGCGCCGTCGTTGAGTGTTTCCACCGCGCCTTTGATGGCGGTGAGCGGAGTTTTTATTTCATGGGAAACATCAGCGATAAAATCGCGGCGGAAGTTTTCAAGCTTTTTAATGCGGGTAACGTCTGAAACAACGATAAGCACTGCATTGATATTATCCTCGTCAATTTTTATACAAGCGCCACGCGCACGCAAAAAACGTTCCTGCAGCGAGTGAATAATAAATTCACTTTCCAGCATTTTCTTTTCAGTGATAATCTGATTGAGAAAATTCTGCATTTGCGGATTACGGATGACTCCGTAAAAAGATAATCCGGTCGCATTCGCCGGTAAATCAAAAATTTTAACTGCGGCGGTATTTATGTCAAGAATTTTTCCGCTTAAATCAACGGCAATAACCCCTTCTGTCATGTTGGAGAAAATAACATCGCGCTCATTTTTTTTATTTGTTATCTCGCTAATCCGCTGTTTGAGTTGTTCCGCCATATTATTCAGTGAAATAGCCAGACCGTGCATGGCGCCGCGCGTCGGTACGGGAAGCTTGATATCCAGATTCCCGGCAGCAATCTTCGCCGCATTTTCCTGCAACTCTGAAACCGCCTTGCTAAGATGGTTTACAATGACAAAACTGAGAATAGCTACTATGCCGGCAGCCAGAAGGCCGGCGAACAAAATCTGGCGGCGCGAACTGCTCAACATGCTGTCAATAACATGAAAAGAAGCCGCAATTCTTAGAACATAGAAATTATTATTCCCCGTGACGCTGACAGGAACGGCGACATATATCATGCGCTGGTTTAGAGTGGAGCTGAAACGGTCGGCAAAAGCGACATGACCTTTATGCGCCTCGATTATTTCCGGCCTGGAGGCGTGCGTCGGCAACTTATCCGCGTTGCTGTCGGAATCATAAATAACTTTGCCATCCGGGGCAATCAACGTAAGCCTGGCTTCTGAATCCTGATGGGCGCTGGCACAATATTTAATGGCCTCGTCAATACCGCCGGCGCCACTTATTGCCTTGACAACTTCCCGTTTGAGTAAATTTGCCCTTATGAGCAGATTATGCTCAACTTCTTCGAGGTAGATTTGTTCTGTAGTAGTAGATTCATACCAGACAAATCCGAGCAGGGCAACGGTTGAAAACACAATAATCAGCGGCAGAAAATAGAATAAGTCACGTTTCATAGCTGAATTTAGATTCCTAATATGTTTCTATGAATCTGTAACCGACACCACGCACCGTTTCAATAAGTTCGCCGGCATCGCCAAGCTTTTTGCGCAATCCGACAACTTGCACATCTATTGAACGTTCGGTAACCGGATAATCATCGCCCTTGACCGCATTCACAATTTGATTTCTAGTGTAAACCCAACCGGGACGTCGCGCCAAAAAGTACAAAATTTCAAACTCAGAAAATGTCAGCACCAGCGGTTTCCCGGCGAGACTCGCCTCCCGTTTCCCTTTATTTAAGACCAGGGGGCCCCGTTTAACAATGTTTTTTGAGCCGTTATCCTGTACCTCGGCATTCCGGCGTAACGCAGCTTTTATTCTGGCAATGAGTATTTTGGGGCTGAATGGTTTCGGAATGTAGTCATCAGCGCCCATTTCCAAACCGATAATCACATCGGTTTCTTCGCTCTTTGCCGTCAGCATGATGACAGCTATTTTGGATGTTTCGGGTTTGCTTTTTAGGTTACGGCAGACCGATAATCCGTCCATTCCCGGCAACATCAGGTCAAGTAAAATAATATCCGGCATGAATGTATTGGCAAGACGCAGACCGTCTTCACCGGAATCGGCAAACTGGAGATTTTCGTAACCCTCTTTGCGCAGGTTGTACTTAATCAATTCCTGAATATCTTCCTCGTCCTCAATCACCAGAATTTTTTCTTTTGCCATGAGTAACTCTATCCCGTTATATAAATATTAAAATAACTTTACTATATATAATAAACCGGCAATGTTAAGTTACGATTAAGATATTATTAAAAATTCATTAAAAACACTATGCCTGTGAATACAAAAAGAAAAGATAAAAACCGCTCTGAAGCAGAACTGAATTATCCGGAATCAAGAAATCGTTTTGGTCATGTTATCCATTTCCTGGAGCATGATTCCGGTACCTTTAGCAACGGCTTTCAACGGGTCTTCGGCGACGAATACCGGCAAACCGGTTTCCTCAACGATGAGACGGTCAAGACCATTAAGCAATGCGCCGCCACCGGCAAGCATAATTCCGCGGTCAATCAAGTCCGCGGCCAGTTCTGGCGGACAACGTTCAAGGGTTGTCCTTACCGCTTCAATAATACTGGTAATCGGTTCCTGGAGAGCAATGCGGATTTCCCCCGCGGTAATTCTTATGGTTTTGGGTAATCCTGAGACGAGGTCACGTCCCTTGACTTCCATTGTGGCATCATCGTTAGTCGGATAAGCACTGCCAATATCAATCTTGATTCTTTCCGCAGTACGTTCGCCGATCATTAAATTGTAAACCCGTTTCATGTGCTGGATAATGGCGGCGTCAAGTTCATCACCGCCAACCCTGACGCTGCGCGCCCAGACAATCCCGTTGAGAGAGATAACTGCAACTTCAGTAGTTCCGCCACCGATGTCAACAATCATACTGCCTGTCGGTTCGCTGACCGGCAGACCAACACCGATAGCTGCTGCCATCGGCTCTTCTACCAGCACCACATCGCCGGCGCCGGCACGCTTGGCACTGTCTTTTACCGCGCGATTTTCGACTTCGGTAATCCCGGAAGGAACTGCCACCATAACTCGCGGACTGAGCAATTGTTGACGCCAGGGCAAATGTTTAATGGCTTTTTGAATGAAATACCGCAACATGTGTTCGGTAATCTCAAAGTCGGCGATAACACCGTCTTTCATTGGCCGGACGGCACGGATATTACCCGGAGTGCGTCCCAGCATGCGTTTGGCGTCAGAACCGACCGCCAGCACTTCTTTTGTATTTTCGGTAATTGCTACCACTGACGGTTCTTCGAGAACAATTCCTTTGTCCCTGACGAATACCAGACAGTTTGCAGTACCAAGATCGATACCGATATCACTTGAGAAAAACCTTGCCAATTTTCTAATAAGCATAATTCTGCAATCCCATTCGGTTAAATTAACCTGTTGTCGTCATAAAAAGGCCGACTTTGGATAATCTATCATTAGAATATCAATATTTAAAATCAAATTGCAAAAAAAATTGAATTGTTATGAATTTTCTCAGTTCCAGTGCGGCTTCTCCGGTAAAGCCAAGTCAAATTCACGCAACAAACGGTCCTGATATGCTCCGGCATAGGTACCTTTGAAGAAACGGTTTAATCCCTCGTTCTTCAATTCCGCCCAGTATTTTTCTTCCTGTCCGGGAATTATCGGGAAAAAGAGCACGCCATTGCTTTGTGCGGCTTTCTGGTCGCCGGGAGCATCTCCCACCATCAACACTTTGTCCGGGGAATATTTGTCTTTTGTGACGTATCTCAGGTGTTCGGTCTTGGTGCCGTGTTCCTGACCGCAGATCAGTTTCAGATAATGCTCAATCTTGTTTTCCTCCCACTCACGGGTCAATGCTTCCAACGGCGTCTGCGATACCACAATCATATCCGCCAGCGGCGCTGCGGCAGCGAGAACTTCTTTCACTCCGGGAAACGGCGGAATGCCATGTACCATATCTGCGATATCTTCATTCACGGCAATACTCCACGCCAACAGCATTTTCATCTGTTCGGTCGGACAGGCCGCTACTTTTGCCTTCAAGGCCGGATTGCCCAGTTTGCTTTCCTCTTTGATCCAGAGATCAAGCTCATTCATCAACGGAACAACAACGTTGCGCTCTTTGATTTCTTTGCGTTCCTGCAATAACTGCAATGCCCGTTGTACCGCCAGAAACCGGTTGCATCCACGGGTCTTGCTGTAAAGATTGACAAATTCCCAAACTTCCCGTGCGTATTTACTTGCCGCCTGCATTCCGAAAAAATTGACAAAGTTAGGACAGAAACATTCTTTCTGCTTAATCTCCATCGTATCAAAAATACAACCGTCACTGTCAAAACCAATAAAAAATTCGTGTTCCTTAGACAAACTCTGCATTTGCGCGATATAGTCCATATCCTGACTCCTGTAATGTTAAAATACTAATATTATTGCCACAAACTGGCGAACTTTGTTAAGTCATTAAACTAACTCCGAATTTTAATTTCGCAATATGATAAACTGAAATCAACGATAAATTTTTATTAATTCTTGCCAAATCAGCATGTCGGGCTGAAATTGCAACATCTAGGACTTTTACAAATAGAGTAAAGATTAAAGATTCATCCTTGCCCAATAGTTACAGGGTGCTATATTAGGGTAACTAATAATTTTCAGGTCTAATTATGTATAGATTATTTTTCCGCCGCAGGTTTTTCCGGGTAATTTTATTTGTTGCGGCAGTCATGCCGGTGACAATAGTAGAAATCCACGCCGCGAGTACCAACTATGAGCAACTGGGCAAGGCGGAAATTTCGTCATTGACCGATTTAGCCGGGGATGCCGGAGCTTTTGCGAAAAAGATTTCCCCTTCGCTTGAATCACTGCCGTTTCTTGCCGTTATCGCGCTGACCATGAATCCGGAATACCTTGCACTCGATCTTTCCGGGCGCATCTCGATGTATATGTACGCCGCTTCATCTCAAGCCCAATGGTGTACTGTCGTCGGATACAATAATAATGAAAAAATACCGGTCTCAATAAAGTTTATGGGCGAACCAGCGTACGTTAAAAAAATGGATTCCCGGCTGCTGTTGAGCCATTCCAAAATCCTGCTTGACTATATTTCTAAGTTGCCACCAATAAATAAAGATTCCGGCGATTCAAGTATAACCTTTTTCATGAAAGTTTCACGTTATTTGGAATTGTGTCCAAGTCATTACGCCGAATTCCGCCAGAAGTACATCGAAACCGCATTGCTCAAAAACCTGCAAAAAAAACATGGCGATGCTGCTGCCGCAAAAATGCTCTCCACAGTAAATGACCTTGAGAATGCCATCCGCCAGATAAAGGAAATTTCACTGAATATTTATTTTAAACCCGAATACCTTGTTTTTCAGTTTGAAATTATTCCTGCAGCCAACTCCGAACTGGCAAAATTTATTGACAAGCAGGAATTGAATTCACCCGCCATCAATCTGCCTCCGGTAGTTAAAGATAAAGATATTGCGGCTGCGGCTGAGTTAAAATCATCAGAGGATTTTATTTATCACCTCCCGGGTCTTATCGCTGATTTTAAACATCCGGAAACGACCGAAACTGAGAAAAAATTGTTAAAAATACTTGCCACAGCGATAGGAGAGCGTTTATCCTACTACACCAATGTCTATAACGGCACACCAGTTTTTTATGTAAAAACATGGCCGATTGCCGACAAAATATCCTTCCTCCGCAACAATCTTGCGATGGGCGAAATTAAACCCTTTGAAACAAATACTTTCACCGTGAAAGAAAGCACTTCCGGAGACAAATCTTCCGTCTATTGTAAGCTTTATCAGAATTCAATAGCGGTAATTTCAGGTAAGATATCTGCTGTCCAGGCCGCAGAGTTATTCCATGAAGCTGAAAATCCGGAATGCTTGAAGGCGCTGGATAATAAGAATCCCATTGAAATCATTCTGCAGCATCAACCCAACACCGTTCCATCTCTGATAACCACAAGATTCAAAGATAAAAAGCTCTCCATTCACGCAAAAATCAGCCCGGAATTCGCTAAAAATTTCATCCCGCAGAATCTCGGTCTAAAAATCAATAATAACTGATTCCTGCAGAGTATTGTATTCGCACTGTTTACAGCCATTTACGGCAAAAGATTATATGTCTGGCTTGACTGCCATATAAATTGAAATCGGGTATGAAAAATGCATTTTGTCGTCAACCATGCGAGCGTTGACTCCAAGCTTATTCACGCCGATATCATTTTGGAATATTCTTCTTAATTTTCCCGTGCTGTCAGAGTATTCCACAGTTAAATCTGTCTGGCACTTTTGTCTACAAATTCAATCAGTTAAAAATGTTTTGTGGTCTGATCCGAATGCCCCTTAGAGAAATTGCCCGTCTCCAACAAATCATGCTGTGATTTTTTACATCTCATATTGAAAAGAATCGGAACAAACAGTATATTTATGAAAAGATTTCATTAAAAGGGATTTATTTATGAAAAAATCTATTTTGCTGGACTCCGGCAGTTTCCATATTGGCTGTAATTATTGGGCATCTCATGCTGGACTTAGAATGTGGGAAGACTGGCGACCTGAAGTTGTAGAACATGACCTCAAACAATTATCCAATTCGGGGATGCATCTTTTGCGTGTATTTCCGCTATGGCCGGTATTTCAACCGCTTACAGTAGCGCTTATTCCATGGAAAAGCGCAGAGACGCAAGAACTCAGGTTTGGTGATAAGCCATTGGGGCACAACACCGCCGGAAAGGTTGGTGTTTCATCAGAAGCAATGGAAAAATTCCGCATTTTTGCTGATTTGGCGGAGAAATATAATTTAAAATTAACTGTTTCGCTGGTTACCGGCTGGATGAGCGGCAGGCTGTTTGTGCCACCTGCATTTGAAGGCTGCAATGTGCTTACAGATTCCACTGCAATTAAATGGCAAAAGCGTTTTGTCAGCTATTTTGTCAAGACATTCAAAGAGCATAAATCTATTGATTCATGGGGACTTGGCAATGAGTGCAATTGCATGGGGACAGGTTTGACCAGAGACCAGGCATGGGTTTGGACTAACACGATTTCCGCTGCAATCCGCGAGTCGGACCCGGAACGGGCCGTAATATCCGATATGCACAGCATTCAATGCGAAAACGGCAGTTGGCTCATTTCCGATCAGTCTGAACTGACCGATGTTCTTACAACTCACCCGTATCCTAAATTCACTCCTAAGTGCGGACAGGATCAGCTTAACACTATCCGTCCCGGGCTTCATGCAACAGCGGAATCCCGGCTGTATGGCGATGTCGGCAACCGCCCCTGTATTCCGGAAGAACTTGGAACGCTTGGCCCAGTAATCTCCAATGAGAAAACTGCGGCGGCGTATCTTCGGACAGCAATGTTCTCAAGTTGGGCGCATGACTGCCGCGGATTGCTCTGGTGGTGTGCTTACGACCAGGATCACCTGGATTTCCCGCCTTACGAATGGAATGGGCTTGAGCGGGAACTGGGGTTAATCCGCAATAACCGCCAAAGCAAACCCGTTTGTGATGCAATGTGTGATTTTGGCAGGATGCTGAAAAAAATGCCATTCAAAAAGCTGCCGGAATTCAGAAAAAATGCCGTATGCATTCTTACCCGCACTCAGGACCAGTGGAGTGTTGCATTCAGTTCGTTCATTCTTGCCAAACAGGCCGGTTATGATATCGAATTCCAGTATGTTGACCAGCCGCTGAAGAAATCAAACTTCTATATTGTGCCGTCGGTGGCCGGCAGTAATCCGATTTACCGTTCGGAATGGCTGGCGCTGCTTGATTGTGTCAAAGCAGGAGCCACAGCGCTGGTGACTTATGATAACGCGTTTTTTCAACCGTTTGAGAGCGTTTTTGGCCTGGAAGTGGAATCCCGCGAA
This sequence comes from uncultured Victivallaceae bacterium, assembly GCA_964392985.1. Taxonomy (GTDB): domain Bacteria; phylum Verrucomicrobiota; class Lentisphaeria; order Victivallales; family Victivallaceae; genus CAYMSF01. The sequence goes on along the minus strand of CAYMSF010000019.1, from coordinate 21,451 downwards.
AAAACTTTGCATCCTGAGAGTTTTAAACTGGACAACGCAACTTTGAGTTGCGCGTACACTGATATAATACTCCGGTTGAAGTGTACTGAATCAGAAATGCTGCTGGCGGATTTAAAAGGCAATCCGCTGTTTACCTGCAATAAATACGGCAAGGGTAAAATGTTGTTCCTGAATGCCCCGCTGGAGAAGTATTTGAGTGACACTCCGGGCATTTTCAACCGTTCGGATGTTAAGCCGTATTGGAAACTTTACGCCATGGCGGCTGAGATAGCCGGGGTTCGCAGGATCATTGCTTCCGGGAACCCGCAAGTAGGCGTCACGGAGCATTTCATGTCCCCGAAAGAGGCAGTTGCGATATTGATTAACTACAGCCCTGAGAAGTTTGAAATCACTCCTGCTGTAAGCCGTGGATGGAAAATTGCGGACATAATTGCTGGACAGCGCGCCGGAAAAAGCCTGAGTATTGGCGGCAATGACGCGGCAATCGTCAAAATGATTAAGAGCGTTTAATCATATTGAGCACAGATTCCCTCTCAATCAGCCGGTTTGCCAGGCGCAGGTTAACCGGATCAAGCGTTTTCCCCGCAATCAGTTCATCCAAGCGGTTGACCACGGTCTCGGCAAGTGTTGGAAAATTCTGGTCTATCGTCGTCTGTGGCGGAACAATATATTGCGAGAGATTGGCGGTTTCAAAAGATACAGTTGAAATGTCTGCCGGAATTGACTTGTTCATCAAATACATCATATAGCAGAACTGAGGAACAATACCTTCGCAGCCAACGATAACTGCAGTGCAACCGGTTTTTGCGATGCGCGCAGAAGCTTCAAGTAGCGATTCTTCAACTTTCTTTGTAAATAACGGCTCGAATTCCAAGCCGTTGGCAGCAAGACCGTCACGATAACCGCTCGTACGTTCAGCCATCCCCCATGCCCCTGAGTCTGGTGTTTCTCCTATGTAAGCAATTTGCCGATGCCCTTTGGAAAATAAATAATCAACCGCCATTTTCAATCCCTGCCGGTGGTCGGTAGAAACAGATGGAATCCCTTCAATTTCGTGGTTTACTGTCAGCATTGGAATATCCAACCCTTTAAGCGCGTTAGCGGCGGCGGATGAAATCGCGATCAATCCCTTCAGTGAAGTGTTATGTAACATCGGAACAGATGTATGCGGAATGATTTCAAAAGCGTAACTGCGTTTAAAGAATAGCTGTGAAAGCGCAGTTATCATTAATACTTCAAATTGCCCCAGGTTGATGCCGTCAATCCCGTTTACAACTATCCCGATGTTGTTTTTGGTGGCACTGAACTTGGGAGAATATTTCATCCGGCGCGCAACTTCCAGAACCCTATTCCGTATTTCATCCTTGACATACGGGTGACGGTTAAAAACTCGCGAAACAGTGGCTGGAGAAACTCCAGCAGATGTCGCTATATCTGAAATTTTCTTTTTTTTATTCATAAAATGACAGTATTATTCATAACAATATGAAACTTTTCATTAATGTACTTCCTATTTATGAAAAATACAAAATTTTAAAGTTTTTTTTAAATAATACTTGACATATGAAATGATTTCATGTATAATATATTTACAAACTAAAAATAACGGAAGGTATGTACCAATGAAACTGTTTAAAAGTAAAAATTTCACACTCATCGAACTCCTCGTGGTGATCGCTATCATAGCGATTCTCGCATCAATGTTGCTGCCAGCTCTTAACAAAGCAAGAGCGACGGCTACGACAGCGCAGTGCACTTCAAACCTGAAACAAGCCGGGCTGGGGCTGTCAAATTACTCCAGCGACAATCAGGACTATATTATTCGTTATACGCTTTCAGGATACGGAGCACCGGCGGCAATATCTGGCGACTGGAGACGGTGCCGCTGGGGCGGTGTATTATCGTATTTGAAATACTTCGACACGGTCAAGCCACTGCTTTGCCCTGAAACGCTGAAGGCCGTTGGTGATGTTAAGCGGTTAATTTCAACCGAATATCTCTCTTATGGCATTAATATTGCCACAGCGTTCGATTATAATGTAGTGGGATTTCCCAAGCGCCGTTACAAGGTTACAGAAGTAGTACGTCCATCACGCAAAGTTTATGCTACCGATACCAAGGTCACCAATACAGTTCCCACGGCTGCGTTCTGGTCGCCATTTATGCCTGTGGAATACATTTATGCATCATATACAGCTAGCGCCGACAACGGGTTGGCTTACCCGATTCATTCCAGATATTATTGTAATGTGTTATGGCTTGACGGTCATGTAGCTACAGTTAAATCTTCCAACGGAACGTCACAACCACTCTACAATGGAGTCGGCGCCACTCTTGGCAATTATACAACGACAACAGACAATCGCTGGAATCCGCTGTCAAAGTAATGCCAGCAGCAGCGTATAACTGAACACAAAGGACTTAAAGAACAAGCCGACTCTTACAGTCAGCTTCAGTTCATAGGTTCGGTTTATTGCAAAGTATTCAAAATATCAACGAGGTTAATTTTATGCGTTTCCCCATTGTTATTGTATCGTTAGTGTTATCTTCAAGTATGTTCTCGCCAGTGTTTTCAGCAGGTGATTCTCCAGAAAATCTGGCATTGAACAAACCATATACTTTTAGCGTAAAACCTAATTATGGAGGTTGTACCGACCAGGGCGATATGTTACAGCTGACAGATGGCAAATCACTCAAGACCGCAAATAACAATAACGTCGGTTTTTTGCTGGACAAGGGTAACACCGTCGGCTGGCAGGAAAAAAAAGATGTGGAGATAACGATTGACCTGGGCGAGATAAAGCCGATTTCCGGTTTTTCTTTTAATACCACCGGGGGAAATATCGGCGGCGGCGTCAACTGGCCGCCAATGATTAAAGTGCTTGTCAGCGATGACAACAAAGATTTCTTTGATGTTGTTGACTTGACAGATTGCAATCTGGCGGAACAGCCCTTACAGGAAGATGGCTGCCGGATTTATACGTACCGTGCTGAAAATTTGAAGACTAAAGGGCGCTATGTCAAGTTTCATTGTTATGCCTCGCCTGCCTATATCTTTTGTGATGAAATTCAAGTTTTTGCCGGGCCGAATGAAAATATGAATGCGGAGCGTCCGGCTGCTAAGAAACTTTCAGACAAGGAAATGGGGAAAATATTTACTGTTAAAATGATTAAGCGTCGGATGCTGAATGATATTATCGCAATCAGGAAACTGGCTGAAAAATCAAAATTGACAGAGAGCGACAGAAAGCAACTGCTGCAAAAGTTGGCGGCATTGCGTCAGGAAGCATTGAATTATGAGTTCAAAGGCGATCCGGCTGATTTCAAGGCGGTTATTCCGGAAAACGAACTTCATGCCGCAATTATCGCGCTTTATTCGCAAGTAATTTCGGCAAACGGTTTCCCTGGACTCACTTTCTGGCATAAAAACCGTTATGAGCGACTGGCGATGTTTGAACTGCCGGGCCAAGCTCCTGCGGAGATGGCGGTGAGGATGATGAACGGCGAGAGCCGGGGCGATGTGCTGAATATTACCAATGCCAACCAGGCTGACACGAAACTGACGATGAAGACCAGTGGAGTTCCGCAATGTTTCAGAGTATATCAGATTGAAGGCGTAGACACCAAACAATTGGTGGTGAGTTTCTCCGCTATGCTTGAAGCCAGGCCGGCAGCGGACGGCAGCTATGCGATTAGTGTCCCTGCGGGCATGACCAGGCAGTTATGGTTTTCGTTCCGCCCTGAAAATGTCGCTCCTGGAATCTATAAAGGCGAAATCAAATTTTTCTCCGGCGTGAATGAAGTGAAATCTGTGCCGGTGACATTGACTGTTTCTCCGGTGAAGTATGCTGCGGCTGATTTCAAGAGTCTGCTTTGGGATTATGCAACCGATAACTGGTATGCCATTAAAGATGGCAATCGTGCCCAGGCAGTAGCCATGATGAAAGAGTATTTGACCAATGTGGCGGTGGGGAACCGCAATGTCTCAGGATTGCCCGAGGCGAAGGATGTTGACGCGTCAGGCAATCTGCTTGGAGAACCGGATTTCTCCAACTTTGACAAATGGATTCAGGCATGGAGCGGAGCTAAGATTTATCATATCTTCCTGCATGTGACATCGGCAAATCAGAATTTTGCCGGCGCTAAACCGGGGTCGCCGGAATTCAACAACGGCGTCGGACAATGGGTGAAGAAGCTCAGTGAACATGCAAAATCCAAAGGATTGAAGCCTTCGCAAATACAATTGAACATTCTTGACGAACCTCAGACCAATGCACATTATGATATTCTGGAAAAATGGATTGCCGCCGTCAAAGCAGCCAACACCGGAATCACGATTTTCTCAGATCCTTCAGAAATCGCCAGAAATAAAACCTTCGGGCGCATCTCTACATCTTTAAAAGACGCGGATGTCATATGCTCGCATCTAGTGCAGCATATTGAGGAATACAACAGCAATAAAGATATTCGTAAAGTCTTTGAAGATCATCTCAAAAAAAACGGTGAGTTATGGTTATATTTCTGCATTCAACCTAACCGCGATTTTGATCCGTCATACTTCCGGCTTCAGCCATGGCAGGCTTTCATTTTGAATGCCACTGGTTCCGGCTTCTGGAGCTTCAGCGACACTAGCCGTCTGGATTCCAACTGGAACCCATATACCAACTTGTTTCGTTACGACTACAGTCCCGCCTATATTTCTCCGGATTCTGTCACCCCGGCCAAGCAGATGGAAGCCATCCGTGAAGGCATCCAGGATTATAATTATCTGGTCATGCTGAAAGCCTCCGGCAGGGAGGACGCCGCCAGGTCCATCGCGGCAGGGGTAACGGAAGGCTCCTCGCGCATGTCCGGAAAGAGATACTGGAGTCAATGGAAAACTGACAAGACTCCATGCGCGCTGGCGGACAAGGCCAGGATGGATATTCTGGATATTCTGGAAAAGAAATAGTATCGCATTTGGAAATATAATGAGAAAACCGGATTATAATCGCTTTCTGCAAGTCATGAACAACCGGCGCCCGGAATGTCTTGTGTTGTACGAGCATGGAATGGCGGTCAATGTGCTGTCGCAGGTTTCAGGGCAGCAACTGGACAAAATGGTGGAACAGAAGGCATGGCGCGACTTCTTTCATGCCTACAGCGAGTTTCTTGCTGCTCACGGTTATGACACGCTTTCCTGGGAATGCGGCGTTTGCGGCATGATTCCTGACAACGCGCTGTATGGCGGCAAACAGGGGCCGATTCAATCCCGCAGAGACTTTGAATTGTTTTCGTGGAGTGACCTGGAGGAACAATACTGGAATAACAGCCGTCCAATTTTCGAGGAGTTGCAAGACTCCATGGTGCCTGGCATGAAAGCCGTCGGTGGAGTAGGCAACGGAATCTTTGAGATTTCGGAAGCGCTTGTCGGATTGGAATATTTGCCGTTTATTGAAGTTGACGATCCGGAACTTTATGCTGACTTGTATCGCAAAATCGGCGATCTGATGGTTTCTTTATGGACCAGATTTCTGGCAACATACGGCAATGCCTACTGTGCATCCAGGATGGGAGATGATTTAGGATTCCGCACTTCTTTGCTGACCATGCCATCAACAGTCAGGGAACATATTATTCCACAGTATAAACGCATCATCTCGCTTTGCAAGTCTTATGATAAACCGTTCATTCTTCACTCATGCGGATGCATTTTTGAAGTAATGGATGATCTGATTGCAGCCGGAATTGACGCCAAACATTCCAATGAAGATGCGATTGCTCCATTCGAGAAATGGCAGGAGTTATACGGAGAAAGAATTGCGCTACTCGGCGGAATTGATATGAACATAATTTGCATGTCTTCGCCGTCTGAAATCAAAGAGCTAGTCAGAAAAATGGCCAAAGAATCGCGAAATTACTCTTATGGATATGCTTTGGGCACTGGCAATTCCATCACAAGCTATATTCCTCCTGAAAATTATTTGGCAATGCTGGAAGCTGCCAATGAAGTCAGAAATTTCAAAATATAAAATACATAACTTAATAGTCACAAGTCCGTGAAGCTATCCATTACTGCGTGACAATTTGCGACGACATGAAAGCAACCGTATTTTCCTTTCATATTATAGATATTCATGAAAACAATGTTACTGCAACAGCCATTATTATTGTCAAACAACCATTTTTAAGTTATTTTTCTGTAATAAATCAATTTTTTCCTGCCCAAAAATGATTTTAAGATATTTTTTAGTGTCGGCTTCACCTGCATCGTCTGCTTGGCTTAAAATATTCCCCGTATACTCAAGAAATGCAAGATAATAATGTTTTAATTTTCCCGTGCAGTCAGAGTATTCCGCAGTTAAATCTGTCTGGCATTTTTGTTATTTCAAAAAAAATGGCTGACGGAATTTTTTCGTCAGCCATTGAGATAATAAACGTTAAAACTATTTTACTTCTTCAATTTTGACGTCTTTCAGCAACATTGTCTGGTCGGGTTTGCCGCTGAAGTTGGCGCGGACAACAATTTTAGCCCCGCAGGAGGCAAGCCAGAGATTTTCTTTTTTGAATACTCCGGAAACTTCCGTCCAGTCTGCAGGAACATCTTTATTCATCGCGCCAATGTAAATATAGGTTGCGCCTGATTTATGTTCACGAATTTTTGTTCCGGCCGGATATTTCTTCCCGCATTTATTTTTAAGGGTTAATTCAAAAACGTCGTCTTTTTTCTCAACCTTCGTGATACCGGTGCCGGAAAGCTCATTATTCGGCAAGTCGGCCTTTTTTCCGGAGTCATCAACATTAAAGGCGATCCTGCCGTAATTTTCCGGCTTCCATTTTTCGCCATTTTTTATTTTAATGACCAAATCATCCGGGTTGCAATCTGCGGCCAATTCAGTTTCAGTTCCTGCTATTACGCCGACGCTTTCAGAAGATATCGGTTGTCCTTTGCTATCAAGCGGCATTATGGACAGATAAAATTTTGATGGCTTAGAATCCGGCGCCAGCTTAAATGAGCCGGAAATTTTATAACTCTTATCCGGTTCAATTTTTATTCCTTCTTTGGAAATCATATCGGTCGCGCCTTGACAGGACAACGCATTTTCACTTTCAACCGCATTCACCGCTTTAGTATTCCAGCCCCAGGTCCATTCGGCACAAGTCTTCGGATTCAGTACCGTGGCGTCTTCAGCAAACAGCACGTTACCAGACATTATCGCAATAGCAACTGATCCGACTTTGAACATACTGATTAAACTTTTCATTCCAGCACCCCATGGTTATTATTTTAATTAACTTAAGGAATAGTGATCAATTACGAATACTGCGTTTCGGAAATTTGTCAATAGTAAAGCATTTAAAAACAAGATTTTGATGGACTTTAATGTGGAATTACGGGCAAAAAAAACGGCCGGAGGGGGACCGGCCTAAAAAACTTATCGTTTTTGTTATTTGTTTAAAACTCAGGCGCATAACCTGACGGATTCTGCGCCCGAGTTCGGTTTAATTACTTTTTGTCCTTGTCAAGATAGTACTGATCAAATCCATACTCAATTTTGACTCCGGCATCAACAGTCTTTTTGTTTACCGCCAGCAAATCTTCGCTGACAGGACTCTTTACCGGGGAATCCGGATCTTTGAGTTTCAGGTCAATAACCAGAACCAACTGAGCTTTCTTCGTGGATTCAGATTCGGTCGAGAAGAGGTAGCCGAGGAACGGGATGCTTTTCAGGAACGGTACTCCACTCACGCCCTTGACGACATTCTTCTTTTCCAATCCGCCGATGACAAACTGACTGCCTTTGTTACTCAACATCACCTTAGTATTCACAGAGCTGTCTCTGGTAATGCGCGGAGTTCCGTTGGAATTCCATCCGGTCAAGCTGTCATTGAGCATACTGATTGAAACAGTACTGGACTCCTCGCAGATAACAGGCACTAACGTCATAGTGAACCCGTAACCGACAGTTGCAGGATTGGTCACAACTTTTGTATCCTTGTAAGTGACCATATCAATTGCATTGCTCCAGTCAGTCTGTGCAACCCATTCGTAATTGTACGAAGATGTAATCGGGTCTGCAACTTTTACAACTTTTTCAAGAGAAAACGAGAAGCACTGCGCGTTTGAACCTACACTCGAACCATTTTTGACGAGATTTCCGCTGCCGGAAGATACTCGCACAAAATATGAGGTTATTGTAGCATTCTGAATTCTAGATACCGTAATCTGACCGGCAAAATCCGCGGCGAAGTCTACCGGGGTACCTGAACTGTCGCAGGCGACGATCCGGTATCCACCTTCAATTCCTGCTGCAGCCGCCGTAGTGCTTACGTAGAAGTTTCCTGACGGGAACATACATCCGGAAATAACTGCTTTATCAGGAATCTTGTCGCCGTTTTCAAAGTTATACATATTGGTACGGCATTCAACTTTTCCCGTAGCCTGATTCATGACCAGCAATTCTCCGGAAGTAACGACACTGCTCTTCCCGGTTGATACCAGGAAATCAAGGTAACGGGTATTCCATTTCGGATTGAAATTTACATATCCGGTATTGTTGCTGCCGTTCTTGCTGGCGCCGCCATCCCAGGTGGCACTCCAGTTATCACGGTAACGGCCGCCGGCGGCAAACAGATCTGAGCCGCCATTGTTTTTCCACGCCTGGAAATCCGCACCGATTTTGGCATCATTTTCAGCGTAAATTTCATACACGCTGTATTTTACTTCAACTTCATAAGTCGGGGTGTCATACAGTTTGAGCATTTTTTCAATATTCTTCTGGCCATAACGCGGAATATACATGAACATGCAGTTAAGACCGGAATCATAATCAATATGGTCCATACCGCGCTGTAATTCGACATCATCACCTTCAATGTTCGCACCGACATTCTTTACCAACTGCGCCAAATCCCGCGAAGTCCAGTATTTCGGGAAATAGACGAAGGTGGTCTGTCCTGACGAAGAAGTGACGGAGGGCTTATCCAGGGCCGCTACAATTTCGTCAATGCTCATGCCGTTGTCGTGACTTTTGAAACGATATTCTTCCGCCGAGACAATCAACACTCCTTTACCGTCATTGTATTTAATACATTCAACAGTGGTGTTGTTTTCTTTAACCCGGTTAGCCATTACCGCACTGCGGACAAATGGTCTGATTTCGTAAGGATCAGCATTCTTCAACACATACGTTTTGGTCACAACGTAGGGGTCATTGTTATCCCGGATGAAGTGGAACTGATCCGTATCACGGTCCAGATTCATCAGAATATTCGCCTGAACCTGGGTCTTTTCATACGGTGAGCTGGGATTTACGTTTTTACTTCTTACCTGCGACGCAGGATCTATGGCAGAATAGTTTCTGCCCGCCATCTGCTGCGCCGAAAGGCTCGAGCAGAATAACAGCCCGCATGCGGAAGCCGCCATTAAAACTAGCATACTTCGATTCATTTTTATGTTCTCCTTTATTGTCATTTTAGTTTCTCTCGCTTTCAGTTATTTAGCTGCGGCAGCCGGAGCGACTGCTACCGGAGCGGCAGGAGTTGCCGGAACTGCCGGTGTCGCTGGTGGTACTACTGGAGCAGACGGAGCCGCAGGAGCTGGTGCCGCTACCGGAGCGACAGGTGCTGCAGCTACAGTTGCAGTTTTATCTGCGGGTTTTTTAATCAGCATTTCCTGAGACAGTAATTTACCTGCCCATCCGGCGAGTTCTGCATCCGGCATGACCCATTCCGCTTTGACGGTGACGAAGTAATAATTGGTGGACTTAATTTTCGTCGTTGTGCCAAAGAGATATTTTAATATCGGAATGTCGGAAAGGAATGGCATACCAATGGTCTGCTCTGTGTCATATTCCTTTTTCCAGGTTGCCAGTAAACGTTCATTACCAACGGCCAATGTCAGATTTGACGAAGCGTTCATCGTCTGATAAAGTTCCTGTCCAAAGTTATTGCGTTCAACCGGATCAGCTTTAGAAACAAAATAGTTGAACATAATTGTTCCTTCAGTCGTTGACGCTTTCTCTTCGTCATAACGCCGGTCGTCTGCAGATTCTGTTACAGTGTTACCAGCGCCTTTGAAACAGATTACCGGCTGGTTGATCGTCATTTCAAAGATTGACGGTGAACTGGGTTCAACGCTCATCTGGTCAGTATCCGGCGTTTTGATGATATTCTGAAAATCCGGAGTAAATTTAATGGAATATGAGTTGTCAAAATCGTTTACAACCGTCAAACTGCCGGAATCAGCAATTCTGGCTTTACCGTCCTGGGCAAGCATCCGGACAAAGCTGAAATCAAACTGCGGCGCGCAGAAGAAACCGCCCCATGCCCAACTGGCCTGGCTCATGACGTTTGCTCCCTGGAAGGCGGCAGCTTTAACAACTTCGTCCCAGCCGGAAAGGCTGATGGCTTCAAGCCCGGCGCCGAACAAGTCCATACCCGGTCCGTTTTTCCAGGCAATATAATTGATACCGATATCAGTCAGATCGCTGTCGCGAACTTCATACACCCGCATCTTCACCTGTACCTGCGGTACCGGACGGTCAAGCTCGTTAATCCAACGCATCACCATGTCGCCATCGGATTTTGAACATTTCCAATACAACATCGAAACGCTTTCATCAAGAAATACTGCACTATTGCCAGGCAGTACATTATTCCGCAAAACCTTCAACATATCTTTTGTTGCACGATTTTTAGGATAATAGGCAAAACGGCTGATCCCGGTTCCTTCAACAACGGAACCGGAAACATCTTTTACCCCGGGAATGTCAACCTTGGCAATCATGTCGTCAATATAAGGCATCATATCCACGCCGGTACTGACTACCAGAATCTCCTTGCCGCCGGCTTTAAAGTCAAGCCGCTGAACATTGGAGTCAACGTTATAGCGTTTTACCGCGCCTTCGACGAACGGGGCAATATCACATGCCCGGGTGTGCTTCAATTCGTAGGTCTTTGAGACCAGGAACGACTGCGCATCATCCTGATTTAATCGAAGTTTCTTTACTTTTTCCGCCTGTACGCTGAAGCATAACGCCATCAGCAACAACAATACTGTCTTAAATATTGTTTTCATCTTTTCCTTTTTTAACTTATTTATTTGGTTTCAACTACTTAAAACTTAATTATCATATAACTACATTCTGAATCCCGATGCCGGGATTCCCGCTCTTGTAAGGGTTGTCGGAATGCCGGGAAAGGGGGTGATCTCCGGCATTCCGCACCTTACATTAAACTGTTTTGTTGTTGTCGCATAGTATACCTCACTTTAAATTGGTTCCGTTGACAAATTCACTGAAGACAAAACCTTTTAAGCAATTACAATGCCAACTATTGTATTAATATATGTAAATAATTAATCATAAGCATTTTATGTTTTTTGTGGCTTCATTAATCATGCAGTTTACCTTTCTCTATTGTTACATTTTTGTCAATGCGACAATGTGTCGTTACAATTTTGTCAACAATAATTGAATATGCCAAAAGGGAACATAAAAGTTATCAAGTCTAAACAATACGCGCTTTTAAAATATAGAACTTTGCCTGGCTGTATATTGAGAAAATATGCCCGGATTTTAGCTGAAGCTCTTGCTAAAAGAGGTTTCAGGCATTACATTTAGAGAGCTTTTTTTAATTTCAAGGAGCCTTAAAATGTGTGGAATAGTAGGTTATGCTGGCAGTAAACGCAATCTGGTAAGAACTCTTGTTGACGGATTAAAGCGATTGGAATACCGTGGTTACGACTCGGCAGGTATCGCCTTGCTTGAGCAACCAGCAATAAAAGTTATCAAGGCCATCGGCAAAGTCAGTAAAGAGCTGGAAATCAAAATCGTCCAGGAATTGGGACCTGAACTTGCAACGACTGCGACAGTCGGCATTGCCCATACCCGTTGGGCGACACACGGACCGCCGACGGTACCGAATGCTCATCCGCATTGTGATGATTCCGGTCGTTTTGCCATAGTCCATAACGGCATCATTGAGAATTATGCCAGCTTACGTGCCCATCTGCAGGAAAAAGGACGCAAATTTGTTTCTGAAACCGATACCGAAGTGCTGGCACATCTGATTTCCGAGTGCTACGAAGGTGATCTGTTCAGCGCTGTCGCGGCGGCCTTAAAGCGAGTCAAGGGCACTTACGGTCTGGCTGTCATTGCCGAAGACGCTCCTGGAACAATTATTGTCGCCCGCCAAGGCAGCCCGCTGGTTATCGGTGTCGGCGAAAATGAAACCTTCGTTGCCAGTGACATCGCCGCCCTGGCGGCATATACCCGCCGGGTGATTTACCTCAACGATCATGACGTGGCCAGAATTACCGCCACTGATATTGATATAAGAAATATTGAAAATATTCCCGTCGCCCGCGAAATTGCCAATATTGACTGGTCCCCGGAAGCAGCAGAAAAAAGTGGCTACGAACATTTTATGCTGAAGGAAATTTGCGAACAACCCGATGCCGTCAGCAATTCTATTCGCGGCCGTCTGGACCGGAATACTGTCACCTCAGTATTCTCTGGTTTAAATATGACATCAAAAGATCTGGCGCAGGTCAGCAGGATAATTATCGCCGCCTGCGGCACCAGCATGCATGCCGGAATGGTCGGACGTTATTTCTTTGAAGAGCTTGCCGGAATACCGGTGGAGATTGAACAGGCGGCGGAATTCCGCTACCGGAATCCGATTATTGAACCGAATTCACTGGTGATACCGATCAGCCAGTCAGGAGAAACTGCCGATACACTTGCGGCAGTACGCGAGGCTGCGACAAAAGGTGCTACGGTTGTGTCAATATGCAATGTTGTCGGTTCTACGATTGCCCGTGAAGCCGGGCGCGGTATTTACCTTCACGCCGGTCCGGAAATCGGCGTTGCATCAACAAAGGCTTTCACCTGTCAGGTAACTGTATTATTGATGATGGCGCTGTTATTCGGCCGTAACCGCAGACTGTCCCGTGAGGATGGATTGAGGATTATTGATGATGTTAACAGAATTCCTGATTTAATTCGTCAAGTTCTGGAGCGTAAAAGCGAAATTGAAAATATTGCAAAAAAATATGCTCGCGCCGAAGACTTTTTCTTCATCGGACGCGGTTGCCTCTATCCGGTCGCCCTGGAAGGAGCGTTAAAACTCAAAGAAATCAGTTACATTCATGCCGAAGGTTATCACGCCGCCGAACTGAAACATGGACCGATTGCCCTGCTGGAAGCTAAAGTTCCTGTACTTGCGCTCGCGAATGATATCCCCGGCAAAGATAAAATTCTCGGCAATATTCAAGAATGTCATGCCAGACATTCACCCGTCATCATCACCGCGACAGAAGGCGATAAAGAAGTCAAAGATGTCGCCGAAGATATCATCTGGCTGCCACCGTGTTCACAGTTTACGGCGCCACTGCCGACAGTTGTCGCGCTGCAGTTGCTTTCATACTATATTGCCCGCGAACGCGGTTGTGAAATAGACCAGCCGCGCAATCTGGCAAAAAGTGTTACAGTAGAATAGCCCGTCGCGACAAAATAAGAGAAAAAGAATGCTGTTGTTTTATAATTTACTGTTTCCGCTGATATTTCTGCTGTTTATTCCCGGCATTGTCATTAAACTTATCCGGCGCCCGGGACAGAAACGGACATTTGCTGAACGCTTCGCAATATTTTCCAAGGAGAAACGTGAAGCGTTACGTTCTTCTCACGGCGCAGTATGGATTCATGCGGTCAGTGTCGGCGAAACGATGGTGGCACTGTCTCTGCTGAAAAAATGGCAGGAACTTCACCCTGAACGCAAATTTGTTTTGTCCACGACCACAACTACCGGTCAGGCGCTGGCAATGGAAAAAGCGCCGGAAAATGTTGTCGTATTTTTTTCCCCGATTGACCTGATCTTTATAGTCCGCCGGGTCTTTTCTTTATTAAAACCCTCGATGCTGGTAATTCTGGAAACGGAAATCTGGCCGGAAATGATCAGCGAAGCCGTAAGACGCGGAGCAAAGTTGGCGCTCGTAAATGCCAGAATGTCGGATAAATCATCCCGCGGTTATTACCGTTTCCGCATTTTCTTCCGTCCGTTACTGGAAAAATTCAATCTCATCTGTGTTCAGACTGAACTTGACCGGCAACGCTACTGCAAAGTCGCGCCGGATGCCCCGTTGACCGTCTGCGGAAATATGAAATTTGACCAGCCTATCCCGGAAAACCTGCCGGAGATTGACCTTTGCCGCTATTTTGGCAGTACGCCATTCCGCGTTTTGCTGGCGGCGAGTACGCATCCGGGCGAAGAGGAATTAATTGCCGGTGCCTGGCTGAAGTTGCGCAAGGAACACCGTGACGTGAAGCTGGTGATTATTCCGCGACACGCCGAACGCGGTCAGGAAATTGCCGCCATGTTGAAAAGAGTGGACATTACCTTTGCGCGCCGGACAGCAGCGGCAAACCCGGAAAATGCGGATTGCCTGCTTGCCGATACTACTGGCGAAATGCTCTCATTCATCCGTCAATCTGATGCCGTCATTATGGGCAAAAGCCTTGCCGGACACGATGAAGGACATAATTTGATAGAACCGGCCTTGCTCGCCAAACCCATTATCACCGGGGCAACTCTGAAAAATTTTCGTTTTGTCATGGATACGCTGACAAAACATCAGGCGTTGTTGACGGTTGAAAATGATGATGACTTGGCGCCAGCAATTCGTACATTATTTAATGACCCTGAACAACAACAAAGACTTGGCGCCAATGCCTTCGCGGCCATTACCGAACATCGCGGCGCAGTAATTCAAACCATCAACTCACTGGAGAAATTATTGTGAATAATATCACTCAATCCGCCCGGGCTAAAGCCGGAGAGATTACGACGGCAATGCTAACCGTGGCAGATAAAGAAAAGCGTACCCCTGAATCAATCCGGGCAGAGGTTGCCGCCGGCACAATTGTCATTCCGGCAAATATTCGTCATTCATCTTTAAGTCCCATCGGCATCGGCAAATCACTCTGCACTAAAATCAACGCCAATATCGGCAATTCGTCTCTTTCGAGCTGCCCGAAACAGGAATTGGAAAAATTACACGCCGCTTTGAAGTATGGCGCTGATACCGTAATGGATTTAAGTACCGGCGCCAATATTGTCAATATCCGTCAGACGATTATTGCCAACAGCACCGTTCCAATCGGCACAGTGCCAGTCTATGAAGCTCTCGCCAAAGTTGGCGGCGCCAATAAACTTTCCGGGGAGTTGATTCTGGAAGTAATCCGGGAGCAGGCGGAGCAAGGCGTTGACTATATGACTATTCACGCCGGTTTACTCCGCAGTCATATTCCAATGGCAAAGAAAAGAATGCTGAGAATTGTCAGTCGCGGCGGCGCCATTCTCGCCAAATGGATGCAGGAACATCAACAGGAAAACCCTTTTTATACTAATTTTGACAGCATACTGGAAATTTGCGCCCAATATGACGTTACGTTGTCTCTTGGCGACGGACTAAGGCCCGGTTGCCTCGCCGACGCGTCTGATGAAGCCCAATTTGCCGAACTTGCCGTTTTGGGAGAACTGGTTGCCCGTTGTCGTAACGCCGGAGTGCAGGCAATGGTTGAAGGCCCGGGACACGTCCCATTTGATCAAATTGAAATGAATATGAAGAAAGAAGATGAAATTTGCGCTGGAGCCCCATTTTACATTCTCGGTCCGGTAGTTATTGATTGTGCCCCGGGCTATGACCACATTACCAGCGCCATCGGCGCGACTATGGGCGCTTTCTATGGCGCTGCCATGCTTTGCTATGTAACCCCCAAGGAACATCTCGGTTTACCGAACAGTGAAGATGTCAGAAATGGTGTAATCGCCTATAAAATCGCGGCCCACGCCGCCGATGTCGCCAGAAAACTTCCCGGAGCCCGCGATCGTGATGACGCCATCAGCCGTGCCAGAGCAGATTTTGACTGGGAAAAACAGTTTGAACTGGCGCTTGACCCGGAACGGGCCAGAGAATTCCGCAACCAGGCCATGGCGGAAATGAATCAGGATAAAGATACGGAACACAAGGGTGACCATTTCTGTACCATGTGCGGTCCGGATTTTTGTTCAATGCGCGTCAGTCGTGATTTGTAAATTTCAACTGTTTTCTATCCTGACAAAAAAATTTTTTGCATTATTACCGGTGTTTTTTGTAATTGTTATAAAGATGTGATATTGTTATATTGTTATGTTAAAAACGCAAGAAGCTGTAAGACTGCGATGTATGCAATGAAATCAATAACGGTTTTTCCAAGGAGACGAAACATGAAGTCATTGAAATTTTTGTTCTATTTACAGTCGCTTTCTGCATTATTAATATTTATCTGCGGCTGCACCGTTCTACCGCCACCAAAGACATTGCCGTCGCTAACGGAACCTAAAGCTGTAAATATCGGCGCAATCCTGCCAATGAGCGGAGAGTTTAAAAGCTACGGCAAAGAGTTGCTCTATGGTATTAACCTTAAGATTGATGAAATCAACAAGGCCGGCGGAATCGAAGGCAGAAAGCTGAAACTGACCTTGCTGGACAACGAAAGCAAGGCCAATAAGACCGCTGTTGCCATGCGAAAAATGGCCGACAGCAAGATTTATATCGTTATCGGAGCCTATTCCACCGCATCAACGTTATCGTTGAAGGCCGACGCGGAAAAGTATAAGATCACCGTGGTAGCGCCAACGGCTACGAATGATTTGATTACAGAGCGTAACGAATATGTTTTCCGCAGTTGTTTCTCTGATTCCTATCAGGGCAAGATTCTCGGACATTACGCCGTCAAACATAAAAAGTTGACGAAAATCGGCGTGATGCTGAATATGGATGAGGACGGCACCTACAGCCGTGACCTCGGCAAAGCCACCTGCGATTCAATCGCTGAAAACGGTGGCAAAGTCGTTGCCAAAGAAGGTTATAACCGCAACGCTAAAACATTTATTCCGCAATTACAAAAAATTATGGATGCCGGCGTTGACGGTATTTTCATTCCGGCATATCAGGAAGAGACTGCTACAATGATCAAGGAAGCCCGCGAACTTGGCTACCGCGGTTGTATTTTCGGTGGCGACGGCTGGGATGAAAAGTCTGTCCTGGAACAAATTTCGCCTTTGCCGGGAAAATGTTTTTACAGTACAATGTTTGCCGTAAGTTACGACACTCCACAGACTCGCAAATTTCTCGCCATAATTAAGCAGCAAACAAGACTTGAACCAACGTTGTGTCAAGCTCAGGGCTATGATACCGTCGGAATTATCGCCGAAGCCGTCAAAAACAGCGTATTCGATTCCGATATCCGCAAAGGGCTTTATAAAATCAGTAATTACCCTGGCGTAACCGGAAATATTAGCATCAACTCTGAACGTAATGCCATCAAAACTATCTTTATCAAAGAAATTGTTAAGCTGGAAACTGGTGGCTATGGTCCGGAATTTGTTACGGCCATTGAGCCTGACGATGCTGTAAAATAATCCCGGCAAAGCGCGACAACAAACCTTGAGCGCCAACCGCACGGATTGTACCCTGTCGAAATGCAACACACCATAACATCGCTATCTACAGGACTGGAATGATATTGCCGCATAATTTACCACGGGGTGATTCATTGCACAGAATTGCCGTCAAAGTTAAGACTAAAGGCGCGCAGGCTTTGCGTCGGGGACACCCCTGGCTGTTTGAAGATTCGATTGGAAAAATTTCCCGCGACGGCGCTTCGGGAGAGATTGCGGTTGTTTTCGATGACAATAAGTCCGTTCTCGGCGCCGGGCTATACGATCCGTATTCGCCGGTAAGAGTGAAGATTCTTTCATTTGGCGCTTCAAAAATTCCAGTTGGAACAGATCTTTTTCGACAACTATGCCGTGAAGCTAAAATACTGCGGGAAGGAAAAATTCCTCCCGGCATCACCGCATGGCGATTATTAAACGGTGAGTCAGACGCTTTCCCCGGTCTGGTCGCCGACAAGTATGCCGACGTGTTAGTGCTGAAAGTTTACACTCCGGCATTTATTCCCTGGCTTGGTGATATTGCCGACACTATTTTTGAACTTTATCCTGAACTCCGGCGGTTGGCGGTGCGTTTTTCACGGGAAATCCAACGCATGCCGGAAGAAATAAGACGCGGGTTGGTTGACGGCACCCTGTTTACTTCAGATTCTCCGGATTGGGACGGGACCGTACAGTTTTTGGAAAATGGAATAATTTTTGAGGCTGATGTGAAATCCGGACAGAAAACCGGATTTTTTCTTGATCAGCGCGATAATCGCGCCAGGGTTGGCGAGTTATCTAAAGGATGTGAAAGATTCCTTAATTTATTTTCGTATTCCGGAGGATTTTCACTCTATGCTGCGCGGACTGGCGCGAAAGAAGTTTACAGTGTTGATATCAACAAACACGCCATCGCTGCCGCCAATCATAATTTTACGCTGAACAGCAAAGATATTAATATCGTCTCGTGCCGGCACATTGGAATTTCCGGCGACGCCTTTGCGGTAATGGAAAAGCTTGAAAAAGAGAAAAAAATATTCGACATTGTCGTCGTCGATCCTCCGTCATTTGCTAAATCCGTGGCGGAAAATATGACGGCGATGAAATCTTACGCCCGTCTGGCTCAGGCCGCAGTAAAGCTTATCCGGAAAAATGGCACACTTGTTTTCGCTTCATGCTCCAGCCGGGTTAATGCTGACGAACTTTTTGATGTTGTACACCAAACCGCGTCATCCGCCGGCAAACCGCTTGAGGAGTTGCAACGCACTGATCACGCCGTTGACCACCCGGCTAAATTCAAGGAATCTCATTACCTTAAATGTCTTTATGCCAGAGTTTTGCGCTAGACTGATACTGTTTTGTAAAGCGTTAACCGGGCTTCAGATAGGAATTGACATATTGACGCGGCGACATTCCAAGATGTTTTTTGAAAGTGCGACTGAAATAGTTGCTGTCAGGGAAACCGGATTCAGTCGCTACCCGGGCAATACTGTATTCATCTCTGCCTAACAATTTACATGCCTGGTCAATTCTCGTCTGGTTAATATAATCAACCGGTGGCAGTCCGGTAATTTTTTTGAACATCCGGATAAAATGCGGTTTGGACATGCCGGCACGGCGTGAAAGTGAGTCCAGGGTATGCTTTTCACGGTAATGAATTTTTATGTAGGCAATGGTTTCGCCGAGTAAATGACTGCAATATGTCCCTTTGCTGTCCGTTTCGGAAGAATATATCCGGGACAGCAATATAATCACATCCAGCAATAATGATTTCAATTTAATGCGGTACCCAGGTTTTTGCTGCTCCTGCTCCTGTTCAATTATTTTAACATAATCGTTTAGTTTATGCAACTCTTCCGGGGATAAATTCAAACTGGCACGACTTAACCCCCCGCGAAATAACGGTTCTATTTCAAAAAGCACGTTGTAACCGCTTATTTTTCTCAGTTCATCGTAAGGCAGCGATAACCGTTCCGGCACAAAGCAAATATTGACGATATGCATCCGCTCCAACTTGCTGAAACCATGAAATTCCGGCTTGCGAAGAATAAACACATCCCCCGGCAGCAGGGGCCGTTCTCCGTAATTGTCAGTATATACGCCCCGCCCGCTTTGTATAATCGCAATTTCGCAGAAATCATGGCAATGCAGAGGAAAAGATTCCCGCGTCATAACGCCCTTCTTGATAATAACATCCTCCGGGCCGGAAGCATATTTATAGATATCACTCATTTTGATAATATTGTGCTAATTGTTGATAATATAATCAAGGATTATAATGCTCTTTATCAATATATTATACCCTGTAAACTGGATAAATACAACGAAGGAATATATTAAATGAATTCTCTAATTGAAAAGAACAAAGCATTTACCCGCGCTATTCTTTCCGGCAAGGCTGACCGTCATGGTTTTATCTGCCATCCGCCAATACCGCAAATGTTTGATGATTATACCGTATCAGACAAACCCGTAAAAGAGTGGGTGCCATTCGTTGTTGAAAATTACCGGCGCAGGGTGGAATCTCTGGAAACATTGCATGATGACAGTGTGCCATTGGCGTCGCTTCTCACCGGAACCCATCTCTTTGCGAAAGCATTTGGTTGCGAAGTGCACTCTTTCAAGGACAGTAAGCCATGCGCTTTGCCGCTGGTCAACAGCGCGGATGAGGCTGACCAACTTGAAGTGCCGGATATCTGGAAAACAGAATGCCTGCAACGGGTATTTGAACTTGGACAACTGGTTTTGAAAGAATTGGGAACAGAAACCCCGCTGGGTCCATGTGACTTGCAAAGCGGTTTTGATACAGCCAGCCTAATCTGGAACAAACAGGATTTGCTCTGCTCTATGGCGCTTGAGCCTGAGGCCGTCAAACGGTTGTCCGCTAAATGCGCACAACTGCTGAAAACTTTTTTATTGGCATTCAGAAAAGAATTCCCGACATTAAGCCCGTGTCACTTTCCGATTACATGGGTTCCTCCTGAACTCGGACCGTGGTTGTCCAACGACGAATGCGGTATTATGAGCAATGATATGTTCGAAGATTTCTGTCTGCCGGAACTGATTGATTTGTCGGAAACTTTCGGGGGTTTGGGTATGCACTGTTGCGCCGATGCCGAACATCAGTTCCCTAGTTTTAAGAAAATCCCCAATTTTTATGGTTTCAACCGTGTGCCGGCTAAACATGACTACATGACATTGCTTGAACACTTCTCCGGCAAAGACAGCCCGGTGCACTTTATAACTCATGCTTCTGATGATGTAATCGCCGCTTTGATTCGTCAGGCGCCGCATGGAACCAGATTTGTTTTTAACTTTTACAGTTCCGATAAAGAAAACGATGTCCGCCGGCTTGAAATAATGCGCTCGGTTAAAGCCGAAGGCAACGCTTAATCTTATTGTTCGCGCCTTGCTTGATTTGTGCCGGAATGCTGACGGCGAAAAGCGGAAGGAGAGAGTCCAATCTCACTTTTAAACCGCCGGGAAAATTGGAATTGATCGTAAAATCCGAGCCGGTCGGCGATGGATGCAATAGAGTCATCACTCTCAGACAATTGCAAGCAAGCACGCCGGATAATTTCCCGCGATCTGAATTTTCCCGGCGACTGCCCGGTTACCCTTAGAAATCGCTGCCGGAAAAGCGAGTATGACATATTCAAAGATTTGGCTACGGATTCAAGCGATGATACATTTTTCAGATTATCATCCATCACGCGACTGCATGCCAAAGCCCGCCATGAAATCAACTCAGTATCATCGCCGCGCTTTCCCTGAATTTGCAGCGCTTCCGCCAGCAATTGCTGCAAACGGCACAGACGAACAAGAGAAGTTTCTACCGGAGCAGTTTTTAACGGCTGAACAATTTCAATAAACCGCTCCATCCAATACTCCAACGGTTCGAGAAATAAGACCCGGCTTTTATCGCCCGGGAAACCACGCGCTTGCCGGTTTAAATTGCAGTTTTCTGACTAGCTGGAGCGTGCCGGTGCAA
>CAYMSF010000018.1:0-69304 GCA_964392985.1 uncultured Victivallaceae bacterium | reverse complement strand
ATTTACTTGATTTTCTGCCTCATTTTTTAATTTTTACTTTTGAAATTACCTCCATTGTCTGATGTGTCATTTGAGGAAGTTAAGTAGTTTTGGTGGCATATATAAAAATGTTTGTTCTATGTCGGCATGAGTTTAATTTTATGTTTTTGTATTTTTAATAGTAAACAGAAGTAGAAAGGTGTTGAATTATGAAAAGTATGGTGAAAACTCTGATCGTGTCGTTGTGTGCTGTTGCCGTGTGTGTTAACGTGTCCGCTGAAAGTCTGCTCAAGGATACTAATTTTTCAAAAGAGTCAGGCTGGTCTATCTGGGTCGAGAAACCAATGTCGGATGCCGGTGGTTCTCTGATATTTCAGGAAGGCAAGGCTATTGCAAAGTCGGTAACTGTCGACAAGCAACAGCAGACACAAATCCAGCTTATCAAGCCCATGGAGATGGAAGCGGATAAAAAATACCTGCTTAAGTTTAAAGCCAATGCGGACAAAACAGGCAAGCTAGCAATAGCTTATGTCCTGAGTAAGTCACCATATACCTTGTTCGCCAGTGTTGACCTGAATCTGGTAGAAGGGGAGAAGGAATATGAATGCACGCTTGATGTTAAAAAGGATAAGGACGGAAAATACGACTCTCCGCGTTCTCTGCGCTTCTGGTTAGGTAATTTCAAGGATGCAACGATTACGGTATCTGACGTATCTTTAGCAGAGATAAAATAACGTTTCAATCCAGAATGCCGAAACGTGCTAAAAAATTTGAGCCTCTTGTGAAACATTTTCCACAAGAGGCTCAATTATTTATGGGATTTACTTATACCATCAATCTGGTACTGGTTCAGAATTTCAGCACTGCTTTATACAGGCCTGACTTTCTCGCCACCAGATTTTCAAACGCGGTGGTGACATCGTCGAGATTGTAATATTCAATCATGCCGTCAAAACATAATTTACCTTCGCTCTGCAGTTGCATGCCGTACTTCATCGCTTCCAGCTTTTCATTATTTCTTCTAACGTGACCGTTGATGACATTAATTGCTTTGAAGTTCCATGTTTTCATATCAACAGTTCTCATTCCGTTATTGGATTGATGATAACCAACCAATACGATTGTGCCATGTTGCTTAACCAGCATGGTACAGATTTCGATGACCCCTTCGACTCCGGTGGCTTCAATGACAATATCAAATTCGCAAAGATCTGCAAGAATTTCCTGCGGGTTTTTACCAGTAGGATCATAAGTTTTGTCCGCGCCGCATTTCTTCGCCTGAGCTCTGCGCCAATCAAGAGGTTCAATCGCGACAATTTCACCTGCGCCTTGCGCTTTTAACATTTCTATACATCCGGCACCCATATATCCGCAACCAATCATGGCAACCCGGTCACCTTTCTGGGTGCCGAAACGGGCAGCAGCGTGAACGAAACATGCAATCGGTTCACCTAGCGCCCATACTGGAGCGATATTCTTGGGAAGTAATGCCAGGTGTGATTCCTCAGCCAGAAAATATTCCGCATACTTGCCGCCAAGCGCGGTCACATTATCGCCGACTTTAAAATTTTTAATATTTGCTCCGACAGCTTCTACTGTGCCACTGCCTTCATGACCTAATAAAACTTCCTCTTCCAACTGGCCTCTGTTTTTATACTGAAAAACATCACCTTCGCAAATGCCGCATCCGGCAGATTTGACGAGAATTTCGTCAGATCCGCATACAGGAACCGGAGTATCTTTGATTTGGAAACCGTTACGGGATAAATACGCTGCTTTCATCGTATCAGACTCCTTTTGTTAGTTGAATAATACATATTAACAGAATATAGTGTATTGAAAAGAATTAATCTCCCTCATAGCAATTAAAATAATATGCGTTTTCAATCAAAATCAAATGTTGCCGATAGCAGTTATGCACCGATAAAACTGGATGCGGACTTTCCGGTTTCTAATCCGGATTTTAATGTGCGTTCCTCGAGTCCGAAAGATAAACCGCATATTCATGATTGTCTTGAAATTGGTTATTGCTATGATGGAACCGGAGTATTTATCATCGAAGACAAAATTCTCCCTTTTAAAAAGGGTGATGCGGTTCTCATCAATAATCGCGAGGTGCATATAACTGCCGCCAATCCCGGTGGCATGACGAGCTGGGGGTTTATCAATTTTGATCAAATCGCGTTACTGTCGGTTTATGCCGGTCCGGAAGAACGTTATCTTGAGGCTGATTCACTGTGTGGAAGCGGATTTGAAAACATCATTAACTGCAACAGATATCCGGAAATTTGTATTATTATAAAAATGATAATTGAAGAGGTCGCCGAGCGCAAAACCGGATATAAATCCATGGTCAGGTCACTGGTTTGGAGTCTGATGATTAAACTGCACCGGATTACTGCAGGCAGACAGCCGGAGGCCATAATTCCAGACTTACAAGAAAACTTGAAACGCATAACCCCGGCGCTTGAATATATTGCCGCCAATTTCAACCGGCAGATATCCATGAAAAAAATTTCTACCTTGTGTCATTCGAGTGAATCTAACTTTAGAAAATTATTTCACAAAGCTGTTGGTTGCGCGCCCCAGGTATATATCAAAAGATTAAGGATGAAAGCCGCGGCGGTACTGTTGCGCAACAGCACTCGGTCCGTTCTGGATATTGCCATGTCTTCCGGGTATGTTACACTTTCCAACTTCAATCGTCAGTTTCTGGAGTTTTACGGCGTGTCTCCCACCGGATGGCGGAATAGTAATATTTCACCAGATGATTGATTTTTCCCATTGCCATCCCGTCAGAAATTAAGTTATTGGGATTAATCGAATGACGGTTGACAAATATAGTCAAATCTGTTATAATATGCTTTGAAAACTACTGTGTTATTCAAATTTTATTTATACAATCCATAAAAGACAAGGTCATCTAATTATGCATGAAGTAATCATCCCTGCTCGTAAGGTTCCAGTCATCGGCAAAACCGGCATTTGTGTAATCGGTGGCAGTTGTACCGGCGTGTTTGCTGCGGTTAGAGCCGCCCGCCTTGGCGCTGAAGTGATGATTGTGGAAAAGCAGAACCGTTTCGGCGGGGTGGCGGTTTCCGGTATGGTAAGCATCTGGCACAGCCTTAATGACACCACGCACAAAAACAGGATAATTGCCGGTTTGACGCAGGAAGTAATCGAGCGGTTGCAACGGCGGCGGGGCGTGGACTCGCTTTATGAGGATTTTGTTTTAAATACCGAAGAGCTGGCAATTGAACTGGATAGGATAATTATTGAAGCTGGAGTTAAACCATTATTGCATACAGTTTTTACTGCACCATATTACGAAGACGGCAGACTGGCTGGAATTGTTGTTGAAAACAAATCAGGGTGTGGCGTGATTCTGGCGGATTATCTGATTGATGCCTCTGGCGATGCCGACCTCTGTGCCAGGGCGGGTTATTCACTCCGTCAGCCGACAGCTCCACAGCCTTCAACCACTTGCGCCCGTTTCAGTGGCTGGAAGTTTCCGGAAGGATTTGACCTGGGATCTGCGCTGCGAAAATATGGCGTGGAATACAATCTTCCACAAGGCTTTATCTGGGGGGCGAATGTTCCCTGCAGCGATATTTATATGCTGGCAGGAACTCGTATTTTTAATTGTAACTGTGCCGATGGCGCCGGTCTTACTGCCGCCGAAATCGAAGGGCGCCGTCAAGTGCGGATTATTACGGATATTCTCCGCGATAAATATGATATCCCCGGGATTACGTTGCAAGCGTTACCATCAATGACCGGCATTCGTGAAACACGTCACATCCAGGCACTCTACACATTGACAGGTCATGACCTGCTCAATGGAGTTCGTTTTGACGATGCCATTGCCAACGGCACATACCGCGTTGATATTCATCAGCCTGACCGCCCCGGTATCATCTTCCGTTATCTTGACGGTCGCGAAACTTATTCCTGTCCCGGACAGCCGCAGGAAGAACGCCGCTGGCGTGATCCGATAGAAAAAGATCCGGCGTTCTATCAAATCCCACTACGCTGCCTGATTCCTGAACATGCGGGAAATGTCATTGCCGCTGGACGGATGCTGGATGCCGATCAAGAAGCCTTTGGCGGAGCACGGGTAATGGTCAATATGAACCAGACCGGCGAGGCCGCTGGTGTTGCTGCCGCCCTTGCCATCGAATCAGGGAAAACTATTCCGGAAATTTCCGCATCAAAAATCCGGCAAACTCTCAGTCAGGGTGGTTCCTGTATTATTTAAACGAATTTTCAGTTTTATAGATCGCGTTTTCTGGCAAATGCATTGACAAATAAGCACTTAATCATAATTAAATGAAACATAAATTAACCTTATGGCGACTGTTGCAAGAGCTGGAACACATCTCATACAATATTTATCCATAATCTTATAATTTCTATTATTCTGTTATTTATGACAAAGTGACGGTGGATTATGACTCTGCAAGAGGTGCACGGGTGCAGACAGAGCGGCCAAGAAGAGTGGAATTCGGAGACGGTACTTGACTGGCGGAACCGAATCGTGATGAACATGCCGGGATTTTAAAAAGGCTGTTGTTTAATACGAATAAGTAAAACATTTATTGATTTTAATGAATGCCTTGTAACAAAATATTGGAGCCTGATATGAATTCACGGGAAAGAGTTTTACGCAGCATATCGCATGAACCGACCGACAGGATTCCAATTGATTTTGGTGGACACCGGTCTTCAACCATTTCTGCAATCGCCTACGCAAAATTAAAAAAAGCTATGGGAATTACGACCGGCGACATTTATGTGTATGACATGATTCAACAACTTGCTGTTGTCGAACCGGAAGTAGCCGACGCGCTGGGTGCGGACGTGATTGAACTGGGTCGCGCATTTCTGAAAAATGACGAAGATTGGAAACCATGGACTCTTCCCGACGGGACAACATGCAAAATACCGGCGTATATCAATATCGAAAAAAAAGTCGATGACTGGTATCTGTTGGCAAATGACGGCACACCGCTGGCAGTGCAGACTAACGGATGTCTGTACTTTGAACAAATTAATTTCCCCTATGAAGATAAAAACATTGAAGAACAGGATTTTTCTGACTTGGATTTTGCTTTTTCTCACATGATGTGGTCAGCGGTATCGGTGCCGGGGGCACATTTGGCGCTTACCCAAACAGGACTTGAAGAACTTGCTACCGGCGCAAAAACGCTGCGTAATGCAACGGATAAGGCGATTCTGGGAATCTTTGGCGGGAATCTTTTTGAAGTTCCGCAATTTTTTTATCGCATCGATAATTATTTTACCTATCTGGCGTTATACCCTGAAGCATGCCGGAGACTTTCAGAAGCGCTGTGTTCGTTTTATCTTGCCCGTCTTGAAAAATGGCTTGCAGCAGTTGGAGAATACATTGACATTATTCTGTTCGGTGATGATCTTGGCGGTCAGAACGGACCGCTTATTTCACCGCAAATGTACCGGGATATATTTAAGCCGTATCATGCCAGAATGTGGCGATTTGTGAAGGCGCGCGCGCCTCATCTGCGGATACAGATGCATTCATGTGGCGCGGTTGAACCGTTCATCGAAGATTTTATCGATGCCGGATTAGACATGATGAATCCGGTTCAAATTACCTGTTCCGGAATGGACCCGGCAGTGTTGAAGGCAAAATACGGCAAACGGTTTACTTTCTGGGGCGGTGGATGCGATACCCGCCATATACTTTCACATGGAACGCCCGAAGAGGTTCGCGCTAATGTGCGATTGTTGGCTGGAAACTTTGCGCCCGGTGGCGGCTTCGTATTCCAACAAGTGCATAACATCATGGCTGATGTACCGCCGGAAAATATCATTGCTATGTTTGATGAAGTGCGACGATTAAAGATTGATTCAAACACACAAATATAATTAATAATCTGGCATATCGGACATTGGGAAATCTCTGTTTTTACTGAATATTGAATGAATACGCAATCATACTTGTCTATTTACAATAAATAATCAAAATGTAAATAAATAAATTTGCAGCACGTCACGATTTGATGCAAGACTAAAAAAGATATAAAACCACACATTTATTTGCGAGTGTTAAGTTAAATCACAGAGTTTTATTGAACAATTGCATTGTTTGGGGATTAACATACATTAAAATTGTCCGATTTTAGATTATAGTACACAAAATTTGGATTTTTATACATAGACATTTATCAATTTTCATGATATACTTGTAATTATGCGTGTTGTAATTACATTTTTATAAACAAAAAACAGGAGCTGAAAATGAAACAAAAAGGAAAAAAGGGTCAAAGCCGGAATTTCACATTAATCGAATTGCTGGTCGTGATCGCGATCATAGCCATCCTCGCATCCATGCTGCTGCCGGCACTCAATAAAGCCAGAGAGTCGGCAAGAAGCATCAGTTGCAAAAACAATTTTAAACAACTCGGCCTGGCAATGCATAATTATCTTTCGGGTAATAACGATTACTTTGTGCCAGACAGTTATATTGGAGTTGCACCTTTTTGGCCGGCAGTATTATACCATGGAAAATATGTAACGAAAAAACAACTTACCTGTCCTGCGAGAACGCGAAGACTTGCCAACGGTAACGAGTACTACAAGGATTTTTGGGAAAATACCAGTTCGGGGAGTACTAATAGCATAACTTCTACGGACTGGTCGTCATGTGATTACGGCTACAATTTTATGTATCTGTCTCCAGTCGCGCCTGTAGTCAGGGGGCAGCCTGCAATCAAGTTGTCACTTTGCCGTCAATCGTCACGCACTGTAATGTTTGTGGAAACTGCCAGACAAAATCGTGAGGCCGGAAATATGAATCCCGTGGGTTATCACAGAGTCAACAACTCTTACACTAACTCGGCAGGCGGTCCGGTTGCATGGCCGGCACATCTTGGATATACTGAATGCAACGCCGTTTTCGTTGACGGTCATGTTGTTGGAGCGCGAGCAAATGGTGGCGCCAAGGGTGAACAAGCGGCGATGCAATTATTGAATAATCCCGGCAGCAAAATTTACGGTCCTTGGGTTGACAGAACTGCGGCTCGCAACGACAATAGTTTGTGGATAAGACATGACGGATTCTTTTATTTTTAATCGGCATTGTTATTGATAAATGTAAATAAGTAAATTTGCCATATCAATTTTGAGATATTATCTTAACAATTGTTTATATTTGGATATATATTCATGTTAAGAAAATTCTTGCCAAAGCCATTAAACAATATTAAATGTATTTTTTGCAAGAGTTTCAACAGCAACTGAATTAATATATGGCAGATTAGATCTTTAAAAACTAAATACGGAAATCCAATTATGTCTATCAAAGAAAAAGGTTTCGGTTTTCACGGTAAATTTCTCAAGCAACAACTCGCGTTGCTGGTCGTAATGACTATTCTTTCATCTAATTCTGTTTATGCTGCGGAACTGAAAGGAGTACCGGAAACCGGATTGCTGGCCGGAAAAACATCAGTTAAGGCATGGGATGGTGATCTTATCGTTATCGGCGCAACACTGCCGGGCGTGGCGATAGCAAAACAGGCGGCACAGATGAAAAAGAGAGTTCTGCTGCTGGAATCCGGACCGGTGCTCGCTACGGAAGTATCCGCACAGTGGAATATGCAGTTTCCGGATGGGTGGTTTGCAAAAGAACTTGCGGCAATCTGCGCACCGCTGGGCGGTTATAAAGATGGAAAATTTGACCCCTATATCACGACTCTCGCCGTAGATCGCCTGGTCGAATCCGCCGGGGTCTCCTGTCTGGTATGCATACTGCCAGTCAGACCGGTAGCAGGCGCAGACGGCAAACTCGCCGGGGTTGAAATCGTTGGAAAGAGTGGACGGCAACTGGTCACCGCTCCGCAAGTTGTAGATGCCAGTCAGGGACTTTCTTTCTCATATCAGGCTTGTGGTTTGCCTGTGCCGCCGCCATCAACGCTGACCCGGCGCATATATGTGCATACAATATCTGTGAACGGTCTGCCGCAGAAGATTACGGTTCCTGAATCGCTTCAATTTTTAAATAATCAGATTGGGATTAAACCTGCCATGTGGCCGGATGAATATATTATTGATTTCGCGCTGTTACCGTCTTCTCCCGGCACGGAAAAAATACCCGCCGCCGCGGAAACTTATCACCGGGTTATGGCATTGATGGAATATCTGAAGAAGAAAGAGCCGAATTTTGCCAGAGCATTGCTGGTAGACATTTCTCCGGATTATAAAGGTGATTTTTCGCCAGTCAGTCCTGCTGTTTTCAGCGCGCTTGATAATACCGGAATTACGCCAGTCGTTGACGGCAGCAAAATCCTTGCCGACAAGCAAGTCGCGAACGATTTTCTCAATAGGGTTTTCGCGAAATTGCCGCAACGTCCTTTGCCGTTGAATGTGACACCAGCAGAAGTAAAAACAGTAACAGCGAATGAATTAACCACGGCCGTTGAACGCCAATTTCCGCCAGCGATGCTTCCGCCGGCGATTGTTAAATGGCATGACCCATCGGATGTGGTAGTGGCTGGTTGCGGTACCGGTGGGAGTTTGGCCGCTCTGGTGGCTGCGCAACAAGGGGCAAAAGTTACAGTTGTTGACGCGCTGTGGTTGCCGGGTGGAACCGGGACGGCAGGCAGAGTGTTCGGCTATTATCATGGCTTAAATGCCGGTTTACAGAAAGAGATGGACGCGAAGACTCAGAAAGCTCAAAATATTACCGGTGCTGCCGGAGGTCCGCATCCTGTCGCTAAAGCTGATACCATTTGGCGGGAACTGGAATCTGCCGGTGTTAAATTCGGAGTGCAGGGCAGAGTATTCGGGGCAATCAAGAAAGGTAACGCGGTAACTGCGGTAGTCGTTGCAGCTGAAGACGGTTATCACATTTACCCCTGTCGTGTTGCTATTGACGGTACTGGTGATGGCGATCTGGCTGCTGCGGCAGGAGCTAAATTTTCCATGGGACGGGATAGCGATGGTTTTATGCTGTTCTACGGCTATTTGCCGGCAGAAGTAAAAAAAGGGAAAACCGGTTACTACTTGAGTGGCGCCAATAACGCGATGGGTTATGTTGATCAGACGGACACTATGGATTATTCCCGCGCACACTTCAGCGCCAGGGCCGAGTTGTTGAAGCATGGACCCTTTACTGCTGAAAAACATTTCTGTACTTTGGCGCCCCTGCTGGGAATCCGTCAGGGACGTTCAATACAAGGTCCTGTTATTTTGACGGCGGCTGATTTTGCGGAAGGAAAAAGTTGGCCGGACAAAGTTTGTTCTATGTCATGCAATTACGATCGCGGCGGTTTTTTTGCGCTTGAAAATGAATGGATACGGCGCTGGGTGGTTATGTTTGGTCTGTTTACCTATGTCCGTACCAGTGAAGTTCCCTACCGGTCTTTGTACCCGGAAGGCATTGAAGGCGTATTGATAGCTTGCCGCGCTTTCTCCGTTGATTACGATCTGGCATCTCTTGTGCGCATGAAACGGGATATACAACAACTTGGCGAGATTTGCGGTCTGGCCGCGGCCCTGGCAGTTAAGAGTGGTAAATCTCCCTCAGCAATAAATGTGGCGGAATTGCAGAAAATGCTTGGTGAAAGAGGCATTCTGCCCACCGCTCCGCCGGAAAAGTTACTGCAACTGCCGGCAGAGGAGCTGCTTAAAAAACTGGGTGGCGAGCAAAATGGATTGGCAATGTGGCGATTGTCACAACTGCCAAAGGATGCGGGTCCGGATTGGAAAGCTTTCGCTGCCACGGAAAAAGATCAAAAAAAATTGTTTTGTGGCGCGGTAGCAGCGGCAATGCAAAAGAACGCGCCTCCAGAGCTTATTGCTGTTCTTGAAAAAACTGTGGACGAGCGCACTAACGGTCCCCGTCTTGGCGACCGTTCCAGTTCGCTTTGTGTCGTGGCCGCAATAGCGTTGACGTATGCTGATGCTCCAGGAGCAGAAAAGCGCATCGCGGCACTTCTGGCAGACACCAAAAAAATTAAATTTATCTATCATGCAGACATTACGCTGCTTTATCAGGCGCTGGGCAAACTGGGTGGCGCGGATGCTGTTCAGGCTATTCGCAACCATCTTGCCACGACAAAAGCGCCAAAATCCAGAGAAGACTACCAACTGCAGTATGCCGGGGTTCGTGAATTGCAGGCAATGGGGTGTTTTGATGAATCGCAACGGCTTGACCCGTTGCTTAAATCAGACAATTTCATGGTAAAAAAAGCGGCGATGAAACTGGTCAATCAGAAAACCAAAAAATAGATAGTTTACGCTGTCAGGTGTTGATTATTGATGCCTCGTATTGAACCAATATCGAAAACGTGACAACCACGGTTGAAAAATTGTTCAATCAGCGTGTCACCGGAAAAGAAAAACACTCTGCGTGATATTACTATTCTCATCTATGCAAAAAAATTATTTGGAGTGTTATTTATGACAACGGTATTGAGTGGCACGGGTTGTATCGGGACAGATACGACTATGGTCGCAAATCCACCTGACCGGGTATACTCTTTTCCGACAGCAACGATTGCCAATAATCAAATTAAGCTGGTCGCCTATCTGCCTGATGACAAACAGGGATATTACCGGAGCTCCCGTTTTGACTGGTCATCAATGATTGCTTGTGTCAGATATCGCAACCATGATTGGTTCTTTAACGATTGGATCGGACCTCATGATCCGCTTAAGCCCAATCATTCAAACAGCGTAGCTACGGAATTCGGACTGGGTTTCAATGGAATGCCGGTGGCTCTTGGATATGATGAAGCGAAACCGGGAGAGACATTCCTGAAAATTGGTGTTGGGGAACTTAGAAAACCGGAGACTCCGGAATATAAAAAATTTACAGCGCACCGGTATGTTTTTCATTATCCTTACGAGATAGTAAGAACATTTCCCTGGAACATAAAACAGGGGAGTGATTGGATTGAGTATGTTCAGGAATCGGCGAATGTCAACGGTTACTGTTACCGCTTTACCCGTCGCATTTCTCTGCTGAAAAGCGGCGATGGTTTTGTATTGGAAATGCATCTTGAAAATCTGGGTAGTAAAATTATCAACCAGACAGTTTACGAACATAACTTTGTAAATATTGACGATAAACCAATTGAACCCGGTTGGCGCGTTCATTTCGAATTTACACCCAAAATATTTGTCACGGATAAATTGGGCGATTTTGCGTCACTGTCCGGCAGTGATTTCAGTATCGTCCGCACCTTGACCGAACAGGAGATGCCGGGATACGGTTTTGACGGTTTTTCACAAAATGCGACTGATAATACGTTTACTGTATCTGCCCCGGGCGAGGAGGTCAAGTTGCGAATCTCTTCACAGGAACCGTTGAATCAATGTAGGATCTTTTGTACCCGGTATGCGCTTTGCCCGGAAGCGTTTATCTCCATTGTTGTTGCTCCAGGACAATCCAAACGCTGGCAAACCAGATACGAATTCACCCCATAGTTTTATCGCTATCAGAATAGATTATGAAAGGAATTTTTATGACAAATCAAACAACATCAATCATCAACAATGAACAGGTTTCTCAATCCGACTGCGAAGTGCTGCGTCAACTCGCGGGCAGAGTCCGGGAAATAGCGGAACTCCCAATTATTAAAGAACGGCGTGAATTGTGGTATGGGGTGAACGCCTGTCAGGCGAAACGGCCGATGGTGCTGGCCTATCCGGATGGTTGCTGGGATGAATGCCTTAATGAATCAAGTTGTTTATGCTCAAACCCGTTGTTGCGGAAATGGGAACTGACTTTGCGCCGTAAAATCTACTGGTTCGAAAATATCAATGATGATAACGTGCTTAATCCATGGTTTGACCTGCCCTGGGAATTGCGTCTGGGCAATTTTGGTGTGGAAATAAAAATGCAACATGGCGAAAATCGCGGCAGTTATGTATGGGAAGCGCCGCTGCAGGATATTCATCGCGACTTAAAGAAACTTTCTTTCCGCAAAGTAACCGTGGATAAAGCGCTGACTCAACAACGCCTTGAGCTGGCGAACTCTATTTTTGGCGATCTTCTTCCAGCACGGTATTGCCTCGATGTTTACTGGTGGTCGCACGGACTCACAGTCGATGCAGTATTGCTTGTCGGACTTGAAGCGTTTATGATGAAAATGTATGATGACCCGGAGGGTTTGCATGAATTAATGGCTTTCCTTCGCGATGACCGGATGCAGTATCTTGATTTTCTTGAAAATGAACATCTGCTTGTTGATGATAACGAAAGCTATTTTGTCGGTAGCGGAGGTGTTGGTTGCACCCGTGATCTGCCACAGAAGGATCGTAAACCCGGAGCACCTGTCCGCTTGATTGACCGCTGGGGTTTTTCTGAGTCGCAGGACACAGTGGGAGTATCTCCGGAGATGTTTGCCGAATTCGTACTGCCATATCAGTTGCCAGTTCTGAACCGGTTTGGCCTGAAGTGTTATTGTTGTTGCGAAGGAATTCATGCGCGGTTAAAATACATCAAAGATATTCCGAATCTGCGCCGTATTGCAGTATCGCCTTGGGCGGATCAGGAGTACTGCGCAAGAGAGATGGGGTCAAAATTCGTATTTTCCCGCAAACAGAATCCCGCTTTGATTTGCGCCCAATTTGCCGAGGCGGAAATTCGTCGCGATCTACGCAATACCCTTGCCATCGCCGGCAAATGCAACCTTGAAATAATTATGCGAGATACCCATACTGTCCAGAATGAACCCGAGCGCATCACCCGCTGGGTTAAGATTGCCAGAGATGAAGTAAACAACTATCTTGACAAGTGAGCCACTTTTTATTTAGACGGGTAATAATGGCGTAAATATTGCAATATTTTACTTGCACATCGTGCAAATTATGGTCATTACCTTGAATTCGGCGGTTTTCGGGACTATTGTATTGCTTGCAAAGAGTTGTGTGACGCCGGCTTTATATAATTTTAAAGAATGCGGTTCAGCAGTTGTTGCTGATAAATTGGATGCAAGGCGTTACAGGGGGCATTGTATATACCAGAATATCGTTACCAGGAGCAATAAATGAGTAAGGGTCCGATTAACTCTTTTTCGGTAGTTATACCGGTTTACAACGAACAGGATTGTCTTGATGAACTGATTACGCGCTGTTTGAAAGCTTGTGAAACAACCGGGAAAAAGTTTGATATTATTCTAGTTGACGACGGCAGTCGCGACCGTTCAGTCGAAATCATGACAGATGCGGCAGAAAAAAATAACGGCAAAATTGTTGCCTGCGTTCTCAATCGCAACTATGGTCAGCATTCCGCAATCATGGCAGGTTTTTCGCTGGTAACGACTGATTTGGTCATTACGATTGATGCCGACTTGCAGAATCCTCCAGAGGAAATTCCTAATCTGGTGGCAAAAGCGGACGAGGGATTTGACGTGGTTGGTACAATTCGTGCCAATCGCCGCGATACCATGTTTAGAAAGACCGCATCATTCATCGTCAATAAAGTTGCACAGAAGGCCACCGGCGTCAAAATGAAAGATTATGGCTGTATGTTGCGGGCTTATCGTCGCAATATTGTTGATGCTATGCTTTCCTGCAATGAACGCAGCACCTTTATTCCAGTGCTTGGAAATAGTTTTGCCCGGGAAACCTGCGAAATTGTTGTAGCACACAGCCATCGTGCGGCGGGAGATTCAAAATATTCCGTCTGGAAGCTGATTAATTTGCAATTTAATCTGTTAACCTGTATGACAACATTTCCATTGCGCCTGTTGAGCATTATCGGCGGAGGTGTTTCGATGCTTGGCGTTTTGCTTGGTGCCTATATTGTTGTTATGCGGTTTATTCATGGCGACGCTTATACCCAGGGCGGGGTTTTTACACTGTTCGCAGTACTCTTCTTTATCTGCGGTTTTCAAATGGTTGGTTTGGGGTTGCTGGGTGAATACATCGGCAGGATTTACTATGATGTCAGAGCCAGGCCCAGATATTTTGTCGAGAAAATAATCGGACGCAAGTAGTCTTTTTATTTATAATTTATTTGCAAAATGCTTTTGACAACGGCTATTAATGCAGTTGTTTAAATTAGAAAAAAAATGTTAATTTTTGGTGCGATGATTTGCAATTGATTATTGCCGTGCTAATTTTTAGCGTTTAACCATTTTTGTTGAGCTTGAAGCCATCTATAAAACAGGAGAAGGCAATGAAATTTTTGAATATTGGTTTGAGTGTTTTGATTCTTTTGCTTGCTGTAGCATCTGCAGTTTTTTCCTATTTTCTCTATGAAAAGCGGGATCAGATGGTTGATGGATGGGGAAAAATGGCCTCTGCGCTGAATCAAACTTCCGCCGCTTTGGATAAGGGCAGTGGTACCAGTATTGCCAAATCACTTTCTCCCGAAACACTTTCTCATGAAAAATATGCTGATTTAGAAAAATCTCTCCCCACGCTTGCGAAACAGGCGGAAAAAGTAATCGCCGAACGCGATGATCTTAGCGCCGCGATTCGTAAAATTGCCGACACCACTGAAATGAAAGACGCTCCCAGTGCAGAAGATCTTGCCAAAGTTGATGGATATGCTGCTGCTAAAGATAAAGTTGTCGGTTGGATTGGCGAAGTACGTGAACGTCAGGACGGCACCATCCGTGCAATTTGTGATTCCGCAACAAAAATTGGCGCATCCCTTGATCAAAACGCTTTGAAAAGTTCCGGTTATGCCAGTGAAATAGGGAAACTTGACAGTAAGATTTCGGCAGTAAAAACCAAAGTGGATGCTTATAACGACACTTACAGAGAGATTGCTGAAACTCTCGGCAGTGATTCACCGAGTTTGGATGACAGTTCCTATAAGGATTCAATACAAAAAATCGCCTCCTCCGCAAAATCAGTTAAAAACGATTTGTCCAAGGCAAAAAATGAGTTGGCCAGCGCAAAAAGAGAACTGGATAGCGCCAAAAATCAAATTGCCGGCAAAACTACTGATTTGGAAAAAGCGCAAAGAGACTTGACCAAAACAAAAGGCGAAGTTAAGCGTCTTGCTAATATTATTAAACCTGATGCCGATCCGGAAAAGATTATTCCATGGGGAGATGGCAGTCGCGAGGCCAGAATGGCTGTCCAGGGTAAAGTCATTGATATCAATCGTAAATATGGATTTCTGGTTGTTGATTTGGGCACCGGCACAAAAGTTGAACAGATACTGGGCAATAAAGTTAATAAGGTCAATCCTAATATCCCCAATCAGTGTGATATGGTTGTGGCTCGTGGTCTTGATACTGACAACAGTCAGTACATCGGCAAAATCAAACTCGTTAAAGTTGAAGAACATTGTTCTATCGCGAACATCATTCCCGGTTCAAACGGAGATCGCGAAGTTAAAATTGGTGATACCGTTTATTTCTCAATCGACTCTCTTGCTCAGTTCAAGTAAAACAGCGGCCTTAAATTAAGGATTACTATGTTTAGCAAATTTTATACGGTGATGATTATAGTTTCGTTAGTCGTGTTGATGGCGGCAGTTGCTCTTCAAGTATTGGAAATGCAACGTTATAATCTCTTCAATAAATTTATGTCCCAATCCTCTTCCGAAGTTGTTGCTGCTCCAGAGAAAAAGGTGGCGAAACCGGCAAAATCTGCCGAGGCTAAAACTGAAGAACCGGCAAAACCTGCTCCTGCTGCAGAAACCAAACCAGCAGCCCCGGCAGAAACTAAAACCGAGGCACCCGCTGCCGATGCTGCAAAATAGTCTATACAAATCCCGGTATTTCTGTATGGCATTGCTTGCCGTTGCGCTCTTGGTTACTGCCGGCGGATGCATTACCGAACAGGAACGGCGTGGATACAGTGACTTACCGCAAAACCAGCCGGCAAGCTGGGAAAGCCAGCCCTACGGCGCTTCCAAGATGTAACCTTCTCCAATGACTCCTGTCAGCAACCGTTGATTCTCGAATCTAAGCAAGATTGAAATCAACACGGAAGACTATTGACTCTTGACGAATATTTCATTTCCGAGTTAGCTACATCGATAGTGGTGAAAATAGTTAATGAATCGGCTCATATTCAATTATATTATCAATCACCGGTAATATTACAAAAAATTCTTTGTAATTTGCGTCATGCGTATCTCTTTTATCTCGCTCGATAATTCTGAAAATTACCGGTAAGATTTTTCCAGTTTATCGTATTCATCTAATGCTTTGCCGTAAATGGTGGCGGTGGCGGTATTCGGCATCGTCTTTGCTACGGAACGGGTGAACAGTATATACAGGTCTGAGAATGGAATTTTTCCGATACCATTGGCGGCACGAAGCGCGGCACCAACACCGGCAGAGTCGGAAACGGTAATTTGTTCAATTTCCGTCTGGAAAACATCAGACAAGATTTGACGGAACGAACGGCATTCAGAGGCGCCACCGGTAATACGTATAAGTTTGAAACTCTTCCCGACCCATAATGAATGCAACTTCATGCTCAATGCCTGGGATTCCAGTATCGCCCGTATTTTGGTGGAACTGTTCGCGACTTTTGCACAGAAATCATTTGTGCCGTGATATTTTACGCCGCATTCCAGTACGAGTGGCGTACTTTCCGGGGAGAAATACGGCAGCATCAGATTGCCGTTGTTGCCGGGAGGCGACAATATTGCCAATTTATCGAATTCACTCCAGGAGATGCCGCATTCGTCTTTAATTTTTTCTCTGGCGAGTGAACCATTGCTGAAGCAGGTCAGGCTCATAAATCCACCGCCGGGATTACCGAATACATGACCGTAACCCGCCGGGTCAGTCTTAAATTCATCCATTGCGGCAAAAAAGGTATCGCTGGTACCCAGACTGATTACTGCCACACCGGGTTCAGATGCCCCTGTGCCAATCAAACTGCAAGGATTGTCCCCCGACCACACCAATACCGGCGTTTCACTGTTGAATCCGTATTTGTAAAAATAAGGACTCAGGTTTCCTGCCACAGTCTTTGAATTTAATACCGGTGGAAGTTTATCCATCAGTCCGGGAGCAGTAAAATCCACAATTTCCCGATCCCATTGCAGCGTTTTTAGGTTGAGCAGGTTCATTCCCGCCCCATCGCCAAAATCAATCGGGGCGTTTCTGCCGCAAAGAATTGACGCCATAAATGAACTTACCAGATGAATATGTAAGGTCTGGCGATAATTTTCAGGTTCATCCTTGGCAAATTTGCGAATCTGCGGCCCGGTAAATCGTTCAATCGCCGGGGAGCCGGTATCACTCTGCATTCTACCGCCGAAACGTTGTTGTAATTCAGAACATTCTGCACTTGTAGCCCGGTCCATCCAGATAGGGGAAGTTTTTCTTGATAGTGCCGGAGCTAATTGTTCCGCCAGATTTTTTGCAGGTGAAAGTTCCGCCAGAATCTTTTCAAATTTATCATTCAGATAAACAGAACCATGTTGCTGTCCGGAACCGCTGATTCCCTTTACTGCTGCAAGAGGCGCCTGTTGATGTTGCAACCGGGTGAACAGCAAGTCCAGCGCCGACAGCCACAACAACGGATCAGCGTGTTTGATCAGCGGGTCAGGATTTTCCAGAAATCCGTTCGGACAGTTGTATTCCGGGAGGTCTTTGCCAAAATTCACGTTTTCTGAACAGACGATTTCCCCTGACTCAATATCAATTAATTCTGCCTTCAAGCTCTGTGTACTACTGTCAAGTCCAAGATAGATGCTCATCGGTGTATTAACTCCAAATTATATTTGAATGGCGGTATTGCAACTCCATTACCTGACATGTGGGCGCAAATGTCAACCGTACTGCATCATCCATGGTTTGCCATTTTTTATAAGAAAATTTTTGTTCGCGAAAAAACCGTGATTATACTCTATAATATGACATCAAACTTTATAGAGTATAATACCACATCAAACAATATACTGATTAATTATGTTTTCAAGCAATTCCTGCCTGCCACTCTTTAAAACAGGTTCACCATTTGTCAGAATAATTTTTTCCAGTTTGTCGAATGAGGATTTGCCGTTGATAATCTCTGCGCCGTAGCCTTTGTCAAAGCTTGCATAGCGTGTTTTGATAAAATTGTCAAGAGCGCCATCTTTGATAATCTGTGCTGCGATTAACAATGCCCGTGCAAAGGTGTCCATCGCGCCAATGTGAGAGTAGAACAAGTCAATAGTGTCAACAGAGCCGCGACGGGGTTTGGCGTCGAAATTCAAGCCGCCAGAGCCAAGTCCGCCCTGTTTCAACACCACCAGCATGGCGTAAGCCGCGCCGTAAAGATTAGTCGGGAACTGGTCGGTGTCCCAACCCAGCAGCGGATCCCCGATGTTGGCATCAATACTGCCGAGTTTTCCTGCCGCTGATGCGACGGTGAGTTCATGTTCAAAGGTGTGCCCCGCCAAGGTCGCGTGATTTGCCTCAATATTGAGTTTGAAATGTTCCTGCAGATCATGTTTCTGCAGAAATCCCAATACGGTCGCGGCATCAAAATCATATTGGTGTTTGGTCGGTTCATGCGGTTTGGGTTCAATCAGAAATGCGCCGTTGAAACCGATTTTTTTCTTGTAATCCACTGCCATTGATAGAAATCTGGCAAACTGTTCCTGTTCACGGCAGTAGTCGGTATTCAGCAGGGTTTCATAACCTTCGCGTCCGCCCCAGAATACATAATTTTCTCCGCCGAGGGCGAGTGTGGCATCTAAAGCGTGTTTGACCTGGGCGCAGGCATAGGCGAACACATGGGCGTCGGGATTGGTACCGGCACCATGGGCATAACGGGGATGGCTGAAGAGATTGGCCGTACCCCACAGCAGTTTGACGCCGGTGGCTTTTTGCAGTTTTGCGGCTTTTGCTACGATTTTATCAAGATTTTTGCAGGATTCGGTAAAATCTTTACCTTCCGGGGCAATGTCACGGTCATGGAAACAGTAATAAGGTGCGCCAACTTTGGCGGTGAATTCAAATGCGGCGTCCAGAGTATCTTCGGCGGCTTTCATCGGGTTACTGTTAACCAGCCACGGGCGTTGGAACGTTCCGGCACCGAAAATATCTGCACCGGCACCCTTGAAAGTATGCCAGTAAGCAATGGCGAAACGCAGATGTTCCTTCATGGTTTTGCCGTTAACTTTTTTATCCGCGTCATAGAACTTGAATGCCAGCGGATTCGTTGATTTTCTGCCTTCATACTTGACTGCACTTTTTACTTCCGGAAAATAACTTTTCATTTTTGAATGCCTCCGTTTTAATATTGCTTTAACGAATAATGAATTTATTAAAATATAACTATATTATAATGCTGTTTCTGCTATTAATCCTTGACTTTATAACCAAAATATAGTACTATATCACCAAAAGGTGCAAAATATGTCAAATGCAGTGATAGCCAGGGGCGAATATTATTTCGGGCAGGACGGTTTTCCAATTACCGTCAGGCATATTGAACGCGGGATGGCGTTACAACATCCCCATGACCTTACTGCGGTATTACATCACCATGACTTCGCCGAACTGGTGATCATTGTCAGCGGGCAGGGCAGGCAACATATTGAAGGCGTTGAATATCCGGTAGCGACTGGCGATGTTTTTTTAATTCAGGGGAATATTGAGCACTACTTTGTCGAACGCAATGAAATGGAACATTATAATGTAATGTTCAATCCTGCCAGGTTACCACTTCCGGAGTCTGAATTGCGACAGATTCCCGGATATCAGGCGATTTTTCACCTGGAACCGGCCTACCGTCGCAGTCATCAGTTCACCAGTCATCTGCAACTGGATAAGGCCGGTTTGGTTACAGTGAAAGAAATTATCCGTCGAATGGAAAACGAACTCCATGACAATGTCAATGGTGTGAATGCTGCGGTATTCGGGCATCTGGTTGCATTGATAGTCTTTATTTCGCGTCAGTATTCAGCACAGGCGACATCTTACAAGCGCAAAGGATTGCTCCGGTTGGCGAAACTGATAGGATTACTGGAAAAAGATTACGCCAAAGATTGGAACCTGGAAAAAATCGCCAGAATGTCGGGAATGTCCAAAAATAATCTGTTACGGGTGTTCAAAGATGCTACCGGACAAAGCCCGATTGATTTCCTTTTGAATCTGCGCCTGCAAAATGCCGCGGCGATGTTGTTGGATTCTGATTGCAACATCACTGAAACGGCACAAAATAGTGGTTTTCATGATTCCAACTATTTTACGCGGCAGTTCAAACGAAAATTTGGAATTTCGCCATTGCGTTATCGTATCCGCTTCAGATGAATCTTTTGCTGAATACTACAGAGGCTTGACCATTTGCGGCTAATCCTCGAAATTCCCTTGTATTTACGGTTTCTCGATTGATGCTACATAAATATGTCTATTTGTGAATGGATTCGTGAAATGAGCGAACGCCATTTGACTTTATCCATAAATCAAGTTATCTTTCAGACAGCGTCGGAATATATGCGGTATATCCGTAACGTTGCATCATTGCACAAATTCAATTGGTTTTATGCTGGAGCCGGGTTTCAGGGGATTTTGACATGAGAAAACGCTTGGTTATCTGGTTGGTTTTAGTTTACGGTCTTTGCTGGTGCGAACTCTACGGCGCCGGAGCGGATTCGTACCGTAAAGCCGCGGAACAAGGGGTTGCGACGGCACAATATAACCTCGGTTGGTGTTATGCCAGCGGCAACGGTGTTGCCAAAAATATGAATCAAGCGGTACAATGGTGGCGTAAAGCCGCAGACCAGGGTGATGCCTTTGCCCAGTATAAACTCGGCTGGTGCTATGCCGGCGGTAATGGTATTGCCAGAGATACGGCAAAAGCAGTTTACTGGTATCGCAAAGCTGCCGAACAAGGATACGCAACTGCACAATATAATCTCGGTTTGTGCTATAATTCCGGTTCGGGGGTTGCCAAGGATATGATCAGAGCCGTGTTATGGTACCGTAAAGCTGCAGACCAGGGGCATCCCGGGGGGCAGGCACTGCTTGGAAATTGCTATAATTTCGGTGAGGGCGTTACCAAAGATATGGTTCAAGCGGCGGAATGGTATCGCAAGGCCGCCGAACAACGAGATGAACTGGCCCAATACAAGCTTGGCTGGTGCTATGAAAACGGTGAGGGTGTCACCAAAGATGTTGCCAAAGCGGCAGAGTGGTACCGTAAGGCAGCAGACCAGGACGACACTCAGGCAAAGCATGCATTGCGGCGTCTAACCCTGAAACACATGACCCAATTTCTTCTCACCCGCATTCCATAAGCAGTAATATTCTATGATATCTGCCTGATTATTTGAGTTCGGCAGTTCCCCAAATCCAGGGTTTGTCAGTTGTTTTGTCGGCTTTCTCTGCCGCCCAGAATACTTCAAAATTGTCTCTTCTGGCATGGGTCACATTGATGTTGAAATTAAGTCCTATTTTTGTACCGGGATCTGCTTTGAAGTTTTTAATCAGTGCTGCCGGAATCAGGAATTCCATCATATAGCCAGTATCAGTTTTTTTGCTGAACCCTTTGACTTCTTTCAAATCAAACATAGTTGCCGGAATCTCTTTGTTGCGTTTCCAGCGACCGGCGTAAATTCCGTTGCTCTTTGTCTGGGGCGCCACCCAGAACTGGTGGTCGGTTTCCTTGTACTCGCTGCGTACATTTCTATCATAGGCGGAGTCAATAAACAGCTCAATGCAGTCCTGGGCCCAGAAGGCGCGCGGATCTTCCTGTGATACCTTTGAATCTTTCACATTTACCGCCATATAAATACCTTCATTGGAGTAACCGGCATAGACTTCCGTGCCATGACTGGTTGTCGTTGAACCGGTCAACCAGTCCGGCATTTTTGATTCCGCGGGCCAACTCTTAAGGTCACCGTTGAATTTTACCGGCGGGGTCATCCGGACAAGAGTCATTGCCGGCGGAATAATGCCGGTCTCTGCTATTACCCTGCCGTCAGGGAGTTGAAGATATATTTTTGCCTTTTCGTCTTTCTTCCAGGAGGTGTTCCAGGTGACCGTGAATTCTCTGGTCTCAACCTTTGAACCGGGCATATTGTTGATTTCCATTCCGGCAGGAGTTATTTTCCAGCCATTCGGGACTTCCGTTTTAATGATAAACGATTTCGGCAGCGAGGAGTTGTTGCCTATGGTCACAATAGTTTTGCATTCGCCCGGATTTCCGGTCAAAGGCGAGGCTTTCAGCATACCGGCGGCAACGATATTGAACTCGGTGGTGAGGGTTTTCTCAACTCCGTTTTCAGATATTTTCAATGGAACTTTCTGATAAAGGGCGCGTTCTTTCGGGTCCGCTGTGATAACGATTGGAATCAGGGTTGTTTCTCCGGGTTTTGCGGCTATTGCTCCGTTTGTCCGGTCTGCTGTCCAGCCTTGCGGCAGTTGCAGGGAGAATTTAGCAGCAATATCTTCCTTGCGGTTGTTTTTTACCCGCAGTTCTATCGTGAAAGTATCACCGGCGGTAATCCGGTTA
The DNA here is from genome assembly GCA_964392985.1 of uncultured Victivallaceae bacterium. GTDB lineage: Bacteria > Verrucomicrobiota > Lentisphaeria > Victivallales > Victivallaceae > CAYMSF01. Next base: position 46,912 of record CAYMSF010000018.1, on the reverse strand, counting down.
TAATAATTAGACTTCAAGTCATAGGCCGTCTGCTTATAGATGGCGCTGGATTCATCAAGATCCGTGATCCATGTCGCTCCAATTGCAAGTTTTACTTTGCCTGGCGGAAGTGGATTGGCGAACATATCAAAAAGTTTGCCGCCAGGAATTGTGACTTCCCGATCCGGCAGATTGCCGTCGGTCTTGAACACCGCCGCGACAATTTTACCGGAGTCGGTGAAAACATAGCCCATGGCGTTGTCGCCAAGGTCAAATGTTCCGACCGGTTTAGGTAATTTCATAAAATGTACCATTGCGGCAATCGCGCCTACTGCCGGTTTGGGTTCAACCTTCGGATCAAGAATGCCGCATCCGTCAAAGAATACTGTCGGTTTGCCTTTGGTGTCCATGTTCCAGTACCAGAACAACCGGTCGATTCCGGCCTGCAATCCGAGCATATAGCCGCGCTGGAGATAGGCGGCCTGCTCATATTCATTCACAATATGGCCGGCGAGAGTATCCCAGCCGAACTCGGTAATCCAGGTTTGGCGTTTTTTTCCGTCGCAGGACGCTACCGCGACGTATTCACGGAGCGTGTCAAATATTGAACGCGGTGCAACCAGATTGCCGCCGACATTATAGTTCATCTTGTTCATCTCCGGGGCGTCTGTGCCGCAGTAGAAATGTGCATTGATAACGTCAATGTTGTTGAAGCTTCCGGATTTGATAAATTCTTTAGTCCGTTCCGGAAAAACGCCAGCGGTTCCGTTCTCGACGGCAATAACGTTCTCATCAATGAACTTGACGATATCGCCGAAGGTTTTGTGGTATGACTGGTACGAAGACCAGTTTCTGGTTTCCTCATCCTTTCTATTGACGTAGTCATATTCATTGTCAACCTCCCAGCATTTGTATTGCGGGAATGCGCTCATTATGCTGATGATTTCCGCTTTATCCTCTTTCGTCAGTTTGAGGTTACCGGCTTTGACGCCATCTTTCATCACGCCCATGAGGCAGGGCAGCAGTATAAGGCCTGATTCCTTGATTTTTTGATCCAGCTTTTGATACCATGGCCAGCCTTCATATTTACCGTTCCCGCCTTTGGCGCGTTTCATCCAGGGGAATGCGTACGCGTAGTCACGTACCCAGGTAAAGCCCATTTTGGCGTAAGCATTGCAGGTAGTATCCGGCATGCCGCCGTGCATAACCAGACCGTATGGGGACGCCATCTTTTCAGCTTCGGTATAGGTTTGTACTTTGGGCAGATAGGCAAAATGTGCATTTTTATTAAAGTCAGGAAATCCTTCAGATTTTACGGTAATTTTGATTTCATAGACGCCATATTTTTTTGGTTTCGGGGTGATTTCGTAATGGAGAGAACCGTTGACAGTAAGCGGTTTGGTTTCCTTCACCAGATTGTTACCCATTGAGTCGTTTATCTCATAAGAAAGCGAGCAATTCACCTCTTTGCCGCGCCAGTTGTCGAAATCGAGATTAAATTTGACAATGTCGCCTTCATTGAATACATTGGCTTCAACTCCGGTGGAACATAAAAGGGTGAAAAGCGAGTTTTGCTCTTTTACCGTTGTAGTATCGGTAACAACTTCCATACCGCTTACTTTAAGCGTGGCGTCTGCCACAACTTTGTCGTTGCCCCAGTTATGGGTGGTGAATCCGCCGATTGCAACCGGTTGTGGCCAGGCGTCGGGAATTTTGAAACTGACTTTTGTCCATTTGCCCGGTGCCGGCTTGAAGTTAAATTCACGTTTCGGCTCTTTGCCTTTATCGTAAGTACCGCTGTCTTTAAATGTCATGAACCAGTTGAATTTTCCATCAATATTTTTTACCCACATTGATACCGATTTGAGATTACCGGGAACATTTCCATTAAGCGGATTCACTGCGAAGTGTTCAAAGCCTTTACCTGAAAAATGTGCGTTCATCTCCATTGAACTCTTGACGGAAGCGCCCTCAGGAATATCGTTGCCGTTTTTTATGGAGCCGGAAGCTTTATTCCATTCATTAAGTTTACTCGGAAACTGGTCAAAGTCGTTATACACCCGTTTTACGGTTTGTGCCTGGAATGGCAGGCTTACTGCGAACAGAGCAAAGAATATTGTTTTACATATTGTCATCTTCATTCTGAAACTCCTGTTTTTGTAAATTTTCTTTTAAACGTTAATATTTCACTATATTTATTATTCGGGCAAATGAGGCGCAGTTGTAGATTTTCTGACTAGCAATTCCGGGGTGAGGGTAACGTGATGGATTTCTTCATGCTTTATTTCTGAACGTAACTGTCTGATGAGTATATCTATCGCTGTTTCTCCCAGACGTTCACGGTTGACACATACCGTAGTTAACGGCACGGATGAGAGCATTGAGAACGCAATGTTATCGAATCCTGCGATTGAAATATCGCGCGGTACTGAATAACCGGATGATTCTGCCGCTTTCATCAGGTGCATTCCGATAATGTCATCGAATGCAAGTATTGCGGTAGGCATATCGTGGTCGCAACTATCGAATATCATCTTTGCGATCTGTTTCCATATCTCTTCAAAGGGCAGTTCGTCGTTAATTTCATATAATTTTCTATACTCAATGGAGAAAGAATCCAGCGCCTCATTATAGGCGTCAGTACGTTGTTTGACGGTCCAGCGGGAGCTGGCAGGATAGATGTAGGCTATTCGCCGGTGTCCAAGATCATAAAGGTGTTCAATCAATAGCCTGACTCCGATAGCATCATCATAACTGACCGAACTGCATCGCAGTCCGGCAAAATTTTTGAGGCATACCACGGGGATTTTTTGATTGATATGGTTGAGCATATTGATACTTTCGACTGATTCGCACGGAGTAATCAGGATACCGTCAACTTGTCCGCTTGCCATTTTGTTGAGCAGTTTTTCCTGAATGGAGATATTGCCTTCGGTAATAGCAAGCAATGCGGACATTTCATGTTTGCCGGCAGCTTTTTCGATAGCGGTAATCATTTCTGGGAGAAACGGATTTTTAATTTCAGGAACGACGATGCCGACGGTTTCGGTTCTTCCTTTGGCAAGTCCTCTGGCACTTGAATTCGGAAAATAGTGGTTCTTTCTGGCGATTGCCAGGACTTTTTCGCGGGTTTTGGGACTGATGTCGCTTCTTTCATTGAAAGCGCGAGAAACGGTACCCCTGGAAACTCCGGCAAGAGTTGCGATGCTGTCTATTGAAATAACCCGTTTAATCGCCATTTTATATGTTCCTGTCTATGATTACAAACTCAATCTTTGACTACCCATACTTCGACTTTTTTGAATGCCTTATCCGGAGCCAGTTCCACCCCGTCGGCCAAGACTGCCGGTTCTTCCGGGAGCAGGGGGTAAAGACACCAGAAACCCCATTTTGATGTTACCCATTTATGGATTTTTTCAACATTTAACTCTTTTTTGCCGCCATCAGGAAGGACGAAGGTGATTTTCGGTGTAAATCCCTCCGCAAATTTTCCTTGTTGCAGAATCCTTACCGCCGCGACTTTCATTGGTGCCTGGAATTTTATCACTGGTGCAAAATTACCTTCATATCCTATTTTGATTCCCGGTCCGGGGATGGGGTTGGGCTTGCCGATGACCGGAGTGGTAAGCCAGGTTTTATCTCCCTGCCGGTAAATCATGCCACCTGGAGGAGGTTCAAGTTTTATGCTTTCCGGAATTCCATCAATAATGATTGTCAGGCGCGTTGCGATGGTATTTGCGGGTAGCGTCAGTGTGATTTTGCCTGCGGTAACATCAAGTTTGGCGGATTTTGCCGCGAGGATATATTTGACCAGCTCGGACTTTGGTGCACACCAGAGGTTGTCGGCGCCATCACGGCCATATTTTTCAGCGATACATTTCAATCTGGTCTGCCAGGCTTTGTAGTTATCCGAATCTTTGCTGGTATTAATGCCGTGGGTGAAATCGGTGTGCATTGTTCCAGGGGCAATATTGCCTTTGAGAAAATGTCCCATCGGGTCCTTGTTCTTTTCGGTTCCCAGATTGTCAAGATTGCTCCTGCCGATTTCCAGTGCGTTGAAGTCCGGACTGAAGAATGATGCCGCGCTACTGCCACTCACTCGCGAACCGGAAACGAGATTGAACTCTTTCAAGAACGGTTTGTAGTTGTAATCCCCGGAAGGATAGACAAAAGACAAAGGGGCTTGTTTGTCGTCATAGACGAAATGCGAAAATAATGCCTGACTCCAGAAAAGTTCGCGTTTGAACTGGTCAGGTGACAATATTTTTGATTTATCCCAATGGCAACCGGTATGCCAGTAACTGTGATTGGTGATATCCCACCCTTTTTCCCGAAGAAATTTGACATCGTCCCAGGAAAGCACGGTATTGTTGCCGCCATTCATATTGCAGACCATGACTGCGACGGAGCCGGTAAAAGGTATTTCTTTTCCGCCTTTTATTCCCGGCGGGGCATCGGTAAACTTGTATTCAGCCATTAGCGGCTGTGCGGTACTTTTTGCCATTATTCCGCCATCATCAAGTTCTACGGTGTATGCCCACGTTTTACCGTAAAGATACGGCGACATTGTAACTTTGGGGACTTTTGTATCGCCGGTCCAGGAATATTCCCAGCTGATTTCCTGAGCGTACAGAGTCATTCCCGGGCAGAGTAACGCGAATACTCCTAGTAATATTCTAATCATTGCAGACCTCTTTATTCATTACTGCGTAATAATTCTACTTTAAATTAAATGCCTTTAATTGTCCCGGATACATTGAAAGCTGAATTTTGCCATCGTTTACAGCAATGTTTTCTCCGGAAACCGTATCTGTCACCTTGTTGCACGCCGGAAGCGTAATGTTCAAACCGGTTTTTTCAGTCAAGCCGGTGTTGACAATTCCAATATAGGTACCATATTTTTCGGTCGGAATGGCTCGAACAATAACTTCAGGGTCAATACAGGCATTTTTGATTATTTTGCTCGGTAGGGCGGGAAGCGAGAGGAATGCCGCATTAAAAGCACGGACGTATTCCGGGAAGCCACGATTAAAGCTGTTGCCGGCAAGATAACCGATCAGGCGCGGGTCGCCATTAGCAAAGGCGCGAGCCTCGGCAATCATGCAGTATGGCCCGGTACGTTCAACGTCCGCGACGAAATATCCGAGAATTTCATCTTTGTCTACGTTCATATTGTTTTCATTAAGTCCGTAATGTCTGATTATCGCCAGCCCTGACGGCGTTCTAAATGCATCGAACGCCTTTTGCGATGAAACCGAATAAAGCCGGTTAAAAGTATAGCTGAGCATTACGCCCGGAGTGTCCTTATAGTTTTGCGGGTCATTCCATGGACAGGCATGCTGCCATTCGTATTTACTCCAGGTGTAACGCGGTTCCAGCAGTGCTTGAAGATACATGTCTTCACTGACAACTCTGTCGTAAGGAAAAGTTTTGAAGCCATAACCCAAAAATTCTTTATTGTTCTCAAGATATTTAGACCATTTATCAGTGGAATCGGTTATAACGATGGTTTTCCATTCCCAGGGACTTTTCATTCCTTTTGCAACTACAGAACCAAGAAGGTTTATGCCCGGTTCGCTGGCATCGGTAGTGTAGAGTAATATTGCCTCAGGGTTGACTTCTTTGCGTAAATATTCAGCAAGAGCGAGATTGAAGTCTCTGCGCTTTTTAAACCACCAGTCATAGTATGTATTGCGCAGTTCTTTATTTTTCTGAATCTCTTCGCGGGTGATTTTTGCCGGCTGTTTTGTCTCATTGCAAAACATTTCAAGATTCTTTTCATTGAAACTTATCGGATTTGCTTCCGGTCTCGGGCGCAACCATGCGCCGATGAATTTAGCTTTATCCTTGTTGTCCACGATAGTAATTTCAAGCAGTTTTCTGGCATCTTCAATAAAGTCAGGGTCTGTAAGATCTGCATTGGTTTTATGTACCCATTTGAGGTGGGTATAATCTTTGCCCCCTTGTAATGTCTCACACCGTCTCTGTGTGCCGATTGCTATATTTTTTTTGCTGCCGATACTGCCGGCGTATTCATAATAGGGGAACACATAGAAATCCGGATATTTAGCAAGCATCGTGAGCGTATCGGTCCAAAGTTTCGGTGTTGATGACTGATTGTACCAGGACGTGCCGCCGTATTTTGACGAGTCCCAGCCCTGGTTGTGTCCAAATTCCAGAAGATCTTTGGTGAAGGTGTTCATGCCGAGGAAACACATTAACTTTACTTTGTATTCATACCAGTCAACCGGATTGGTGATGGCATGCCATTCCGGAAGTTTTTGTTCGGGCTTTCTCCCCTGAGCGATGACGCCGTCGGCCATTTCTTCGCGGAAGAAAAGATGCCGGCGCGGAAGTTCCGCCGGCGGATAATTTATTTTCTGGCGGAGACTGTCCGGGTCAGTTATTTCAAAAAGGCTTATTTTGGAAACTGCCGCTCCAGCTGATTCCGGATTGTTTTCAGCTCTGAGCTGTGCAATGATCACATAGAAACCGTCCTGCGGCAGCAATGGACGTATCGCAACATCGCGCGGGCGTTTTATCTCAGGGGTACGGTCATGGAGAAAAAACATCTCCTGCCAGGTCTGGAATTTTCCGGTCAAGGGGAAGTTGAGTGATTCAGGGTTGTGATTGACGTATAGAGCTTTAACCGCATCGCCGGTAGCCGTTCCGCTGTGTATCCCTCTGGCGGTTTCACATCCCCAGTTGCAGATGAACATATTCCGGGATTTATCGTCGGGGAATTCTACTGCGAGCATATAGGCAGAACCGGCTTTCAGATTCATCCCTTTACCAATCCGGTATGCGAAATACTTTGGTCCGCCGGCGTTGTTTGGAAGCACCCGGCAAGGTTTTCCCAGTATCGTCTCCACTTTGCTGATGCCGGCGGGATAATCAATAAACATAGCGTCAACATTATCTTTTGAACAGTCAATTTCCTGTACCAGTTTCTGTTTGCCGAACGGCACGCCGGTATCCACAATATCCGCGGCGGAAAGAGTGTGACAGGAAATTAATACCGGGAAAATAACGCTGACGGCAACTGCTATTAAGCGATTCATTCTTTTGGCTTCTCTTTTAAGTAATTATTTTGTTTTGGACGATAATATTGCCGGTAATAGTAGAATCACGATGTAAACTCTCAAGTATATTGAATATTGCCGCGCAATTTTGTTCAGATACAGGAATAATCTTATATTTGACCGGTTTGCGAGCTCATAGCGCCATAAAGGATTACACCACCGGTAAATTCGAATTTTTCATAAAATCAATATTCTTCGAGCCAGAAGTCCCATTTTCTATGAGCGGGAGTTCCAGTTCCACTAGAAAGTTGAAAAGTACTATAAGGACCGCAATTAATTGATGGCAGGGCGGCCGATGGAGAACCGGGGAGTTGCATTCTGTATGACGTAGTCTTAAGTAAAACAGCATGACCGTCTATGAATATGGTAGGTCTTGTCTTGTTGTGCCACGGTTTTTCTCCGTAAAGCCCGGTTGCGCCGTTATAGCCCTTGGTGCAACAGAATTGATATGGTGTCCGTCCCGGCTTGGTAAAGTAGAATGTTTTGAAGGAAAAACCGCCAGCTGCACCGTTTTTATAATGTTCATAAAGACCAAAATATGCATTATATGATTGGGCGCTTTCGCTGCCTGACTGGTATTTTGTTCCTGCTACTCCGCCTGTCAGAGTAGCGCTTACAACTCGCAGTGTAGACGCGGGGCATTTCCATATGCCACCGGTTGCATAACCGGCCTTTATGACATCCGGATTCGCACTATTGTCTCCTGTAAACTTTTGCCCGGTATATTTGGACAACATATATTCAAGATCTGTACCGCACGTGGCTGCACGCCAAGGATCAACGACGCCACCAGTACCAGCGGTGTTGTGATAATAAGGAAGGGAATCCCTGAAATCAGTCGAATAACCCAGCATGGCCGCACCAATCTGTTTCGTATTGGAAAGACAACTTATTTCCCTGGCTTTTTCCCTGGCTTTTCCCAGTGCCGGCAGTAACATTGAGGCGAGGATTGCTATGATCGCTATCACGACCAGGAGTTCAATTAATGTGAAAAGACTGTGTTTTGCAACGGGTTTTACCATGGAAGAACTTTGGTTTTTTTTCATCTCGGTCATTCCTAAGTTTTAGATTATTTCAGTTTTGGAACCAAAAAATGCTATATAAGAACAATATGTCAGGCAATTTAGAATTGCTTAAATCAAAACTTGCCAATTAAACTTTACGGTTAGTACCTAATTCTTCGGTATCCGGTCTTGAATCATTGGTAACTGTATATTGATTATAGCTCATTTTAATTTAAATGTCAAGCGTTATCGCTAACAATTTACAAAAAAAACGCATTTTAAGTTTGAAAACAAGACGCTTGATGTTAAGATATAGTCTTGTTTTATGCAATTTAAACGCAAACGGTAACGGTGATTATGGAAAACAAAATTCATCTCCTCGCCGCCTATTATCCTGAACTCTGGCCAGTCGAAGATATTGACCGGGATATCAGACTGATGCGCAAAGCCGGAATAAATACTGTCAGAATGGGCGAGTTCGCCTGGATAGATATGGAACCTGGTCCAGGCATATTCAAACTTGATTTCTTTACTGATGTTATCAAGAAACTGCATAAAAATGGTATTGACACCGTATTCTGCACCCCTACGGCGACACCGCCGGTATGGCTTTCCCACAACCATCCGGAACGTCTGTTCATGGGTACTGACGGCATAAGGATGATGCACGGAGCCAGGCAGCATTTTTGCAATAACAATCCTTTCTTCAGAACACGTTCACGGATGATTGTTGAGGCAATTGCGAAAGCTGTATCCGTTTTACCCGGTTTGATTGCCTGGCAGACGGATAACGAAATGAAATCACATGTTTCGGAATGTTGTTGCGATGAGTGCAAAAAACAGTGGCATCGCTGGTTGAAGAAACGCTACGGTACTATAGAAGAGTTGAACCGGAGGTGGGGAACCTCTCTCTGGAGTCAAAAATATTCAACTTTTGAACAGGTTCCGGTGCCGTTAAAAACACCGTTTGCTCATAATCCATCGTTATCAACGAATTATCGATTATTCTCTCGCGAGAAGATTATTGAATTTCAAGATGAGCAGGTCAAAATTATCAGAAAATATTCATCTGCGCCGATTACCCATAACAGCAGTGTCCGGCATTATCTCAATCATGTTGAACACTACAAAAACCTCGATTTTGCCTCTTTTGACGCTTACTATGACAGCGACAGTTATAAAAAAATGATTATGGATTATGATATTTGGCGGAATCTGAAGCCCGGGAAAAAGTTTTGGGTTATGGAAACCGGTCCTTCGCACAGCGGATGTATTTTCGGTTACCCTAAAATTCACCGGAAATCATATTTGAGTGCCGAATTGATTGCGGCGGCAGCGCTTGGTTCCGGCGGATTCGGCTACTGGTTATGGCGGCAGCAGCATGCCGGGGTTGAAATGCCGCACGGCGCAATAATTTCATCCTGGGGCGAGCCGACCATCGGTTTTGACGACGTAAAAGAAGCGGGAAAATCGCTCGAAAGCATTTCCGGCTTACTGGCCTCATCGGAGGTTGTCAAGGCGGAATTAATGATGACATATTCCGATGTTGCCCGGGCATTTTTTCTAACAGAACCATTGGAAGCGATAAACTATATCGAAAAGATGCAGGAACTTTATATGACAGTTCTGGAAACAGGATTGCACCGGGATCTCGTTCCGGAAAATACGGACTTGAAAGGATGCAAACTGCTATTCACCCCGTATTTGCCCCATCTCAACAATACATTGTTGAAAAACGGGTTGTCTTTTGTGAAGAACGGCGGGACGTGGATTGTTGGTCCGCTTACCGCGTGCAGGACGGAAGATCATACTCTTTATACGGAATCAGCGTTGCATCCGGACATCGAAAAGGCCGCCGGAGTAAAAACCATACTTACTTTTTCGCCGACCAATAATGATATTGCCGGAACCGCTTTCGGGTTAACCGCACCATTGTCAATCTGGAGCTCATTCTTCAGGACAACAAGTGCCAAAATGGTTGGCGAAACAAACGACGTTCGTCTTGCAGGTCTTGCCTTTCTCACAGAAAAAAAATATGGCAAAGGGAAGATTGTCATGCTTGGTTCCATGCCAGCCGGTGACAATGGCAAAATTATGTTGAAAAAAATGATAATGCACTATGCCGCAGAACAGGGAATGGCGCAACGTCTGGATATTCCTGCAGGAAATATTGCCGTTCCAAGAGAAAAGAATGGCGCAATCTCCTGGTTTGTTATCAACATGGACGGGAAGGGAAGTTCTTTCAAATACAAAAAATCTGCTAAAGTTGATATAGCACCATACGGATTTAAAATTATTCAGGGACAGTAATAAAAAACCGGTTGAATATTTGCCGGATAAACATACCGTTTACTACATGTTTTCAATGAATTGTTTGAAGTGTGCTTTTGAGCGGAACATGTATAATCACATAAATAATACGATTAATTTTAAGGATGATTATGAAAAAAACCGCAATTTTAAACTGTAAACTTGATTCTGATACCAGATGGATTTGGACTGCAGATGTACAAGCTAACAGTTACATCGCCGCACTCGGTGAACTTGAAACAGAAGCAATTCCTGATAACGCGGCAATAAAAATTTTTGCTGACACCAAATACAAGCTTTACATTAATGGCAGATTTGTTAATGGTGGTCCGGCTCCGTTCCGGAAACCGGTTATTATGATTGACGAGTATGATGTGACAGGATTCATGCAGAAAGGTGCTAATTCTATTTTGATAGTTGCCCACTTTGTCGGTTCTGACACTAAATACAATAGCGCCGAAAAACCGGGAATACTGGCTGCGTTGACGGCAAAAGTCAGCGGTCGGAGCGTTGAGTGCAAAACCGGAACCGGCTGGAAAGTTGCGAATATGAAATGCTGGAACTGGGACTCTCCACGACGTAACTGGGCAATCGAACACATGGAGGCGCTTGACCTTTCCCACCCGTCGTATTCAATTCTTGCCAGATATGCATCAGAAGACTACGCCGGCGGCAGTGTTGCTATCAAGCCGTCACTCTGGTTGACGCCACGGATATTTGAAAGAAAAGATATTGAACTCCGTAAACGAATGGTTCCACTTCTGCGCTGGAAACGTGAAGACATTTCCACACCCCTGACAATTTTTCGCAGCAATACCGAAATTTACAGTCTTCAGGACACGGCGGTACGGCTCGATCATGAGCATATCTGGCGTGAACTTGATGAAACATCATACGAAATGACGCGTTCAGGACACGTTCAATTTGAACGCAGGGAAGGCGAACCCGGTTACCTGCTGCTTTACGATTTGCGTCGCTGTTGTGCGGGAGAACCGGCGGTTGATATAATTTGCGACAATCCATGCACCCTTGATTTTGCCATGGCTGAAGGTTTGACGGCGTACGGTCAGCCTGTCATCTGGCGTAATTCCGGACACTATTATGCGCGTTATCATCTTGTGAAAGGGCATAACCGGGTGAGATTCTACCATTATAATGGCTATCGCTACCTGCATCTTGTGCTTAAAGATATTATTGGCAAGGTTGAGATAAAACATGTTACCAGCCACCACTGCCGTGCTGATCTTGATTATCGGGATAAAATCGCATGTGAGGATCGCGTGGTCGAGTCCCTTTACCGCATTTCCAGACGCGCTATTATGCAAAATATGCAGGCATTGGCGAATGACTGCAATACCCGGGAGCAAGGCGTTTACTGGGGAGACAGTATCTGGGTTGTTGACAGTGTCGGGCATCAAACCGGTGATTTTTCGCACATGCGCCATTTATGTTATGCCGTTACTGAAGAGTTCAATGCCAGCGGTCCATTTATAAAAGCCAGTATCTACGGACTTGCCGGCACGATTTATGAATACTGTTTGATTCCACCTGAATGTCTTTGGCGATATTATCGCTATTCCGGTGATATACAGGCAGTTGCCGACAACATTCATGCAGTTCGTGAAATTATTGCCCGTTTTCGCAAAATGAAGTCTGCAAACGGTCTTATTGCTCTTGCTAATGTTGCCAAGTCCGGGAAGGAAGCAGATGGTGGAATTTTATTTCTTGACCATCCCGGCAATGGTTGGCATCCAATGACTACGGTTGGCCATGACCGGCGCGATTTCAATGCGGGATTAAATCTGTTCTACCTGCAGGCGATACAGGCGTTGCTCGCCTTGGAAAAAGTTCTCGGCAATGATACGAAGAAAATTGCGGCAGAGGTTGAGAAACTGAAAAAGGATATCTTGAAGATTTGTTTTGTTCCGCAAGATGGTTTAGTCGCCGATGCGGCCGGCCCCGGCATTACCGCCCCGCGATTCTCACAGCTTGTAAATTCAATGGCGATTACGACTGGAATTATTGACGGTATGACTGCTTGTAATGCACTTGCTTCAGTTCTTGATATCCCGCGCCATCCCTGGGTTTCACAGGGAAGCCCCTATTCATATTTCTTCCTGGCCGACGCTGCCGCGGCATGCCGCATGGGAGATAAAACGGTACGTGCATTTAATCAAGTTTTTGGTGATATGCTGGAACGAGGCGCTACTGCGACATGGGAGGCATGGAATGCCGACAACCATGATTCCCGCAACCATGCCTGGAGCGCTCCGCTGCCATATCTCATTCGCCGGGCAATTATCGGTCTTGAACCGTTGAAGCCTGGCTATGCGCAACTTAAAATTGCACCTGATTTGACATCCTTTGACTCATTTGAAGGAACCTGCGTTATTCCGCAAGGAACCGTGCATCTGAAATGGAAGAAAACCGGTCCTCAATCATTTGAGATTGAGGCCAGAATCCCTCAAGGAGTTTCAGGGACAATTCATGTTGGCGGCAAAATTATAAAATTCAAAGATCAATGGCACGGTATCTCCGGCTGAAACATTAATATTGCCATGTAAGATTAAAATCCACTGACGATGCCGGCATGGCTGATATTATGTAACAATGCTTGAAGTTCACAATATTGAAAGTATAGTGAAAGCCAGTCGAAAAGCCTGAACAAGTGCTAGCGTAAAAACGGGTGGTTGTTACAATACAGCCGTAATATTATAACAGGGATTATTAACATGGATAAATTATTAATTGGTTTGGATTTCGGTTCAGACAGCGTCAGGGCACTGTTGGTAACAGCTCAGGGAAAAGTACTGGCAAGCAGTGTACATGCCTATTCACGCTGGCAGGATGGACTGTATTGTAATGCTGCTCAAAGTCAATTTCGCCAGCACCCGCTCGATTATCTTGAAGGAACTGAAGCTGTAATCAAAGCCGTTCTCAAAGGTCAGGATGCGGCCAAAGTTGCAGGAATCGGTGTTGATACTACCGGTTCAACGCCATGTGCTGTCAATAAAGACGGAACTCCGCTGGCTTTGACTAAGGAGTTCGCAACCAATCCTAACGCGATGTTTGTGCTGTGGAAAGATCACACCGCTCTGGCAGAGGCCGCCAGAATTAATCATGTCGCCAAAAACAATCCGGTTGATTACACCATGTATGAAGGTGGAATTTATTCTGCAGAATGGTTCTGGTCAAAACTGTTGCATATTTTGAAGGTAGATGAAAAAGTTCGCAATGCCGCTTGTTCTTTTGTGGAACATTGTGATTGGATTACCGCCGAACTCAGTGGCAGTCTGGTTAAACCAAGTCGTTGTGCCGCGGGTCACAAGGCGATGTTCCATCCTTCCTGGGACGGACTGCCTCCGGAAGAATTTTTAGTTAAAATTGACCCATTGTTGGCGGGTTGGCGCGATAAACTCTACAGCAAAACTTATACTGCTGATATTCCAGTAGGAAATCTCTCCGCTAAATGGGCGGAAAAACTGGGACTAAGTACTGATGTGGTTGTCGGCGGCGGCGCTTTTGACTGTCATACCGGGGCCGTTGGCGCAGGAATCATCCCGGGCGAGTTAATAAAAGTAATCGGCACATCAACCTGTGATATTTTAATCACTCCAGCAATAGATAAATGTGTGCGCGGAATCTGTGGTCAGGTTGACGGTTCAGTCGTTCCCGGCATGATCGGACTTGAAGCCGGACAATCCGCTTTTGGCGATGTTTACGCCTGGTTCAAACGGTTTATGAGTTACAAATCAGACATTTCATTGCCGGAACTAGAAGCTGATGCTGTGCAAGTCCCTATGGGTGAGACCGGTATTCTCGCATTGGACTGGTTCAACGGTCGCCGTACTCCCGATGCCAACGCGCATTTAACTGGCGCCATATTTGGATTGAACCTTGGCAGTACGGCGCCGATGGTATATCGCGCACTGGTTGAAAGTACTGCTTGTGGCGCCAGGCGAATTGTTGAACGGTTTATCAGTGAAGGCGTCACTGTCAACGAGATTGGAGCGATTGGTGGAATTGCCCGCAAGTCATCGTTTGTAATGCAGACCTGTGCCGATATCATCAACAAACCAATAAAAATTTCAGAATCAGATCAGGCATGCGCCCTGGGTTCGGCTATTTTGGCGGCTGTTGCTGCCGGAGTTTTTCCGGATGTCGCGACCGCAATGTTGAATATGTCAGCAAAATATGATATTGTTTACACTCCGAATCCGGAACAGGTTAAAATTGGTGAAGCGCTGTATAAACAATATTGCCGTTACGCTGATTTGGTCGAGCAGGAGATTAACCGTCATGTTTAATAAACTGAAAAAAGAGTGTTTTGACGCGAACATGCTATTACCTCAACTTGGTCTGGTTATATATACTTTCGGTAACGTAAGTTGCATAGATCGCAACCTTGGTGTCTTTGCTATTAAACCGTCAGGAGTTGATTATCTTAACATGGGTTACGATGATATGGTCATTGTTGATCTTGACGGAAAAACCGTTGAAGGTAAACTTCGTCCTTCAAGTGATACTAACACACACTGTGTGCTTTACAAAAGTTTTGGTAATATTGGCGGAATTGTTCATACCCACTCCACTTTTGCCACCGCCTGGGCGCAAAGTTTACGCTCTATTCCCTTGTATGGAACAACGCACGCGGACCATCTCGCAACGGATATTCCGTGTACCGGATTAATGGAAGATGCTAAAATATGTAACGATTATGAGACTGAAACCGGTAATCAGATTATTGATTGTTTTAGAAATAAATCATTGAATCCTGCCGAAACAAAAATGGTTTTAGTTGCCGGACACGGACCGTTTGCCTGGGGGGAAGATGCCGGCAAAGCGGTTTATAACGCAAAAGTGCTGGAGGAACTCGCCAGGATGGCACTTTTAACAGAACAGATCAACCCAGCCAGTGTCAGACTTAAAGATGAACTGGTTGCTAAACATTATGAACGTAAACACGGGAAGAACGCTTATTATGGACAAAAATAATTGTACAAAAAAGGTATGGTTTATTACTGGTAGTCAACACCTTTATGGCGAGAAGACGCTAAAACAGGTTGCAGCCAATGCCCAGGCCATTGTTAAGCACCTCAATGGTTGCGGAGTTATCTGTCTGGAAATTGAGTGGAAACCAACTGCTAAAACAGCGGATGAAGTAACCGCCGTATTGCAGGCGGCCAATGCAGACAACAATTGTATCGGGGTTATTGCCTGGATGCACACTTTCAGTCCGGCGAAGATGTGGATTAACGGCTTGAAACGCCTGCAAAAACCGTTGCTGCATCTGCATACCCAGTTCAATCAGGACATCCCGTGGAAGACGATTGATATGAATTTCATGAATCTGAATCAAGCCGCTCATGGTGACCGGGAGTTCGGGTTTATATGCACCCGGTTGAATCTTGCCCGCAAAGTCGTAACCGGATACTGGAAAGATTCAGATGTTCAGCGCCAGATTGATGTCTGGGCACGCGTGGCATTGGCGTGGAATGATTCTCAAACCATGAAAATTGCCAGAATCGGTGATAATATGCGTGAAGTGGCTGTGACTGAGGGCAATAAAGTTTCAGCACAGATTCAATTCGGATATTCGGTAAACGG
The DNA here is from genome assembly GCA_964392985.1 of uncultured Victivallaceae bacterium. Lineage (GTDB taxonomy): Bacteria > Verrucomicrobiota > Lentisphaeria > Victivallales > Victivallaceae > CAYMSF01. The sequence goes on along the minus strand of CAYMSF010000018.1, from coordinate 30,930 downwards.
TTATGGCGTGGCCGAAGTGGTAAAATATATCAATGCAGTGAGTGATGCCGAAGTTAAAAAGCTGGTAAAATGTTATGCTGAACTGTACACTATAACCAATCGTTCTGAACCGGTTATGGCATCAATCAAAGACTCCGCCCGGCAGGAAATCGGCATGCGTAACTTTTTACAGGACGGAGGCTTTGCCGGATTTACTACCACTTTTGAGGATTTGACCGGGCTTAATCAGTTGCCCGGGCTTGCGTCGCAACGTCTGATGGCGGAAGGATATGGTTTCGGTGCGGAAGGCGACTGGAAGACCGCGGCGTTGTTGCGCTCGATGAAAGTCATGGCGCAAGGTTTGTCCGGCGGAACCAGTTTTATGGAAGACTATACCTATCACCTTGAAACTGGCAGAGAGCGCGTCCTTGGCGCTCACATGCTCGAAGTATGCCCGACAATTGCTTCTAAAAAGCCGGCATTGGAAGTTCATCCGCTGGGAATCGGTGGCAAAGCGGCACCGGCACGGTTGATTTTTAATTCTCCGTCAGGTCCGGCGTTAAATGCCAGTTTAATCGATTTAGGTGACAAGTTCCGTCTGGTTGTTAATGAGGTTGATGCCGTTGACCCGGATCAGGCGTTGCCGAAGTTACCGGTCGCCCGCGCGGTTTGGATTCCCAAGCCGGATTTCCACACTGCCACCCGTTGCTGGATTGAAGCCGGAGGGGCCCACCATTCAGTTTATACTCAAGCGTTGACGACGGCACATCTGATTGATTACGCTAGAATAGCTGATATTGAGATTGTGATAATCGGTGGCTGAAGATTTTTTTGTTGTTACGAAAAGAAAGAAAATTCATGAAGATTGACGGAAAGTATTTTATTACGGATTTCGGGGCAAAGGCCGGCGGATTGGATATCAATACTGATGCAATTCAGAAGACGGTTGACACCTGTTCCGGTAATGGCGGTGGCACTGTCGTGATACCTGCCGGAATTTTTCTGTCCGGTTCAATCGAATTAAAGTCAAATGTTACATTTCAACTGGAACAAGGCGCGTTATTGCAAGCATCATGCAATATTCTGGATTATCCCGATTTCGGATTCCATCACAGCGAATTTGGTGTTACCCGTTCTTTCATTTATGCGATGGGAAGTAATAACATTCGCGTTACCGGCGAAGGAAAAATTGACTTAAGCAGTCATGCTTTTATGGACTTTGCCAAATTATGCCAGTTTGAAATTGATGAGCGAGCATTAAATGAAACACAAAAAAATGAGGCTGTTGTAACGCCGTTACAGCGACCGAATCAACCCATCTTTTTTCATGATTGTGTCAATTTAAAGTTTGACGGCATTACGATTGTTAATTCACCCTGTTGGACCATAACCTTCAGTGATTGTAAAAAAATCAGCGTACATCATCTTACTATAGACAACCATTTACAGGTGCCTAATTGTGACGGAATTCATTTCAGCGCATGTTCTGACGCGGTCGTAACTGATTGCTTTTTCTCCTGTGGTGATGATTGTATCGCTATTACCGGAATTACGCACTGGGAAGGTATTTCAGAAAGAATCTTAATCGCCAATTGTACAATGCGTTCACGTTCAGCGGCAGTTAGAGTGGGCCATAAAGCCAGCAAAATACGCAATGTTATTTTGAACAACCTGATAATTTATGGTACTAACCGCGGGTTTGCTTTTTTTGCCGGAGATGGCGGTTCAATTGAAAATATAACCGCCTCAAATATTCAAATGGACACTGCGTTGTTTGCCGGCGCATGGTGGGGTAAAGGCGAACCGTTGGTAATATGTACAGCAAATTCAACTGGAACAATTAAGAATATCTCAGTGACTAATGTCGTTGCAAATGCTCAAAACGGAGTAATCATCGCAGGACAAAATGGCAGCATTAACAATGTAACGTTGAGTAATTGGAACATCACGCTTAATTATGGCTGCAACCGACCACTTCTCGGTAATATGATTGATCTTCAGCCCGCACCGGTTAAGATTGCACGGCAAGGCAGTATCCCGTGGCTTTATATGGAAGAGGCATCTGATGTCATACTCAACAACATCCGTTTTGGAATAAGCCACGAAGATCCCAATAATTTCGATGTTACCGCCTACATAAATAATGTAAAAAATTTAGAGCAAACCGCGGTAAAACAGATATAATTTATTTCCTGCCACGTTACAGAGTGCTGGCACATTACCTTTTTTTTATTGGTCGGATTCCATTTTTTCAAGGATTCCGGTGAGAATAATATTATTCCTTAGACCCTTGTATCTGGCCGAAAGATTTTCCAAATTCATTTGCGATCTGATATTGAACCGGTTGGTGTCTTGAATTGACCGGTGTCTATTATTTAATCCCATCGCAGCAGTACTTCGCATGGTCTCAATATTCAGCATATTTCTTTTTTCGTTTTCAATCAATTCATTAACTTCATATTTAATGTCTGGAATTCTATGAATAAAATCGTTCCGGACATATCCTTGCGGATCCGGCGTTCTGGCGATAATTGCGGATTCAATGGATTCCGCGAGTTTTTTTGGATTTTTACTCCCCATGGAATACGGGAATAATATAATCTCTCTGGTTGCGTTCTGTACCGGTTGCATTTTTTCCATGATTCCGGTATACTTTACTTTTTTAACGACGGCCATCCATTTGGTGTATTCCACCATTGTTAACTGGTTGATTTTCCATGAAGTGATAAACCGCAGGAATTCCAAAGACAGTTCAAAGTTTTTTGACGCCTTGGGTATGCCAAATAATCCGCCAACTCCGGTACCTTGTTCAGAAGGCCTGCCCACAAAGTATTTTGAATATTTATGATCATTCCCGATAACAGGAACATCGATAATCATCACTTCGAATGGAGAATTATTAATCATCGAAAATGCATTCCAGGTGCCTTCCGGGAAAAAACCGACGTTTCCGGTGAAAAATAGAAATTTGGTCTGTTCAAGATCAGTGGAGGGAAAGCCATCGCAGAAATATTTGCCGATTTCTGTGATAACATCAATCGCCGCCAGTAATTTTTCCTGAGAATTTTTTCCATCTTGCAACGCTTGTAGTATGTCTGCGGAAGAAACCTCGGAACAGAATTCCGGGATAGTATCATTTAAGTCGGCATTTAATTGTGAGTTATAGTAAATAAGCAACTGACTCAAGGTGCCGCGGTCGAACCCCCTGACTCCGACAGGGATTACCGGCTTACCGGTTTTTATGCCGTATTCACGCATTTTTTCGCAAATTTTAAGCCATTGGGTGACAGTTTCCGGGAGTTGCCGGCTGCCGGTGGCTTTTTGCAGTAAATCCATATTTACATACATTCGTAAAGTGTGCATATAAATACCAATGCCAAAATATTCCGCATAACTCAAGTCGAGTCCGCTGCGCATGTCATCAATATAGGTATTTTTCCACGGAACCCCCTCCAGTGGCGTTCCCTTGTTAAAAGGATTAATGTCGCCGATATATGGCGAAAGCGGGGTGAAATATTGATTCCTGACATCTGAGGAACATTGCAATTCGATTACGTCGGCAGGGTCGCCGCCAATCATCTGCGTCATGAACCACTGCTGGTAACCTTTGCTTGGCACTGTTGTCTGGAATACTTTTACTTTCTGACCTTGACTGGCTTTGTAATCTTCAAATAACTTTATTGCGACATCAAAACCTTTTCTGAATCCGTCTTCCAGTTGCCAGTGTGCGAAAGTAATGACCTTAACATTTTCATTCCCGGCTTCATGACTTTTCGGCACAAAAACTACGATGATTATCGATACAATATAAAATGCCAGAGCAAGAAGCAAACCGGCTTTCTGAAATTTGGATGAATTGGTATTTTCCAAGTTCTTGTCAGGCATTATACAGATTGCCTTATTTTGTTATGTATGTACGATCAAAAGCCGGCCGGCTTCCTTACATAAAATTAACTTCAATAAATATCAATCTAAACGTTTAAACGCTAAAATGCAAATTTTCATCTCCCTATGGTCTGAAAATTGCAGGGAGTTAGAGCGGGTTGCCGCGTTTGTAAAGCGCCGGGCGTTCCAATGCTGCTGTAACCGTTTCCTTGTTAGAACTGTTACGATCTAGCAACATTATCCCTTCAGCGGAATCGGTTTTTCCGGATTCTGGCTTTGCTGACGGGGCATTTCCTGCAGGACTTTCGACCAGACTGACCGCCATGAAGTTTGGCGTGTTTTCGAATATAAACAGCGAATTGCCATTGACGGTTTTGCCAAGACCACCGTGACCGAAATGACGGATATGGTCAGAATCACGCACGAAGAGCATTGTCCGATGCCCTTCGTATTTTGTACCGAAAAACGAAATATATTTTGATCGCAGTAATTCTATGGCATATTCACCACCGGTAACGTGTTGAGGGCTGTTCTGGTAGAAGTTGAGCGGACCCGCCGTGTCACTGATTAGTATATGCCGGTAACTGAGGGTTTGACTATAGGCGGATTCAGCACGAAAGTTATACCAATTGCCGCCACCGTGCCCGGTAATGAGTACCAGAGGACAACTTCTATCTGCTGCAACCTTTGCCTCGCCTTTTTTGCGCGGAATCCATCCGTTGATTGGTTGTTCGCAAATTTCTACCGCGCGGAATACTGACTTGCCCCCGCTGCGCCAGTGCAAAGCCTGAACTCCCGGTACATTTCCACTGGCAAAGAGACCGCAGAATGCCAGTACGGTATCGGCGTTGGCGTCATCGGCGGTACGCAACAGCGGTGCGGGTTTGGCCGCATCGGCAAACATGCCATCACTTCGGGCTACCAGCATAGAAAGATGCTGACCAACGCCAATGAGTTTTGTCTTTGATTTCAACTCCAAAGTTTTTGTCAACCGGTAATATCCCTTCGGCAGAAAAACAATTTCATTTTCATTAATTGCTCTTTGTAACGCCTCAGTATCATCGGCGATGCCATCTCCGGCAGCAAGATATGGTTTTGATTTAACATTAACTGCTCCAGGCGATTCCCGGTCAGGAAAGTTTTGCTGCCAGAGATGGCGCGACTGCAAATCAGCCGGGGGGTTCTCATCTTTGGCGATATCTGCGACAAAGTTATTACATATTTCACCATTTATATAAATCGGGTATTGATAATTTAAAAAATTGGGACCAATTTTTACTTTTGCCGGTTTTTGTGCGTAAACATATTCCCGTACATGCATCCAACCCGAGGGATTGCCTGGAACAGATTTGCTGCCATCAGTACTGACGAATACTTTGTTTGCGCAGCGCACATAAACATTATTTAAATAGAAATTCCGGTTTGAAGTTATTGCCACCCGTTCTTTGCCGCCAGTTGTTACGGCGTTATTAAAGATAATCTCACTGTCAATCAAGCTGACCTGACCGTGTTGCGGTGCATCTTTGCCTTGCAGAAATAACTTGCCTTCTCCTCCCGATGCGGCGATAACTGGACCGGTGCATTTGTCCGCGACGATTTTTACACCAACGGCAACGAGTGTCTGCCTTCCGCTGTAGCGAATAGCTGACCCGGTTTGCCCGATGAGGGTGAATCCTGTTATTACCGGCGTCGGTTGGGATGAACCGTAATCAAGACCGATTTTCCCTCCGATTATAGTTACCCCGGCACTGCTGCCGCCGGAACCGATTCCTCCCTCAATGCCGGTCAGCCCATGTGTAGCATCTATGGTGCAATCTTCTATGGCTGAACCTTCTGCCGCCTGATGCCGGATACCAACGGCTCCCGCATTGCCTGCTCCAATGGTAATATCGAGATTTACGAACATCTGATTCATTGATATGTTCGGTTGTTCCTGTTCCGGACTGCGTCCGTCGCGGACTTTATCCACTGTTGTCGGGTTTGCATACCCTCTAGCCCAGAAGTTTACAACATATTTAGGCTTGTCAGTATTCCCAAATCCGGGGGAATTTGGTGCTAACACAATCTTCGGGCGTTCTTTGCCTGCACGTGATCCCACCAGCATACATGGCCACAACGGTGCTCCAAACACACGACCGTTAGAGCGTTTATATAATAATTCGATACAAAGAAGAGTGTCTGATACACGGTAAGTGCCGGGAGGGAAGAAACAAATCATTTGATGGTCACGGGCAAAATTGATTGCCGCTTGCAACGCTGCGGTACAATCGGTTTTTCCTGTGGAATCAGCGTTAAACGGACCTTTAGTGACATCAACAAGCCCCAATGCTGCTGTTTTTTTATCTGCAAGCTCGTCAGGTACACTCAAATTTATTCCGTCCGGATATGGACCTTTAACCGTTGGATTTACATACTTGAGATAAGCATCAACATCATTTTCAACGGCGGAGACTGGCAGTAACTGAAAAATCATTATTGCAAACGAAATTAGCAAAGTGGTTCCAATTCCAGTCAAGCCGTTCTTTAATTTTGTCATTTGTTTTCCTTTCGAAAAATGCTGTTTTTTACTATTCAGTTAAATCAGTGTGTTGCCAATTCAATATAAAAGGTGGGCTCCGCCAGCGCTGCCATATCAAAATCCAATTTTACTCCGCCATTAACCCGGGTTAACGGCAGTTCCTGCCGGCGTTTACCGTCAAATCCGAGCGCCCAGGCATGGAGATTTGCTGCCTGATTCGTTGCGATGGTTGCAGAAAGAGCGCCACACTCAATCAATACCGGTGCGTGACCGTTATCGACAAGTTCAACCCGATCGGGACCGGTGAATGTCATGCCGGTATTGAGTGCATCAGTGGCGTAAACAATTAGAATGCGTTGACTGTCCCGCAATGATTTGCCGTCAAGCGAGGCGGCGGCAACGCTGCCGGGCACACTTACCTGATGAATCGTTAACGCGTCAATGACCGCTGACTTTTCACTGCTGAGGGTTGCGCCTTCAAGGCGTGGCGTGCGGACGGTATAGAGCATGCGTTTACGGTCAAGACGTAATTCTCCGGTATCGGATTCGTAAATATCCTTTGCCGGATCCGTGATATTAGCGGATGAGATTATACCACGGTTACGCATTTCGGCAATGACTTTGCGCGGGTCGCCCGGATCATCAACCACGCCTGCTGAAGCTTCGGTTGAAACGATACGAGCTGTTCCGGCAAGAGGAATTTGAAGGTCAATGCCGGGGCGTGGCTCAATTTTGCCGACTCTGACGCCGAGTTCAGTGACCAGGGCGATATAACGTTGTTCGCCGGGGATACCGTTCGCCCAGGTTGCCGTTGCAACCGTTGCGGCAGGATCGATGACAATCTCGATACGGTGCGGTGAAGTCGCGACGGCCGCATCGGCAAACGCCAGCGTACTGATGACCTGGGATGCGCGTCCAACCGGATCGGCTCCAACCCAGAATGGTTTTATCGGAGCCTTGTCAAGTGGGTGTTCTCTGGTTAAAGAGGCTCGATCAATAGTGCCGTCAGCATAGGCATAGGATGGTCCGGCGATATCACCGACCGGCAGCTGGTGCGCCATCATTGAATCCCAGCCTTGAAGCGCGGCAAATGATCCCGAAACCAGTCCCTCCTCATGGCGGTAACGGTTCCAGAATGCATTTCCATACTCAGTGACCAGGAATGGTTTGCCAAACTGGCGGGTTGATGCCATCAAACGCAGGTTTGGCGCCAACCCGCTGATGGAACTGGTTTGATCTATTCTAGAGCCGGACTCTGCCCATTTTGAGGGATGGGCAAAGTAGGCATGCATTGAAATAAAATCAGTCTCACTGCGCATCGCAGTAAAAAAGAGGCTGGGAATGCAGTCAAACTGGGTTATCGGAGCGGTGCAACCCGTCGCCGTAACGCCCTGCCGGTACCAACTCAGCAATTCAAGATGAGAATCTCGGAGGAAGTTGATGGCATCATCAACGCAACGACCACCATTCTTGATTTGCTCGCTTGTCGGGAGATTGATACTTGAGAATCCGTCTGCCGGAATCTTGATTCCCCAAGCCGCCGACAACGCCTCGGGGGTAGTATATTTGCGGGCAAGCCATGTACGCCATGGGATAACCCAGGCGGTGGGCAATTTTGCTATCCAGGTGGCATTGGATAGCGGGATATCCTGTTCGTTATACGGCAATACGGCTACCACCATGGGGTCTTCAGCGAGTGAAAAACCGGTGTAGGGATTACGATGAGTCAGATACTTGCGTACCCCGTCAGTCCAATTTTTCCGTACTGCCGGACTGGTAAAAATATTACGTTTAAAATCAAGCGCTTTAGCTTCCGGAGTCCATGGATTGCCCGGGGTGTATCCACTGGTTGAACCCATTAGATCAACGTATATCCAGATACCGCGTTGACGCAGGTGATAGACGAAACGATCAATCATTTCGACACCGCGCGGATCAAATTCTCCATTATCTGCGGCGAGCCCTACCAGCAAATTGTCATGACTGCCCATCCGGACAAAATTATAGCCCTGGGTACGAATAGCCTCTGCATAAGCGGCAAGTTCAGCATCGTCCGGCCATGGAATCTTATTCAGAGCTCGGGATAACGCGAAACGTTTCGCGAGTAAACTCATATCCACGCTTGCCCCCCACAACCGCACCGGTTTGTCTCCATCGCGCAGACTGCCATCGGCGGCAGCGGTCAGCCGGCCTGGAACTTTTGCCGGAACCAACCTGCTGAAATCAAGTGCTGAACCCGGCTGAATCAGTGTGTGCTTGAGATTGACCGGATGCCAACGGGCATCGGCTGTAACTGTCCACTGTTTAGCCATGTCACCTTGTTTCGGCGAGTTTATCCCTTCCGATACAGGCGCAAAAGAGATATCGGAAAGGGTTATCGTGGCATCCTTGAATCCACCAAAAAAAAGACGCAGAGAACGAGGTTTGTCGTAAGTACCGTTACCGGCAAGCCTGGCTTCCACTTTACAATCATAACTCTTTTCGCCGGACTCCAGTCCGATATCAACACCGCCATAGTAGGAATACGGTGATTTGCTGAGGCAATAGTTAATAGTCAATTTGCCGGCTTTTTCGCTATTGGCTTTGAATTTTAGTTGGTAACTCTTTTCGGCGTCAACATCGATGGGCAGAATAAGCTGGATATCGCCGGGTTGACTTTCAATGGCAGGAGATTTTACAATTGCCCTACCATCTTGAAAATTGATTGAACCGCCGGCATTCACGACCGGCTGTTTCAGATAGACGCTCCAGCCATTTTCTTTTGAGAATCTGGTGTCTTTAAGCAGGTTGTCTGCCGACACAGCGATAACGCTAAATACAAATGCCAATAAAAAGACAGTTTTCATAAGATACCGCATCTTTCCACATTCCTTCCCTTATTATGTAAAACAATCAAATGTATACATATAAATCTAGTGCTATTTTAATCATACTTCAAGAGTTTAAGCACTTAATCATAAATAAATGAAAGATAAATTAATCTTAATAGCGACTATATTTAGAAAAGAGTTTTGAGTGCGCACCACGGTACTGTTCATATTACATTATACATTACTTCTGATTATACCATTCCGCTTGCGAAATTCGCGCGGGCACAAACCAATCCGTTTGCGAAATTCTGCGGAAAAATACAACTGATTGGAATAACCGGTACGTTCAGCAATAGTCTGAATCGGCAGCGATGTATTCAACAGCAATGATTTTGCCGCTTCCATTTTCAGCTTGATAAAATAATTTATTGGCGAAATACCGAATTTTTCATGAAAGGCACGGTGTAACGAGGCAGGGTTTGAACCCGTTGCTGATGCTAATTTTTGTAAGGAAATTTTTTGTGACAAATGATGTTCCAGCAAATTCACCGCCCGGGTTAATAACGCCGATTTATCTGAGTGTTCGATACTATTCGCTAATTCCAGCATTATTTCATATCCGGTAACGGATGCCCGTTGCCGGAATCCTTCGCTTTTGTCCCGGAGTTCACCGATGCATTTGCGCATCAAAGTCTCCAGTTTGACGAAATTCCCCAATCTTACTATATCTTGTTCAATCAAACCGGTACTGTCCAATAAACATCCGAGTGCATGTCCGCTGAAACAGCAGGCGAGGCGGTGACAATGATTTTCCGGACCTGTCGCAAATTCCATATTTTGATCCGGCAACACAAGAAATACTTCTCCTGCCATGACCCGGTATTCGCATTCGCGTTGTTTGAAATACATGGAACCGTCCAGTACCAGTTCAATTGAAAAAACTTCGGAAAACTCCCGTTTGCGGTAATAATTCTTATAACAATGCTCTTCATGGGCAAAGTCCAGGTGAAGCGGTAGCGATTGAATCAAATCCGGTTCGGTATCTGAGTAAAATTCACGGGTATAGTATTGATTTTCCGGGTTCTTCCACAGTTTGGAAATCCCGTCAAGACTCGTAACAAAAACATTTTTAGCGGATATTGGTATTGGCATTCAGGTTTTTTGACCATATTGTTAAAAATAAAATATTTTTGCACATATATCACATATTATATATCGATTATTGTATTGCGTCAAGATTATTTTACATATATAATGTAAGTAAACATTAATCATGGACAGAATCAATGACAAAGAATATTCTAAATGTTTGGGGGCCGGGACAGATAATTGCATATTCCGGTTTAAACGGACAAACTGATTTTGAAAACGGTATGACGTTGCGAACTGCTTTTGACTGGGCGGGATTTGAAATCAAGCAACCCCGGGCAGGCGGACAAATTTATGTTAATCCGGAAGATTTGACTGACAGGAATTTGGAACTGTCAGGTGACTTTTTTAAGTTTCGTTCCGTTTGTGGCGTGTTGGTTGATACCTGGCATTTACTGATGGAAGGCAACGTCAGGGTAGAACCGGGCTCCAATGTAACCGTTCTTCAATCCGGTAACCGGACTTTAATCGGGGTCAGTCAATTTTTCAATCCGGCGATTCTGCAATTGTCAGTACAGGAACTGATTACGTCACGGCAACTGGAATTGCTGAGTTTTCCCTGTCCGGAAAATTTACCGGAAGCAACGGAAAAAACGTTGTACAAGGCCTTTTCTCAACTGAAAACACAGATTTGTTCGCCGGAGGGATTGATTAAACATTGTTGGACGACACCGGACCGGTGGCCGCATCGTAAAATGTGGTTATGGGATTCCGTGTTTCACGCCATAGGCATCCGCCATCTTGACGCCGGAATGGCCAGGGAAGCAATTGACGCGGTATTGAGTATGCAACGTGAAGATGGCTTTATCGCCCACATGATGTCGCCAACAGGTATATCCAATATTACTCAGCCGCCGGTTATAGCCTTGGGTATCTGGCTGGTCAATGCCGTGGATAACAGTCCGGAATGGCTGGCGCGGGTTTATCCTAAGCTGAAAGCTTATCTCGAGTGGGATATAAATAACCGCGACAGTGATGGTTTTGGTCTGTTGGAATGGTACATCGAAGAACATGTCGATTGCCGTAGCGGCGAAAGCGGTATGGATAACTCACCGCGTTTTGATTGTGCCAATCAACTCGATGCCGCAGATTTTAATGCATTCCTTGCCTTGGAATTTGAAATTATGGCAAAAATTGCAGCAATTTGCAATCCGGCGGAACAACCACTATGGCAAAAACGTCATGAAACGATATGCAGCAAAATAAATGAGCGGTTGTGGAATGACTCCGAAGGGTTTTATGTCGATTATGACCTTAAATTGCAACAGCAATCGCCAATCATGGCAAGTTCAGGCTTTCTGCCACTGATTTGCGGTGCCGCCAGCAAAGAGCAAGTCGCCAGATTAATTGCCCATCTTGATAACCCGGAAACCTTCGCTACACCTTTGCCGGTGGCATCGATTTCCTGCAGTTGCGGCGAATATTATTCCAAAGACATGTGGCGCGGTCCGGTATGGATCAATATTAACTGGCTGATTGCTTATGGGTTACGCCGGTACGGCTATGAGGCGGAAGCACAATTGCTGATGGAGAGAACTATGCACGAAATTGAGCGGACATATTTAAAGTTCGGCACATTCTTCGAATTTTTTGATGATCGCATGGAAGTTGAGCCGCCTGCTTTGTTACGGAAAGGCAAAAATGAGCCTAATACATTTTCTCAGGTATTTCACGATTACGGCTGGACTGGAACTTTGTATATAGATATGGTGTTTGAAAAATATAACGCCTACAGTAAAGAGCGCCCGTAAACGGAATCAGGCAACGACTCAAAGGATATTATCTTTCACTATTCATCGCGTTTTATATTGCCGGGCTAGAAATTGATTTCAACCAGCGAGAAGTCATCTTCGAGATTTTTGGAACCGTACATTTGCAGGACATCATGATAGATTTTATCAACATGGAATCCGGCAGAGGTTACTGTGCTTGCAATATACTGGCGGAAGGCATCCAATTGCCAGTCGGGAAGACCGGGGCGGGTGATTTCGTAAACCCCGTCACTTAATACAAATAACTTGTTATACTGTCCCAGGGTGATTTCGGCGTTTTCATATTGAACACCGGGGAATCCGCCAATGATTGCACCTTTGGTTCTCAAACTGTGGAGTTGCGTTTCTGCCGGATTTGCACCGGAAATGAGCAGCGCCGGTGGATGACCGCCGCTGGAATAGACAATTTTCTTTTCCTGTTTATGATAAACGCCGTACCAGATGGTGAAATACATCTGATGATGGTCTTCCATCTGGAATTCATCGTTCAGCCGGGTAAGAACATTGCCCGGATTGGAAAAGTCAGTATCTGGCAGATTTTGTGAACGCAATACTTCCATGGCGGAAATTGAGAGCAGCGCGGCGCCGACACCGTGTCCGCAGACATCAAGCAGATACATGGCAAAATGATTGTCATCCAACCAGTGATATCCAAAGGCGTCCCCGCCTAATGAAGTTGAAGAGACGAATTTCCAATCGGTTTTTATGGTATCATCTAATTTTTTCGGGAGGAGCGATGCAACATAATCGGCGGCCTCAGCCAGTTCTGCTGCGAGCCGTTGCTGACTCTCTTGAAGCGCTTTGAATGCCTCATTACGTTCAAGCATATTAATATAACCGGCGGAATGGTGACGGATTCGAGCGATGAGTTCAATCTTATCCGGCAGTTTGACGATATAGTCGTTTGCGCCCAGGGCGAAGGCTTCAGCTTTAGTTTTCGCCTCTTCCTTGCTGGACAGGACAATTAACGGAATATCTTTAGTCTGGGGATTGCGCCGGAAAAACTTGACCAGCGTCAACCCGTCAACATCGGGCATGACCAGGTCCTGCAGGATTACCGTAGGCGCAAGTTCATTAGCCATACTTATCGCTTTGGACGGGTCGCTGCAGAAATGATAAGATATATTTTCTTCATCAAGAAGCATACGTCTTACCGCTTCGCCGACCATGGCCTGGTCGTCAATCAAGAGTACGATAATCTGGTGTTTGTTAATAGATATGGCTGTTTGTTCACTCATTTTTTCATCTTTGTTTAGAAATTTATTTGTGCTAATTCTCTACCGGTTTCTTCTGGTGTCATTATCATCGTTGCCGCACCAAGTTCGGCGGCGGCTTTCGGCATACCGTAAACTACGCATGATTCTTTATCTTGTGATATGGTTTTCCACCCTTTATTTTTCAATGCCAGCAGACCCTGTGCCCCGTCTCTGCCGATGCCGGTCAACAAGACGGCGGATCCGGCTCGCGGCCAGTAACGGCAGACACTTTCAAAGAAGACGTCTACTGAAGGCCGGTAAGCAAGTTCGGACGGCTCCTCTGAGTATTTAAACTTCATTGCCGCAGTCATAACCAGATGGTCATTGGTGGCGGCCAGATAGATATTGTTGGGTAAAGGTGTTTGTCCTGCAATCGCCAGATTTACTTTCACTTTAGAAAAGGTATTGAGCCATTCGGCCAGACCGGAGACAAATTCCTGGTCAATATGTTGAATGATTACGACAATAGCGTTGAAATTGGCGGGGAATTCTGCCAGTAATTTTGCCAGCGCCGCCGGACCACCGGTGGATGAACCTATTGCCACCAGATAAGGCATGTCACTGTTTTGTTCGATAACCGTAGCAGAAACGGGTAATACCGGTTTGGTATGACTGGATGAATATTTACAAAGTACTTCAAGTCGTTCAAGTTTTTGAAGAAAGGGCATTGCGCCTTCCAGCTTGCCGTCTGCACCAAGTACCGGAGTGTTGACCGCATCAAGGGCACCATAACTCATCGCCTCAAACACTTTTGCGGAATTTGCCGAAATCGAGGCGGTAACAAGCAGAATTCCACAGGGTGATTTTGCCATAATTTCCCGTGTGGCTTCAGCGCCATTCATGACGGGCATCAGCAAATCCATTAGAATAATGTCCGGGGTATCTTTGGCACATTTTTCAACGGCTTCTCTGCCGTCATACGCTATCCAGGCAATTTCATCCCTGGGTGATTTTGACGCGATGACGCGCCGCAGTATTTCGACTGCCATTTTCATATCATTGACAATTGCTATTCTCATTCTCCAGCCTTTCCTATCAGACTTTCGACCGCGTCCATCAAGGTATTGTCGTGGAAGCTGCTTTTGGTCAAATAGTAGTCAGCTCCAGCTTCAAGTCCTCTCAGGCGATCCTCCTCCCGGTCTTTATATGAAACAATCATTACCGGAAGAGAGTGAAGCCGTTCATGTTTTTTGATGTTGGCAACCAGTTCAATGCCATTCATTCTTGGCATATCGACATCGGTTACTACCAGGGCGTACTGTCCGGTTCTGACGGCATTCCAGCCTTCTGCGCCATCTACGGCAACATCAACGTCATAGCCGTTATTGGTTAGTAAATTACGTTCAACCTCGCGGACGGTAATGGAATCGTCAACGACCAGTATTCTTTTTCTGACCGCGACGCAACTGTCGGCTTTTGAGTCGCCGATGTCGTGCAGTCGTCCACCGTTGAGTAGATTGTCAATTGAACGCACCATATCGTCAATATCAAGAATCAGTACCGGAGAACCGTCTTCAAGTACCGAAACGGAACTGATGTCAGAAACCTTTCCCAGCCTGGAGTCAAGCGGTCTTACGACAAGTTCGAATTCTCCAATGAAACTTTCAACAAAAATTGCGTACTGGTTGAGCCGGTCACTGATAATAACAACATGAATAGTCCCGGTCGAACCAACTGTTGCAACATCCAGTTCAAGCACCTGCGCCGCTGAAACCAGACCGATATTTTTACCCTCATATTTAACATACTGCCGTGATTCCAGTATCATGATTTCTTCTTTCGGCAACGTTAACAGATGATCAATACGCATCAGCGGAAAAGCATAAGATTCGCCACCAATATTGGTGACTAGTGATGGCATTACGGAAAGTGATACCGGCACTTGCAAATTAAAGGATGAACCCTTGCCGAGGCTGGTTTCAACTTTTACCATGCCGCGGACTTCCTGCGCCATCGTTTGTACCACATCCAATCCTACCCCGCGCCCGGATATTTCGGTTACTGCCGTCGCGGTTGAAAATCCTGGCAGGAACATGAATTCGAGCAATTCAGCTTCAGACAGTTTATTGGCTATTTCCTCCGGCGTCAATCCTTTGCTTACGGCTTTTGCGCGGATTTTTTCTATATCAATGCCTTTGCCATCATCGGCAATGGTTATATTGAGCATCCCGGCCCAGTGTCTTGCGGTCAAACGGATTGTGCCTGTTTCATTTTTACCGGCATTCCGACGCTCTTCCGTGGTTTCGATGCCATGATCAACAGCGTTACGCACCAAATGGTTCAGCGGAGCGTTAAGTCTGTCCAGAATATCTTTATCCACGGCAATGGATTCTCCGATAATTTCCAGTGATACTTTTTTGCCAAGCTTGCGGGACAGATCACGTACTGAGCGCGGAAAATCCCTGACCCCCTCGATAAACGGCCGCATCCGGCAGGATACGACTTCACGGTACAGGCTGTCAGAAAAATTGTCCATGGTCATGGAATAGTCAGAAAAATCGGCGAAATATTCGGTGTAGTCACGATAGTATTCGTTGTGTTTATACTGGATATCTTTGAGTATTCGTTTAATTTCAGCAGATTGACCGGAGTCAGCTGACGTTTGTTCAACCTGATCAATCAGCGCGGCAATTTCCAACAGCCGCTTTTTATGACGGAGAATTTTTTTCTCGAATCCTTGAAGGCGTTTTACGCCAACGAGTGATTCCGCTGCCAACCCCATCAGCCGGTTCATTTTATCGGCTGCAATCCGGACCACTGCTTCTTTATCAAAAGATGATTTTTCACCATGTTTATCCGCGACAGTTTCCACTGGCGGCGTTTTTGCCGGTTCCTGCAACGGTATAGCTACCTCCGGTGTTTTGGTTATGGACACCGGCGGGGCAGATTTAAAATTGCCGTTTTTGATATCGGCAAAGGCTTTTTCCAGTTCCGCCATTTTATCTGAATTTTTCTCCAGATATGCGGGAATTTCACTTTCAGAACATGAACTTAACTGGTTGAAAGAGTCCACCCCTTCCAGCAACTTATCAATGTGTTCCGCCGCGAGTACGAGTTTTCCTTCTCCGGCGGCGACAAAACAGTCCTCCATGGCATGGGCAACTTTGACAACCGGGTCAAGTTGGACGATACGCGCCGCGCCTTTCAATGAGTGCGCCGCCCGCATCAATGGTTCAATCTTTTCAGCGGCACCGGAATTGTCCTCCAACGCGAGCAGACCGGTTGCAAGTACGGCGCACTGGGATTCCGCCTCCATTTTGAACAACCCGATCATGGAAAAATCATTCATCTCAGTTCCGGCGCTCACGATATTCTCCTTTGCAATGTATAAATCAAGAGTTCATCGTCCAGCAGTCCGACTTCACGCTGTTCATACATTATGACTTGCTTCGTAAAAGTTCCGGTGGCCTTGGCAACGGTTACCGGCACATTTTGCACGTTCAGGTCGCTGCAACGGAATACGCCAAGCACTTGATCAACCGGAAACACCCAGCATCCGCCATCTTTTTTAATCACCAGCATTCTTGGCGAAGAATTTTCGGGCTGTTCTGCATCATTATTGCCGATGAGAGCTTTCAGGGAAAAACATAATTGAAGCTCACCGTGTATATTGGTTAAACCAAGCAGCACATCATTGGAACGGTGCGGGATTTTGTGTACCGGGTGCGGGTTGATAATTTCCTGGAATACCGCGGAACGCAACGCCAGAAATTCACGGCCTATCTTGAAAATGATTACCGAAGTATTATTCGCATTCTGTTCCTCCTTTTCTCTTCCCAGAAGTTCCGTCCATTCTTCGATGTAGTCTGGTGGGGATTCGCGATTGAGCAGATCACTGCCGGCATCAATAAACACCGGACAATTCCGGCAATGGGTCATCTCGGCAAGTCTTGGACAACGTGAAGAATCTGAACTCCATACGCCGATTGAGTTCCAGCACGATTTATTCTCTTTTTCATTTGTCGTTATATTGCTCATGATTTGCTCGCCGTTACTGATTTTTCAGCGCGTTTCTTGAGTTTTAATGCTTCGCCCGGTTCACCGCGCCGTTCTTTAAGTAATGCCAGGTGAACAAGCGCCTCGTAATGCCCCGGGTTGAGATATACCGCTCTGTTAAAAGCCAGTTCCGCCTCGGTCAACCGGTTTGAGGACAAATATACCACTCCAAGAGTATAGTACGCGGCCGGGTTCAGTTTGTTGTGTTCAAGATATTGCCGGCAAAGAATTTCCGCCTCTTGAAGAATGCCGCGATCTGCCAATGCGGCCGCTTTTTTCAGCATGTCGTCATCCTTACTTTCATGAGGCGTATCCGGAGTGGCAGACGCAACGCCGATACGGCGTGTTTTGTGTAATATTTTTGGAATAGCCGGCAATGGTTTGGGTTTGGGCGCTTCATATTTAGTGGTTTCTGCCGGCGGAATCTCATTACTACCCTTTTTGCGAAAAGCAAAAGAGGATGGAAAGTTTACTGATTCAAAATCACGGCGATTGATAATTCCGGATTCAGAGTGTCCCAGGAATATCGTCCCATTTTCTTTCAGTATGCCGGCAAGGGTCGCTATCGTTTTCGCCTGCTCTTCGGGGGAGAAATAAATCAGCAGGTTGCGGCAGAAAATCAGATCATATTGCTGGCGACCGGCTAAAAAATTCTGGTCGAAAATACTGATTTTTTGAAAATTTATTAAATCTTTCACCGGTTGTATAACTTCACGCTTTTCGCCTTTAACCAGAAAAAAACGGTTCAAGTTTTCAGAAACCCCGGAACGGAAAGAGTTGGGACCGTAAACGGCCTGTTCCGCTTTTTTCAGCACATGACTGCTTACATCGGCGGCATCAATATGAATAAGCGTGGCGGGAACGCCGGAATCAAGCAGTGTTATTGCTATGGAATACGGTTCTTCTCCACTCGAACAAGGGAGGCTTAGAATCTGCAGTTGATGATGCCTGCCAGCAAGATATTTTTGCGCATACTGTGCGAGAAATACAAAAGATTCGCTGTAACGGAAAAACCATGTTTCCGGAACCAGTACTGATTGTATCAACTCTTCAAAGTGATTATCCGATTTTGCGATTAGTTCCAGATAATCCTTTTCGCAGTTTACTCCATGTTTTTTCATGTGCCGCGAGATTGCCGTTTCGACATTCTTTCGACCGATAGAGTCATAGTTAAGACCAATTTTTGCTTTCAGTACTTTTTCTATCATCTCGAGCATTCCTTTGCGCCGGTGAAAAGTTTACTTTTCAGCTCATCGGTCAACAGATTTTCGATTGTAACAATCTGAATCATCTCGTTTTCGTCAACGGATATTTTGCCCAGCCATGGTGCTTCTGCGTTGTTGATACCGGAATCAGAAAATGTTCCATTGTCTCTTACCGCAGTCCCGGTTGTCTGCTCTGTCAGCAGACCAAGAATGTTCCCGGATTCTTCTCCTTCCGGATAATTTACCAGGATTATTCTTGAACTCAACAGTGCCGCCGCCGGATTGCCGGAAATCATACGGGTAACGTCTATTACCGGTACCAGTGTACCGCGGTAGTTGAATACTCCGCGAACAAAGTCAGGAGTTCCAGGCAATTCCCTGACATTTACCAGAGGAATTATTTCCTTTACTGACTTTGCATCAATTGCATAATGCTGACGGTTGACTCTGAAAGTTATGAGTAGCATCTCAGCTCACCTTGAAAATTGATAATTCCTCCTGCAGTGAACGCGAAGCCTGATCCAGTTGCACCGTGACTTGATTGAATTCCCGCAGTGATTCCGCGGTCTGTCTGGCAGCTTCATTCAGTTGAATCATCGCTTCGGTAATCTGCTGCGCGCCTTCATATTGTCCCTGCATACCTTCAGCTGCAGTATCAAATTTGGGCGGCAGACACTGTACCTGCTGGATGATGTTTTCCAGTTTTCCGCTGATACCGTCAACGTTACTTACGCAACGACGGACTTCATCGGAAAATTTATCCATTTCCATGACTCCGGATGAGACCGAGGATTGCATTTCCTTGACCATTTTGATAATGTCCAGCGTGGCAACTGCAGTCTGGTCGGCAAGTCGTCGTATTTCCCGCGCTACTACTGAGAACCCAAGTCCGTATTCTCCGGCTTTTTCCGCTTCTATTGCAGCGTTCAGTGATAACAGATTGGTCTGGTCGGCAACTTTGGTAATGGTCGCAACAACATCATTGATATTGTTGGCTTTTTCATTGATGATAGAGAGCTTGGAAGAAACAGAATCGGTCGCGGAGGCGAGATGTTGCATGGTACTTTGCATTTCAATCAATCCGGACTGCCCGGAATCCGCACTTTCAGCGGTGCGGGTGGACACTTCTCTAACTTCAACTATTGTCCCTAGCAACTGTTTGGATGTAGCGGATATTTCCTTGCTCGATGCGACAATTTCATTGGTGGAAGCACTGAATTCTTTCACCGTTGCCTCCTGTTGTTTAGAGGAAGCGGCGATTTCGGTCGCAGTCGAGAATAACTGAATGGTTGATTGCTGTATTTTGCCAACCAGTGAATTCAGAATATTCGTCATTGATTCAAAAGATTCAAGCAGTTCCCAGGTTTCGTCTTTGCCAAAACTGCTGGAAAGTTTTTTCGAACCACGGTATGACTTGATTTCGGTTCCGGCATCAAGCAGATTACCCTGAGCAATTTTTCTGGCGATACCAGTGATTCTCATAATCGGATTGGCAATTTTTCCACCCACATAGAGCGCAAAACACAGCGACAGCAGTAATATGACAATATTGACTTGAAGCGCGGTATTCAGCATATCGTCAAGACATACTACCACCCGCTCCTGTCCGGCTTTAAAATCATCCTCATACAAACCAGGGAAAATTACCCAGTCCCACGGCTCAAAATAGATGAACGACGCGGTTTTCCGTTTCGAGCCGGGATCTTGCGGATTCTTCCATAGATAGGAACGCAGACCGGCTTCACCTTTATTCTGGCGCAATGAGTCATTAATCATTTCCCGGACGAATAGTTTGCCTTCCGCATCCTTTGCATCCAGAATGTTCTCGCCATTACGTTTGTTATCTTGTGAAATTACATAACTACCTTTGTTCTCGCCACTGCCGACAATAACACCGACATAACCGTTTTGACCAATTTTGATGCCGGATACTACTTTTTGGATAGCTTCCATGGCGCTGAGTTTTATTCCAATGAAAATGGCGCCGATGGTTTGACCTTCGGCATTTTTTATCGGCACATAATGGGCAAGATAAGAAGCCTCCAGTACCTTTACTCGTCCCGTATATTGCTTCCCTCCGAGTACAGCCGTAATTATCGGATTTTGGGTGCCGTTTGCCTCCGTTGCCGGAATGTAGGTGCCGATGATACGGGAACCGTCCTTATTGATTACGCTGCTGGCGATGCGGAGCATATCGCCGCGTTCATTCATTCTCTGAAGGATGGTGCATTCTTTGCCGGTAAGATTATGCACCTCATCAACGACCGGTTGTGATACAGATGGACTGAAATCCTGTCCCAGCCATTTATTGCCGGCATTCATTTTCTGCAGACGTAAATTAATTTCTTCGCCGGTGATTTGATTCTTGGCCTTCCATTCCACTGTTTCCTGCGGAGAAAGTTTTAATCCGCCTGATTCACTTACTGCCTCGTTAAGAACTTTGATATTATAGGATAATTCTTCCAGAATCAGGTCGTTAGCAATGCGACACATATTATAAATACTCAACGCCGTGTCTTTCAAATCTTGCTCACTAAGGGCGCGCATCTGCTCCAGAACTTTTTGACTGATTTGTTCTCTGATCATAAAACTGCGGACAAATGCAGTTCCGATTGGAATCAATGCGGCGAGCAATACCAAAATGACGATTTTCTGCTTGAGTTTCAGATTCATGTTGCGTTAATCCTCTTTTGTGACGTAAGTTTTAGAACCTTGTACTAATATGAGAACAGAATGAAATACTGTTTAATCCTATTCCGAATAAGCTCAAAAATCTATGACTTTAATCTAGCACAAGTCAAAATTAATGCAATTTATCTATTAGCGTCGCGAGTAAAATAAACGCGGTTTGTTGTTTGTTATTGAATTTTCTGTTCGCGAATCGACCGCTTGATGGACGGTTGCGGCAGATACGAATTACTCAATGTCAGTGGCTTGGGCGTGGCACCGGAAATTAAGAACAACATCCGCGCAGATCAATCATCCAGCAGTCAACGACTATGTCATCTTTAACAACTATGATGCGGTCAAATAAATTGATAGTCGGATCACAATGCGACATCGTCAACTCAATTACGCTGCCAAGTTTTGGTTTCAGCGATAATTCCGGGAAGTAGATCCGTCCGTGTTCGTCGCCGAACCATTCATATTTCCAGCCGCTGCCAGCCTGATTCAACACCAATGGCGGTGCGTTCGGAGTATAGTACAAAGTTTTAAGTCCGGCATCAACTGTAACAAAATCCGGCTGATTAACACTGATTACCGATGCCTGCAATGATAATGCCGGCCGGAACAGGTCAAACCGTTCCTGATTGGCGCTGCCGCCGGTTTGCAGATATTCCGCGTCCATAACACAATAAGAACCGACCTGAAATTCTGTCACTTCCGGTATTTCACTGTCAATATTAAATGTCCCGGTACCCGTCCCGGTAAAAATTTCACAATTAAGTCCGGCTTGTTTGAATTCATGGAAAACCTTTGCCGCCTGACGCATCACAGACAGTGAACGCTCACGTCGCTGCTGAAAATCGCCAATGAGCTGGCGCTTTCCGGCATAACATTGGATTCCTTTCAAATTCAGGTTCGGGAGTGACGCAATATACTTTCCCAGTTTCAGCGCGTCTTCGCAGGTTACGCCGGTACGCCCCATGCCCGGATTGATGTCCACCAGAACGCTAAGTTTCAGTCCGTTTTGTGCCGCCGCCAGATTAAGCGCCTCCGCATTCTCCCGGTTGTCGATTACCGTCATGACACTGCCAGTTTTCGCACATTGCATCAGCGCAGTAATTTTATGACCAGTCACAACCGGTGAAGTGATTAGAATGTCTGTAAGCCCGGCTTTAATCAGCCCGGCGGCCTCCGAAACCTTGGCAGCACAGAGCCCGGAACAACCGCCGGCAGCAAGTTGCCGTTTGGCGATTTCTGAACATTTATGTGTTTTTGCATGTGGACGCAACTTTTTACCGGCGGCATTGACAAAATTATGCATAAATGCCAGATTTTCCTCAAAGATGTCAATGTCCAAAATAAGGCAGGGCGTATCAAGTTTATGTTTTGATAACCCGCAGTATTGTTTGATATCCATAGTTAAAACCTTTAGTTTTGTCGCTAATGTTTCTTGTTTCAGTAGCTATCAGCTTTCATTATGTATTAAGGAACTCGCGTTCAATCGCAACGGTGCCCAAACCGGCCCAGCCGCAAAAGTCGCACATTGCCGGATTGCCGGGAACAGCTTTTTCCGGAGCAATGTTTTCCCAAAATGTCTTTGTGTTGTTAAATACAATCTCAACAGCCTGGTGATATTTGACTGCTATATTCCGGGCAAGGTCTTCCGCACCGGTAGATTTCAAGCCGCGAATTACCATATAAGTTGTCGAAGGCCAGCTGCTGCCCAACCAGTAACCACCGTCAGCGCTGTAATCCGGATCGTCATACGCCAGACTCGGAACAGGTACCGGGCGGGCAAATTTTTTCGGATTCGTAAGGTGTGACAGCATCCCGTCAATACGGTTTTCAGGAACAATTCCGGCCAGCAGTGTCCAATAAGCGCCGACATGAAAGCGCGGTACTTGAATGCCGTTGCCCAGATCAAAGTAGAAGTGATGTTTATCACTCCAGCAATATTCATTAACCGCATTAGCGATAGCACTATGTTCCCGGGTGAAAAGCTCGACATCAGCGGTTACATCAATCAATCCTGCCATCTTTGCCAGGCAGGCGGCATTAAAGGCCATCTGTGCCGACATATCGATATACCGGGCTTGTTCATTCCACATACTGCCTGGAGATTTGTCTATTTTCTCAAGAAACCAGGGTATTACCGATGGATCTATTTCTTCTTTGCGCAATATCACGCAATCATTGCTACCGGTGAATTCACGCGGCCAGCGTGGCAGGTTGTCCATTCCTGACCCCCAGGGGTCACCGACATAAAGACCATCTTTTCTACAGAACGAGTTTTTGCAAAAAAGGTGGTGTTTTTTCAGATGCGGGTAAACCTGAAAAAGCCGCTCCTTATCTCCAGTCAAACCATATAAGTCGAGTTCTGCCCAGGTTAATATTGGCGGGGCAAACGCTATCGGATGATGCTTTGGCCAGACCGGTTTGCCCTCTGCCGTATATTCCCGGCAGATAAAACCATCGTCTTCCTGAAGACGGTACAGATTATCCAGTGACTGCTCGACATAGAGTTCTTTCATGGCATATTTTGCCCACATTGCGGTGAAGGCCGTGTCCCACAGAAATATGCCGTCAAATTTTCCCCCGGTACCAAGCCGGGGAGAGCGAATTTTATCGCACGTATTAACCCGGTTCATTTTTTTGAGAGCAATTCTTATGGTATCATTTTGCATAATGATCGTCCTTATGGTCAAGATTGTTATATACAGATACAACAACGGTAGAGGAAATCAACTCCAGCCCGTGTTTTCTTTTAAGGTAATTATAACAGTGGATTTTACTTTTTACTTGCCGAAGCCATGAACAAGGAAAACCCGAATTTTTTTTGACTTTTTATTTTCGGGGTTTATACTCTATATAGAATGTTTGGATTGATGTGTCGCTCGTGGAGTATTGAGCAATATTTGCAGGCATAGAATAAACGGGTCTGAAAATGAAAAACCATCGCCGCCACTATACTTATCACAGGAGATAATTTTTATGAAGGGTCTTACCATATCACTCGTTACCGTATCGTTAATATTGAGCGTGTTGATTGGATTGTCACTCCACCGGGGAGGGTTAACCGGTACATCCGGAGATAAAAAATCCAGAGCATCGGATGGAACAGGTAAAGCCAGACCTCTTATTGGACTTTCCCTGGATACGTTGAAAGAAGCCCGCTGGATGCGTGACCGGGATATTTTCGTGGCTAAAGTGAACGAACTTGGCGGCGACGTGGTAGTACTGTCGGCAAGCAGTGATGATATGACGCAGATTCGCAATGTTACTTCCCTTATCACGAATAAGGTTGATATAATGGTCATTGTTCCGCACGATGGCGCCGCCATGGGCAAGGGCGTGGAAGAAGCGAAAAAGGCCGGAATTCCGGTAATTGCCTATGACCGGATGATTACCAACTGTGATCTGGATCTGTATATGAGTTTTGACAACGTCAAAGTCGGAGAAGCACAGGCACGGTATCTTGTCAGCCATCTTCCGACTCCGGGCAAAGGGAAAATCGTCAGAATCTATGGTGCTCCAACTGATAACAACGCCAAACTTTTCAAGGAAGGTCAGGACAATATCCTCAAACCTTACATCAAAAGTGGCGATATAAAAGTTGTACATGAAAACTGGGCCACCGACTGGAAGCCGGACAAGGCCAAGGATATCATGAATGCCGCAATCACGAACAACGGCAAGGACATTGATGGAGTGCTGGCTTCAAACGATGGCACCGCCGGTGGCGCTATTCAGGCGCTGAAAGAAAGCGGTATGGCGGGAAAGGTGCTGGTCACCGGACAGGATGCCGAGCTTTCCGCATGTCAGCGCATTGTTGAGGGATCACAGGCTATGACCGTCTACAAACCACTGGAAAAAATGGCTTCCAGCGCAGCAGTAACCGCGATGGCGATGGCACGTGGAAAACCAATATTGGCACGGAGCATAGTGAATAACGGCAATAAAGATGTTCCGGCAGTGCTGATTGAAACTACTTCTGTTGACAAGAACAACATGGTTGACACGGTCATTCAAGATAAATTCCATTCATTCGAAGAAATCTACCGCAATATCCCGGAAGGAGAAAGACCGCAGAAACCGTAAGCGGGTGAAACTCGCAAGGCACGAGAGTCCAAAATGCGAAAGAGTGAGGTTGAAATTTTAGAAGAACAGGATTGCGGATTGGATTTTTTATGTAATTGCTGATTATAAGTCTTATGATGATGCCGGAGGCATCAAACATTTATAGCACTAAAGACCGTGTAATGTTCGACCCTGACAGGGTCGCAGGTGAATTTTGTTGATTTTGCTATAAACGTGTTATCCCGCCGGGATAATAAAAAGTTGAACGGTGTATAGTACAGTTAATTAGGAAAACTTAATGTCCGGTAATCGTAACATAATATTGCAAGTTGACAAACTGACCAAAACCTTTTCCGGCGTATACGCGTTGAATCAGGTCTCTTTTGATTTGCGTGAGGGGGAGGTTCACTCCATCTGCGGAGAGAACGGCGCCGGCAAGTCCACCTTGATAAAATGCCTTTCCGGAATCTGGCGGCATGGTTCTTATGACGGTACAATAACCGTCGATGGCAGAGAAGCAGTTTTCAACAGAGTATCAGATTCGGAGCAAGCTGGAATAGCAGTAATTTATCAGGAACTGGCGTTAGTAAAGGAAATGACCATCGCCGAGAATATTTTCCTGGGCAATGAACCAACGGTTGCCGGAATCATCGACTGGAATATTGTATTTTCTCAAACCCGGAAATTGCTTGACCTATACGGATTGAAACTTGATCCGGCAGCAGTAATCGGTGATCTGGGTGTCGGACAGCAGCAACTGGTTGAGATCGTTAAAGCGTTGTCCAAGAACAGAAAGATACTTCTCCTCGACGAGCCGACAGCCGCATTGACCGAAACTGAAGTTGATATCCTGCTCAATATCATCCGTGATTTGAAGAAAAAAGGAATCAGCTGCATATATATATCGCACAAATTGGATGAAGTTTTCGCGATATCCGACCGTATAACGATTTTGAGGGATGGGCAATCCGTCACGACCGTTGAAGCTTCGTCGTCCAGCAAACATGAAGTAATCAAGCACATGGTGGGCAGAGAAATAACTCAACTCTTTCCCCGTCGTCCGTCAACTCCGGGTGAAACACGGCTTGAAGTAAAAAACCTGAACGTGTATGATGATAGCGGCAGGAAAAAAATCCTCCATGACATAAGTTTTGATGTTAAGGCAGGAGAGGTTTTAGGCTTTGGCGGTCTGATGGGCGCTGGACGGACAGAACTCATCATGCATATTTTTGGCGCGTATGGTCGTCGGCTTGGTGGAAACGTGACACTGAACGGCAAATCTCTTGACGCCACCACTCCGGCAAAATCCATTGCGAACGGTCTGATGCTGGTCAGCGAAGACCGCAAACGCTATGGGCTAGTCATGGAGAACAGTATCGGTTTCAACCAGTCACTCGCATCCCTCGGATCTTTTCTTTTTATGGGGATGTTCATAGATGGCAATCGCGAAGTCAAGAAAAACCGTGAACTGTTTAATTCTCTCCGGGTAAAGGCACCGGGACTTGATTCCATTGTTGCGGGTCTTTCCGGAGGAAACCAGCAGAAAGTTGTCATTGCCAAGGCGCTCATGACCGTACCATCGGTAATTTTCCTCGATGAACCAACCCGTGGAATAGATGTCGGCGCCAAACAGGAAGTATATGAACTTATCAACCTGCTGACGGAGAGTGGCAAGGCTGTCGTGCTGGTGTCAAGCGAACTGCCGGAACTCATGGGCATGAGCGACCGGATGATTATTCTGAGCAACGGTCATATTGGCGGTGAATTCAAACGTGGCGAAGCCGGGCAGCAAGCCATGCTGGAAGCGGCGATGAAGTTTCATAATAAAGGAGCAATTTGACAATGACGAAAAAGATTTCTTTACGTGATTTCTCGATGGTGGCAGGGTTGCTGCTGATATGGATATTCTTTTCAATGGCGGAACCTAATTTCCTGTCGTCTAGAAATCTGACGATGATGGCGATACGTCTATCATTTACCGCCATCCTGGCGTTTGGTATGCTACTGGTGCTGTTGCCCGGACAGATAGATTTGTCCGTCGGCAGCGGGGTGGGGATGATTGGTGGAATAACCTGCGTATTGATTATCAACCAGAGCTGGAATGCCGGCGCGAGTATGCTGGCGGCATTTCTCATTGCGATATTGTTATGGGCACTGATGGGGGCGTTGATTGCATTCCAGCGGATACCAGCATTTATCATCACACTGGGCGGTATGCTGGTCTATCGCGGACTTTTCTGGCGCGTTATTGAATCGAAGACGATTCCGGTACAGCACGGTGATCAGGCGAATCTATTGTCGATGCTTACGACTGAATATCTGCCCAAAGGACTGGGATACGTTCTGGCAGCAGTACTTTCACTCATTGTCCTTCTGGCGATAATTAAAGGCAACAGGCAGAGAGCGAAGCACGGTTTTGAAGTTGAACCCGGTCACGTATCTTTTCTAAAGTTTTTCATTGCGATGCAGGTCATCTTTCTGTTCACGATTAACCTGAACCAGTATCAAGGCATTCCTCTGGCGATAATCATACTCTGTGCCGTTGGATTTCTGATCTACGTCATAACCACGCATACTCCGTTCGGTCGGTATCTGTATGCAATTGGAGGTAATACCGAGGCTGCAGTCCTTTCCGGTGTACCGGTCAACCGCGTCATCATCGGCGCTTTTGCTCTGCTTGGTGCGATAGTTGCATTGACCGGTTTCATGGCGGCTGCATATCAGGGGTCAAGTTCTACCACCGTGGGAAACCTGATGGAACTTGATGCGATTGCGGCATGCGTTATCGGCGGTACCAGCCTTGTGGGAGGTCGCGGGAACGTGCTTGGCGTGCTTATCGGATCTTTGATTATGGTGACATTGCTCAACGGAATGGAGCTGATGAGCATCAACGAAATGGATCAGATGGTGGCGCGTGGACTGGTACTTATCATGGCCGTCTGGCTTGATGTGTTTCTTTCCCGGAAGAAGGCGAGATAACTGTAATATGTCCTTGACAAACTTGATACAATACAATAATATATTCAGGACTATGAAAATAAAAATAATTATCAGTTTTATTATATTAATCATGTTGGCGCTGTGTGTCTTTGCTGCCACACGTTGCAACAGGTGGGTCGGCTCAAACAATGTCTATGGCAAGTTGTGCATTCAGTGCGGATTTGGTCAAAAGGGTAATGATTGTGCCGTCTGCCGAAAGTGGGTCGGCTCGGCAAATATACCGGCAAAACTCTGCTCTGAACACGGCTTCGGCAATGAAAAGGACAACTGTACTGTTTGTGGAAAATGGATCGGGAGTAACGATATTCCGGCAAGGCTTTGCAATAACTGCGGTTTCGGGGGAAAATCTGACAACTGCGCAAGGAATAAGTAGTATCTTTATCTCTTCCGGTACTTGAGACGGCAATACATCGCGCATCAAAATGGAAAGACACCGTATGGAAAATAAACCACAGAAACGAAAATCTTCCAGCCAGTTATCTTGTGATGGTAAAGACCACCTTCGCTTCTCGGGCAATAATTATCTGGGTTTGGCATCATCGAAAATCCTGAAGGACGCTGCGTCTGAGGCATTAGACCGTTATGGAGTCAGCGTTGCGGCATCGCGCATCTCTACCGGAACGGAAGAAATCCACCTCCAGCTTGAGAGTGAATTAGCCAAATTCATGGATAGAGAAGCAGCCGTTACTTTTTGCTCCGGATACCTTGCCAACATGATTTTATTTCAATCGCTGAATGCGCAATATGAGGATATATTTCTCGATGCATCGGCACATTCCAGTTTGTTTGATGCCGTTCCGCGCGGGAAAAAATTGTATGAATATGCGTACCGCGATGTAGATGATCTCAAACGGTTGTTGCACCAGCATGATCGCGGAAAGTCTTTGATAGCCACGGATGGGATTTTTGCTTTAACCGGTGATATTGCTCCAGTCGACCGGATTGTGGAAGTTGCTGAAACTTTTGGTGCTATAACGGTGGTAGATGATGCTCATGCCACCGGTATTCTTGGCAAAAACGGGCGTGGCACGCTTGAATTGTTTGGACAGGAAGGCGTAGCAAACGTTTATCAGACCGGAACATTCAGTAAAGCCTTTGGCGGTTTCGGCGGATTTATTTCCGCATCTAAAGAAATAACCAACTTGATTTATAAAAATGCCAGAGCGTTTGCCGGATCTACCGCTTTGCCTCCAGTTTTGGCAGCCGCAGACCTGGCGTCCATCAAATGGATTAAAGCCAATCCTGAAAGTAGAAAAAAATTGATGCAGTTATCGGACCAGGCGCGTTCCGAACTGCGCCGTTCAGGTTTTCAAACCGGTGGCGACGGAACGCCCATCGCTCCGTTGTATTTTAACACTTTAAAAGAGGCGGAATCGCTTTCGCAATTCCTGATGAATTACAATATTCATGTTCCCTTTTTTGTTTATCCGGGAAAAACAGGCAGGAATATTTTGCGCATGACTTTTTCATTGTGCCACACCAATTCACAAATTGAATACCTCTTTGAAATATTAAAACTCTGGAGAGATCAGAAATCAACAAGACAAGTTTCGCAAAATATCCCGCGATGATTTTATGTTTATTAAGTGCTTACCTGTTAAAAGAGAATGACTGACTATGGAACAATACCGTAAATTGAATACCTTCTACGGTTTGCTGTCGGTTATAATCTGGGCAAGCACAATCTGCCTGTCGCGGAGCCTGATGGAAAAAGTTGGCATGTTTACCGCAGCGGGAATTATCTATCTGCTGAGCGGAATAATTTCTCTTTTGTATTACTGGATTGTGCGCAGATGCAGCTCAAATACCCTGGCAATCAAGTTTTCTCCACTGTATATGGTTGTCTGCGGCGCCCCTTTTATTCTCTATATATTGTGCTTGCTTTTTGCAATTGGAATGGCAAAAAATTCGCGGCAGGTCATTGAAGTCGGACTGCTAAACTATCTCTGGCCGATGTTTACCCTGTTCTTATCCGTTCCTATATTAAAAAAACACGCCACGTTGTGGATAATCCCGGGAACGATAGTAGCATTGTCAGGAGTGATGTTAGCGAATATTATCATAAACAATCTGCAAATCAACTTTTTGGATTTCTGGGTGAACTTTAAAGGCAGCATGTTGCCATATCTGCTGGGATTTTCCGCTGCAATTTTGTGGGGGTTATACTCTAATCTGGCATGTCGACTATCAACAACTTCCAATGTTTACAATATACCTCTCTTCCTCCTCTCAACCGGAATATTATTACTCATAATCAGGTGTTTTATAACTGAACAATCAACCTGGAACGGTGTTGCTGTTGTCGAACTCATAACAATAGTAATCTTCCCCACCATTGTGGCGTATGTCATGTGGGATTCAGCCATGCGTCGCGGCAATATGATATTGATAGTTTCGTTAGCTTATTTTTCCCCGTTAATATCTACAGTTCTGACTGGGTTATATCTTGGGGTTGATTTGACCATCGGCTTATGGATTGCATGCTCTCTGGTGATTATCGGGGCGTGGATTTCAAAGAATTCCATCAAGCAGACCGGTCGATAGAACAAATTTCTATACGCTTGAGCCAATTTCAAAAGTATTGGCATTTTCCTGTTAATAACTTTTCAATTTGCG
>CAYMSF010000017.1:0-70550 GCA_964392985.1 uncultured Victivallaceae bacterium | reverse complement strand
AATTAATTTAAGCTCAAAACCGGAAAATAACACGGGGCTGGGCTTTGACAAAACCAAAATAATATGGGGGGGAGATTCAATGAAAAAAAGTCTTGTTTTATTATCAATGTTAGTTGTTTGTCTCTGTTCAATAAATGCTTTTGGCATAGAAGCCGGGGATTTTCGCAAAGCGGCGGAACAAGGGTTGCCAATGCACAATATAATCCCGCTGTATGCTATGATCTCGGCAACGGCGTTACCAAAGATTCTTCGAACGCTACCTCGGCAATATGCCGATCCCGGAAACCGAAGAACCACTGGCGCCAAGTCCCGATCATAATGATGATGACGATGAATAACCAGAACGAGCACTGTTCGGAGCATTTTGCGGTGTCTTCTTTCCCCCGGCCGGTTCAGCTTTATTTTGATTGATTTTACGGGGAATCTGCCAGAATTCTGGCTCCCAGAAGCGCATTACCGGGTTGCTGAAGTCGGTATGCTGTTCCGGCATATCCAGGAAGATGGTATTGGTAACCGGGTCCTTTAAACCGAAAGCCTTGACCACGATTTGAGCTTGCACCTCTCTCATCATCCGTGGGAGATGAAGAACCGCACTATCCCATTGTCCAACGGTTAAATCATCCGAATTAACCGGGTCTGACAGATAAAGGTCAATCCACTGCAGCACACTTCCGCGCGGCAGACAGCCATAAATCATCATATCCTGATCATCGCGATGCGGATGAATACACAGATTGTAAAAAGTTGAACCGGGATTATTTTTCAAATAGGGCTTTAACGCATGAACTGTTTCCAGTACAGAACATGCCGACGCCATGTAAACAATATTTTTGTAGGGCAACTCCGGATACATGCTGATAATTTCATTAATAATGAACGGTCCCATGCTGTGTCCAATCAAAGTGAATTCATAATCCGGACTTTTCTTGTATAATTTCCTTAAACGTTCCATCAACAACGCCGCCGCGCCATCCGGGGGTGACAACGCGACATTGATTTCCTGTTCCAGTCCGATTTCAAATGGTTGCGCTTTGATAAATGCGGTTCTTGAGCGCCGCTTCATGATATCCCATGAACTTTTGGCGCAGGTATCGATTAGCGGTGTAGTAACGATGCGTAAAGGCAACCCGGCAATATAAATTGAACGACTAATCGTATCATAATAAGCCGGATTATTATCTTTACCGAGATATGCCCGCATTTTCATCTCGCGCAACTTCTCCATCGTCTGTTCATTCAGTTTGGTTTCATAATCGTTGGAGGCAAATGTGCCGTAGGACTGATAGACCAGATTAACCGGAAGGCGGGTTACTGCCCGACCCAGGTCACAGGTGAAATAAAACGGGGATAATGCCGGACCGAAAGTATAACTTCTGACTCCCCTCCGGACCATAAACAGATGGTCAAGATAACACTCAAATAAACTGGACTCCCAGTTAATCAGGATGGGATAATAATCTGACTTGGAATAAATTGCGCTCGAAAGTGTTGTGGCATCTTCAGTATTATCATCAACTGAATTCATTCCGCCAAAAGCATAGATGAGAATTTTTTTCCGTCCGCTGTTTTCGATGGCCTTAATCATACGGTCGAGTTGTTGCTCATAGGTGTATGAATCGGCTGAAATTTCCGTGGTATCATTATTGGTAGCAATCGGATAAAGCCTGGGACTGCCTACATCATTTATTGCTATCATCCGCTCCATTGTTGTCGCGGGGACGGCATTCCGGCATCCCGGCAGTGTCAATCCGGCAAACACTGCTATTATAATCGCGGCAAGGCGTTTTTTCACTTTCATTTTTTGGGACAATAAAGGCTTATTCATCTGTTCAATAATTAATTATTCTATCTATTGTAAATATTTAAAAATAAAGCGGTTTCATTATCAAAAAATATAATGCGATATTCCCCTGAATCAAGCAGTGACCTGTCTAAATCAATCAAATCTATACTTGAAGCGGCCATTATCAATTTTGACCCCGCCTGACAGGCATCATCTTGTCCGTTTTATCTTCCTCATGCCGGTGCTTGATTCAAAGTAATGTTGCATGGCATTCAAAAGGAAAGTAACGATTGTGGCGATTTATAGTTTGTTTTACAATGATCCCATAACCCGGTATATATCTTTGGCATATGTCGTAATTATCCAATGCCGTTAAAATAACGAAAGACAAAATAATTTATCATAAATGTAGCAGACGGCAATAATTCCCAAATTTAAAAACAATATCACTTGGAAACAATAAGGCTTGAAATTCCGGAATATTCGGGTAGTTTAAAAGAAATTCAGTTCTGTGGAAAGTAATTTGAGCCCTGTTGCGTCAAAGAGCAATTTATTATGTCTATTAATCCAAAATTACTTGGTATGAAATATGAAAAAAATAGCGGTATCAATACACGATGTTACTCCGCGGTACGACCGTGAACTCGGTGAAATTTATTCGGCACTGGACGCTGCCGGCGTGACGGTTCGTTCAGAATTGGTGGTTCCGGATTTCCAACGACACTTCAATATCACGGAATTCCCGGATTTTATCAACCAGATGCAGTCACACCGGAACCAGGGATGCGACATCAGTCTTCATGGAATCTATCACGATTACGCAGAATTTTTCCGCTTCGGTTACACTCAGGCGAACGCCGCATTAACCCGCGGGTTGGATATTTTCCAAACCGCGCTGGGTTTCAGTCCGACCGGTTTTGTCGCCCCGCAATGGCTGCAAAGCCGGGGCAGCATGAAAGCGGTATGGGAACATAACTTTGCCTACACCGCGACATTAACCGCCCTGCATTGCAAAAATAAAAAAATCAACGCATTTCCGCTAAATTATGATTGGGGAATTGTCTGGGTTGACCGGATTTTCTCCTGGCGCAATGACCGATTCTGCCGTTCCAAACAGGACGGGCTTATCCGTTTTTCCATGCATCCGATGGATGTGACCAACAACTTGCTGGATGATGAAATGCGTCAGCTCACATATTTGCTGGAACATGGCTATGCCCCAACCTCATACGCGCAAATACAACTTGAGACAGCCAATGAATAATACCCTGCCAGACAGACGCCATTTAATCATGCTGAGCGGTCCAATGGGTACCGGACATGTTCAAGCCTCGAGTGCTTTGGAATCTCATGCAAAAGAACAATATCCGGACATGAAGGTAACACATTTAAACGTTGTTACACTGATGACGCCGGGGTTGAGGATATTTTTTACCACTTTTTACCATTTCATGTTACGTCATT
This sequence comes from uncultured Victivallaceae bacterium, assembly GCA_964392985.1. GTDB lineage: Bacteria > Verrucomicrobiota > Lentisphaeria > Victivallales > Victivallaceae > CAYMSF01. The sequence goes on along the minus strand of CAYMSF010000017.1, from coordinate 67,303 downwards.
TTTCAATTCTCTGGCGCTACATGTATCATTCCTCAAATGTGCCTCCGGAAGAAACACCATTGTTCCGCAAAGGAATGCGGTTGTGGCGTCAAACGTTTGAACGGCGCCTGATAAAATTTTTGCAAGAACAAAATCCGGATTATATCATCTGCACCCATTTTCTGGCGGCGGAGGTTGTCAGTAAAGCCAAAACCGGCGGGAAAATTACTTGTTTGACTGCCAGTGTTGTTACCGATTTTTCCGTACACTGGGTTTACATTCAGCCGGCAATAGATTTGTTTTTTGTTGCCAATCAAGATATGGCACTGATTATGCATCTGCGCGGAATTGACCGTGAAAAGATTTACATTACCGGATGTCCAATTTTTCCTAAATTTTACAAAAAATATACGGCTGCAGAAAAAAAAGCCTTAAGTAATGAACTCGGACTGCCGCCGGATGCAAAATTTGCCATGGTAATGATGGGCGGAGAAAATATTGGAAGAGTCTCGGCCATTTCTAAAAAACTGCTTAAATCTTTCCCTTCAGTAAGCGTAATCTCCATGACCGGAAAAGATAAAAATCTCCTGAAACAGATGAATAAAATTGCTCAACAGTTCCCAGGCCGGTTATTCCCGACACCACATACAACACGGGTAAATGATTATATGGCTTTATGTTATATGGTTATTACCAAACCCGGCGGAATCACCATCTCAGAGTGCATCGCCATGAAAAAACCCGTAATCATCATGGATCCCATTCCCGGACATGAGGAAAAAAACGCCACATATCTGGCCACTCACGGTTTGGCGGCGTTTTCCGAAACACTCAGCGACTTGAGTTATATTGATGCCGAACTTGGCGCCACCTGGATGCAAATGGTTTCCGAATTTCAGGAAAACAATCATAAGCATAACTCTGCGGCTAACATCATCAAGGTGGTTATTGAATGGGAGGGTTGCCGCGATATTTTATAAACACCCGCGCCAACCACAAAATATTCTTACTGTTTTATAACCATGAATCGTAATGTCTTTGCCCTCCAATAAAGTACGTTCGATTATTAAATATTATACCAGATTGAGAAATCTGACAGGATTTTAAGTGAATTGGAAACGTAATCTTTTTTTTATCTGGCTGGCACAATTTTTTTCTATTGCCGGATTCGGTTTCGCCCTGCCGTTTATTCCGTTTTATATCCAGCAATTCGGTGTGGAAGATCATGCCACACGGAATATGTGGGTGGCATATTTTGCAGCAGCAGGGAACTTCAGTTTCTGCATTTTTTCGCCAATATGGGGATTTCTTGCAGATATTTACGGCCGCAGAATCATGGTTCTCCGGGCTAATTTCGTCTGTGCGCTGTTGATGCCGGCGATGGCTTTCGTGCCCAGTCTTGCCTGGCTTATCGGTGTCCGCTTTCTGGTCGGCGCTTTCTCCGGAACCGTTACTGCATCTCAAACGCTCATTTCCGGGAATACCCCGCTTAAAAACCGCGGTTTTGCTCTGGGCACGCTTAGCTCTGCGCTCTATAGCGGTTCGATGGCGGGAACATTTCTCGGTGGATTTATTGTTGACCATTTCGGATACCGGAATGCTTTTTTATTATCCGGCTTTACGCTGGTAATTGCCGGATTGCTCGTTCTTTTCGGGGTAAAAGAGGAATTTCACCGGGTTTCCTCATTCAAACAGGAAATGAAAAAATTTAACTTCAAGCTTCCGGCGTTTGGTTCAATATGGTTACTGCTCCTTTTAATTATGCTTATGGGTCTGGCACGCCAGTTTGACGCCCCGTTTCTCCCTGTGCTGGTGGAAAAAATCAATGGTCCGGACAAGGCCGCCACCTGGACAGGAATCATCGCCAGTATCAGTGCTGCCGCGGGTATTCTTGCCGGTTCGCTGCTGGGCTGGCTGGCTGACCGTACCTCTGCACGGAATGTCGCCGTTTGGGCCGCATTGGCCGCCGGGTTATTGATGCTGCCGCAGGCGATGGCAACATGCCTGTGGGTTTTAGCTGGCGCCAGATTCGGTATGGTATTCTTCGCCGGCGGTCTTGATCCGGTATTTCAAATCTGGCTGGCAAAAACAACTCCTGACGCACAGCGCGGGCTCTTTTTCGGCTGGGCATCCAGCGCAAAAACGCTAGGCTGGGCACTGGGAGCGATGATTAGTGGCGGTATCGCAATATACTTTGATGTACGCTGGGTGTTTTTCACCACCGGTGCACTTTTCCTCATGCTTATACCGCTCATTTATTACACGACCGGGAAAATTGGCAAAGGAAAAGAAGAGAATGCTTTATAATAAAGTTCTAAATAAACTTTCAACTATTATCTTTGCAAATAGTTGCTGATTTCCAGGCGAAGATGATGGCCAGAAGCACCCAGAGAATATCCCAGTAACTCCATGATGATTTCAGACGGTCGAATCGGGTTGTTTTTGTCGAAGGCTGCGCAATCCATCCGGAGGTTAGACGCTTTTCATCTTCTGCGGTTATGGTTTTCAGTTTATTCCTGATTAATCGCTGCTGTTTGATGCTTTCAATGTTGGCGCTACGCAATGCTTTGATATGTTCCGCAGAAGGGCGGTCACCCGGGGTGATTTTAAATTCTCCTGTTTTTGCGAACGGGTCTTTTGTTTCTCCTTTTTTCATCATTTCCTGAGTCAACGCCGGCGCAAACTGCTGATAACGCTCCATGCGCTGAATAAGGTTTTTTTCTTCATCAGTCGTAATATTTTTCAATTTGTCCTGAATTTTTCGCATTTGTTCATTGTATTCATCAAGGGCTTTCGATTCCGGACTTGAAAAAAGATTCTTTCTTTCTTTCGCATCGGTAAAATCCTTTTCAAACGGGTCTTTGATTTCACCTTTTTCCAGCATGTCATCATAGATAAACGGGGAATAGAAAATTCGGTCTGACTTAATTTTGTCAGCGCCAGAGGAAAGATGCACATATTCCGCAATCAATAATTTGCCGGTTATTATTCCGGCAAGTACCAGAATAATCGCGGCAAAACCAGCACGGGCACTGCGTTCCCGCGCAATCAAGGAGATGGCACAGCCGGCCATTATACCGGTTAAAATTGCGCCGGCTCCAAGGGGTTTTCCAAGGACAAAGGCTAATCCTGTCCAAAGAATTGACGCTAAGAACACGACGACCACTCCAACAATCAGCGCCAACGGAAATTTACTGCCTGGTTTTGGTTCGTCATTTTTGACGATTGAAATATCAGCGTTAGACGGGATATCATCATCGTCTATCGGCACGGCAATCGGCACAGAAGAAGGAAACGGTGTCGAGATGGTTCCGGAAGCCGAAGTAGATACCGGAGAAAATGCCGATTCCTCCTTATTCTTTGCCAAAGATGGCATTTCCAGTTTGGGCGGTGGCATGTCTCGCAAGATCGTGCCATATTTAGCCAGTTCCGCGGCGGCATCCACGGCAGAAGCAACGGAATTTTCTGCTGTTTTGACTGGCGTGGGCAAATTAAGCGTTTTCACCGGAACCGGCGCTACTGATATTTCGGTGGTTTTGTTCATTGATGGCGGGGATGCGGATTTTTCCGGCTCCGGGATCTTTTCAACTTTTTTCATTCGCAGTTTAAATTTAGGCTCAACGACCGGGGGTTGGCTTTGGGGTGCAGACTCAGGAATTTCAATCGGATGCGCGGGTATTATTTCAGGCCTGGGAATTTCAAGTAAAACGCCACATTTAGCGCAATTTACTATTTTGCCGGAATGTTCTTCCTCTGACTTGAACTTTTGTCCGCAATTTGCACAGAAATATCTGATGAACATCATCAATCTCCGCAGTAGAGCCCGGATTATAGCCGGACATCGTTTATTTTTTCAGAATACCACACCGGAACATTTTTCCGGAAACGGCAATCGTAATCGTTTTAACGACTATTACGATACGCCACCAGTTATCAAATTCAAGTCAGAAATTAATGTTATTACAGCTAGACTGCCAAAGTTCAAATCGACTTCCTTCATTTGATTTAAAATCTTTATGCCGTATATTTCTAAGCCGTTACAACTATTTAGATTATGCCAATTCATTCATTTTTGGCATTACGCGTTGGAGAATACTGTGAATAAGAATGAAATGAAATTATGGCCGGAAGGACGCGCCGACGAAAACGGATTTGAACCGTATCTGGAATGCTTTCCACTGAAAACAGTAAATCCTTTGGGCGCTGTTGTGATTTGTCCCGGAGGCGCATATCGCGGGCGCGCTGCTCACGAAGGTATCACTGTTGCCCAACACTTTAATCAACTGGGATTGCATGCCTTTGTCGTACAATACCGGGTAGCGCCGGCACGGTTTCCCGCTCCGCAACAGGATATTCTCCGGGCGGTCAGATTAATACGTTCCATGGCAAATAAATATAATGTGCGTCAGGACAAAATTGCGGTTTGCGGTTTTTCTGCCGGTGGCCATCTGGCGGCAAGCAGCGGCATCTTCTTCAACCGTGTAAACAGCCTGGCAGGAGATGCGGCAGACCAGTTTTCGCCACGCCCCGATGCCTTGATTCTGTGCTACCCGGTAATCAGTTCCGGCAAATTCGCCAATACTGGTTCGTTTGATAATCTTCTCGGCGCCGAAGCAGACGCCACTGAAAGGGCAAAGCTCTCTCTGGAAAATCATATTCGTCCCGACACCCCGCCGGCTTTCCTTTGGCATACCGCCGACGACACGGCAGTTCCGGTGGAGAACAGCCTGTTATTCAGTAGCGCTCTGCGTTCAAAAGAAATTCCTTTTGAGCTGCATGTTTTCCCATCCGGCAGGCATGGACTGGGATTGGCGACAGAGTTTCCGGATATTGCAGCCTGGCCAACACTTTGTAAAACATGGCTTTCCGGGATGAACTGGTATTAATTTGCTTTTGTTTTTTTTATAATTTATTAAAACTGAGGAACTGAAGATGTCAATACAATGTCCGGAATATACCATAATCCTTGCCGCCGGCAAAGGTTCCCGCATGGGGTCAAATAAAATTCACAAGGTCTGCTTTGAGATTGACGGAGTTCCGGCCATAAACCGGGCGTTGACATCATATAGCGGCTGCGGTATCAAACAGCATATTATTATCGTTGGCGCCATGGCTGGTCAGGTTATTGAAACCGTCGGTGCAAAATTCGATAATGTATCATTTGTCTATCAAAAAGAGCAACTGGGTACGGCTAACGCTTTGCGTCAGGTATTTCAAGCCATGCCGTTTATTCCGGATGAAGCCTCCGCTCTTGTTGTCGCCGGCGACAGAATCATCGCCCCTTCAGTGTTGGAAAGACTGTTCAATCTGTACTATGCAGAAAAATGCCAGATGGCACTGCTTGCAGTACCACGACGCCCCGACTCCAGTCAGGGCAGAATTGTTACCGATGCTCACGGGAATCCGATGGCAATAATTGAGTCAGCAGACATCCGTCAGCGGGGAGCTTTAGCTGAACTGCGTCAAGCCATCTCCGACGGAAACATTCAGTTAAACAAGCCCGGATTGATTGAATTCCTGACGGTTAATTTCTGCGGTGCAAAACCTGATAACGTAAAACTGGCAAAAGCATTCGGCGAACTCTGGTCATCTCTGCATAACGACAGTTTCACCGTTTCCAAAAAAACGTTGCTGCCATTAATCCCGCAAAATCTTACTTGTTTTGAGTTTAAATCTGAAAATGAAGCAATTTTGTTCTCTCCGGCGCAGGCGGAACAGGCGGAATGGTGCAACAATTCCGTTTACATTGCCCGTTGTGGTGATTTAAAATACGCGTTGACAAATTTACATCGTAATAACGCTCAACAGGAAGAGTATCTTTCCGACCTGGTAAACCTCTTGTACCAACGGAAACATAAATCAAAAATGTCCGTCGCCATGCTTAAAGTCAGCGACCATTCACAAATACTCGGTTTTAACAATCCCGCTGAATTGCTCGAAATCGAAAAAACCATTAAAAACACGAAAACCAGCAGAAAAAACATCCAGTTGCCGGCGGATGAATTCAAGACCGTGAATGAATGGCAGAAACTGTTCAAGACCGCCATGTCCGGATCAAAAAAGTCCTCCAGTCCACTACATTCTGAACTGACCAGGCTTTACAGTGATGACACCGCTGCTATTGCCGCACTCGGCGAACATTATCTGCCCTTGTTGAAGCATGCTGAAAAAACACTTGGCGGCAGTGCCGTTGTCGGCATCATTCGCTCCCCGGGACGACTTAACGTCATGGGACGACATGTTGACCATCAGGGCGGGAATTGCAACTTGATGACAATCGGCTATGAAAGCAGAATGATTGTCCATCTGCGGGATGATGACAAAGTTTGCCTGTCTCATCTGGATGACAGATTCAAGACAACCTCTTTTTCCATCAGCGAATTAGTTCGCGACCTCCCCTGGGATGACTGGTTATCGCTGGTAAACAGTGAAAAACTCGCCAACCTCATCAGTAACTATGGCGTTGACTGGTCGGATTATGTAAAAGCCGCAGTCCTGCGTTTACAGAAAAAATTCACGCATCAACCGCTTCGCGGCATGGACCTGCTGGTTTCCGGCAATGTGCCGATGGCCGCCGGTTTGAGCTCCTCCTCCAGTCTGGTTGTCGGAACCGCGGAAGCGGTTGTCGCGGTCAATCAACTTGATACCTTCCCGTCGCAACTGGTAACGCTTTGCGGTGAAGGTGAGTGGTTCGTCGGAACACGCGGCGGCAGCGCCGACCATGCCGCGGTGAAACTCGGACAAAAAGGTAAAGTTGTTAAAGTGACTTTCTTTAATTTTGCGGTTCAGGATGTGGTTCCATTCCCTGACGATTATGTCATGGTTGTTTGTGATTCCGGCATCAAAGCATGTAAGTCAGCCGCGGCTAAAGATCAATTCAATCACCGCGTATGCTGTTACCGTCTCGGTTTCCTGCTGATTAAAAAAATGTTCCCGCAATATCTCCCGCTGCTGCACCATTTGCGTGATGTGAATACCAGGACACTCGGTATCCCGCTCAGTTGGATATATCGCATCCTGCTGCATCTGCCGGAAAAAATCACTCTCGATGAACTGCAGACGCTGCTCCCCGAAGAAAATTTACGCAAACTCTGTGCCAATCACAAACCGCCGGAAGATGGAATTTATCCCATCCGCGGTGTTGTTCTCTTCGGCTTAAGCGAGTTCGAACGTTCCCGCCTCTACGCCGATGCGCTTAAAACCGGAAATATTGCTGAAATCGGTCGGTTTATGAATATATCTCACAACGGCGACAGAGTGGCAACCTACGACAGTGAATTCAATATGTCCAATTATCATGGACCAGTATCCAATGGATACCTCTTGTCCATGATGGAGGATCTGGAAAGCGGTGATCCGGAAAGGGTTTTACGCGCTCAATTACAATTGCAGCCCGGGGCGTATGCCTGCAGCATACCGGCAATCGACCGGATGGTTGATATTGCAACCAGTACTCCAGGTGTTGCCGGAGCACAGCTTGCCGGAGCAGGACTCGGCGGTTGTATGATGGTACTCGCGCTGAAATCAGCAATCCCGGAACTCATTAAAAGATTAAAAAAACAATATTATGCCCCGGCAGGGTTGAAAGATTCCATTCTTGTCTGTAATCCGGTCGCTGGAGCAGGACTTATTAAAATAGCTGGAAACTGATTTAATAGGTATTTTTATTAAAAAGTATTCAAAAAAATTAAACCGCAACCAAATAAAACTACTGGAGCTTGAAAAATGAGTATGGTAACTACTGAAATTAGAAACGCTACCGGCATTGTCACATTGAACAACCCGCAAAAACTCAATGCTTTGTGTAAAGAACTTGTTGACGATTTGATTGACGCTCTTGAACAAATGAAAAAACAAAACGCGCGTTGCGTCATCCTGCGCGCACCGGCAGGGGTTAAAGTGTTTTCCGCCGGTCACGATATCAGCGAGTTACCCAAAGGCAGTCGTGACCCGTTAAGTTATGAAGACCCGCTACGCCGCGGCATCCGGGCAATTCAAAATTTTCCCGCCCCGGTTATTGCCATGGTTGAGGGCTCAGTCTGGGGTGGCGCTTTTGAACTGGTAATGAGTTGTGACATGATTTATGCCGCGGAGAGCAGTACTTTTGCGATGACGCCGGTCAATCTTGGTATTGCTTATGATATTGTTGGAATCCATAATTTGATTCGCGATTGCAGTCTGCATGTTATCAAAGAAATGCTATTTACCGCCAAACCTGTGAGCGCTCAACGCGCCTTGCAGGCCGGCATCGTCAACTGCGTCGTTCCGGTTGCTGAACTCGAAGCCGCCGTCATCCAAACCACCGACATAATATCCGTAAAGGCACCACTGTCCATCGCATTGATCAAAGAGGAACTTCGTGTGCTGAACGAAGCCAACCCGTTGACACCTGATGAATTTGAACGTTTGCAGGGGTTGCGCCGCGGCGTCTATGACAGTGATGATGCCAAAGAAGGCGTTACCGCTTTTTTTGAAAAACGCAAACCGGTCTTTAACGGCAAATAATATTGAATAGAACGCTATCAATTCTTTGCGGCAGCGGGTCTAGAGCGACGGAAGGATGGATTGCCGGTTTCATTGAATTGCGAGCCGGGCAAAGGTGTTAATTCTAATATCCGTTGTAATTGATGGTTCGTAATCAGACGGCGGATGGCCGGTGTTGCGGCAAGATCGGCGGGTGATTGCCCATTATCATTTCTGGCAAACGGGTCGGCATTAAATTGGAGTAACAATCCGACAACTTGCGGATGGTTGTATTTGGCCGCTTCATGCAAAGGTGTGTTGCCCAGATTATCCCGGGGACTGACCGCAACATTCAATCCAAGCAGACGGGTAACAATCGCACTATTGCCGAACATTGCCGCACGAGCCAACGGAGTAAAAGAATCCCGTAGCATAATGATTGATTTGGCCTTAGTTGATTCAGGGTCGGCATTTCTTGACAGCAGTAACTCGATTATCGCGCTAGACTGTTGATGCACGGCATAATCAAGCGCAGTCGAACCACTGTAATTCCGCAAATTGATTTCGGCGCCATAATCCAGAAAGAGTTTTGCCAGGGCATAATCTTCAATGAATACTGCAATATGCAGCGGGGCGTTCCCCTGCCAGTTTCTGGCATGAATATCAGCTCTGTTCTGCAGCAACAACAAAACGGTTTCAGGATGTTTTTGATACACCGCCCAGTGCAAAGGTGTCCAACCATGATTATTTTTTGCGTTGACCGCCGCTCCTGCCTGAAGGAGTAGCTCTACTTGTTTGTTATGCCCTTCGTGCGCGGCAAAATGTAACGGTGTCCAGTCGCGAATATCCCGCGTATCCGGGTTCGCCATGTGTTGGAGCAGGTCTCTCATCAAATCAACGTTATCAATCGCGGCAGAATAGAGCAACCGTTCGTTATCATCAGCAAAAATATAGGAGATGCTATTGCGATAATCCGGAGAAAGAAAATACCATCCCGATACAATAAACAATAACAGCAGCAACCCCGGCAACCAACGCGCGCGTTTTTTCGGGACTTTGGTCAAATCATGCTTTTTCTTCAGGAATATTTTCATGAGTGTGATTCCAGAGGGGCAATGCCAAGCTGTTGCTTCAAATCTACAGGAGAAATTCCGGAAATTCTGACGGTTTTCCGGCGACTGGCCTCGCCACTGACGAGAAGAATACGACTTGATGAAACATGCAGTTTTTTTGCCAGAAATTTACGCAATTCCGCATTAGCTTCACCATCAACCGGGGGAGCGGCAAGAGCTATTTTCAGCCGTTGGTCGTGAATTCCAACAATGGCTGATTTTGATGCACGGGGCTGAATCCAGCATTGCAACAGCACTCCTTCATTCTGAACTTGAATAAAGTCCGCAGCAACGTCGGATTCCATGATTATGAAACAGTCGTTTCTGGCGGTGTCACTGGAGTTGCGGATTCCGCAACTGGTGCATCAACCGAAACAATCGCATCGTCATTTTCGGATTTTTCTTCAGGCATATCGAGCAATTTGCGGACATCTGCAACTGGAAGAGTCTCCTTATCAAGCAGTTCAACCGCGAGTTTTTCCAGTTTGTCATGCAAACGGTTCAATATTTCCAGCGCACGGGTGTGTGCGTCATTAATCAATTTTTTAACTTCAATATCAATTTCCCGCGCGGTTTCCTGACTGTAAGTTTCTGACGGCGGCGCATCTGCTCTCACCCGGATCTGCTCGTGATGCTCACTATAGCGGACCGGACCAATCTTTTCGTTCATTCCGAATGTGCAAACCATCAGACGCGCAATGCGGGTGGCGTGTTCAATGTCGCTGGATGCCCCGTTGGTAACATCGCCAAAAGTAATTTCCTCGGCAGAACGGCCACCCATCAATACTACTAGTTCATCTAACAACTCATTCTTGCTCTGGGTATAGGAATCCTCCAGAGGCATCGTCATAGTGGCGCCAAGATAGGCTTGTCCACGAGGAATAATGGTTACCTTATGAACAGGAGTGGCATGTTTGCAACTCATCGCTGTAATGGTATGTCCCGCCTCATGATAGGCGGTCAATTTACGTTCACGATCGCTGATTTTGCGACTCTTGCGTTCACGTCCCCATCTGACTTTATCTCTGGCTTCTTCCATGTCTTCCTGAATAGCAGCATCGCGATTGTTTCTGGCGGCAAGCAAAGCAGCTTCATTACAGAGATTAGCCAGATCAGCACCGCTGAATCCTGGAGTAGTGCGGGCAATAAGGTCAAGCTCCACGCTTTTGTCCGTTTTAATATTTTTGCTGTGAACATCAAGAATTTTCCGGCGTCCCTTGATATCCGGCAGGTCCATTACGACCTGACGGTCAAACCGTCCCGGACGCAATAATGCCGAATCAAGAACGTCCGGACGATTGGTGGCAGCAATTACAATAACTCCGGACTGTGTTTCCAGCCCGTCCATTTCTACCAGCATGGCATTCAATGTCTGTTCGCGTTCATCATGACCACCGCCGAGTCCGGAAAACCGGGAACGTCCAACGGCATCAATTTCGTCAATAAAAATCAAACATGGTGTATGTTTTCTCGCCTGTTCAAACATATCCCGCACCCGGCTGGCGCCGACCCCGACAAACATTTCAACAAAATCAGAACCGCTAATCGAAAAGAACGGCACTCCGGCTTCACAGGCAACTGCTTTCGCCAGCAAAGTTTTACCAGTTCCCGGCAATCCGGTCAACAAGACGCCTTTGGGAATGTTTCCGCCGAGTATTTTAAATTTCAATGGGTCTTTGAGGAATTCGACAACTTCTTTAATTTCCTCTTTGGCTTCGTCAGCGCCGGCAATATCGTCAAAGGTTGTTTTTAAATCATTCGGCATGATAATTCTGGCACGGCTCTTGCCAAACTGCATTGCGCCTTTGCCGGCCATTTTAATCTGCCGGGAAAAGAGGAAGTATATCAGTCCGACAATCAGCAATACCGGGAGAATTGTGGCGACAAGACTCCACCAGTTTTCACGCGGTTCAACTGCACGCGCAACAGGTTTTAACAACTGGTCCAGCGATTCGGTATATATAACTCTGGTCTTGTAGTAGCCAAAGTCAGGAGCTTTCGGATTTTTTTTGACTGCAGCCGCAATTTCTTCCGGTGTAAGGGCAAATTTTCCCTCAATGAACATTACCCGGTCAGATTCAGGAGATATTTTAACAGTGCGAATTCTGCCTTCCAACGCTTTGCGCTCAAACTCAGTCTGATCCCAGCGAACAGAACGCCCCGTGGTGTTAAACTGATAAAGCATCATGGCGCCGAGCGCCATGAAAATCACGAACCAGACAAATGCTGCTTTAGGCGGTCTGCGTGATGCGCCGGGAAACTGCGAAGGTGGCGTATCCTTTTTCGGTTCCTGCCCGCCTTGATTTTTACTGTTTTCGTCCATAACAAAAGAATTCCCTGAATTTGAAGTTTAAAAAAATGGCGGGTTACATCTGGTTAGTAATCAGAGCAACTGCATCAATAATATCGCCGCGTCCGGATTCTTTCGGAAAATCAAAATAATCAGGAATACCAGCAATACTAGAATTGCAACTGCCAGCAGCAAGACCAGCAGAATTAATATTTTTTGACTAATCCCGCCTTTTTTCTTGTCGTCCTTTGAAAACGGTGAGAAGTTATTCAGCTCTTTAACGGTAGCAAGACCGATTTCGGTGCTGTCCAAATCTATACCGGTCTGTGTTCTAGTGACCGAGGTTGAAGTATCATCATCACAGTCATAAAGAATTTCAACGCCGCCAAGTTGCAGGATATCGCTATTTTTAAGTTCCTGTTCCGAAATCGGCACATTATTGACTCTGGTACCATTGGTGCTGTTATTGTCTCTGAGGATATAATTTTTTTCCGCCTTGACAAAATCACAATGATGCGAACTTATAGTTGGATCTTTAATGCAAATATCGCGATCGTCAGTTCTCCCTGCAGAATGAACATCTTTGGTAAGCTCAAAAGTCTTCCCTCTAAGTTTCTCGGAGAGAACAATTAATTTTGGACTTCCTGCCATTTTCAACCCTCACTGATTTTTGAATTACATCAATAATCCTAACAATCGTTCACCGTATTTAGATAAAATACAACACATTCCGCTAAATGCAAAAAAAAAAGAAATAATATCAGAATCCTTGTCCCTGTAATCAATATCTGGAAGTGATTGCCTGTGAAATACGACATATCATGAATTCAAAGACATTCTGCCATGCCATGATTATACAAGTAATCCCGATATATTCAAAACAAACTATATCGGTATTTCAGTTAAAAGGCAAATAACAAATAAGAAAAAATGTTATTAAAGCATATTGATATATTGAAAAATGCCGTTTCAGGCTGTATTGTAAATATTCCGGGTTTCTCTCATTCGGCATTTTGCCGGAGTGCTTGTGTTAAGATTACGCCGGAGTTTGTGTTTCCCCGCAACTATGTGTTTTTTCTTTATTAAAAACCAAAGCAAAAACAGGAAATTTTAAATATCAACGGTACGTATAGTTAAAAAACAGGAAAGAAAGATGGCTAAAGTAGAACTAAAAGACAAGCTGGTACAATCTGTAGAACAGATTAATCCCTGTGAACGTAAATTCAGTTTTGTGATTGATAAGGAAACAGTGGCAGCCGAAACCGGACGTGCGGTGCGGATGTTCATCAACTCTGTTGTAATTCCTGGATTCAGAAAAGGCAAAGCGCCTGAAGCTACTGTCAGGTCACGTTATGCCGCACAGATCGATGAAGAATTAAAAAGACTGTTCATCACCACCGCAGGACAGGAAGCGGCCAGCCAGGACAAGGAAAAAATTATCGCCGTGAGTTACGGACAAACCTTGCCAGAAATCAAACATGATGAAGAATATAAATTTTCCGTAACCGTAATTTACACCCCGACCATCAATCTGCCGGAATACAAAGGTTTGACTGTAGAGTTGGCGCCGATGCAGGTTACTGAAGATGAGATTAACGCGCGTTTGGAATATTTTCGTCAGAGTGGAGCCAGATACGCCTCAGTGGAAGGCGCCGCTCAGGCAGAAGATATGTTGAAAATTTCTTATACGTCCGACTTTGTTCTGCCGGAGAATGCATCTCCGTCACTGCAGCGTCAAGTTACTTCTGAAAGTAACTGGCTGTGGTTGAAAACACCGCCGGTGACAATTCCCGGAGCCGTTGAAGCACTTACCGGCGCAGAAAAAGACAAGGACTATGAATTCACTGCGGTGTATCCCGGTGATTGGAAAGAGAAAGAACTGGCAGGCGCAACGGTAAATTACAAAGTTAAGGTTCTTGATGTTCAGCGCCAGACCGTTGTCAGCGTTGAAGATATTTGTTCACATTTCAAGGTCAATACGGTTGAAGAAATGCGCGCGGAAATCAGTAAAATGATAATGCAGGATAAGGAAAAATCCCGTTCTGAAGAGATTTTCAATGCGGTTTATCAAAAGCTTTCCGAGGCAATCGGAATTTTCCACATGCCTGAAATGCTGATGGCAAAAGCAACCGACAAGTTCGTCCGTCAAATCGTTTCAGAAATGGTCAAGAGCGAAGAAGATGTACAGAAGGTCAAGGATGATATTAATGCCATCCGCCAGCAGGCAACCAAGACCGCCGCGGAATTCGTTCGTCATAATCTTATTGTCGGCGAAATTGCACGAGCGGAAAAAATCAGTGTGGATCAGAACGAAGTTGATTCACAACTGAAGATGATGGCTAAAATGTATGGTCAGAAACCCAACGAACTGGCCAAGAAAATGTCTGAAGACGATTTCATGGATTTGCAAAACTTCATCCTTTCTGATAAAGTGAAAAACCTTCTGGTTAAACATACAACTGTAAATGTAAAAGCCTGAACTGGTCTAAATGGTTGATTAACAGCAAGTAAAGGAGTACTGTCTGTGAAAAATTCAATTCTGGTACCAATGGTAGTCGAGCAAACCGGCAACGGCGAGCGCGGTTATGACATCTATTCCCGTTTACTTAAAGACCGGATTATCCTTCTCGGAACGCCGGTTGATGATATGGTATCAAATTTAATTGTGGCTCAATTGCTATTCCTCCAGTCGGAAGACCCGAAGAAAGAGATTGATTTGTATATTAACAGTCCAGGCGGATCAATCACCGCCGGATTGGCAATCTATGACACCATGCAAGTCATTTCCTGTCCGGTAAAAACATACTGCATCGGTCAAGCCGCCAGCATGGGAGCTGTTTTACTCGCTGCCGGAGCACCCGGCAAACGTTATGCGCTACCCAATGCCAGAATTATGATTCACCAGCCCTGGGGCGGAGCTGAAGGTACTGCCGCGGATATCAATATCCAGGCAAAAGAAATCTTGCGTTTACGCTCAATGTTGAATCAAATTCTGGTAAAACATACCGGCAAAGATTTGCTGCGTATTGAAGCAGATACCGAACGTGACTATTTTATGTCGGCAGAAGAAGCCAAGACCTATGGTTTGGTGGACAGTGTTGTCGGTATTTCATCCTCCAAATAATATTAACCCGGAATAAGGCAGAGAAAACGATATGGCAAAAAGAATAAACAGTCCACTGCGCTGTTCGTTTTGCGGGCGCAATTCAGATCACCCGGAAGTAGGGCAACTGATAACCAGTCCCGCCGGAGCAACTATTTGTCGCAGTTGCGTAACCGCCTGTCAGGATTTGTACCGCAAGGACAACAAAGCGGTCACCGCCGCCAGTCAACCGGAAAAAAATCCGATTGCCAAGCTCAAGGTACCCAAACCGGCAGAAATCAAAGCGGAACTGGACAAATATGTAATCGGGCAGGAAAAAGCAAAAAAATATCTTTCTGTGGCAGTGCACAACCATTACAAACGGCTGCAATTGCAACTCAGTCATAATCCTGAATCAGAGGGCCTCGACGGCGTTGAAATTGAAAAAAGCAACGTGTTGTTGATTGGTCCTACCGGTTCCGGCAAAACTCTTCTGGCGAAAACGCTTGCCCGGTTGCTTGATGTACCGTTCTGTATTTGCGATGCCACAACATTGACTGAAGCCGGCTACGTCGGCGAGGATGTCGAAAATATTATTCTCCGTCTGCTGCAAAATGCCGAATACGATTTGGATAAAACGCAAATTGGTATCATCTATGTTGACGAAATTGACAAAATTGCCCGTAAAACAGAAAATGTTTCAATTACCCGCGATGTTTCGGGCGAAGGTGTACAGCAGGCATTACTGAAAATTCTGGAAGGCACCGTTGCCAACGTCCCCCCCAAAGGTGGCAGAAAACATCCCAATCAGGAATACATTCAAGTTGATACCAACAATATTCTTTTCATCTGCGGCGGCGCGTTTATCGGACTGGATAAAATTCTCCAACGCCGGGTAGGCAAGCAGGTGCTGGGGTTCAAACATCACACAGGTGAAGCCGAAACACCGAAAATTGTCAATGCTCCTCTTTCTCAATACGAACCGGAAGACCTTATCCGGTTTGGTCTGATTCCGGAATTTGTCGGAAGACTTCCAGTCATTGCCAATCTGGAGCCATTAAAGAAAGAAGATTTATTGCGCATATTGACAGAACCGAAAAATGCTTTGGTAAAACAATACCAGAAATTGATGGCGATGGAAAACGTCAAGCTGGAATTCTCCCAGGATGCCGTTGAAGCGCTCGCTGATGCCGCGGTGCTCAAAGGAACCGGTGCACGCGGATTGCGTTCCATTCTTGAATCGCTCATGGTTGAATTCATGTTTAAAGTGCCTTCAATGGATAACGTCAGTGAATGTCTGATTACCGGAGCGGTAGTCAGGGGTGAAATCGAACCGCAAATTAAAAAAGTCAACTCGCGGAAACGCTAGACTGATAAATATCAAAAGTAGCGGGCTGGCGTTCATGAATGTCAGTCCGCTATTGTTTTTATAAAGCAAACTTGCCGCAAAATTTTATGCGGAAGGTGATGGAAGGACCGGATTAATATGTCAGATAAGACACCGACACACAATCTTGATGAACTCAAAGATCATTTGCTCAATGAAGCAACTCTCGATGTGGCCGGCTATGACGATTCCGCCACCAAAACTCTGGTAATCGAACCGTCCACCAGTGAAAATGGCGGCAACATAATTAATGACCAGGCTGAGATTGCCGATGATGCCGTAATCAGTCAACTTACCGTCAAACCTTCCGGGAAATACAAGTTTGTCCGCAGTGTCGGTTTTGGCGGTATGAAGGCCGTGATGCAGGTCAAAGACAAGGACACCACCCGCCACATCGCCATGGCCATAATCCCCGACGCCGAAGACCGTCCGCAGTCCGACATCAACCGTTTCATTCAGGAAGCAAGAATCACCGCCAGATTGGAACATCCGAACATTGTCCCTGTCCATGATATCGGGGTTGATACTTCCGGTTCGCCATATTTCACGATGAAATTACTGCGGGGTCAGAATCTTTCTGATATTATCCGGAAAATGCGGGAAGACGACTATCGGACATTGAAAGAATATGATTTGACGAGGCTTCTCCGTATCTTTGTAAAAATCTGCAATGGTATCGAATTTGCCCACTCCAAGCAGGTGATTCATCTGGATTTAAAACCGGATAACATCCACGTCGGCGACTTCGGTGAAGTATTGATTCTGGACTGGGGTCTGGCGCGTTTTATCGGAGAACCCGATCAGGAGCAGACGGAGACAGAAGATGACTTCGACTCTTTGCCGCAACGTAAATCATTGCAGCGATATACTATTGACGGCATAACCAAAGGAACGCCAGGCTACATGGCACCGGAACAGGCGGCGGGACAGAACAAACTGAAGGATGAACGTAGCGATATTTATGCCCTCGGTGCAATTCTATATGCCATTCTCTCATTCGAAAGTCCAATGGCCGGCAAACCGGTCAAAGATATATTGATGGAAACAATTTATGGCAATATTGAATTCCCGAAACATTCTGAAACTATGCGCCGGTCGATTCCGGCCGCGCTGGAAGCGGTAATGCTCAAGGCGATGAGTCGAGAATCTGCAGACCGCTATCAAAGCGTAAATGAATTGCGTGAAGATATTTTTGCTTTCCTTGCTGGTTACGCTCCTAAAGCCGAGGATGCGAGTTCAATTAAAAAGACCTATTTATTTATCAACCGTAACTGGCTGGCATCGTTATTTCTGATTACGCTTGCGACACTACTGGGTTTATGTCTCTGGCTCGTGTTTTTGTATCTTGACGACCGTTTGATTTTATAGTTTTTGCCGGGAGATCATCATGAAAATATCTGTAATTAATACTGGCAATGAATTACTGTCAGGGACAACCATTAACACCAATCTGAGCTTCATTGGAAGAATGTTAACCGCGTCTGGAATGAAAGTCGCCCGGGCAGTAACCGTGCCGGATAACGCGGTAACAATACGGCAGGCATTGTCCGATATGTTGCTTGATTCAGACGTTGTTATGATGTCCGGCGGTCTGGGTTCCACCAGTGATGATATCACCCGCGAAGTGGTCTGCGCCACGTTGAATCTGCCATTGCAAATCAACTACGATTACCATAAAAAACTCCAGGTGCATTGGGAAACACTCAACCGCGGTACCGTGCCATGTGAACTTTTCAATCAGGCAAAAATCCCGGACAAGGCAGTAATATTGGAAAACCATAATGGCACTGCTCCCGGGCTGTGGATTGACGCTGAGCTGAATTCCTCCGGAAAGCACATTATACTATTGCCCGGACCTCCGGCAGAACTGGAACCAATGTTTCTCAATGAAGTCATGCCACGTTTGTTGCACATTCTAAAAGAGAAAATATATACCGAACATTTCATGGTTATCGGGACATCAGAGCTGTTTGTTCAGCAGCAAATTGAAAAAATCATTGCCGGTACGGGAATTAGTCCCGCCTATTGTGCCTCAACTGAAGGTGTCAAAACCTTCCTCTCTTCTTCTGACCTGACATTATTGCAGGAAAAAACACTTATTGCCATTGCCGCATTTGGTTCCGCGGTTGCCACCAATCGCAAACTGTCATTAGTTGATGAAGTTTTTGAAATGCTGAAATCTCAAAATTTTACCCTGGCAACGGCAGAATCCTGCACCGGTGGCATGATTGCGGCGGCATTTACTGATTTGCCGGGCTCCTCCCTGATATTTTCCGGTTCAATAGTTGCATACAGCAATCAGGTTAAAATTGAGCAACTTGATGTTCCGGAGAATATTATTGTCTCTCATGGCGCGGTCAGTGAAGAGTGTGTCACGGCAATGGTTGCAAATGTCCGTAAAAAATTTCATACCAATGCCGGTATTGCTGTTTCAGGAATCGCCGGTCCCGGCGGTGGCACGGAACAGAAACCAGTTGGTTTAGTCTATATCGGAGCGGAACTGAATGAAAGACGACTCGTCAAAAAATTCCAGTTCAAAGGTTCCCGCGCTGAAGTTCGTCACCGGGCCGTTGTTAACGCTCTGCGGTTGTTGCGCGAACTGCTTTTGACAGCAGATGTGGAATAAGCTGTTCCAGGTCACCGGCGCCGACAACTGCCAGCAACAACGGACGTTCATCACGCTTCAACAGAAGTGATTCAGCCATATCCGCCCATGACTGGTCACTGAATATCGCATTTTCTCCAACTGCTTTTGCCAATTCCGCACTGCCGGTATCGCCGGCTTCGACCCATGCCGCAAAAACCGGAGTAACCACAACAGAATCCGGCTGACGCAGTATTCTGGCAAAATCATCAAAATATTGGTGCAACCGCGCATAGCGGTGCGGTTGAAAAACCACCCGGCAATAATGCCCGGGGAAACGGCGCGTCAAACAATCCAGCGCCGCCGCCAGTTCTGTTGGATGGTGAGCGTAATCTTCAATAATTACCAGTTTATTACTGCTGAAATGGGTGGTCATGCGCCGGGCGACCCCGCCAAAAGTCATAATTGCCTGTTCTGCCGCCTGACGTTCTATTCCAAGTTTAACCGCGCCGGCAACCGCCAACGCCGCATTCAACCGTTGGTACCCCTGCCACTCCGATAATTTTTCCGGGGTGAAAAATTGGAAATAACCATTCTCCAGAATTTCTGATTTAGAGAGTCGCTGCGCCGACGGATGCAAGGCAAAGATCCGGTCTGAATTTTCATGATCACAATATATCAAATGCCGGCTTTGAAACGCAAACTGATGAAAATTATTATAAAGCTGCTCGGTACCGCCTACACTCCAGCAATGATCATCTTCTACATTCGGCACAATCCCCAGCCATGGGTTGATGGCCGTATGCGAACCATCGCTTTCGTCAGCTTCGGTAACAAATATATCACCGTCTCCGGCGGCGGCGCTGACTCCGGTATTAACTTTCCCGCCTATCATGAAACCGCAGTCATTGCCGCATTCCCGCAAAATATGGGCTAACATAGCGGTAATGGAAGTTTTGCCGTGAGAACCGCTGATTGCAACTGGACGCTTATAGGTTGATGCCAGCAACGCCAGCATCTCGCCGCGACGAACGATTGGATATTCCAATGCCTCCGCTTGAAGCATTTCCGGATTATCTTTCTTTACTGCAGAGGAATGAACTACCAGACACGGACCGGTCGTGGGAATATTGTTGCGATGGTGACCTTGAAAAACAGTAGCTCCGGCACTTTGAAGTTTAATAGTTTTCTCATTACGTTCCAAGTCGGAGCCGGTTATTTTATAACCACGTTCCAGAAGAATATGTGCCAGTGGCGACATACCGGCGCCGCCGCATCCGATGAAGTGAATTGTCCCGGCTTTGTATTGACTTATTTCCATCATAATGTCCCTGGAAAACGTTCAAGACCTGCCGAATTGGGTATCGTGTAATTTTTTATAAAGACCGCCATGAGCGAGTAATTCCGCATGCGTACCGCTTTCAACAATCTTGCCCTGTTTAAGAACAATAATCATATTGGCGTGTTGAATCGTGCTGAGGCGATGCGCAATCGCAAATACTGTTCTATTGGACATCACCCGGTTCAATGCTTCCTGTACCAGGCGCTCGGTAACGGTATCCAAAGCACTCGTTGCTTCGTCAAGAATAAGAATCGGTGGATTTTTCATGATTGCACGGGCAATCGCTACACGTTGTTTTTCGCCACCGCTAAGCTTGAATCCTTTCTCGCCAACTTCAGTATCATAACCTTCAGGATGACGGCCGTCAACGATAAACTGATGCGCGTTGGCCTGAATTGCCGCCTCAATAATCTCCTCACGGGTGGCATCAGGACAGCCATAGGCAATATTATTGGCAATGGTGTCGTTAAATAATATGGCATCCTGAGAGACAATGCCGATATGTCGGCGTATTGAGGATATTTTCATATCTTTCACGTCATGTCCATCGATACTGACACTGCCGCTGTCAACGTCATAAAATCTGGCAATCAAATTGGCAATGGTAGTTTTGCCGGAACCGGTTTCTCCGACAACCGCCACGACACTGCCTTTTTTAATCTTAAAGTTGATGCCATTGAGAATTTTGCGGTCGCCATCGTATGAAAAAACAACATCATTGAATGATATTTCTTCTTTGAATTCCTTCAACTCAATTGCATCCGGTTTTTCCTTAATGCTGGTATCTACATCGATAAGGGCGAAATAGCGATCTGCCGCCGCCATGCTGCGTTGAATATATGTCGCAACCTTCGCCAGGCTTTTGATCGGACGATATGCCATAAATGCCGGAACCAGCAATGTCGCCAGTTCAGTCATGGTTACAAAGCGGCTGTAAGAATAAACGAGAAAGACTAATGTAGCTGCTACTGCCACGACTTCCATCAGCGGCGCCATGAGCAACTGCAATTTCAGCGCATGTATTACAATCCGGAAATATTTGCGGTTGGTCGCACGGAACACATTTTCCTCTCTCGCCTCGGTATTATAGGCTTTGACGACGAGAATGCCGGTAAATACCTCATGCATACGTGAGGTTACTTCGGCAATTTTGGCAAAAGAGCCCTTGTAAATTTTACGGATCATCCGTCCCAGAATAATTACCGGCAGGACGCACAACGGCATACCGACAAACAGAATAATCAACAACCCGTAATTTTGATATTGAACACTGGCAATAATAATTGCCGCAGCACAGGCGAGAATTTCCAACGGACACCGGGTAGCATCGGCAATAACATTTGAAACTGAAGACTCAATTGCCGCCGTATCATTAGTACAACGGCTGATTAAATGACCTACATCCATTTTTCCGTAGAACTTCAGCGATTGACCGAGTAAATTTTTGAAAATTTCATTCCGCATATCGGTAACGACTTTGGAACCGACCCAGCGCATATAATAATGGTTGATGTAATCTGCCAGATTTTTCATTGTCCAGCCGAAAATAAACAACACCACATATATTGAGAAAAACTGCCACGACATTCTGCCGGTATCATCGGTAACAGGCATGCCGATGGTTACAGGCCAGGTCAATGAAATTTCATTTTTGGTGACGGAAACCGGCAGATGCAACCATGCCGTTATCTCCTGAACCTTGTTTAATGACTTAGTAAGTTTCGGATCACGGTCGGAAGGATGAAGTATTTCCTCCACTGCCCGCATTTTTTCCTGTTCAGTCATTTTATCAGAACGATACGCTTTCGCAATCCGTTCCGCGGTAACGCTGATCCTTTTTTCTCCGCCCATGCCGGAGGAATCCACGGCCGTCATCAATTCCGGAATTACTAGAAAACTGCCCAGCAATGAACCGCCGACGATAACACCGAAAAACAGTCCTATGGTCAGACGGATCCAGTACGGTTTGGTATAACTCAACAGCCGCCAGTAACTCTGGGACTTGAATTCTTTTTCATTTTCACTTCGTCTACTCATAAATCATCCTGATTACTTTCAGCACAAGCCTTTTTCAATTGTCGCAACAACATATTCCAACTGTTCTCTTTGCAACTCAGGATATATCGGCAGAGCAAGGATTTCCCCGGCAGTCCGCTCGCTAACCGGATAATCCCCGGTTTTACCACCGAGATAGGCAAAACATTCCTGCTGGTGCAGACACAATGGGTAATAAACATTGCAACCAACGCCGTTGCTCTGCAAATATTGTTTCAGCTCATCGCGCCGTCCTGATTTGACTAGAATACAATACTGATTATAGATGTGACGCACCGGATAGTTCGCGTTTGCCGGGGGAATAACTTTACCGGCTAATTTTGACGCGGCAAAAAGTTCGGCATAGATCGCGGCATTGCGTTGACGTCCTTCACTCCATTTATCCAGTTCGCGCAATTTGATGGAAAGAATCGCCGCCTGCAATGCGTCAATCCGGAAATTACCGCCGATATATTTATGAATATAGGTCGAACCCTGTCCATGATTACGGAATATTCTCAATTTGTCATAACGTTCCGCGGTGTCTGTAGTTAAAATTCCGGCATCTCCGAAACAACCCAGATTCTTACTCGGGAAAAAGGAAAAACAACCGTATTCGCTCATGCTGCCGGCACGCTTTCCTTTGTATTCAGCGCCAATCGCCTGACAGGCGTCTTCAATAACAATCAGATTATGCTTCTTTGCAATAGCATTAATTTTGTCCATATCAGCGCACTGCCCGAATAAATGTACGGGAATCACCGCTTTCGTCCGCTGAGTGATTTTTGCTTCAAGTTTTGCCGGATCAAGATTAAATGTTTCCGGGTCAATGTCGGCAAAGACCGGAGTTGCGCCGATGCGGGCAATCGCCCCTACGGTCGCAAAAAAGGTAAACGGTGAGGTAATAACTTCATCGCCAGCGCCAATGCCTTCAACCATCATCGCAATAATCAATGCGTCAGAACCGGATGACACGCCGCAGGAATAATTTGTGCCGCAGTACTGATTGATTTCTTTCTCAAGCGTTTCAACTTTTTTGCCCAGAATGAACATCTGGCTGTCGCAAACTTCAGTTATTTCCCGCAATATCTCATCGCGCAAACCTGCAAACTGTCCTTTCAAATCCAACAACGGTACCTGCATGACTTACCTCCGTAAATTATCAATAAACATATCCATTATTAATCTAACGACCACATCGCAAAACCGGGAATAACCGCTATATTTTCTGCGGTGAATATTTATTCTTCCGCGCGGCATTAATGCTCCCGAAAGGTTCGTGCAATTTCGCGATAACCTGTTTAATATAGCCTGTGTTTCGCTTTCTTTCACCCCCGTTACTGTAGAAATAGCAAAGAAACTTTGTTTTTTACACCTTTTGCCCCAAGCCGGATTATCCGGTTGCCACTCCATATTTTCAGGCTGACCAATGCCGGCAACAGATATGGCTTGAATAATTTTTGGCGAGTGTTATCTTATACCGTCAGGTGTTCGAAAGCATAGTTGAATCGGTAATATTCGTAAAATCCCCCAGTCGGATGAATTTAATGGAATTGCAGAGATGACCAGGAGAAAGTTATGTTGCAGAATAAAATAACCCGGAATACAGGATTATGTGTCGTAACTGTTGCGGCAATATTGCTGACAGGATGCGCGACATCAATTAAAGACAGATACCTCGATGGCGCCAAAAAGGGCATTCCTGAATTTCAAGCCGGCGCTGGCGCAATGTATATCAATGGCGGTCCGACAGAAATAAATTATGACGATGCCATGCCGTGGTTAAAAGCCGCCGCTGGCGAAGGCAACCCGGTCGCCATCTATTATCTGGCTGAATTTTACGATAACGGCTACAGCATTACCGCGCCTGACCGGCAGAAAGCTGTGCGATATTATGAAAAAGCGCTGGAACCGTTGAAGAAGGCGGCCGGTGAGGGTCAAGTCGGTTCTGCGTTCGCTCTGGCTAAAATGTATCGTTACGGCAAAAACGTTCCTGTCAATTATCTGCTGGCGTCAAAGTTATTCCGCATCGGCGCGACTGCCGGATATGCTCCGGCGATAAATCAACTCGGGGAGATGACTTTAGCCGGTCTGGGTATCCCCGCAAATCCGGAAAAAGCGAAAGAGTTGTTTTTCACGGCCGCCGATAAAAATCTGCCCGCGGCGCAATATAATCTGGCAGAACTTTATTTCGCCGCCAATAATCCGTCGGCAGGAATCAAATGGTTGAACCGCGCGGTTGAAAACAAATACCCACCCGCGATGTATAAACTTGCGGAATATCTGGAACGCGGCGAAAATATTACCAAAGACGTTGACCGTGCCACCGTATTACTCCAGGAGGCTGTTGCCGCCGGATACGCTCCGGCGCAATTTAAATTATCCGTCATCTCTACTGTCCCGGAAACTAAACTCTTCCTGCTCGGCAAAGCCATTGAACGTAATTATTCTCCGGCGATGCTGGGCATGGCTGAATATTTACTGAAAAATACCGCTTACGGTCAGACCAAAGCCATGGTGCTGTATGAACTTGCCAGAAAAAACGGCGATGCTAACGCTCTCGCAAAAATTGAAGGACTTGACCGTCAGACCGGGCTCTATTTGTTTGTTAAATTCACCTGGTATGATTACAATGACGGCGAGTGTTTCAGTCTTGCCGATTCGCCGATTGAACGGATTATTGCCGGATACAGGGCGGGAATAACCTCCGGTTGCCGCACCGCATTTGACCAGGATTTACAGAAAAACTCGCTGCCATTCTATTTGGGCAATGACTGGTATCTGATTTACCAGAACAGTCTGCCATTTGCCTGGGCTGGCGATATCTTCCGTACTGTCCTGGAAAAAGAAAAAGAGAAACCCGGCTTCTGGTTTTGCTACGGTTCCTGTGTCGGCATTGCCGGACATGGCGAAGGGTTGATGTTTGCGGTACACACCCTCAGCAAACTGCTTGAAAAAATCAGCAACGTGGAAGACCGGGCATTAATGCTGGATTTAAGCGCTTTAATGAAAGCGCATGGATTGATTCTGCTGCACCGCGAAGCCGAGGCGTACAGCTTCCTGTTTGCGAATGGCAAACTTAAAAACTGTCGCAATCCTTTTGTCATCAATTATATTAACATTAACGCACCGGCGCTCTTGAAAGATAAAAACAAACTGGTCGTTGCCACCGGTCTTGAACCGGCAACGCTCAAGGAATTTAAGCTCCCGGAAAAACAGTTGTTTTATGATGCACAACTTGAACGCGACACTGACGGAGAAACACCGGTTGCCGAACCCGTGGTAACTGAACGTAATAAACCATAATCCGGAGAAAATCATGATTGATGCAAATGCCTGGCAGGGTACTTTATGTATCGAAGTCAGCCCGGTTCCGAATATTATTATCATTTTCGGCGCATCCGGTGATTTGGCACAACGCAAATTGATTCCTGCTCTGTTCGGCTTGTCGCAACGCAAACTGTTTCATCCCGACTCCAGAATCATCGGTTGCGCCCGTTCGCCAATGACTGATGAGGCATTCCGCAACTCACAGTTACAAACGCTGAAAACACGTTTCCCTCAGGTTGATACTGCTGATATTCAAAATTTTTTAAATAATCTCTTCTATCTTTCCGGCGGTTATGACACTCCCGAAACCTATCGCAACCTCGAACGGAAATTGGCAACTCTGGAAGATGGACATGACCCTGTACCGAACCGCACCTTCTATCTGGCAACTCCGGCATCACTTTATCCGGTAATCGTTCCAATGCTGGCGGAATATCAACTAACCCGCGAGAATTATGATGGCGTACCATGGCGCCATGTCGTTCTGGAAAAACCATTTGGCAATGACATTGAAAGCGCAGAGGCGCTTGACCGTATGCTCCATGAATCGCTCTCGGAACGCCAAATCTACCGGATTGACCATTATCTGGGCAAAGAAACGGTTCAAAATATTCTCATGTTGCGTTTTGCCAACATCATCTTTGAGCCGATCTGGAACAGTCATTATATTGAGAATATTCAAATTACCGCGGCGGAATCCATCGGTGTCGAAAATCGCGCCGGCTATTATGACAAAGCAGGATTGCTGCGCGATATGTTTCAGAATCACATGCTGGAAATGCTCTCACTAGTGGCGATGGAAACACCGGCATCATTCGACGCCGATGCCATTCGCGATGAAAAATTAAAACTCATAAAGTCAATACGCCCGTTTCCTATTCAGCAACTGGACCAATATCTGATCCGGGGGCAATACACCGAGGGTAACGGTATGGCAGGCTATCGGCAGGAGGCCGACGTTAATCCTGAATCCGCAACTGAAACTTATGTAGCCGCTAAATTTTTCATTGACAACTGGCGCTGGCGCGGCGTACCATTTTATCTGCGTTCCGGCAAACGCCTTGCCCGCAAGGTCAGTGAAATTGCGATAACCTTCCGCAAAGTACCGCATTCGATCTTCTCCCAGTTGCGACCGGAGGATCTCTCCCCTGACCAGCTCATTCTGAATGTTCAGCCGGAAGAAGGCATGTCGTTAAAGATTCAAGCAAAACAACCGGGACCGAAACTTTGCATGGGACAACTCTCGCTGGACTTCAAGTATGCAAATATTTTTGGCGGGGATATCCCTGACGCTTATGAACGGCTGCTGCTTGACTGCATGCTGGGTGACCAAACGCTATTTATCCGCAGCGATGTCATTGCCGCCTCCTGGCGGTTATTTACACCGATTCTGAATGCATGGTCAAAATTTGACGCCGCCAATCTTGCCTGTCCATGTCATTTGCGTTTCTACCCCGCTGGTTCCGATGGTCCCGGCGACACATGGAAACTGCTCGGTGAACACAACTGGCGTGAACTTTAACCGTATCACAGTGTAAATTTTGCCCCGCTGGATGATGCCGGTTTTTGCAATTTTTATTGTTTTTACCATTTGCAAAGCGGCAGATCCAGTCTATATTAATAGTCCATTTTCTAAGATGAAGGCTTCAGGCCCCATTATAATTAATGTGCTTGACACCTGAAGCCGGACAAACAATAACTCTTTAAAGAATAGGAGCGAAGGGATGGCTACTGCAAGTCGAGCTAAACACAAATTCTGTCGCCGCATTGGTGCGTGCGTATGGAGTGATCCGAAGTGCCCGAGCGTAAAACGTCCGTATCCAGCCGGACAACACGGCAAAACCGGCAAGAAAAAGAAACTCTCCGGCTATGGCGAATTGATGATGGAAAAACAGAAACTGCGCGCTCATTACGCCATTTCTGAAAAACAACTCGTCATCGCATTCCACAACGCCAAAAAGGGCGAAGCAAAAACCAACGAAAAACTGTTCCGTTCCATTGAACAGCGCCTCGATGCTATCGTATTCCATAGCGGGTTCGCACCCTCTATTTTCGCGGCAAAACAGTTCATCGCCCATGGTCATATTCTCGTCAATGGCAAGAAAGTTGACCGCGGTTCATGCATGATCAAAGAAGGACAGGTCATCTCCATCAATCCGGAAAAGTCACCTTCCGTAGCGGAAATTGCTAAGAAAGGCAATGCGACACCACCGGGTTACATGGAAGTTGATACCGAAGCTTTGAAGATTACCCTCGTTCGCGCCCCGGAACTGTCAGAAATTCCGGTTAATGCGAATATCATGAGTGTTATCGAGTACTACGCGCGGTAATCTCCTGAAAATAATTGTATTTTCCGAATCCCGGAGTCGCAAATGCGATTCCGGGATTTTTTTCGATTCAATATTGACAGGTTCACTGTCATGAAGTTAACACTTACTCCACATAATATATAATGAATTGGCTGGAATCACTACAAACAGAATTATCGGAACTGCGCAACAGGGAACAATACCGGCAGTTGCGCGAAATTCCGCAAAATTCCGGATTGAATCTCTCCGGCAATGACTATCTGGGCATAAGCGCCAATGATGAATTCCGCGAGGAATTTTACCAGCGAATAAAATTGCCGGAATACAGTTACGGTTCACTCTTCTCCGCCTCTTCATCGCGGTTGCTTACCGGCAATCATCAGGGTTATACTGAACTTGAAAACAAACTGTCAGAATGGTACGGCGGTCGCGCCGCCCTCGTCTTTAACAGCGGTTATCATGCCAATATCGGCATCCTGCCGGCGCTGGCCGGATCAGGTGACATTATTCTCTCCGATAAACTCAATCATGCCAGCATTATTGACGGAATCCGTCTGAGTGGCGCTGAATTCCACCGTTATCCTCATCTGGATTATGCCCGTCTGGAAAAACTGTTGCAGGAAAATTACGGAACCCAAAAACGCATTTTTATTATCACGGAATCCGTATTCAGTATGGATGGAGATATTGCCGACCTGCAAATACTTACAACGTTGAAACAGCGCTATAATGCGATTCTGCTTGTTGATGAAGCACATGCCGCCGGGGTATTCGGCGCAACCGGCGCCGGTATCGCAGAGGCAACCGGATTGATTGACCAGATTGATATTCTCATCGGCACTTTCGGCAAAGCATTATGTTCATCCGGCGCCTATGCTATTATGCATCAATCAGTGCGCGAATATCTGATTAACAAAATGCGTCCGTTGATTTTCACAACAGGGTTGCCGCCGATTGTCACTTGCTGGACCAGTTTTATTCTGGATAAAGTTTTCGGCATGAATGTTCAGAGGGAACATTTACAGAAACTCTCAAAAAAATTTCGCAATGCGCTGACACTTGCCGGCGGGAAAACCGGTGGCAATTCACAAATTGTTCCACTTATTGTCGGCGAAAATAATATCGCGGTTAAACTTGCAGAACAGTTGCGTCAGGAGGGTTATCTGGTATTCCCGGTGCGTCCTCCGACAGTGCCTCCCGGAACTGCCCGTCTGCGTTTTTCTCTTTCCGCCAATATGTCGAGCGAACAACTGATGCCACTAACTGAACTAATCATAAAACACACCCAATAGCATCCAATCTGTCAGTGTACCGCAAACATCAGTGTACCGCAAACATCAGTGTACCGCAAGCATCAGTGTACCGCAAGCATCCCTGCTTGCGTTTTTTCCTACTCAAGCTGGAAGCTTGATGTACTTTTTCTTTCATTACTCGCGATTTCCCGTCTTCGGCAGTATGTTCCAAAATGGAACTAACAGAACTTTCGATTAAATTGTCTATTTTAAAAGAAATTAATGGGCATCGGGTAAAAAAGTTCTGCAGTTTCCTGCTTTAGCACTTTAAAGTTGGATAGCTTTGAGAATGTAAAATATTATGCGCAAGAAATTGCGCCAGTCCGGGTTTTTCTGGGCATTGGCTGCTAACGAAATAGCGTGCTGGTCACATCTGCTTATGATTTATGAACATTTTCCTGTCGCCATGCGCTGATGGCGGCGAGGAATTTCGGGATGATGGTGCGGATTTTGGCATCGCCGATGCCTTTGATCTTGAGCGCTTCCTGCGGGGTGAGCGGTTGTTTTGCCGCCAGTTCGTTCAAGGTGGAATCATGGAGGATTGTGTAAGCGGGAACGTGTTTTTGCGTTGCCATTTTGTTGCGCAGTTCGCGGAGTTTTTCGAATAAATCATTATTGCCTGTGTCGAAAAAATTATCCCTGTCCAACGTTTTGGAATTTGCTGAAGATTTTTTTGATTTTTGGGAAATTGACTGTTCGATTTCCGGAAAATCGAGAGTTACAGCTCCGCCGGCGGCAAGCAGCTCAATACCTTGTGGAGTAATTTCAATGCAGGGGTATTCAGGATTGCCGGACTGGCGGATGCAACCGATGTTTTCGAGTGATTTAATATAGAGCAGAATATTATTCTGACTGATGCCTTTAAGTGCACCGAACCGATGATGACGGTCAAGTCCACAATCAACAATTTCCAGTCTTTTGGCGCCAGTCAATACCTGACTGATTTTTCCTCTGCCGATTCTGCCTTTAAATTCCAATACGGTTGCCAGAATTATTTTCGCGATTTCTTTTTCGCCGGCACTGGC
The DNA here is from genome assembly GCA_964392985.1 of uncultured Victivallaceae bacterium. GTDB lineage: Bacteria > Verrucomicrobiota > Lentisphaeria > Victivallales > Victivallaceae > CAYMSF01. The sequence continues at coordinate 37,074 of CAYMSF010000017.1, read as the reverse complement.
TTCGCGCCGGTGGGTGTGGGTAACGGTGCGGCAACGGTCGCAGTTTTCGCATTTCCACCCGGCTGAATCTTCGCCGAAATATGTGATTAGAAAATGCTGTCGGCATTTTTGGCTTTTAGTATAGCTGATAACTTCATCCAGTCTGGCGATTTCAAATTTACGTTTTTCAATGAGTGCGTTGAAATCAATTTCTAGTTTTGTCTCACCCGGTCGTAGCATTCTGGTGGTGCTGCCGGAGAATGGCGCTGTCCATTCAACACATTCTTCCCCGAGCGCCCGGATTACCCGTTTAATCTGTTCGACACTTAATCCGGCAATCGCGGCAAGTTGTTCATAGGAACAATCTACCGGAGCCGATAATTGTGCGCCGAAATGGTTAATACAACGATGAATAAAACGGGACCGCTGGGTGGATTCCGCCGCGTGATTGTTTTTTAAACTTTGAATATCACCAGTAAAACGAATAGAGCCGGTGTTGTTGGAATTGAATTCGCGTTCGATGTAATTATTTTTAGTGAGTATTCGCATGGCGCTGCTGAGTTGATTATCGGATTTAGCGCCCGGTACATTTTTAACCAGCTCCGCCAGAGTTACTTCAAGAACATCGCTTTTAGCCTTTTTTGCAATTCTGAGCAATTCTGCGTAGAGTTCATGCATGAGTTCTTCAGGCGGATTATTCAAATCAATCAGGAACTCTTGAACAAAACGGTCACTATATGAATAGAGCAAAGTACATTCCGCAGGTTCGCCATCGCGTCCGGCTCTACCGGCTTCCTGATAATATGCTTCGAGCGAACCGGTGAGATTATAGTGAATTACCCGCCGGACATCCGGACGGTCAATACCCATGCCGAAGGCGTTTGTTGCCACGAGTACCGGGCAGGCATCATTCATAAATCTATCCTGAGCCTCGCTGCGGTTTTCATCGCCCATGCCGGCGTGATAGGCGATACAATTAAACCCTTTGAGTTCTTCGGCCAGTTGTTCAACGGCTTTCCTGGTGGAAGCGTAAATTATAGTTGGGGCAGGGTTTTTCAAGATTTTAGCAAGGGCCTGGCTTTTTTGATTGGCAGTATTACATTCGAGAACATTGAATGCCAGGTTCGGCCGTTTAAAACCGGCAACATGTAAGTCCATGTCCGGACGTTTCAACTGGGATTTGATGTCTTCCCGGACAATTGAAGTGGCAGTGGCGGTGAAGGCACAAACCTGGGCAATTCCGTAATCATTGACAAAATCACCGAGCCGGGAATATGAAGGCCGGAAATCATGCCCCCACTGACTGATGCAGTGCGCTTCATCCACGACCATCATACCGGGCGGACAGTGATGTAACAACTGCTGGAAAGAACTCATATAAAAGCGTTCCGGCGCCACATAGAGCAATTTTACGCTGCCGATGGCGGCGTCATGCATAATGGCATGCTGTTCAGCATTCGATACGGTGCTGTTGATAAATGCAGCAGACAAGCCTTTTGCCCGGAGTGCATCCACCTGGTCTTTCATTAACGAAATGAGCGGCGAGACGACAATACCATAGCCGGGACTCATCAATATCGGCAGTTGATAGCAGAGAGATTTACCGGCGCCAGTCGGCATGATGACACATAAATCCCTGCCCTTCAGGATATGATGGATGATATCTTCCTGATTGTCCAGAAAGCCGTCAAATCCGAAATATTGTTTTAAAGCAGAGAGCATTTTCTGCTGCATAATTACCTCGTTATCTATACTTTAATAAGATTGAAAACCGGCGAAAAATCAGAGCCATTTGTCGAGGAATTTGAGTATTTCGGCGCGCATGGCGGCGGACTCGAAATGCCCGGTATTATAACGCAGCAATCGCCAGGCATCGGCAGCATTTAACTCGCGATAAACCCGGGTTAATTCGGTGTCAATACGGTCAAGTCCGGCTGGCGGAGTAAGTTTGTCATAGTTACCTGCAAGAGCCAGATGGGGGCGCGGAGCAATAAGCGCATTAATTTGTGCCGTAGTGAAATGGTTCAACAGGTCGGGAACGTAATAGTAAAGGCCATGCTGGTCCAACCCGCGTTGTTCAATCAGGCTGTGAAAATCGGTCATGCAACCGATATCGACGGTTACTTTGATGCGGGTGTCCAAAGCGGCAAGCCACCATGCCATCGTACTGCCCATGGAAAGACCGAGCGTGGCAATCCGGCTGGAATCCACCTCCGGGCGTGTGACCAGGTAGTCCAATGTTTTCAGGGAATCAAACACCATCATCCCCCAGAGTACCTGACCGTACCACAGCATTTCCTTGAATAATTCGCTTTCGCTGCGACCGCGGCGTTCACCGAAATTCCAGGCATCAATGCAGATGACGACATAACCGCGTCGGGCAAGCTCTTCAGCATAGGGTGGTTTAAACATATAATCCACGCCGTTGATAAGTTCATTTTTGCCGTTATGATAGAGTCCGCCGTGAGAGTGGTTGTATAGCACCGCAGGAGCCGGCGATTTGAGTTTTTTCGGAATGACAACAAGCGCCGGAACCGGTTCAACACCATTAAGATCCAGCATCAGGTGCTCAAGAAAGAATTCAGGATATTCGTCGCGCCGGCATAGTTCCGCTTTAACGGGATAATTACGGTCGGGCAGTTTTCCAAGTAGTTGATAGAGTTCAGTTCTGCGATCCATGCTCGTCTTCCTTTTAAATTGGCAACGGCTTGCCTGCTGTTCGGAAAAATTAAAGTTTCAGTTTATCGAGTTCGCCCCACACATCGCTGCCGCCGGTTTCGGGTTGGCAATCACATGGTTTGAGATTTCTGTTGTTGCCGCATACCGGGCAGAGGCCGTTACAGTCTGCGTCACAGATGCAATTTGACGGAATATTAATAACCAGTTCTTCTCTGATGTCGTCAGTTATATCAAGTTCTGTTTCTGCAATTTCCTCATAAAAGCGACAGATATTGTTATTGCTGATTGTGGTGGTAAAGTTTTTCAGGCATCTGCCGCAACAACCGTTGGCAGTCGTGGTAACACTGCCGGTAACGAGTGCGCCTTGATTGATTTTGGCAATATGAAGCTGATAATGGACGGGTTTATTAAACTGTAATAACGCCGAGCTTTCGATTTCAAGAAAAGCGGGCGGTTCATAACCGTCCAAGTCCAGTTCCTGATGGTCAAGTTTTAATACATTAAATTTAATCATAGGAGGCCTGCACTGATTTTCCCCCGGATGGCGGCGATTACCGGCGGCGGAACATGCGGAGTGAAGTCACCGCCAAGTCTTGCCACCTCTTTAATCATTCTCGAACTGACAAATGAATTGGCGGCGGTCGGCATCATAAAAATGGTTTCGCATTCCTCTTTCAGACTGCGGTTCATCAGCGCCATTTGCAATTCATATTCAAAATCGGAAAACGCGCGCAAACCGCGTAGAATAGCGCTGGCATGGAATTCAGTAATGGCATTGACAACCAACCCCTGAAATGAAACAACTTCGGCATTGGGAAGATGCGCGCAACAAAGTTGCAGGAGTTCACGGCGTTCATCAGTTGAAAAAAGTGGCGCTTTTTCATTATTTACCGCAATGGCGATAATAACCCGGTCAAAAAGACGACAGGCGCGCTCAATCAAATCAAGATGGCCGTTTGTCACCGGGTCGAAACTGCCGGGATAGAGTACAGTTTTTACAAGTGTTTCTTTCATCTTTGCTAATTTCCTGTTAATCTTATTGAATTACGGGTTGAATTTTTGCTGATGAAATATAATTTTCTTTTAGTGAATATTCAAAAATCTTCTGACATATTTTTGACTTTTGTTGAAACAAGGAGTTTTTGACGGTTGAGTCAGTGGTTTAGTTTATAAAATTAACAGTTGCCGGATTACGGAATTATCTTAACGGGTAAACCGTCCGGCAATATTTCCGGAGCATGATTTGACAAACGACCTTAGAGCGATTAATGTTTCATCAATTGATGCTCTCGCTGGTCACGGCATCGACCGGGTTTGTCTGGCAATTGGTGTTTTTGACGGAGTCCATTGCGGTCATCAGCGGTTGTTGAGCCGGTTGTTGACGATGAGCCGGGCGTGTAATGCCGAACCGGTGGCAATGACGTTTTTTCCGCATCCGCGGCAGGTGTTGCAACCGCTGAGTGCGCCACCGTTGCTGTTGCCGCCGGAACAGAAAGTAAGGTTGTTGCACGAATTTGGCATGCGCGGTGTTGTTACAGTACCGTTTTCCAGTGAATTTGCGGCAATGCCGCCTGAAGAATTCATTCAGGACTGCTTAAGTGCGTCACGGGTAAAAATAGACGGGATTTGCGTCGGCGAAAAATGGCGGTTCGGCGCCGGCGGTAAAGGCGGACAGGAATTGCTGCGTCAGTTTGCAAGTGACGGTCATTTTGAATTTGACGCTGTGTCCGAACTGGCAATAGACGGAAACGTGGTCAGCAGTACCAGCATTCGTCGCGCGGTCAGTAGTGGTTTGCTGGAACAGGCGCGTAAATTGCTGGGGCGTCCGTACAGTTTGTTCGGAAAAGTTGAAAAAGGATTTCAATTGGCGGGAAGTGAACTTAAACATCCGACGGCCAATATCCGGATGGAATATGGTATTCTGCCGCCGGACGGTGTTTATGCCGCCAATGCCGTTATCTCCGGCAGAAAACTGGCTGCAGCAGTTAATATCGGGACATCGCCGACTTATCGCCGGCAGAATGCCCCCAGACGTGTGGAAGTGCATATTCTTGATTTTAATGAAAATATCTACGGGTTGCCACTCGAAGTGGAACTGGTTCTTTATTTGCGGGAGGAACGTTGTTTCTCCGATGCCGCGGGATTGAAGACGCAAATAGAACTGGACATTGCGGCAATCAAAAATGCTTTGAAACAATAGAGTTGCGACGAACCGGCAATGTCCGGAGCGGGTTAACTCCATAATATGAAGGAATTGAACAATGAATGAACGCAAAAGTTATGCTGTTGTTGAGTTGGCGGAACTGGTAAACGTTCCGCGCACGACTCTAAATGACTGGTTGGAACGCTTCTCCCAGTATATCGAGAGTGAAATCAGAGGTAAACGAAAGGTTTATTTTGATTCTTCCGTCAAAGTGCTGAAAGAAATCGCAGAATTGCGCAACGCCGGAATGGCGGCGAATGAGATCGAAGTGGAATTGACTAAACGTCATCCGGTACAAGCGGAAGTGGCGCCTCAAGCCAGCACTGCGCCGGCGCCGACAGCGGAATCCGGTGAATTGATTGCTCCGGTCGCACGACAACAGGCGGAGGAAATCGGACGCATGCTGGGCAAGGAATTGCAAAATATAGCTGAACGCATGGAGAATGCCCGTGAACTGAACAGTAATTTTGCCCGCCGTTCGTTACGCTGGTATATTCTGGCGATTGGTCTGATTGTCGCCCTTGGCGCGACGGCGCTGGTCTTTACCTTGAAGACGATGGAATTATTGAAATTACAAGACGGTCGCATCGTCGATACCATGAGCATGGTAGGAAAAGTCAGTCAGCAAGGTCTCGTCATTACCTCGGAAATGAAAAAACGTGATGTGGTTGTTCAAGATCAGAACCAGAAATTACAGAAATTAACGGTTCTGATTGATAAAAACAGCACGGATTATCAGAAAAATGTTGAGACATTGCAGCAGGAACTCGCCAAGCAGCGCGAAGATTTCAAAGCAATGCTCGAAAAAACTGCACAAACTGCTGATTCAAAAACTCAGATAGAACTTGCCGCCATCAAAGATTTCTTTGCACGCGAAAAACTTGAATTACTTAAGAAATCAGAAGAGTTGACCAAAGAAATCGGAGAACGCAGCCAACTGGTTGAGCAACTCCAGGCGGAACAGAAAAAACTGACTGTCGAAAATCAGGATAAAATTGATAAGCTTGAGAAAAAGGCGATAGACGATAAAAACGAAATCGCCAAAAATATCAGCGAAGGTTTCAAAAAACAACGTGCCGAGGATTTTAATAAAATCGGTACCATGTCCCGGGAAATCGGGGATAAGGCGAAACAAATTGAAGCACTTCACCGCGAGATGGAAGAACAGCGGAAACTGGTTGAAAGCCTTAAACAGAAACTTGACAAAACCTTAACGGCAGCACCGCCTGTTGTTGCACCGGCAAAGCAGTAGTCGGGAATGAATAATGACAGCAGCGGGTTAATTGCGAACCGGCTAAAACTGGGCGTGAGTTCCTGCCTGCTGGGCGAAAAAGTGCGTTATGACGGACAGCACAAACTAGACCATTATATTGCCGATATTCTAAGTCAATTTGCTGATTTTGTACCAGTCTGCCCGGAAGTTGAGTGCGGCTTGCCAATACCACGCGAAGCGATGCATCTGGCGGGCGACGCTTCTGCCCCCCGTTTGATTACCATCCGCTCTCATGTTGACCACACTGACCGGATGTTGCTTTGGGCCACTGAAAAAGTAAAGAAACTTGACGCCGCCGGACTGGACGGATTTATTTTCAAAAGCAAATCACCAAGTTCAGGACGGTACAATGTCAAGATTTACGGCAACAGCGGTATTCCAGTAAAAAATGGAATCGGACTGTTTGCCCGGAGAGTCATTGAGGCGATGCCACTACTCCCAATCGAGGAAGATGGACGGCTTAACGATCCGGTATTGCGGGAAAACTTTATTGATAAAGTTTTGACCTATCATCGCTGGCGCGAATACGAAAATAATGACGGTTCCCCCCATGGTCTGGTCGTTTTCCACAGCCAACACAAATATCTGCTCATGGCACACTCACCTGCGGGACTGACGATGGCGGGAAGAATTGTTGCCGGTTTGTCCGGCGGAACCATGCAAGCTGTCCGGCGTGAATACTTGTTGGCATTAATGCGCGTTATGGAGAATAAAGTTACCGTCAGCAAGCAACGGAATGTCATGCAGCATATTCTCGGATATTTCAAGAAACAACTGGATTCCTTTGAAAAGCAGGAGATGCTGGAATTGATTGACAACTATGCCGCAGGAATCTGTCCGTGGCTGGTGCCGGTTACCATGCTGCGTCATTACGCCAGAAAATACGGTCATGAATTCCTGATACAACAATACTATCTCAATCCGTCACTGTCCGAGTTGCGGATGAAATATGGAATCTGACGGCATCAGACATTGACTGATTCGGTCGCTACTGAATTCAACTCCGCGGCATATTTCTTCAGAATCGGATTTACCCGGTGTTCAAGAAATTCAACTGACTGTTCCGGAGCGCGGCCGATGAACGCTTTGGGATTGACCAGATCGTCAATCTGTGCCGCCACACTCGCAAAAACCGGGTCGCCTTTCATCCGCTGTAACAGATCATTTTCTCCGCCTTCGGCTTTAATCACTCTGGCGGCTTCCATCGAATGGTTACGAATAGCTTCATGCAGTTCCTGACGGTTGCCACCGGCTTTCACCGCCGCCATCATAATGTTTTCCGTCGCCATGAATGGCAGTTCTGCCGCAACCCGTTTGGCAATGACGTTCGGCCATACCTGAATACCGGAACAGATATCATTCAGCAATGACAGGATAACGTCAATCGCGAGAAATGCTTCAGGAAGAACAATACGACGGATAGCTGAATCGTCAAGAGTGCGCTCAAACCATTGGTTCGCATGGGTATTGGCGGCATTTACCGGCAGATTGATGACATAACGGGAAAGCGAACAGACACGCTCGCTGCGCATCGGATTGCGTTTATACGCCATGGCACTGGAACCGACCTGTTTTTTGCCGAAAGGTTCTTCGACTTCGCGCAGATTGGCAAGCAACCGGATGTCGCCAGCGAATTTATACGCCGACTGGGCGATGCCGGAGAGGACGGTAAGGACATAATAATCCACCTTGCGGGTGTAGGTCTGTCCGGATACTTCAACAATATTATCAAAGCCCATAACGGTGGCAATATTTTTTTCCAGCGCCTTGACTTTGTCATGGTCGCCATTGAAGAGTTCCAGAAAACTTGCCTGAGTGCCGGTAGTGCCTTTTACGCTGCGGAAAGGAATCTGTTCGATTTCATGTTCCAGCCGCTCAAAATCCATCACCAGATCCTGAAGATAGAGAGAGAAGCGCTTGCCAACGGTGGTCAATTGCGCGGGCTGGTAGTGGGTGAATCCGAGTGTCGGCAGGTCCTTATACTGCGCAACCACACCGCTCATGGTTTTAATCACCCGGAGTAGTTTGCCACGCAATATTTTCATGCCTTCACGCATCTGGATGAGTTCGGTGTTGTCGGTGACGTAACAACTGGTTGCGCCGAGGTGGATAATCGGCATGGCGCTTGGACAGAGTTGACCGAAAACATGGATATGGCTCATCACATCATGGCGGAGTTCCTTTTCTTTCTCTTCGGCTGCAACAAAATCGATATCCTCGAGATGGGCGGCCATTTCATCGATTTGCTGTTGGGTAATCGGCAATCCCAGTTTTTGTTCTTCACGGGCAAGAGTGAGCCAAAGTTTGCGCCAGGTGGAATGTTTGTTTTGAGGTGACCAGTTAAAACTCATCTCCTTGCCGGCATATCTGCCGGTAAGAGGGTTCTGAAATTCACGATAATCCATGAGTTCCCCACTTTTTAATATTTTTATTTTAAAGAATTATTCTTGAACTTTTTAAATTACGTTTTATGTTTAAGGTTTAATATATTTCATTTTCGGGAATTTTAAACTATGGAAAATAGCCTGTTTGGCGTGATAATCAAGGTTAGGAATCTGGATATTTGCCGATCTTTTTATCGGGACGTGCTCAATTTGGGAGAACCTGCTCTCGACAGCAACAGCTGGATTGAATTCAAAATGCCCGGCAACTTCACTCTTGCCCTTGAAAAAGTTATGAAAATTGATTATGGACGCGGCAGCACCCAAAATGTTGTCTGGGGTTACAAGATTGATGACATTGAAGTTATCCGTACCCGCTTGAAAGAATATGGCTATTATATCAATGTGGACTCGTCACACCGGGTTGGTCTGGACTTTTTCACCTGTCGCGATCCGGAAGGTAATCTGTTCTATTTGATTTCCCGTACTGACCGCTCAAGGGAATTGGACATTAACAAAACTCCGCAAATTTTCGGATAAAGTGAAAATTCCAGTTTAATCTTTTCTGTGACTGAAGAGAAATACCCGATGCCCGCCATTGCAGGGAAGTTCGAACGCTGCGCTGATTGACCAGATAAATCCATACTGCACAGAGGCTTTTTTAAGGTCGTCGATTTCCGCGGCAGCCTGTTCAGGGGTTTTATAAAGGATAAACTGTCCGTCGCTTTTTATCAGCCGGCGATTTTCGCGAAATATTGTTCTGGCATCGGATACTGCTCTGGCGGTGATGATGTCAAAACGTTCCTGCCAGTCAACTTGCCGGGACATTTCCCTTGAGCGCGCGGTAACAATTTCAATATTATTCAGCGCCATGCGGGTTGCGGCTTGACGGACAAAATCAGTTTTTTTAGCGATAGAGTCAATCGCAGTCAGGTGTAACCCGGGAAAAGCGGTTGCCAGCGGCAACGCAGGGAACCCGGCGCCGCAACCAATATCCGCCACCTTGAAATGTTCAGTTGCCAGATAAGGGAAAAATTTAGCAATCGCGATAGAATCTGCAATGTGGCGTACCCAGTAATCGGGCTCTGTCTCAATCCGGGTCAAATTAACTTCCTGATTCGCGGCAGAGAGCAGCAGATAAAGTTCACGGCACTTGGTGACAAACTCTCCTGTGTCGGCGATGTTACATTCACCGCAGAAAGTTTCAACCGTTGAATTTTGCTCCATCGACACAATTCAGCTCCGCAAAATATGAAAAATTCCGGCGAAAAGCGTCACTCCGGTAAAAGCCCAAAAAAAGAGCAACGAGATTAACCGCCATAACGCACTTGAAGCCAGTTTGCGGATAAAATCCCGCAGCAAATGAGGCTTGGCAGATAGAAATAGCCCGGCAATACCCAGCGCCCAGCACAAAATAGTGAGCCAAAATGCGCCCGGCGTATGAAAGGTAAAGGAATCATGCAGAAAGAAATATGCGGATAAAATCAACAGTCCGCCAATTGCGCGTGAAAGCAGATAGTCCAGAAATAAATACGCCAGTATTGTCGATAAAATCACCAGCGGGAAAAGCCATGGCAGCATCCAACTCCAGACAATCGGGGTTGCATGAGGAATGCACCACAGTAAACCCAGGAAGGAAAATACTGCACCAACAGTACGCTGCCGTGGCAGTTTTTCATATACCGGCAGCTTAGCAGGATTCATTAGCCAGCAGAAGCCCCCGCAAGCGGCGGAGATTACAGATGCACCAATCAGTGCAAGATAATAAATTTCATATTGAGAGAATATCATAGCTGTATTAAATGTTTTGACCTGTTATCGGGTTAATCTTTATAATTACGGTTTGGCTATTTTGTTGTTTAAAAGTGCTTTTTTCAGTTTGTCTTCAATACTTTGACGATTGATTTCACGGCTGTAAACAATCAACGCCAGTTTCCAGTATTTAATTGCTCCGTCAACATTACCGGTGGCATAAAAAATATCCCCGGCGTGTTCAGCAATGACGGCATTGGGGATTTTTTCCTGTCGTTCAATGGCAATATTAATATAGCGGGCGGCTTCGGTGAAATTTTTCTGCCGGTAAAGCACCCATGCCAGACTGTCATAATATTCAGCTTTATCCGGTTCTTTATTGACGGCGTACCGGATAAGTTTTTCTGCCTGGGCAAGATTAACATTCAGATCAGCATAGGTATAACCGATAGCATTGGCGATGACCGGGTCTTGCATGGAAAATTTTTTGGCGACCAGTTCCGCATACTGTATGGTCAATTCCGGAAGTTTATTTTTTTCCGTCAACATCATCAGATAGAGATAAAACATGGCATCGAGTGATTCCGGGCTGGTTTGCTGGGCGGCTATTTCCGCCTGTTGCATCAATGCAAGCGCCTCTTTGTGGTTGCCCATGCGGTCTTCCGCCAGTCCGCGTAATTTTAAACTCATAAAACTGTCCGGGAGAGTGCGCATGAGGCGCGCCGCCCATTCGTAATCGCCTGATTCTATCAATGCCAGACCCTGCATCAATTTAACTACGTTTTGTTTTGGATTTTTGTCGATGTAACTCTGATACGCATTAATTGACTCACGAAAAAATCTGGCATAAAAAGCCGCATCGGCATAAGCCAGCAGCGAGTCGTCTTTCAACGGGAATTTGTTCCGGGCGGTACGCCACCATAACATTGATTTAGTGTATTGTTTGCTCTTGTAATAGTAAGCCGCCAGCGCGGTAAACAGAGAAGGATTATCCGGTTCAGTAATCATCCGGTTCAGCAGCAGTCGTTCCACCTCTTCCGGCATTTCCAGCATTTCATACATTCCGGCAATAGAGGCAAAAATTTCGCGTTCAGCGGGATTAGCAAAATTGGTTTTTATCTTTTCCAGATATAACTGTTTCAAACGGGAATATTTTTCCTTGTCGCTTGACCAGAACCACAGGAATTTGGAGTCATCGGCATTTTTTGCCGCGGTATTGTAAAAAAGTACGGCGGCTTCAAGCAGATAATAATTATTGCGATATGCCTCCTCGCTCAAGTAATCTTCGAGCAAGTTATCGCCACGGGGGAAAAACTTTTTATCTGAGGCATAAATTGAAGCTAACGCGCCGGCAAGATTCGCCACGGCTTTCTGTTCAGAGGAAGAAAGATTTTTTTGTTCCCTGCAGGCGTGGAGAGTTTTTTGACCAAGTTCTTCCGCCAGAATGTTATTCTGACCTTTCAGCAATAATACCGCGGCAAGATTGACCCGCAACGCGGCAGGATGATTTCCGGCGATAGTGGCGAGTCCGGTGGTTACTTTGCCCGCCTGGGCAGGTGTGTTAATCTGGTTCAACAGTAATCGCAACGGCAATTCTGCGGAGGGATCTTTACGCAGGGCTTCGAGGAGGTAGTCAATAATCGCATCGGGTTTGACACTGATTAAACCCATGGCGAAAGCTGTAAGAGCATCAGCCTTCTGTTGTTCTGACGCGGATAATTGAACGAGGTCGGCGACAGAGGTATCCGGTTCCAGATCGCAACGTAAATCGGCTGACAGGCCGGAAAGACCATACAGCCACGCAACGAGCATTACTCCCAGATAATATCTTTTCCGCGTCATTGCAGTTTTACTTTTTCAGGTTGTTTAAAAATAACAGAACCCTCCTGTCATGTGAGTTAGACAAGAGGGTGAATTTTTGTTGAAGCAAAAAACTACTTGTTCTTATGCCGCAAAGCTTTCAGCTGTTTTTTCCGTTTATGCTTGGCGATTTTTTTCCGACGTTTCTTCTTGAGGTTACCCATTTCACATCCTTAAATTTGTTACATGTGACTAACTGAGGCGCTTGCAAAAACATCTGCGGCAGTATCGCCGCGACGCAAAAACCAGCGCAACTGGTTTTGTAAGAGCCTCAACCGGATTTAACAAAAATCTAACTATCTGCTAAAACCGGACAACATTCTTTAAATTAGCTCAAATTTTGAAAAATTCCCGTCCGAAAGACAAAAAATAGCAAATTTTTATTATATTGAGTTCATAAACTGCCATTGCCTGACAGATGAAGAGTTGAATTACATTGTCAGAAAATTGCTTTAAGACTTGAAAAAAATCTTATGAGAATTAATGTTTATTGACGGTTTGTTCCCTGTTGCCGTTTTTGTAATGTCAAGGCGATTTTGAACGGAGAGATAATCTTTGAGTGGAAATGTAAAATATATTTTAGAACTGCTGATGGAAACCGGTATGGTTACCCAGGAGCAGATTGCAGAAGCGTGGCAGCGCGCCAACGGCAGCAATGGCAAAGTTGATGTAGTTGATGCCTTAAAGGCTTTGGGATATTTAAATTCTGAAGATTTGACTTCGATGTTGGCGCAACAGTATGGTCTTGACGTTCTCGACTTGAAGTCGTACACAATTCCTCCTGAAGTGCTATCCGCGCTTACCCCCGATGTGGTCAATCAGTACGGGGTGATTCCTGTTATGCGCCATGACGATGTTCTGACTATTGCCATGAGCGATCCAACCGATATGGAAACGATTGACGCATTGCGCTATCTGCTTGGCTGCGACGTTGATGCCGTGATCTCCTCAAAGGAGCAGATTGAAAAGGTAATCTCACAGAATTACGGTACCGTTACCGGAACCGTTGAGTCGTTCCTTGACGAACTGACTGCAGAAAACTCTATTAACAGTCAATTGATGCAGACACTCGAATCGCAACAGGTGGCAGAAGTTGAAGATGACGCCCCGATCATTCGACTCGTGTCGTTGATTATTATTGAAGCCTATAAGTTGCGGGCCAGCGATATTCACATGGAGCCGATGGAAAAAAGATACCGTATCCGTTATCGTATTGACGGTGCCTTGCGGGAAATGGAAGCCCCCCCGAAATATCTTCAAGCAAACTTGACCAGCCGGTTGAAAATTATGGCGAAACTGGATATTTCAGAAAAACGCATACCGCAGGACGGTCGTATTCAGCTGAAGGTCGGCGAGAAAGACATTGACTTGCGTGTTTCGAGCATCCCCACAGTTCATGGCGAAAGTATCGTCATGCGTATTCTTGATAAGTCCAGTATTCAGCTCGATATTCCCAAACTCGGTTTTTATGCGGATGACCTGGAACTGGTTACCGCCATTCTGGCCCTGCCGGACGGAATCTTTCTGGTGACAGGACCGACCGGTTCGGGCAAGACCACTTCGCTTTACGCGTTTTTGAATACGATTAATACCCCGAATCGCAAAATCATCACGGTTGAAGACCCGGTCGAATATCAGTTGTCCGGTATCAATCAGGTGCAGGTGGACAAACAGATTGAATTTACATTCAGCGCTGCATTGCGTTCCATATTGCGTCAGGCGCCGAATATTATCATGGTAGGAGAAATTCGTGACTTTGAAACCGCTGAAATTGCGATTAACGCTTCGCTGACCGGGCATCTGGTGTTCAGTACTTTGCATACGAACGATGCTCCGGGTGCGATTACCCGTTTGATTGATATGGGAGTCAAGCCGTTCCTCGTGGCTTCTGCGGTGCGCGCTATTATGGCGCAACGGTTGTTGCGGCGAATTTGTAAAAATTGTGCCCAACCCCATGTTCCGACTCCGTCGGAAGTGCATCTGCTCAATCTCCCTGAAGAATATTACACTACCCGCACTTTCTACGAAGGCAAAGGGTGTGAGATGTGCAGTAATTCCGGCTACAAGGGGCGCATCGGCATCTACGAACTTTTCTCATTAAACCGCGAGATTTGCGCACTGGTTTTCGGTAACTCATCGACCGTGGTAATCCGCGAAGCGGCGCGGCGCGCCGGCATGCGTTCATTGCGCGATGACGGATTGCGTAAAGCTGAAGCCGGGACGACTACTCTAGACGAAGTTATCAAAGCTACTGTTGTGGACGAAGAATAGCAGCATAAAACAAGGAATACATCAATGCTGGATCCGGAAAGCCAAACACTGAGAGACTTGATTCTGAATGCCGGTCTTTGCAAGGAAGAACAATTGCAGGAGGTGGAGGATGAACATGACCGCACCGGCAAGCCTTTCAACGAAGTCATTGTCAATTACGGGCTTTTGACGGAAGACCAGATTTTAAATCAGATTGCTGAAAGTCTTGGTTCAGAAGTCATTGATTTAAAACGGTTTGACCCGCCGCGGAATATTATAGAGATGGTTTCTCCGGAAAATGCACGTGCCTATGGCGTGGTGCCGATTGATTTTGACGGTCACACTTTGAAAGTTGTTTCCCGCAACCCGCTTAATTATCAAATTTCTGAAGAACTGCATTTTATTCTCAATCATGATATTCAGATACTGGTTACTCAGCCAAATCAAGTTGATACCGCAATTGAAAAATTTTATCCGGCGGATATCGGTTCTGTACATGATATGCTGAACGACTTGAATCTGAAAGAAGTTGAGGATGGCGCTGATTTTGACTCTGAGGATGTCAGCACAGTAGCAAATGAGGCTCCGATTGTCCGGTTTGTCGATGTTATTATGTACCAGGCCATTAAGGATCAGGCCAGCGATATGCACTTCGAGCCATTTGAGAAAGAGTTTAGAATCAGATATCGCGTTGACGGCGCCCTCTATGAAATGCCGCCACCGCCAAAAAGCCTCGCTATTCCTGTAATCAGCCGTATTAAAATTATGAGCGGGTTGAACATTTCTGAACGCCGCCGTCCTCAGGACGGTCGTATTCAAATCAAAGTCGGCGGCAAGCCCGTTGATTTGCGCGTTTCCTGTCTGCCGACTTCTCACGGCGAATCGGTGGTGTTGCGTATCCTTGACCGTTCTGTTGTTAATCTGAGTCTTGATTCTCTCGGTATGGGGCAGGATGTGCTCGATAAATTGCGCGAAATGATTCATCGACCGAACGGAATTCTACTCGTGACCGGTCCAACCGGTTCTGGAAAAACTACCACGTTATATTCCGGACTCAAGGAAATTAATTCCATTGAAGAAAAATTACTTACCGCCGAGGATCCAGTTGAATACGACATTGAAGGAATCATTCAGTTGCCGATTAATGAAGCCGTCGGCATGACCTTCCACCGGGCGCTCCGTGCGTTTCTGCGTCAGGATCCGGACCGGATCATGATCGGGGAGGTTCGTGATATTGAAACTGCGAAAATGGCGATTGAAGCCTCACTTACAGGTCACTTTGTGCTCAGTACGCTTCACACCAATGATGCTGCCGGCACGGTTACCCGCTTGATTGATATGGGGGTTGAGCCATTCCTTATCTGTTCTTCGCTGGTCGGAGTAATCAGTCAACGGCTAATCAGACGGGTATGCAAAAACTGCAAAACACCTTACGAACCGTCCGATGAAGAGTTGCAGCGGTTGGAAATAGACCGCGGCGATGTCATCGGCAAAAAGTTTTATTACGGCAAGGGTTGCGAGGTATGCAATCAGAGCGGTTACAAAGGACGAAAAGCCATTTGCGAACTGCTTGAAGTAACGAATCCAATCATTGAACTGATTGGCAAGAAAGCTCCAACCTCTACTATCCGCGACAAAGCGCGCGAGCTCGGAATGCGGACAATCCGTGAAGATGGTTTGCAGGCAATTATCAATGGCGAAAGTACCACTGATGAAGTCCTGAGATATACATAAAAGAACGATAAAAACTATCCTAAACTTCGGAGACAGACATGAGTATTGACATGACTGAACTGTTACAGTTGGTGGTTGACGAGGGCGTCAGTGACCTGCACATTGAAGTTGGCGCTCCGCCGACGGTACGTTTGCATGGCGGGTTGACACCGCTTGAAGTTGATCCTCTTACTCCCGAAGATACTGAAAGGATGGTTAAGGCGATTGCGTCCGAAACTCAGTTGCAACAGATTCAGAGCAACGGGTCGGTGGACTTCGGTTTCAGTTTTGGCGATAAAGCCCGTTTCCGTGTGAGTTCGTTTAAGCAGAAGGGGTATTTTGGCACAGTACTGCGTCAGATTCCCAACAAGTTGCTTACCATGGAACAAATTGGTCTGCCGAACAGCATAAAGGATTTACTTTACCGTCCGCGCGGTCTGGTGCTGGTGACCGGTCCGACAGGTTCAGGGAAAAGTACTACGCTGGCTTCAATGGTTAATATCATCAATCAGGAACGGGATTGCCATATCATCACGATTGAAGACCCGATTGAGTTTTATCACAACCATAAACGCAGTATGATAATTCAACGCGAAATCGGTGTTGATACCCCTAGCTTCAAGGATGCATTGCGACGGGCGTTGCGTCAGGACCCGGATGTTATTCTAGTTGGTGAAATGCGCGATTTAGAGACGATGGAAGCCGCCGTTTCAGCAGCGGAAACCGGGCATCTGGTTTTCGCCACTTTGCATACAACCGGTGCGGCGCGAACCGTTGACCGGATTGTTGACGCATTCCCCACCAATCAACAGGCGCAAATTCGCACCCAGTTAGCTTCATCATTGCTGGCGGTTATTTCTCAAGTGCTATTGCCGCGCGATGACAAACCTGGACGTGTCGCGGCATTTGAAATTATGGTTATGACCCCGTCAATTCAGGCGTTGATCCGTGATAATAAGACTTTCCGTATCACTTCAGAACTTCAGACCGGGGCAAAATATGGCATGAATACTCTTGATGCGCATCTGATGGATTTGTATTTGAATAAAGTAATTTCTTATACTGAATTGATTACCGCGGCACAAGATCCCGACAGTACGACGGAAAAACTGAAAGCAATGCAGTAATTTACCGTTTTTCCACAAGATGGATTGGACGTGGCGTTCCAAATTCAAACCATTGTTGTGTTGGCGGTATTTTCATATGATGCTTAGCATCGCGACATCATATCCCACAGGCTTCTGAATTATGAAAATTAAGACAAAAGTATCAGTTTTTTTTATCTTATCGCTTTCAATTTTTGCCTATATCGTCATCTGGGCTGTAACCAGTTCATACCGCCAGGAAGTGGTTCGCCTGAATCAGGAGGTGTCCAAGGAACGTATTGTACGATTGATGGACTTTATACGTGATCAGGACAACCTTTTTTTTGACAAGATTTACAAAACCGAAAAAGAGGCACAGGAGAAGGTTGTCGCGTCTGTCAAGGATGGCTACCCTGAACAATCTGAAATCTTGCAGTATTTGTTCATCGTCTCCTCGGATTCACGCTATGTTGTCCATCCTCAAGTACCGTCAGGCGGTATCTTTATCTGGGATCGTTCCACCGTTGCCAAGATGCTGAAATACGGTAGCGGCGAAATGGTTTTTCACGACACAACCGGTAGAAAAATAGTCTATTATGAATCATTCAAGCCATGGGACTGGCTCATCTGCTATGCCATCCCCTATGAAATTATCGAAGAGTCACCGAAGGTTTTTGAATCGTATTTGCGACAAAGCTTGACGGTCATAGCGTGTATGTTCGTGGCTGTGGGTTTGATGTTATGGTTGATCCAACGGGCATTGTCACCGCTGGATAATCTGGTTGCATCGACGCAGGAACTGGCAGCTGGAGAATTTTCCCCGAAAAAAACCGTGAAATATCTCAATGACGAAGTCGGGATGCTCGCCAAAGCATTTGACAATATGGCGATGAAAGTCAAGGAATCCTTGCAACGTCTTCATGTTGAGAATGAGGAGCGGCGCAACAAGGAAAAGGAATTCCGCGATCTGATTGATAATTCACCGCTGGCGATGGTGGTGATTAACTCCGACCAAAGCTATTTGTCCAACGAAATGTTTAATCGTTTGTTCGGTTACAACGATAAAGAAATTAAAACGTTTGATGATTGGTTCCGTCTGGTTTTTCCAGATGCTACTTACCGTCACAGCGTGCAAACAAACTGGAAACGCCATGTCAAGGCCGGTTCATTCGGCGGTGAAACCTTTAAAGTAACGTGTAAATCCGGCGAAATTCTCGATGTCGAGGTCAGGCATAAATTAATCGGCAACCGCAATTTGTTAATCTTCAATGACCTCTCTTTGAGAAAACGGGTTGAGCTTGAATTACGCAATACTAGAAATTACCTTTATCAGGTCATTAACTCGATAAAACTGCTGCTGGTTGCGGTCGATGAAAAAGGGGACGTTACCCAATGGAACCGCCCGATGGAGGAATATACCGGCATAAAGTCTGAATATGCAGTCGGCGGCAGTCTATGGCAACTTGCTCCGTTTTTGCTGCCTTATCAAAAGCAGATAGAAAATGCATTGCAGCGACATGAGCAGGTAGAACTTTTTCGTGAAAGCGTGATGACTAAAGAACGGGAATACTTCAATATTTCTATCAGTCCACTACACAGTGAAACCCCCGGCGCTGTTGTAATTATGGAAGACGTTACCGAGTTGATTAAAAAGCGGGAACAACTTGTTCAAGCACAAAAAATGGAAACGGTAGGTACTCTTGCCGGCGGACTGGCGCACGATTTTAACAATATCCTTGGCGGCATCAAGGGTTCTATCTCCATGATCAATTACAATTTAAAGTCAGAACAGATTAATATTCAGGAAGTAAAAGATTTTCTAGTTATAGCGGAACGTTCAATAAGTCGCGCGACCCACATGGTTGAACAACTCTTGACCTTGTCCCGGCGCAGTCAATTGAATATCAGGCCAATCGATCTTAAGAACGCCATAACCAATATTGTTGAAGTTTGCCGCGGTTCCTTTGACAAGAATGTGAAAATATCCTTTATTACATCGTTCGAGCAAGCGATTATGGAAGGCGACCAGGCGCAAATTGAGCAGGTTTTGCTTAATTTACTGATTAATGCTGAACATTCCATGACCGTCATGCGTTCGCCGCATGAAATTCCTGGGGGGGAAATCTCCATCATGCTTGACCAGTCTGTACGACCTGGGAAAAAAGGTGAAAATGACGGAAGTATGCAGACTTACTGGCGTCTGACTGTTCAGGATCGTGGCGTCGGCATCCCCCCCGATATTCTTCCAAAAATTTTCGATCCGTTTTTTACGACCAAAAGCAAAGGCAGAGGAACTGGACTGGGGCTGGCAATGGTTTACGGTATTGTTGAAAGTCATAACGGGATAGTTGAGGCGGTTTCCGAACCTGGCACCGGCAGTGCCTTCACTGTCTTGCTGCCGGTGTTGAGCCAGAAAGAAATTACCAGTGAACCGATAGTCGATAGTGATGAATTAATTCCTGGTACTGGCACAATCCTGATTATTGACGATGAAGAGGCAATTCGGATAACTGTTGCAAAAATGCTGGAAACAATGGGATATACCGCTATTACCGCAGAAGATGGCGAAACCGGCGCGGATGTTTATGAACAGCGTCATAAAGAGATTGTTGCGGTAATGCTCGACATGGCAATGCCGGGCGTTTCTGGATTGGAAACCTATAAGCGGCTGGCGGCAATAAATCCATCGGTAAAGGTTCTAATCGCTTCCGGCTATACAAATGATTCCAGAGTAACAAAAACCATTGAACTCGGCGCGCGGGGATTTATTCAAAAACCATTCTCCATGAACGCACTCAGCGTGAAAATATCTGCGGTCATAAAAGGAAGATGATACCGGATTTAATCTGCGATAATTATTTAATTCCGGTAAGTTGACGGAAATTGCCGCCTAACACTGCAGACAATTCGTCATCGCTGAGATGTTCAAATAATACCCCCTGCAATAACATTCCCGGATTGCATATCGGAAAGTCAGTCCCGAACAGAAACTTATGTTTCCCGGCCGTATTAATGCCATTCCGTAACATCGCCCAGCGGAAAATACCGGTACCGGACAGGTCGAGATAGGCATTGTCATACCGGCGCAATAATTCGTGTCTTGACAAAATATCTTCTTTGCCGGAACCGGGATGGGCGATAACAACGTTCAATTTGGGAAAGTTTTTGCAAATAACTGCCATTTCTGAAAGGTCGCCGGGATGAATATTAACAGGAACGCCCAGATCTTGAATTAAGGCGTAAATCTGATTGAAATTATCACTAAGATAGGAGGAATACCCCATCATGTAACCAACGAGCTCTCCAACCCAATAGAGACAACCGCGGTCATGCCATTCCGTCAATTCCCGGCAGGATTCTTCCGGAAACAATGGATGAACGTGCGGTGCCGGTATATAAAAATCAGGCATCTGACGATATAATTCCAGCGACTCAAGATTAAAATCATGTATTGCCGCAAAGGATGGTTCTTTTAACGCGCGGATTACGGAACCGCAACAACGGGAGATCCCGGCGCGATGTAACTCATCTCGCAGCGCTTGTGGCGTTTCTGTTCCAGCAAACCAGGAAATATTGTTTGCCCGGGTCGTAAAAGGGTGAATGTGACAGTCAATAATTTCACACTGCGGCAATTGCATTGATGACGTACCTGTTAAATCTTGATATTAATAAATCCAGGGCTTTTTTATGTTTTTTTTTGCAGCGCGTTCAAAGTGTTGTGCGAACGGATGCACACATCCAAATCTTTAAGCAGTCCATCGGCAATATCGTAAACCCAGCCATGGATGGCTATTTTCTGCCCGCGTTTCCAGGCATCTTGAATGATTGTCGTATTACCGACATTGATAACTTGTTCGACAACATTCAATTCACATAGCCGGTTCAGGCGGTCCGGTTCGCCGGAAATTTTCGACAATTTTCTTTCATGCCGATGGTAGATATCGCGGATATGCCGTAACCAGTTGTCAACCAGACCGTGCGGCTGATTGTCCATCGCCGCTTTTATTCCGCCACAACCATAATGCCCGCAGACGATAACGTGTTTAATCCGGAGCATATCAACCGCATATTGAAGAACTGATAAACAATTCATATCGGTGTGAATCACCAGATTGGCAACGTTTCGATGGACGAATAATTCCCCCGGCAGGAGTCCCACAATCTCATTCGCCGGTACCCGGCTGTCTGAACAGCCAATCCAAAGGTATTCCGGCGCTTGTTGCGCGACAAGACGGGAAAAGAAGTCCGGGCAGGTTTTGCTTATTTCAGCCGCCCACTTCTGGTTGTTTTTAAATAGTTTTGGCAGTACTTTCATTCTTCCCTCAGTAAAACACTTCAATATAACGGAACGCAGCATTGTTAATTAACGGGTCAAACTGCCTCCGGTGCAACCAATCCCTTCTGGTTTTCACCGTATTGATTTGCTCCGGGAGTACCGTCAATGAACATAAAAATTAACAGGATAAGCCAACCGACGAAAGGGACAAAGGCAATCAGAATCCACCAACCGCTTTTGCCGGTATCGTGAAGTCTCCGCACTGTAACCGCTAATCCGGGAACAAACACCGCAAGACTGTAAATAGTGCTCAGTATCATCGGACTTCCGATGATACTTTCAAGGAATCCAATCGCAAACGATATAATAAAGTTAAAGAGGAAAAACATCCAGTATTCCATTCTTCTTGCCCTGCCACCAAACACCGCATACTTCTTCAATACTGCGAGATACCAGTTCATGATAACATCCCTTTCTTGATTGTATGGCTGATTCGCTCATCTGCCACCGGGTTAATAAACAGCTTAATATAGTGCATTAAAAGCAGTAATCAACAACATAAACAGTTCACCGCGACGTGTTGCTCCATAACGTTACTTCGCTATTGCAGGCAGGAACTTGAACGGCTCCGCCTTCGCGAATGCCCCTGCTGCGTTACCGTTGTAAGTTTCTCCTCCTGACAATGTCAGTTTTTTAACTCCGGCGCCTTCATTGAAGTCCAAATCCGCCAACGGTATCCAGAATACCGAAGGACTGGTCGCGGAGTCAAAGTAGAAGATTTTGTTTTTATGGTCGTAAAGCGTCCGCCAGATGGTACTGGAAATATTCGGTTGATTCGGTGTGGAAATCCCCAAGGGTACTGAAACGCCGCGAATCACGCCGAATACCGAGGCTATGGCTTTTTTGTGATTATCTGTTTTAGGAATGGCATTGATATAGAATGATGCCCGGACAAAACGGTCAGCGGCACGGTTGGTGCCAGGTAGCATTGTCAATCCGCCAATCAATTCCCAGTATTTATTGAGGGCAAGTTGTTCGTCAAAGGTAGGCGAGTTGGTCATGACTTGATATTCGCGACCATGGTGTATGACCAGTTTCCCGTTCACGTATTCGAATATTGCGGAATCCCCTGTCGGATCTGACACTGCCAGATGACCCTGTGCCGGAGCTCCATTGGGCAGTATCGGCGCAATGATGACGAATGGCTCCTGACGCAACGCGTCAACTGTTTCGTTGACAGTAGCGAAATTGTCCAGCACATATTGTGCCCAGGCACTGATTGAAATTGATGGTTTTGTTCCATCGGCCTTGCCATAGTTTGATTCCACCAGATAAAGGACATTCGCGACCAGGCCTTTCTCATTCATACCGTCAACGGTGGCAACTTCGTAAAAGGAACATCCGACACTGCCATATTTACTGGTCCAGGTCAGGGTATTCTGTCCAGTCGCTCCATCGCGTTTCATCCCGCGCGGAAAACAATACAGATTGGTACCGGGGTCTTCCGCCCAGTCCATTGATCTGGCGACAATGACTGTATCCTTGGGCCCGAGATAAACGCACCGGGTACATGCATCGGCAATAGTTGTCAACAACATTATGCCGGCAAAAATTACTCCGGCAAAAGTAATGTTTATGATTTTATATTTTATAGAGAAACCATCCCGGATACGGTTGTTTGTTGGATTGTTCATTTCTCCCCCTTGTTTGATGATTAAATATTTTGCAAGTATAAAGTTTGAACTGAAATTTATTTCAGGATACTGTTTGTTCAACCAATATACCCCGCTGTTGACTTGATACAATATTTATCGGACTATTTTTTCTGCCATTTGTCTGCGGGCTCGAGAACTGCGCGGGGGGATTCGCCATCCAGCCATGCTTTTGCCTCTGGATTTTTCATTAACCATGCGTCCAGAAACGCAGTGCTGAGTGCTTGAATTGCCCGATGATGGTTTGGATTGCGTTTGCCGGTATCACCCGGTAATTCGCGGTCGGAAAAGGCAGAGTGTTGTGCTTTGTTCAACACTAATTCATATTTGCCGCCGGGCGGCAGTGCCGGAAAAACGGCAAGCCTGGACTTCATATCGGCATCGCCGATTATTGCCACGTCATCGGTGCCGGTCATCAACATCCAGGGGATTGCGACGCTGCCAAAAGTCTGTTGGGGGTCGCCTTTGCGCGGGCAACTGGGACTGAATATTATTGCCGCTTTGATTCTGGCATCGGTGAAGGAAATTTTTCCCAATATAAAGTTTTGACCACTGACTGCCTGAGTGGTAACAGCACCGAATGAATGTCCAGACATGGCAATTTTGTTCATGTCCATTTTTCCGACGAGAATATGTCCGGAAGTTTTATTCCAATTTTCCAGCTGGCTGATAACCGCGGCAACGTCTTTCACGCGCAACATAAAGTTTTCAATTCCTGCAGCATTT
Organism: uncultured Victivallaceae bacterium; assembly: GCA_964392985.1. GTDB lineage: Bacteria > Verrucomicrobiota > Lentisphaeria > Victivallales > Victivallaceae > CAYMSF01. The sequence goes on along the minus strand of CAYMSF010000017.1, from coordinate 13,185 downwards.
TTCATCGCCTGCAAACGTTCTTCCCGCGGCTTATCCTGCCAGACAGAGGTATCGCTGCCGGGATGTTGAAGACAGACAACAATGTAACCGCGAGCCGCCCAGTGATTATTTAAATAAATATTCCCTTCCCGTGAACCACCGAGTCCGTGGCTGAATAGCACTACCGGCGCCGGTGTTTCCTGTTGCGGCAGATAAATGCGAACTGGAATTTCCCGCTGTCTGGATGCGTCCGTTACGGTAAAATCAGCAGCGCTAATTTTGACGTCGTCCGGTAATTTCAACGGATTATAATCTGCCGCAACGGCACGGTTCACCGCCGGCAGTAAACAGACAGTCAGTACTGAAATCATGCACAATAGCTTATAATTCATCATTCACCTGCAACTATATTTTTAGTTCAAATACAATAAGTCAGTTTTGGAAAAGGTGCAAACCCATCTCGCGCTTTTTTCCGGAAATGTCTTATTTCAATTCTTGTAAATATTAATTTTTAAAATATTGTAATACTGTTGATTTTATGATGTTAAATATTTAGCAAGGTGATTGAAATGCACATGGCGGATGCGCTTATTTCTCCGGACGTTGGTGGTTGTATGTGGTTGGCGACGGCAGGAATAGCGATTTACTCTATTAAAAAAGTACAAAATCTCGAAGACCATAAAATTCCGTTGATGGGAGTGATGGGCGCGTTTATTTTTGCTGCCCAGATGATTAATTTTTCTATTCCCGGCACCGGTTCAAGCGGACATCTTGGCGGCGGATTGCTGTTGGCGATTCTGCTGGGGCCGTATGCCGGTTTTCTGACGATGACGAGTGTACTGGTCATTCAGGCGCTATGTTTTGCGGACGGCGGACTTTTGGCGCTGGGGTGCAATATTTTCAATCTTGGTTTTTATCCGTGTTACATTGTTTATCCATTGATTTACCGGCTGATTGCCGGGAATAATGCCTCAAACCGGAGAATCATTGCAGGAACGCTGGTGGCGGCAGTTGCCGGTTTGCAACTTGGGGCATTCAGTGTCGCGGTAGAAACGTTTTTTTCCGGCAGAACTGAGTTACCGTTTCTCACTTTTATAATGCTGTTGCAGCCGATTCATCTGGCGATTGGAGTTGTTGAGGGACTGGTTACCGCTTCAATAGTTGTTTTTATCCGGAATGCACGACCGGAAATCATTGAAAATTCTGGTATCAATGGTCCGTCCGGGAGGATGCCGGCGAAAGTCATGCTTGAAATATTAGCAATTGTTACAATTCTTATTGCCGGATTTTTATCCTGGTTTGCCTCGACGCATCCCGACGGCTTGGAATGGTCGATTGCTAAAGTGTCCGGCAAGGAGCAAATTGAGTCCTCCGGCAGCGTTCATAAAACGTTTGAACATTTGCAGAATAAAACCGCATTACTGCCGGATTATAGACTGCCCGATACAAATAAAATTCCGGACGGAAAGTCAGAGCAGGTCTGGCCGGCGGTTGACGGCGGTACCAGTCTTGCCGGCTTGACCGGCGGGATATTGACCATGATCTTAGCCGGAGTTACTGGATTGACCATAATGTATGTAAAGAAGCGTAAAAAATTATCGCTGCGGCAAAATAAAACTATCGCCGGAACGCCGTAAACAGAGGTTTTCGACCAGATGCGAACAATCGCGGAATCTTTAAATAACATCAGACTGCTGGATGAGTTATCGGCGCAGGATACGCCGGTTCACCGCCTGCATCCATTGACTAAACTGTTGACGACACTCATCTTCCTGATCGTAACGGTTTCATTCGGCAAGTACGATTTGAGCGGGATGATGCCACTGGCAATCTATCCGTTGACGTTGTTAATGCTGGGGGAAATCCCTTTCGCCCCGCTTTTCCGGCGACTGCTGTTGATTTCGCCGCTGGCAATTGGACTGGGGATATTCAATCCTTTTTTTGACCGGACTCCGATAGTGGTTCTGCCGTGGATTGAGATATCCGGCGGTTGGATTTCATTTATAGTGATATTGGTAAAATTTGTATTCACCGTGATGGCGGCATTAATTCTGATTGCGACAACCGGTATCACTGGCATTGCCTCAGCCTTAAGAATTATGCGGGTGCCGAGAATCTTTGTTATGCAGTTAATATTGACTTACCGCTATATTGCGTTGTTGCTGGATGAGTCCGCCAGGGTTCTTCTGGCATACACGCTGCGCTCTCCGTTCACTCGAGGAGTGCATTTCAGCGCCTGGGGCTCTCTGGCCGGGCAGTTGCTTATTAAAACACATTTGCGGGCGCAACGGGTTTACGACTCGATGCTCTGCCGCGGGTTTGACGGGGAATATCATACCGGCAGTTTAAAGCAGTTTTCTTTTTACGATTTTACATTTATTGCCGGATTCACTGCGTTTTTTATTCTGGTACGGTCGTTTAACCTGCCACTGCTGCTGGGGGAATTTATCAAATGAGTCATCACATTATAGAAGCAAAAAATCTGAATTATGTTTATCCTGACGGAAAACAGGCGCTTAAAAATATCTCTTTCAAAATAACTCACGGCGAAGCTGTCGGAATTGTCGGACTTAACGGCGCGGGAAAGTCAACATTACTGATGCAAATGAACGGGGCATTGCTGCCGACTGAGGGCGAAATCAGCATCGGCGAGGTCATGGTACAAAAAAGTACCCTGCCAGTTATTCGCCGTCATGTTGGATATATTTTTCAGAATCCGGATGATCAATTGTTCATGTCAACGGTTTATGACGATGTCGCTTTTGGTCCACGCAATTACAAACTCCCGGAAAATGATGTAGAAAAAAGAGTTATCAGCGCACTGGAAACGGTGGGCATCGTTCATTTGCAGAATCGTCCGCCGTACCGGTTGTCGGAAGGCGAAAAGCGCGCCGCCGCCATTGCCGCCGTTCTTGCCATGTCACCGGATATTCTGGTTATGGATGAGCCGTCTTCATCTCTCGACCCGAGTTCTCGCCGGCGGTTGATTAAACTGCTGCATTCTTTCGGTCATACGCGGATAATCGCCTCACATGATCTGGATATGATACTGGAAATCTGCCCGAGAACTATCGTAATAAAAAATGGCGAAATTATTGCAGATGACGATACAGTTAAGATTTTTATGAATGATGAACTGCTTACCTCCACCGGACTCGAAAAACCGTTCTGCATGCAACAGTGTCCTGTATGCGCCAAGAAAAAAACTGGTTCCAATAAGTAATTTTATTTTATGACAATTCCTTAGTTCCGGCTGAGCGAAAAATCAGCCAGGCATTGACGGAGTCCTTCGGCAGAATCAGAAAAATTAACACCGCAAGACTTAAGTTTTTGATTATTGACACGTAAATTTCTCGGTTTGTCCTTGAACCTTTCAGTGTCCTGTTGCAACAGTAAACCCGTCCGGGCGTCATCAATACCGGCCGCGGTAAAAACTATTTTGGCAAGTTCATACATATTTAAATTATTTTCGCTACCGGCATTATATATTCCTCCTGCCAGATTAAACATTTTTTCAATGTTCGCGATAACTTCATACACATAGGTAACGCTGCGAAAATCATATACAGGGAAGCTTATTTTCTGATTTCTTATTGCCGCCTGTAAAATATTCCATACCGGATTAGATTTTGTTTTTTTGCCCGGTTCAGGTACGCCGAACATCCAGGTCAATCTGAGAACAATCGCCTGCGGCATCAAATCCAGAATCGCGGACTCTGCGGCAAGTTTGTGTTGACCATAAACATTGTGGGGTTTGACCTCGTCGTCCTCACGGTGCGGTTCGCTGCCACCATTGCCGATATAAACCTGATCAGAACTTAAATAGAACATCCCGGCATTGCATGCCTGTGCCGCTCTTGCAACATTAATTGAACCCTGAACATTTACCGCATGTGAGAGTTCGGGATTTTTTTCACAGGTGCCGATGTCCGAAATTGCGGCGGCGTGAACAATATAATCAGGATTTAACGACCTAATTATTTGCAGTGTTTGATTCGCGTTGGTAATATCCAATTGACTGCTGGAAAACCCGCTGACCTCGTAGCGATTGCGGTAATAACTCACAAACCGTGACGCGAGAAACCCGTCTGACCCGGTGATAATAATTTTTGCCATACATTTATCCTTTTTATATACTCTATGTTGCAACTGGCGGATAGCCTTTAAATCAATGTCTATTTTGCTTCCATCTTTTGGGTTTTATGACGGATTTTTGCTGGAGATATGTCCATGTATTTTTTAAAAGTGCGCGAAAAGAAAAATTCATCGGCATAACCACACTGTCTGGCAATCTCCGATACAGACAAGTTGGTATTTAACAGCAAGGCTTTTGCCTTTTCCATCCGGATCACAATCAGAAAATGCAACGGTGGCACGCCAAAAACTTTTTTAAACCGATTGGAAAAATAGGTGGGATGCAAATTAACCATCCGCGCTAATTGCTTCAGGTCAAATTCACGCTCCGGATATTTGTTCAAATATTCGGTGACTACTCTTAAATGTTCAAAATTTTGCCTCGATGGCAATGCCTGGTGTATATCACTTGGGAAAAAATTAGATAATAACGTGAGCATATTCGCATACTTATGCATCATTCCGGCAGTAGTCGTTTTGTCCAGATTACTGATAATTGATTCAAATAATTCCGCTTGTCCAGCTTGCAAATCAATACTTACTTGCGGCGTAAATGAGTTGAACACGCTTAATCCAGGGATAAATTCAATGGTAAAATGCACCCAGAAAAGTTCAATTTTATCTGTACAGGAATAATCGAAAAACCTGCCATTGGGAAATAAATACAACTTACCGGGAACTAAGTCTATCTGGTACTGCTTGCAACTGACACTGGCTCTGCCATTTTTGAGCAAATAAAGCCGGGAACAATCGCTTTTTACGCTATGACCGCCCCACATGCTGTCATACCATAGACCGTTTCCAGCTAAAATCTGGATGTTTAAAAAATTTAGTTCTGGTATTAAATATACGTTCATATTGATGAAAACTGTAAAAAGTCCATATTAAACTGTATAGATTATATAGCTATATTTAAAAATTACAAGTATAATATAGATAGTGTTAATTACTAAAGACAATCAACGAGCATCGTTCGGTTAACTGGAAAAGGTTAATTAATTTTAAAACAGGAGATAGCTTAAATGAGAAAGCTAAAAAGTTGTAAGTCGTTGAATTTCACACTAATAGAACTCCTCGTCGTGATCGCGATCATCGCGATTTTAGCTTCAATGCTCTTGCCGGCGCTAAACCAGGCGCGAAAAAAAGCAAAAGACATTCAGTGCGTCAATAATTTAAAACAGATAGGGGCTTTCACTGATTTCTATGAATCAGACAATAAAGGCTACTATCCCAACAATCCGATATCAGATATTTCATGGGACGATAGGTTGTCAGCATACGATGGCAGAAAGTTGACTGTTGCTCAAATAAATCTAACTAATCTTGGACCCAGTAATGGTTTTAAGAAAAACGGAGTTTATCAGTGCCCTTTCGACACGCGAGCATTCGCCATTGGAACAACGATTGCAGACGCACTGCCGCGCACATATTCACAAAGCTTTGGCGATCCGGCAACAAAAACAACTAATGGCGGGATTGCTGCAGCCTATTATACAGCGGCGCCAAATACTGGATGGTCTCAGCGGAATTCAGTCATTAAACGGGCGTCGAGTGTACTTATCATGCTCGAAAGACCAGATACAAATAATTCTATCGGTTCATATTATGGTGTTATAGTTGCACCTGCCAATGTTGGTACCTGGACAGGTGCGAACAAGTTCAAGTGGCTGCATGGATTTAACCGGATGCCATTCCTGTTTGCAGACAAACACGTTAATATATTGTCTATTACAGAAACGACGAAAGGACCGCGCGCAACAGGGTTCATTCATGGTTTGAGTCCAATATCGCTTACCGCCAGCACGATAATGACCAGTTCGATGTGGGATACTTGGAATTGAGAATATGTTGAAATTATATTGTATCGCATTATATATATCAATAGCCTGTGCCAGCTTTGCTTCTGAAAACTTTTCGTTGTCGCTGGTGCTGCCGAATGAAAAATATAACGGTATTATTGCCAATGCAAAAAATTGCTGGCTAATTCAACAGCAAAGCGGGTTTATCGAATTTACGCTGTACGGCAAAGACAATCAAAAAGGTAATTTAAGAATCCCACGTTCCGCCAAAACTAAACTGCTGGATATAACTGTAGCCAGGCTGATTGATTTACCGCAGGGTGTTGACGGGGTAAGACTCAACCTTTACATTGATGGTGTTGACGTGGCAAGCAAAGATTACACCACACTAAAGCCACTTGAGTTTAATCAAAACGCAATTCAAGAAATTGGCGGCAAATGTAAATATGTTGAAAAATCGCTAAGTGCCGGAGAAATTCAATTATTGCGCAGAAACATAATTGACGAAAAAAATATTAAGGAAAGCAACTATAGCAACGGCAAATTTAATTTAAGTCTCAACTGCAATGGTGCGCAACGTATTTCTCTAAAAAAACTCACTGATCGTAGTGGGCAACTTTTAGTTGGGGCTTCGGATTTTTTTTGGAAAATAACCCGTTTAAACGGTGCCGTGGTCTCCAGCAGCGACATGCCGGGACAAGTAACGGCAACAACAATTTCCCCCGTAGAATCTGAAGTGCGGATTGAATGGAACAACAATCAAGAAAAAGTCATTGTAATTATTCTATTAAAACCGGCGCGAGTCGAAATAAAACTTGCTTCAAGCTTCACTCAGTGTAAAGAAATATTATTCCCTAACTTGAACATCGCTCCCGAAGGCGGCAACAATAACGTCGCGATATGGCCGCGGATGTCCGGCGTGCTTCACTATAATATGCCACAAAGTAAGGCTGAGTTAACCGGGGTTTATCCTTCTGCCAGTTTGACGATGCAGTGTTTTGGGTCGTATGACGCGACCAAAAGGAACGGACTATATTTCGCAAGTGAAGACCCGTATGGCAGCAGCAAGGAAATAAAATTGAAAGGTTTGGATGGCGCAATTAACTGGCAAGTAGTATGGCCCACCGGAGGCGATAAATTTGAAATTCCCGGAGTAATTTGCCTGCAACCTATTACAAATGGATGGTACGAAGTTGGACAAATCTATAAAAACTTTGCCCGCACGAAATCGCAATGGTGGCCGAGTTCGGAAACGCGCGAAGACACTCCGGCATGGTTCAGAAACAATATCGTCAATATTCGTGGACATGGTGAGGTTAATTCGGTCATAGATTTAGCCAAATATTTAGATGTGCCAACTGCCTATCATTGGTATTGCTGGACGACACAGGGACATGACCGTGACTACCCCAACTATACGCCCAAAGATGATTACAATAAAATATTACACGATTTACAGGCTGCAGGGATTAAAGTAAAGCCATATATCAATGGTCGCGTTTGGGCGGTACTGGACCGCGGTGATACAGATTATCAATATACAACCTTGGCATTGCCAAATTTAGTGAAGTCATTTGATAAACAAAACTATTATGAGCAATATGCGGAAAAGTTTGCGGTTGTTTGCCCGGCAACCAAATTATGGCAAGATAAAATGCCGGAGGTATTTAATCAAGTGGCTGAAACAAAAGTTGACGGCGTCTATATAGACCAAGTTGCGGCCGGGGCGCCTAAAATTTGCTGGGCGACGACGCATGATCACATCCCCGGAGATGCAAAAAGCTGGTTAACAGACGGATATTGGAAGATTCTACAAAAAATTTACGACGAGCGCAAACGCAAGTATCCCAACTTGGCGATCGAGACGGAAGATAATGCAGAAGCATATTTGCGCTATTTTGATGGTTTTCTGCCATGGCGCTGGGTTGATTTCAACCAAATTCCGCTATTCTCTTCCATCTACTGCGGGAAGATTCAATTTGTTGGCCGTTCATACGAAGGAGATGACGCTTTAGGGAGGGCTGCAAAACTTAGCCAACAGTTAAGCAACGGAGAACAGCTTGGCTGGTTTGCAACGCCGGTTGTAGAGATTGCTAATCCAGTCAACAAAGATTTTTCATTATTCTTAAAAAAAGTTGCTCATGTCAGAGCATGCTTGTTAGACTTCTTTAATAATGGTGAGATGCTGGCACCGTTGGATTTTACCGATGCGCCCAAACCAGTTAAATCTGAATGGGGATATTATGGTCCGAGACAAATTAGCTCACCCGCGATTTTTTCATCGGTATGGCGTTACCAGGGAATCGTGGCAATAATTTTTGTTAATCATAGCGATGAGATTCAGCATGCAGCATTTAAAATTGCTCCAGAAACATATAGTATAGAAGGTTCGGCAAAGATTTTTCAGACTAAATCACAATGGCAGGAATTTAATGCCGGTACAATCTACAATATTTCGTTGCCACCAAAGGATATTGAGATATGCCTGATCACCAATAATATCAATAATGAAACCTGCAATAAAATTATTAATAAATTTAAACAAGTCAAAGATTTTTCTTATCCATCCGTTGATAAATGGCAAGAAAAGCCTATTGTGCAATTTGATAAATGGTACTCATCGGAAGATCTGAGCCAGTTTTATGGTTGTGCCGTTCTAAGTCGCGATGGCAAAAAAATTGTTGGCGGTTTACAAGGCGCATGCGTGATAAATTTGGGTCATCTGCCAAAAGATTTCACAGGTAAAACAATTTCCTTGGAAATTGATATGGCGGCAGCGAAAGGAATGGGCGGCAATGGTAGATTATTTTTGTCAGGCAGCGGGTTAACATTAGCGGAATTTAAAGTAAAAATTACAGGGGGATGGATGAATTTTGAGACGAACACCATTAATTTTTCCTTACCAGACGGCTCAAATGGTAACGAGTCCTTAATATTAGGTTTCAGTGGTGGCGCAGGATCGGGTTACGGTAATATTTCACGGTGGCGTTTTACCTTAAAGAAATAATTTTAACTTAGTATCAAGGTACAAGGTAATTTCAGCCTTTCAGATTATTGTGTTGGAGGTCTATCTTAGATTGACAAAGTCAAGACGTATATTGTTTTGTGCTAATATTCAAACAACTTTTAAAACAGGTGGTATCTATGAAAAAAATGATGTTGATCGGTCTATTCGCGCTTGCGGTAACGTGTTTTGGCGGAACTGAAAATTTTATAATTACCTGTGGTGATTATAGTTTTACCATCTCGCCGAAGCGATGCTATACATTGGAACTGCTAAAATTCCAAAATAAATTTGTTACTTCACCAAATTCAATGGGAGGTGTAGTAATGGCTGCCAGCCAAAATTTATTTGTCGGTTCAGGGCATAAAGAGGGTGGTCAAGAAAAGGTCGAAGAGATCAAGTTATTGCTCGATGGTAAAGAAGTTCAGCCTGAAGACAATAAAAACTATACAGTAGAAAAAGCATCTCTGCTAAAAAAATCAAAGTTGCTGAACCTTAACCTGGAGCATAGCATAAATTTTTCGGCTGCCGGAATTCAAGAAAAAATCCGGCTAACCGGTTCCGGAGAACAGAAAATCCATCTGGTTTACTGCTTTATGTATGCGATGACTCCCCGCGCTGACAGCGAATATTTAGTCAAGCTAGGAAATGGCAATTTGTTAGATGCAAAAGTTACCCAGGACGAAACTTTCGCTATCAAAAACAACGTTAAATGGCTGGCAGTGCATTTCCCGTCAGATAAACGCACAGTTCTGTTATACTTTCCCAAAGTAATTAAAGGAAAAGGCTTGGCATCAACTTTGTGGCAACGCAAGTGGTACACCAAATTCTATACTATGCTTGATATCCCATCGATGATCGATGCGAAGTATGATTCTGGTGATATGGAAGGATATGTGAGAGTATTTGAAACGAATAGTGATAATTGGAAAGATAGTGTCGAGGCACAAGTTTCAGCACTTGATGCAATTGCTAATTAACGTAAGATGATTATAATGCAATAAGGGAATCGAATGGTGTCAATAGCTCGCCTGCGTGCGCGGGAAAAACTGGATTACGGGATGTTCATTCACCTTGGAATGATAACTTTTGATGGACAAATTTTGCCGTCCGCACAACTCTTAATAAAGCAGATATATGGGGGCTTAAGCTTTTTATTGTCTTTCAACCTGCAAAAAACTCTGTCGCGTGTAAAACTTAAAGACCTGGCGTTTAAATTCAAACCACATAAGGTATAAGGACAAAATAATGACAAGTAATTGGGATGACGAACATTGCAATATAGGATTACATTATGATTTGCACGCTAATAGAAATGATACTGAGTTGGGAATGCGAGTCGGGGATAATCTTGAGCGCCTCCTCAAGGAACTTGATATCGATTTCGTTCAGACCGACTGCAAAGGGCATCCTGGTTATTTAAGCTGGTTTTCTAAGATACCCGGCTCTTCCATACCGGACGGTCTTAATTATGATGCCTTGAAAGGCTGGCGTAAAGCTGCAAGAAATATTGGCATTCCATTGTACTGTCATTATTCCGGTATATGGGATGCCGCCGCCGCCGAAAAATTTCCAGAATGGCGAGTAGTAATTCCAGCCAACAATGATGTTCAAATAAAGCAGAATGACGGAGTACCTTTTGGCGAACTTATGTGTGTAAGAAGCGATTATGTTGATAAGTTGCTACTGCCGCAGTTTTTTGAACTGATTGAAACGTATGGCGTGGATGGCTTCTGGCTTGATGGCGAACTTTGGGCATCTGCTCCTTGCTATTGTCCCAAATGCCAAAGCGCTTTCAGAGAAGCTACTGGAAAAGAGCATATCCCGACAAATGAGGACGACAAAGACTGGTCAATCTACTGGAAATTTATGCTTGACAGTTTTAATGCCTACGTGACTCATTATTGCGATGAAATCCATAAACGCTATCCACATATAAGTGTCTGTTCAAATTGGTTGCAAACATATAGAAATCCCGGGGCGCCACTGGTTCCGGTCGACCGGATCAGCGGCGATAACACCTACATCTGGGGGCTTGATGTCGCCCGTTGCGACTCGCGCTTCCTCTCGACCCGCGGGAAACCCTGGGACATCATGGTATGGAATTTTCTGACGAACAACGGATTTCGCAGAAAAGACGCGCCGTTTCTGGCAAAGCCTCCTGTTATGGTTGAGCAGGAAGTTGCCGTGTTTCTAACTTTTGGCGGCAATGTGCAAATTTATGAAACAGTGGCTCCATTACGCGATGGCCGTCTTGTGCCATGGCGGATTCGTCAGTTAAAAGAAGTTGTCTCATTTATCCGGAAACGCCTTAAGCTATGCAAGAACGCTAAATCTATTCCGCAAGTTGCAGTTCTCCATTCAGAAACACACTTTTATAAGAACGTAAAAGGAATTTCCCTAATGTATGGAGGCAATACCAGGCCGGTGAATGGCGCTGTTCAACTCGGTCTTGAAAACCATTTTCATATAGACCTGCTGGATGAGTGGGCGCTTCTTCCGCGTTTAGATGAGTTTCCGGTAATTGTCGCTGCAGAACAGCATGACATGTCGGAGGAAATCTGCAACAAGCTCAAGCGGTATGTCGAGCAGGGCGGTCGCCTTCTGATTACTGGCGCAGAATCTTTTGAACGTTTTGGAGCACAATTTATCGGAGCAGAGACTGTAAAGGTTGAAAACTCCTGCGTCTTCTATATTCCTGCCGGCGAAGGCGCTTCGCCGCTATACAGCGACAAGTGGCGGCTTTTACGTCCGGCGACCGCGAAAGCGCTGGGAAACCTTTATTCGCTGGATCGTGCTGGTGATGATGATACCGGATATCCTGCGGCGACGCTCAATCAGATTGGCAAAGGATTTGTTGCTTATATTCCAGCAGCTATCGCGCAGGACTTTGACTATGGACATGCCATAGGTTCAAGAATCTTTTTTGGAGAAGTGTTGAGAACGCTTGCTGGCGATATGATGCTCCAGGTTTCCGCGCCAACTTGTGTTGATGTCGCTTTAAGACAACAAGGGAAACGCGTAATTGTCCACCTTGTCAACCGTGCCAGTGGAATTCCCAATTTGCCTAATCAAGGTATGGTTGATGAGATTCCGGCTGTCGGCCCTGTCTTTATTCAATTGCGTCTTAAGTCAAAACCAGTGTCTGTTCAAGCAGCCTGGGATGGTGGAGACGTTGACTGGAGTTATGACGGAGAGAAAATTCATGCCAAAGTCTCAGCAATCCATATACATGAAGCAATTGTAATTGAAACATGAAACAATCAATGGAGCGGCGGAGTTATTAAAAACCAGAATGTCTGCAAGCGATAGCAGCAGATATTCAGCTGGGACAGAGGATTTTAGTTTGCACGCCAGAAGATCTCAAAATTAAGCTTAAAAAACTTCAGTATCGGTAGAAAATTATATTTAGGAACGGAAAAATGGAAAAGAAGATTAAAGGCAGTCAGCGGCTTAGTTTAGCTAAGTTGCAAGCGTGGGAAAAACTAGGTTACGGGATGTTCATTCACTTTGGAATGAGTACTTTTGAGGGCAAAGAATTGCCGGACGGCAAAGCTCCGGCAAATTTGTACGCTCCCGATAAACTTGATGTTGATCAATGGGTTTCAGTCGCACGTGACGCCGGGATGAAATATGCGGTGCTTACCGCCAAGCATGTCGCCGGACATTGCCTGTGGCCGAGCAAACATACGAAATACCATGTGGGCAATAGCGGCAATAAAAGCGATGTAGTCGAAGCTTTTGTTGCGGCCTGTTGCAAAAAAGGTATTATGCCCGGCTTGTATTATTGTTCCTGGGACAATCATCATAAATTTAATTCTCTTACTCCGAGCGATGTTAATCCTGCGGAATGGTTCACCAAACAGTTGGCATTCACCACCTACGAATATCAGGAATTTCAATACAATCAAATTACAGAAATTTTGAGCAACTACGGCAAAATCGGTGAAGTTTGGGTGGATATTCCAGCAGTTTTGCCGCGTTGTTACCGCGAAAAGCTTTATCGCCATATCGCGACGTTGCAACCGGAAGCGGTGGTTATGATGAATAATGGATTTGGCGATGGTTCTGAATACCCTCATGAAAAAGTTTGGCCGGCCGACTTAATCGCGATTGAACGGTGGTTGCCCAACAGCCATACCGGACATCTCAACTGGCGTGAAATCGAAGGCAAAAAATACTATATGCCGGGCGAAGTCTGCGATCCCATCGGTAAAGAATGGTTTTTCGTTGACGGCGATAAACCCCGCAGTGATGCAGAACTTTTAG
>CAYMSF010000016.1:62902-74838 GCA_964392985.1 uncultured Victivallaceae bacterium | reverse complement strand
GCGTGTGCCCGCTCTCTTAGGTTATAGGTACACAGCGTGTGCCCGCTCTCTTAGGTTATAGGTACACAGCGTGTGCCCGCTCTCTTAGGAATTGAACGAAGTTCAAGGAGCAGAGAGCGAGAGCCGCCCGGCGACTGAGGGTGACGGCTTTTCCTGAGCCGTCATTACGGTCGTACAGACCACGATTATGGCTGTTGTGTTTCCGTTTTCCGACCTATAAGACCTATAAGACCCATAGGACCTATAGGAGCTATGACAGTTCGCGGGCACACGCTGTGTGCCTATACCAAACCGGCTCTAAAAATATTATTGTCATTGACTTTCACCGTTATGGCACTATTATATTTATTACTTAAGCAAACTGTTGCGGCGGAGACCGCTATTATGACCGGAAACAATAACGACATACGTAATTCTGGCACTCTGGTGATGGAGAATTCCAGCCCGGTGAGGATTCTCATTATTGACGATGATACCTTTTTTGGCAACTCACTGGTGGAACTGCTCCATACCAGCGGCTATTTTGCCCATCTGGTTTGTAATGCCGATGGCGCCAGAGAAATCATTCCCAAAGACCATTTCGACATGATTATCTGTGACGCCAACCTGCCCGGCATAAGCCGGAGCGAATTGATTTCATACGGCAGGGAACATCATCCCCTGCTGGAAGTCATCTTCACCAGCAGAACACCGGAATTTGCCGAAGCGCTCCAGTCTTCACGCGAAGGCGGCTTCGATTATATCAGCAAAAAACGGCTATTCAACGTCATTCTCGATAAAATCCACAAAGCCCATCACTGTCAGTTGAATCATCTGGTTAAAAATGTCGTCTGTCATGCGAATACGGAAATCTGTGAACACCTCAACAGTTCCTTTCCCAGTTATAAGGTAATCAGAAAAATCGGTCAGGGCGCCACCGGTATCGTCATGCTCGCCGAACGTGACAACCAATATTACGCCTTGAAACTGTTGTGTCGTGAATTTGTTGACTCCAGTCGTGGCAGAGAACTGGTCGACCGTTTCCTGGCCGAGGCGGAAGTTGTTTCCGGTATCACGCATCCGCATGTGGTTAAAATTTATGAATCCGGGGTTCTGCCCGATGGCGGCATCCCGTACATTCTGATGGAGTATCTTGATGGCGGTTCCCTTCAAGATTATATTGCCGGTAACGCCTTTTCCTATGAGCAGAAGATTGACATTATTGCGCAACTTTGTGAAGCGCTGGACGTTGTCCATCAATACGGCATTCTTCATCGCGATGTCAAGCCGGCGAATATCATGATGCAGAAAACGCTTTGCGTCAAACTGTCGGATTTCAGTATTGCCCGCACCATGGATTCCATCAAAAATACCACAATGGAAATTATCGGCTCCCCCGCCTATATGTCGCCGGAGGCATTCCTCGGCAGTTATCATGTTGACCAGAGCTCCGACATTTTCAGTCTGGGCGTGGTTGCTTGTGAACTCCTGACCGGACTGCGACCGTTCTCCGGTTCCACTATTTCAGAAATAGTTCAATCTCAAAAGCATCAGCGAACCGGGATTGTGTTGAAAGCGTTTAAAAAGCTTCCAGACGATATTCAGGGAATCCTCGCCAAAATGCTGCGGATCAACCCCGCAGAACGCTATCAATCCGCCGCCGGAATCCTCCCCGAACTGGCAAAAGTCAGCAGATAATGATGGATGCGACTGCTATTTGGTTGTCTTGACCGGCCATTCCGTCCATATTGCCCATTCTGTCCATTCCACTCTTCGCCGCGCTCTTCTAAAAATACTTTTTCATGAGTTTTTTCAGTTCGGTCTGAGATATCGGTTTGGCGATATAGTCATTGCATCCGGCGGCAATAACCCGATTGATTTCACCATCAACGACGCAGGCGGTTTGGGCAATAATGATTACATCGTTGTTAAACTTACGGATTTGTCTTGCGGCTTCAGTTCCGCTCATTGACGGCATTTCAATATCCAGCAGTACCAGATCAATGTCCGGGTGTTTCCAGCACATCGCGACGGCTTCGACGCCGGTGTGTGCGATTAAAATTTCACTGCCGGACGTTTTGAAGGTGGTACGGAGCAGTAATTCCGATGCTTCATCATCATCGACAATCAAAATTTTCAACTTTTTAATTTTTTTACCTTTACCGGCAGGAATGGCATTATCCGGTTCAACGGTTTTCGGACCCGGGATGGTGAAGGCAAAGGTTGAACCTTTGCCTTCTTCGCTTTCGACCAGTAATGTGCCGCCATGTTTTTCAATAAATTCTTTGCAGAGAATCAAGCCGAGACCGGTGCTGGATTCACCAGCCGTACCCCTTCTTGCCACTCGCGCATCAATATGGAATAAATTGTTGATGAGCTCGCGATTCATGCCGATACCGGAATCGGTAACGGAGATTTCCACGCCGTTATCATTCGTGATTTTTGCCTTAACCGTTATGCTGCCGCCGGCAGAGGTAAATTTCAGCGCATTCGAGACTAAATTTCTGATGACAGTCTGCAACATATTGCTATCGGCGGAAATTTCCAGACCATCGGGTATTCTGCAAATGATTTCAATCCCTTTTTCTCGCGCCAGTTCAACCATTATCGACAGACTTTCATCGACGGCGGGGCGTAATTTTATAACTGAAGGCACGAATGGTATCAACCCCTGTTTCATCTTGGACCAATGCAACAGATTTTCGAGCAGACGGTAAAGGTTGGTAACTGAATTTCTCATGCCAACTGCCAGTTTTTGCACCTCTTCATGGCTTAAGTTCGGCAACTCTTCCACCATGATCTGGGTAAGACCGAGAAAACTGTTGAACGGACTGCGCAGATCGTGGGAAATAATAGAGAAAAACTTGTCTTTCTCAACGTTGAGCTTAAACAGCTCTTCATTTTTCTTCTGCATTTCCTGCTCCGCTTGCTTGCGTTCGGTAATGTCATTGAATGAGGCGAAAACGGTGGTTTTTTGTTCCAGCGTTAGCGAAGACAGGAATACTTCAACGGTGAACTCTGTCCCGTCAGCCCGGCGAAGCGCCCATTCAACATTTGTGTTTCCCTTCTCTATCGCCTCGTTAATCTTTGCCAGCGCCGCGTCGGTGGATTTTCTGCCATCCGGCTGAAATTCCGGGGAAAAATGTGCCGGCGACTGACCGATAAACTGTTCCCGGCTGTAACCGAACATTGATGCCGTCATCTTATTGCAGTCAATGATCAGCCCATCCCTGAGAATCACGAAGGCAAATGGTGAATCCATGAACAAGATATTGTGTCTGAGGTTGCATGCCAGCAACTCCTCTTTCATTTGCCGTTGCGTCAATGCCGCAGCGATAATGTTCGCCAGTTTTTCAAAATGCTCAATTAATCCGGCGTTGAAACGATTCGGACGGCGGTCGTTGAATTGCAACAAACCGTGAACCTGATGCTCCGCGCGCAACGGAATCAACGCCACCGACTCATACCCTTCGGTATTGCACCGGTTGCGCAACGTCAAGATTTGTTTAGCGTCCATTCCGGCAAGCAGGGCACTCGTGCTGTTGGTCCAGAAACTGCCATTGGCGGTGAACCAGGGTTGGGCGGGGTCGAACCGGCTGGAGAGGATGTTGCCGCACATACATTCCAGCACCGGATTGCCGGCAGCATCGCGGATGATTTTGCCATCAGCATCATGGGTGCACAGGGCATTTTCTTTTTCGATAAATTGCGGCGGGAATCCACGCGTCTCATAATAGGGATAATCGTCGCCATCGCGCAGGCGGATGCCGACGGCTTCGCAATGCGACCACTCCAGCAAAGACCTGGTCAGTTTTGCCATGCTTTTCTTTAAAATGTCCGGTGAGTTGATGACGTCAACCAATTGTGCCGTCAACTCCAGACTTTCCTCAATAAACTTGCGTCCGGTGATATTTCTGGCGAGAGCCGTGGCGCCAATGATTTGGTTATTTTTATCCATAAACGGATTGAAAAACGCCTCATAATATTCCCGTCCGGATTCACCGTACATCACCACACTGCAATGCGATTCGCCGGCAAGCGCCCGGTCATAATCATTGCGGAACGCTTTCCGCTCATCATCTATGGTGATGCATTCCAGAATGTTCATTCCGATTTTAATATCTTTATTATACATTAATTTCATGACATCGGCGTGGACCTGGTTAAAATAGAGATAGCGGTAATCATGGTCAATGGCGAGCAGGATGGTCTCTTTTTGACTCTCAAGACTTGATGCCAGCAGCGCTTCCGATTTAATCAGTAATGCCTCCGCCTGTTTACGTTCGCTGATGTCCATGAAACTGACCAGACTGGCCCAGATCTTCCCGTCCTCGTCCATCACCGGTGAACCGAATATTTCCAGCAGTGTTTTCGTGCCGTCGGGACGTTCAACGACCATGTCATCCACATGCGAGCAGAGACCATTCATCCCTTTCAGAATTGGCATTTGCTCCGGCGGATAAGGTTCATTGCTGTCTTTTTTATATGCCTTGTAAACCTGTGCCATATTTTCCGTGGTAGCGTCCGGAAGAATCCCCCGTCCCATCAGTTTCAGCGCCGCATCGTTCGCCATGAGCGGCTTGCCGGAAGGGGCTTCCACCATGAAAACGCCCACATTCAGGTTTTTTAACAGTGCGGTGAACAGTTTGTTCTGGCGGACAGTCTCCGCCTGACTTTGTTTCAGCGATTCCTCAATATGTTTGCGTTCACTGATGTCGTTGATGACGATGCGGCACACTTTATTACGATTACTGTCCAGTGCGGTGGAGGCGGTTAATTGCGCCCAGAATACTCTGCTGTCAAGTTTTTCCATCCGCAAATCGAATATCTGCGTTTCTCCGGATTCAGTCAGTTTTTTCCGATGCAGATAAAAAATATCGCGGTCGGCTTTGTAAATAAACTGAAAAAACGGGCGCATGACCAGCATGAAACGGGTTACCCCCAGCATACTTGTGGCGGTAAGATTGGATTCAATAATCAGATTATTTTCGTTGACGGAGCAATAGCCAACCGGCGCCAGATCGTAAAGATCAAAATAACGCGCCCGCAAGATTTCCAGTTCCGCATGGGCGGTGCGCAGTTCTTCGTTCTGCATCTCCAGTTGGAGTTGATAGACTTGCAGGTTATGGAGTTTTTTTTGCGCTTCTATTGATGAGATTAAATCGGTAGTTTCCAGACTTGATGACGGTTTTAACCGCTCGGCATGTTTCGACGGATGCTTTGTCCCCTCGCTCATATACCCTCCTTAAATTTCAGTTTTGACCCGGAATGCATCAATGCCATGAACTTGTCACGGAAGACATCAACACACAACCGTAAAGCATATACCCTCACACCCTGTATCAACCATACTCGCAAAAAGAAGACTGTCAAATAAAAAAAACAAAAAAAGCAAAAATAATTTTTTCGCCGGTACAGCGCGTGTCCCGGTAGCATAGGTCAAATATGTCTTATAGGTCTTATAGGTCTTATAGGTCCTATCCGACCTATCCGGTCTATCCGACCTATCCGACCTATCCGGTCTATCCGACCTACAACAGCCGTTAGTCGTGGTCTGTACGACCGTAATGACGGCTCAGGAAAAGACATACTTCGCTGGCAGTCGTACTGTCCGCCGGGCGGCTATTACCAATAAGACCTATAGGACCTATCAGACCTATAGGACCTATAGTTCAAAAACCGGGAACGGAACAGCCATTAATCGTGGTCTGTACGACCGTAATGACGGCTCAGGAAAAGCCGTCACCCTCAGTCGCCGGGCAGCAGTCCCGCGAAGCGGGATCACGGGCACACGCTGTGTGCCTATACGACCTATATGTTGCCCACCCGTTTTCACGGTTTTATTTTAGAGTAGGTATTGGCGGCGGTGTCGATGAGTTCGTTGGTGCCGGACATGATGTCACGGGTGGTGCTTTCACTGACAATCTCATTTCTTTTTAAAGCGCCGTTTTCGTAGTACTCATTGACCACTTTCAGATTGCGGAAAAAACCCGCGGTCGTGACGGAACCATCGGTTTTATTCACGCTATAGGTGGCACAGCCGGATAGTGTTGATGCAAGTATAATGAGCAGAATTGCGCCGGTTTGCGCACGCGTCAATTTGCCGTGCCGGTTGATTTTTGATTTCATTTTTTGTCTCCCGGTTAAAGTGGTTTGGGTAAATTGCGGAGCAGTTCCAGCAGTTTGACACCGATGCCGGCAGCGATTGCGGTAACAATCACGATGACGACCGCCCCGATCAAGGTTGACCAGGCGGTGCGGCGGCAGTTTTTCAGGCATTTAGCGAAACGGTTTAATTCGCAGACGGTTTCCGGTTCAAACATCGGGCAGACCGGGGGATGTTCCGCCACCTTTCTGGCGATGATTTCCGCTATTCTTTCGATTTCCGAATCAGTCATATTTTTTAAAACTCCTGTTTTGTTATGGGTAGCGCTATGGGTCCTATGGGTCTTATGGGTCTTATAGGTCTTATAGGTCGAAAACCGGGAACGGAACAGCCGTTAATCGTGGTCTGTACAAAGTCATAGGCACACAGCGTGTGCCCGCTCTCTTAGGAATTGAACGAAGTTCAAGGAGCAGAGAGCGAGAGCCGCCCGGCGACTGAGGGTGACGGCTTTTCCTGAGCCGTCATTACGGTCGTACAGACCACGATTATGGCTGTTCTGTCCCTGTTTTCCCTATTGGTTCTCCTGTTTTCACTTACACCGTTGCGATTGCGACATACTCTCTGGCGGCGGTTACATCACTGGCGCGATGATTTGCCCAGACGGCGCCGCCGGCGATTCTGACCGCGCCGTGGATGGTATGGCGTTTGAGCCAGCCGATATCATCAATGTCAGCCATGGCTTCGAGAAATAACCTGTCAGATTCCTCACGCGGCAGCAGTTCCGCCGCGTAGAGTCCATCGTGGAGCAGGGCGGAACGGATGAACTCCGGATCCAGCGGATGTCCGATTACGCGCCACCCCAGCCTGGGAATACTCGCGCCGTCAAAAACGAATCCGGCCCGGATATATACTGTCCTGCCATCCCGGAGCAGAAACCGGACATCATCGGTCAAGCGCACTTCGCGGCGTCTCCGCAGGCATTGTCTGCCATGATTCGGACAGGTATCGCACATCTTGCGCCGGTTGCACAAGATAAATTCGATTTTGACCGAGCTATTAGTTTTGATGAGCATTTTTTCGTACATGTTATATTTTCCCTGAGAACTGGAACAGAACAGCCATAATCGTGGTCTGTACGACCTATCCGACCTATCAGACACATCTGGCTGAGAACAGGACCAAGCAGCCATAATCGTGGTCTGTACGACCTATCCGACCTATCCGACACATCTGGCTGAGAACAGGAACCAAACAGCCATAATCGTGGTCTGTACGACCGTAATGACGGCTCAGGAAAAGCCGTCACCCTCAGTCGCCGGGCGGCTCTCGCTCTCTGCTCCTTGAACTTCGTTCAATTCCTAAGAGAGCGGGCACACGCTGTGTGCCTATTACCTATAAGACCTATCGGACCTATAAAACCTATCCCAGTGCCTCTTACCTTGAAATCCTGAACTCAAACTCATTAGAGTAGCCGATACCCGCGCCGCTGCCGGAAACGCCCAGCAGCTGATAATATAAATACGGCGTAGTATTGCCGTGAGGCGCGGCAATCACCTGCCGCGGATAATCGCCATACATGCCCAGTTCAAACGTTCCGCCGATATTCGTCCATGAGGTCGCATTGTCAGAACCTTGAATCTGCCAGTATCCCTGCGGGCAGGAACCTTCCTGATAGAAAGTTATTTCGTCAATGACAACCTGATGATCAAACTGGAAACGGATATATTTGCCGGCGACCGGCGCATCCTGCCACGACGCCGTCCAATACCGGCACATCCCATTCAAAAATCCTTCGGCATTCGACGGCGGCCGCACATAATCCAGCGGTGCATCAGTCGTGATGGTAACAAAACCGTTCCGTGAACCGGTTCCGCCCGGATTGGAATAATGAGGTACATTAGAACCACCACCACCACTTTCTATTGGTTCATAAACTTTGATAAAGACATCTTCGAGTTCTCCATCTGCCTCTTTCCGCCAGATATTGCCGGAGTCAGCATCAACCCACAGGTCACCGACAGCAATTGCCGGATAATGCGTTTCCAATGCCGGTCCGCCTGAATGCGATGACCAGTCACTCGCAATTCCAACTCCGTCAGCGCCGCGCGGACCGGTTTCACCCTGCGGTCCTGGTTCTCCAGTTGCGCCATCATTGCCTTGCGGTCCTTGCGCACCGGGTTCTCCGGGTATGCCCGGAACTCCGTCGTTTCCTGCCTGACCGGCAATCAGGGTGATTGCGTCAGTCCATTCTCCACCAAGACGCTGCTCCCGGTAATAGCGGTCAGATTCAGTCTGGATATTATGCCAGACTGCGCCATCGGCGCTGAACTGGAAAACCGGCGCGGTACGCAGCAATGCGCAGGTTTGCGCCGCCGTATAATATTCCGGTTCAAGGATTGCCGGAACGCCCGCGCCTGAACCGGGTCGGTTTTCAGCTTTGAACTGAAAAAATGCCAGAACGGAGCTGGCGGTTTCCCCCGCGGGAATACCGGTGATAACCAGATAATACCTGGCGCCGGAGGTTGCCGTTGCGGCCGCGAAACGGGCGGTATTGGTATTAATCCGGATTGACAGTTGACCCGCGTCGCGGTTTGCGGTGGAACCGTCCGCCCAGTCATTCGCGGCATTGGATTCTCCGGCAAAAAACATGTATGCGGTTGCCGGATCAAAGTCGCTGTCGCCGAAAGCATTGACCACCATGGTTGCCGGGATTGGTTTCGGAACAAGGACGGCATTACCGGAACTCCAGTCAACGGTAACAAATTGACAGCAGATGACAACGGTTTCATCAAAGATTAAACGGATGAAATTATTCTCGCGGACAACTGCGCCAGCATTGTTAATCTGTCTGCCGGTTTCCGCGTCAATGATAACCCGTATATGTTTAAAATCGGACATGATTGCAACTCCTTTTTTATATATCATTCGTTTATAGATGGTCATTTTGTCAACCGGAACTCCTTCCAAAGTGAAATCGCGTTGACAAAACTGTTATATAATAAGCATTATAAAGGAGATGGCATGAATATAAAATTTATCAGCAGTTCTTATCAGATTAACGCGTCCGGCGCTATCCACCGTGCCGGAGTCTGGAAAATCACACCCGGCGATGACACCTGCGCCGACAGCAGTTGGAACGGTTTTCAGCAACAGGTGGAACAATGGGCGGGTAATGCCGGCGAACCATGGCGCAATCCCGCCGGCGGTACGGCAGGATATGAACCGGATGCAGAATTTATCGTTACTGCTATTGAAATTAAGCCGCAGGGCGATTATTGCTATGAGGTGAGTTTTACGGCAGCAAGCCGAATTGCGGAGGCGCAATTATGCGAGCTTACCGAATACAAAAACAGCGATGGTCGTAACGAAAAAACCGCGAAATGGAAGGTGGCGGCAACCGCTGTCACAAGCTGGCTGCCTGCCAACGGCGAAACCGTGGCATGGGCGGGAACATCATGGCGATGCCAGAACAGTTCAACCCGGCGGTTGAACGACTCTGAGTCGGAAATCACGATTTGCGCCAGAGATACCGCCACGGTCATGCTCGGCATGCCTGCCCGGCGACATAACGCGCAATATGAGAACATCGTCAGCGCCCGGTGGCAGGTGGACTGCGATGAATATCAGAATTTTCTGGACTCACACCAGATTGGAAGCGCTGCGCCGGACTGGGCGGGGGAAAATTATCGGATTTCCCGGGTCGATGTCGTTACTGCCGGTAATAGTTTGTATGAAATATCCGTTGAAGCGATTCATTCCGCCGTAACGCTGCAGGAGGTTACCTGCACGGAAACTCTCGCCGGATATGACGGGCAGGGCAGTCCCATGATTGATACCCTCTGGCTTGGACGCTGGAAAATAGACCGCGATGCCATAAACGGATTTTCTCAGTTAATCGGTACTTCCGCCGCCGCCTGGGCCGCGGAAAATTGCATCGTTACCGGCGCGGAATACCTTCGCCGCAATGAGATTGAATATGAATGCCGTCTGGAGGCGCGTTCTCCGGAACGCAGTTTCGGTTATTCTCCCTTGTCGTATCATCCGGAGAACAGTGATTATTCCGGGCGCAAAGAGATAACGCTTGATACCGGCTCATTTTTTCTCTTCCCGGAGCAGGGTGGCTGGTGGCAGGATAGTTCCGGCGGTTATCAGCGGCAGTCATCGTGGAAGGCGGCGGATTCATGTCCGTTTGTTACGGCGGAACCGCTGCCGCTTGAATTGCTCAACCGTGAATTGATTTGCCTGATTCTGACGGTGACGGTCTGGCATCGCGGTCATCTCCATCAACAACTGGCAACAGAAATCGCCTGGAGCGCTGCCGGGAAAATTGTTAACAGCGCCGAAGGATTTGCCGGGAACTGGCGGAAGATTGACCTCGCCGCCACTCCGGTTACCGATAATAACGGCGACGTCTGGACAAAAATCACGCGCAAATATCTCCACGCCCCCAATCAACTCAACTGGAACGCAAATTTCTGGAAATAAACAATGATGAACAGTACAAAAACAGCAAAACAATTTTCCGCACCATTGGCAAAAACTAACAGAAAAAATCTTCTGCTGCCGGGACGCAATATCCTGCTGGAACGCACCGGCGGCGGTTTGCGGATTCACGCTATTCCCCGTCCGGTCGCCGCAACGGCCTATTCCGGCAGTTTTGCCGCCTCCGCCACGGTCGAAGACGATACGGTGTTATTTGTCATTGCCGCAGGTTATGTCAATATCGGCACGGTCAGGATGCTGTTGCCGGGGCGTTCCGGCACACCCGTGGCGAATGATGCAACTTATGCCGCGTTGTTACTGACGGTTGAAGAGGGCGTTATCATTCCGGCAATTGCATTCTGCCGCCATGATGAACTGCCCGCCGGTAACGCGACGCTGGCGGTATATGTACTGGCGGAATGTTTCACTGATACCGGTGGCAATATCACCCGGGTGGTTCAACATCACTATGGCGAGGTTCATGCCTGCGGGAGGATTGTATGAATTACCCGGATTACACTGCGCCGGAAACACTCCGGCTGACACCGGTAATTGACGCGATTAATGACTTGACCGCCGATATCAATCTGCGGATAAATAATCTGAACAGTTATGCGACTGCCGCTAACGGCGCTCCGATAACACCGATAGCGTTATTAGCCGAACAGACTGGAGGCAGTTTGTATTCAGGCATCTCCAACCTCTGGTCAAAAACCGGGGTTATCGTACCATATTTCATGCCGCCGTCGCCGGCAGCAAAATCCGACCTGACGAACCGGCTGACCTTTTCATCCGCGCTGGAGTATGCCGGATATTCCAGTCAACTGCCCTGCTATGGCAGACCGCCATACGCAGAAATCTTTATTCAATTAAAAAGAGTAATCCGGCAGTTGCGATATATCAACTGGAACTGGAATGTGCATAACACCAATAATACTCATCTGCACAAAACCGGCAATGACCGGGAATCATTCATCACTTCAACCTATGCCGGTGCATCCGGCAATGCATACAGTTTTGTCAGTCAGGGCAACATCGGAAACTATGCGTCCAGTCTGGCGCCGGGAGTTGTGTCCAATATCCCGGTTGATTTGAAAGTCTATCTGGCGCAGTATGACAGCCGCTGGCGGTGGGAAACGGAATCGTATGACTACTCGTTCTGGGCAGATTTCTGGGGCCTGGGGGAAACGGCGTATTCACACTTCGGCGATTTCAGCAAAGGTGATGCGGTCAATATTCCAATAATTTACCCGGCGCTGAATCTGCTACCTGATCCGGCGGACGGCGCGCGCGTTTCCGCCCTAAACATCGTCGCCATCGCCGACATGAGCAGCGAGCGAGAGCCACCCGGCGACTGAGGGTGACGGCT
>CAYMSF010000016.1:0-62802 GCA_964392985.1 uncultured Victivallaceae bacterium | reverse complement strand
TTTCGTGAGCCGTCATTACGGTCGTACAGACCACGACAACCGGCTGTTCTGTTCCTGTTTTCTGACCTATAGGTCTTATAGGTCCTATAGGTCTGTTAGGTAATAGGCACACAGCGAGAGCCACCCGGCGACTGAGGGTGACGGCTTTTCGTGAGCCGTCATTACGGTCGTACAGACCACGACAACCGGCTGTTCTGTTCCCGGTTTTCTGACCTATAGGCCTTATAGGTCTTATAGGTCCTATAGGTCTGTTAGGTAATAGGCACACGGCGAGAGCCACCCGGCGACTGAGGGTGACGGCTTTTCCTGAGCCGTCATTACGGTCGTACAGACCACGACAACCGGCTGTTCTGTTCCCGGTTTTCTACCTGTCGGACCACACGGGGTTATACCTCAGCGTTTTACGGGCAATTCTGACAGACCGACAGATTCGGGGGGGCGCAGTTTTTCGAGTCGTGCGGGGTCAAACGCCTTGCCGGTGTTTGCCTTAACTGTTGTCGGGGCAGGACTGTTAGCACTTGGCGCAAAAAGAATGAGCAGCGCCAGAGAAACAATACCGGCAAAAAATATCAAAGCGGCAAATCCCATCCAGAGCAGATTGCGCAGTTTAGCTTCACTTTCCGGAGATTTAGCCCGGTCAATTTCAATATTATTCATGATTTCTTCGGTTAATGAAACTTCCATGTACTTTTTCAGTTCATCAACCACCTGGGCGGTACTTTCCGGATTCACCTTGTAAAGCGCGCAGAGTTTTTTGACATATGCACAGATGAAAACCGGTGGCGGCAGCCGGCTGAAATCTTCCCGCTCGAGCGCCTCAAGATACTCTTTCCTGATTTTGGTGATATCATCAACTTGCTGGAAGGAGAGATTCTGCTTGGTTCTGGCCTCGTTCAACAACTTGCCGAAGTGAACATCAATCTGAATATTCACGCCGGTTGACAGCGAGGCATTCTTTTTCTCCTGGATGGCGGCGGCGGCGCGTTCCGGTTCGGAACGCTCAATAATCTCATTTTTGCGCCAGTTTTGTTCCTGCTTTTCATCGGCGGAAGCGCCAATGGCGGGAGTGTTGGAGGCAATGTTTGTCCGTTCAACTCTCCGGTATCCCGGCGGATATGCCGCGCTGCGGTATGGCGGTAATCCGGTTTCGCCGGACGGACGGTCTTGACCTTCTGATTGCAGCAGCGAGTGGTGTTTCGCCGCCGTTGCCGGTGAGGCCTCCATAATTGGCGGTTTAATCTCATCGGTGACTGCCGGTTTCTCCGGTGAACTTTTGCCAGCGGTGACAATCGTCGCTGATTTTACCGGCGGGGTCCGCATTAACGGTTCCGGGTCATTGCTGACGGGTTCAAAGTTAAGCGGCAGCACTTCCTGACGCTGTTCATCAGCAAGCTGAATTACCGGCGAACTGTTTTTATCTTTACTGTTGACCATATCTTTACTCATGATTTTACCTCATTAAATTTTATCTGATGCCCGGATTTTCCACTTCATCAAAGACGAGAATATCCCGTTTTGAGCCACCGGGGAGCGGCGGACTGACCATACCGCGTTTTTCGAGCTCATCCATGATTTCCGCGGCACGGTTGTAACCGATGCTGAGCCGGCGCTGGATGTAACTGGTGCTGGCCTTGCGTTCCAGCAGCACCACTTCGAGCGCTTTGCGCATAATATCACTGTCGCTGGCACGCAGATATTTCTGCACCAGCGGTGAAGCTTCCACATCATCATCAAGGTCATTGTCATATTCAGTTTCCTGAGCGGGAGCAGAGGTGCCTTTCTCCTTTTTCGGAGCGTCCTCTTCCTCTTCTTCAACGACTTTCTGATCAAAGGTCTGTTCCGCCTGGCTCGAGATGAGTTTCACCACCTGGGCGATATCTTTGTCATCAATCATGGCGCCTTGAATACGTTCCAGATTCCCGCTTCCCGGCGGGGCAAACAACATATCGCCGCGACCCAGTAATTTATCCGCTCCCTGCTGGTCAAGAATAACCCGGCTGTCGGTGATGTTAGATACTTTGAAGGCAATTCTGGTTGGCAGATTCGCCTTAATAACACCGGTAATAATATTGACTGAAGGCCGCTGGGTGGCAATGACGATATGAATTCCGGCGGCACGACCCTTCTGCGCGATGCGGGCAATCTGAGTCTCCACATCACTCTTGGCATCAGTCATCATGATATCCGCCAACTCATCAATAATAATTATCAAAATCGGCATTCTGGCCGGAATCGGCATATCGGCGTCATCAAGTTCCGGGGTATCTGTTACCGGTCTGGAGTTGAATCCCGCCAGATTTTTGGTCCCGGCTTTAGCGAGAACGCGGTAGCGTTTTTCCATCTCATTGACCGCCCAGCGTAACGCCAGCGGAACTTTTTGCGCATCGTTAACGACCGGGGTAATCAAATGGGGCAATGTTTTGTACATCTCCATTTCCACGATTTTCGGGTCAACGAGAATTAAACGCAGGTCTTCCGGAGAAAATTTGAACAAGAGACTCATAATCAGGGTATTCATACAGACGCTCTTGCCACTGCCGGTGGAACCGGCGATAAGCAGATGCGGCGCTTTTGCCAAATCCATTACGACCGGTTTTCCAGATACATCTTTGCCAAGAATAATCGGAATTTCCGCCTTGCTGTGCACCCATTGCTCGGTCTCCATGATGGAACGCATATGAACAGCTTCAGCAACGGCATTCGGCACTTCCACGCCTACCACATTCCGACCGGGAATCGGCGCCAGAATGCGGATGCTTTCAGCGGCAAGCTCCATCGCGAAATTGTTATTCAATCCCGACATCTTTTCAACTTTTACGCCTGGCGAAAGCGAAACCTCGAAGCGGGTTACGCGCGGTCCGGTAATATACCCGGTAACCCTGCCGTCAACACCGAAACTTTCCATGGTTTGCTGTAATACATTTTTGTTGTGTTCGAGTGATTCCCGGTTTTCCCCGGTATGTTCCGCTCCCTTGTTAAGCATGGCGACCAGTGGCAAGGTATATTCACCAAAGGCAGTACTCTTTTTTACCGGTACCGGCGGCGGAGTTTTTACGGGTAGTGGTTCCGGCTTCACCTCCGGTTGCGGAATTGGTGGCGGTGGTGGTGGCGTTTTCACGGGTAGCGGTTCCGGTTCTTCTTTTTTGACCAGGGCGGCCTGCTGGCGCAGTTCCAGCAACCCGGCGCCGGGTTCAATTTTCTTTTCAACTACAGCGGTCTTCTCCGCCGGTGGTTCCGGCGCATTAATCCGGCGTTCCGATTCCGGCAGCGAATTTAAATTAATCATCCAGCGGATTGCCGGCTGCCAGTCCGCAATCCAGATCATGACAAAACCAGCCAGTACAAAAATTGCCGCCGCGATGGTTGTACCAACTGTTCCAATCAGTTTTCTAATCCAACCGGCAGGGATATTGGCATATTCCGGCGCCGCCAGCACTTGACCGACAACCCCGCCGGACAGGGCGGAGTTCGGCACATCGCGCCGTCCGATGCCGAGCAGTTCCGTCTGGTCAACGAAACTTTGCGGTGCAATCGCGAATAAAACGGTGATTCCCAGTACCAGCAGCAGTAACGCCCCGGAATAGCCGTGGCGCGACGTAGGCAGCGGCAGTAACGAGCGCAAGGCACAGGCAACCAGAATAAATACAATCGGATAGGCGGCAAGACCGAACATATAAAGCATGGTGCAGGAAAGATAAGCTCCCACTTCGCCAATCCAGTTGTTGACCGGAACGTCAGCGCCGCCTTGAATTACAGAGAAATCGCTTTGATTATGCGAAAAGAGCGCCAGCAGTATGAATAATGCCGCGATAATATAAAAAACATATCTTAATTTGAAGATGCTGACCGGTGGTTCCGGTACTATTACCGCATCTTTTGTCATTCTAGCCATAATTTTTCAACCAAATTAATAATTAAAGTTCATCCGCCGCCGGTTTGCATCGTTTTAAGTCTTCACTCAGTATGCCTTAACAGTGGCAGAACCCACCCACTACTAATATAAGGTAAAACGCAAACCGGTTGCAGTCTGATACCCAAAATAAGCCTCACTAAAAACTAATAAACCCGACACTTATTTAATATATCTATACGCCTTTGGAAATGCAATCCGGTAATCAACGTATTTTTTGATGGAAAATAAAGAAAAAGAATGACACGGTATGTTATTGTCGCTTTTCATAGAATATATCAACGCTACATCGATAAGGAAAAAACGGCGGACAGAAGACACAAAACATAACTATAATGACAATAATGTGATTTTGCGGGAGGAACAATAAAAAAGGAGGCCGAAGCCTCCTTAGTCTGTCTAAAACTTTGTTTCAGACATTTTCTAAGATAAACTCAGATTAGATAGTCCAGGGCTGTGGCGGCATATAGGATGCTCCACGATTGACAGCTGCGTACCACTGGGCACCAGAGTATCCAGTTACGTGACCGTCATGGAACAGCATGTTACCGAAATCACTATGATTCGGAACAGACTGATTGTTGCTGCTTCTGTCAGAGGAGATGGCGGAATCCGCACGTCCGTACTGATCAGAGGAACCTTCCATCATACCAGGAGACATAGAATAGTCACAGTTAGAGGCAGCGAGAGAAACCGTACCGGTACCCTTAGCAGTAGTGGTTGACGGACAGGTGTAAACGGCGTAGTCAGTCAGGTAATCGTTCTTTCTGACCAGTTCCAACAGAACGGCGCCGCCAACGCTCGAACCAGTTGTATTCATCGGAAAACGGTCGGCATAGTCCATGGCATACTGCTTGAGGGACAATCCGAGTTGTTTCAGGTTTGATGCGCAGGAAATACGGCGGGCTTTTTCACGTGCTGAGTTAAGCGCCGGTAAGAGCATGCCCGCGAGGATAGCGATGATCGCGATGACGACCAACAGTTCGATGAGTGTGAAACCACGACTTTTCTTCACTTTTCTCTCTCCTTTATGAGATTTTTGTTAACGTTCTAAATGTCTAAAACCATTTTAAACATAACGTATTATTTATACATAATAGCAGAAAATAAAAGTCGAGTCAATAGGGTTATTGAAAAAAAACAAAAAAAAACGGGTTTTATTGAAAAGTTTATAAAAAAACTTGTTTTTCGCGGGTATATCTGCTAAAATAGTGGGATTGCCGTTTTGTTTAAAGAAATGTCGCCGGTAAACTAAACCGTTGCTGCTGTAATATATAAAGAGAAAGAATATAAATTAAGATGAATTGGGACTCGATTACTATTACCCTGGCTACCGTCGGTGTGTTGACCTGGCTGGTTTTTGTGCTTGGCATCTGCAAATTTTCCAAATTTTATGTCCATTTTATCCGTTTCAGCAAAGATCAGGATACAAACATGACCGGAATGGGTTCCGCCATGAAAAAAATGCAGAACACCCTCGCGGAAATGGTTACCGAA
Organism: uncultured Victivallaceae bacterium; assembly: GCA_964392985.1. Classification (GTDB taxonomy): domain Bacteria; phylum Verrucomicrobiota; class Lentisphaeria; order Victivallales; family Victivallaceae; genus CAYMSF01. Next base: position 57,395 of record CAYMSF010000016.1, on the reverse strand, counting down.
CAACGCCGTTCCAATAATCTCGTGCTTGAGTTGATCGATATCAACCGCGGCGTTCCGCCGGTTGAAATTGTTGACCCCGAAGCGCCTGCCGCGGAGGAAAATGAACCGGCGCCGGAAAAAGGTAATCTGGATTCCGCTCCTGCCGATGCGAGTTCCTATCTGGCTCAGTTTGCCAACGGTGTGAAGCCGGTAGTAGAGAAAACCTTACCATTATCACCCGCATTCGTTCCTCAATTCACCCCGTCGCCGGTACCAACGCCGATGTCTAACGGCAATGGCTTTGCAAACAACAACGGCAATGGCTTTGCCAACGGCAACAATACTGGTAACAAGTTAACTTCTTCTCCCGCATTCGTTCCCGAATTCACTCCGTCGCCGGCATCAACTCCGGTGTCTAACGGCAATGGCTTTGCAAAAAACAACGGTAATGCAAATAGCAATAACAATGCGTTTGCATCTTCTGCCGCATTTTCTTCCCAGTTTATTGCTGCGCAGAAACCTGAACCGGAGAATAAACCGGCAACGGTGCAATACTTTGATCCCGAAACTCAACAAATTTATCACGACGCGCCCGAGCCGCAAATGGAAAAAGTTCAGGTTTTTGACCCGGACACCCAGGAATTTCACTTTGAAGAGCGCCCGGTTTCCCGTTGATTTTCTTATTTTCCCGCCAGTTTAAACGTCTTTCATAAATTGAGAAAAATTAATAACAATGAACTTGTATCATTATAATTGAGAATTTATAGTATAAATAGTGGTATGGAATTTAGATATTACATTTCTTAAGGAGCTTGGATTATGATTAAAGCATTATCCGGGAAGTGGCCATTCTATGTCAATGGCGTACTGATTGCACTGACGGTTATTCTTGGGCTTTATTTTTTTAACGACGGACTCGGGATGAGTGACGGCATGACCGTCATCTCTGAGTACTGTCGCGAGAGCGTCGCGGAGAAAAAACTGGCGGAGACACCACCCATTGATTGGCAGACCGGTTTTCTTTTCGGTATTTTTATCGGAGCGCTCGCCGGAGCCATTTCAAGCGGACAGTGGAAATTGCGCGTCATTCAGGAATCTGAAGGCGGTTTCTTTAACTCATTTTTTAAGACTGTAGGCTTTGGTGTCGGTGGCGGCTTTCTCGTGATGCTGGGTTTACAGCTTGCCGGCGATACTTTTTTCGGACAATGGTCGGCGGCGATTCAGATGTCTGCAGGGGCGTGGATTTTTCTCATCGCGTTCTTCGCCGTTTCGGTTTTAGTGGCGATTTTACTCGAGCGTCGCAAAGAAGGCGGCGGTAAGGAGAATTAGATTATGGAACCTTTAGCATTGACCGGCAGTTACCGGATGGTGGTAGCAATTCTGCTGGGTGTATTTTTCGGTTTTCTCCTCGTTAAATCCGATCTGGCGTTCCGCAAAAATTGCCTGGATGCGATTTTGCTCAAGAACAGCCGGGTTTTGAAGACATTGCTCATTTCAATTGCCGCCGGAGTGGTGATATTTTTCTTCGCGGAACGTTCCGGATTGGTGCAGGTACAGGTGCGCGCCAGTTATTTCTGGGCATCACTCATCGGGGGAATTATTGCCGGTCTGGGATTCGCGTTATGTGCGCGGGTTTCGGTAACTGCAATCGCCGGTCTGGCTGCTGGAAGAGTTTATGTGGTCTGGGCGCTGCTGGGAATGCTCTTGGCAATCCCATGTGTGCAATTCATGTCCAATGTGCTGTCAAAATCCATTTACAGTTGGTCGTCACCGATTGATACTCATGCCCCGGTAGGTTCTTTCTTTGATGTTGCCAATCCGTCATTCTGGGTTGCCGGCGTCGCATTGGCGATGACACTGTTCCTTCATTTCACCCTTGGCGGCGATGATGACGGGGCAGCAAAGAAATAATCATTCAAAGCCGGTACTGAACCGCAATTAAAACGCTAACGGCGTTTGGTATTATTTCAAAAAATCCGGGTGCATCTGGGTGTGCCGGTACAGATCAATGACGGCGGCGTTCATCGCCTGCTCCATCAAAGCCGGATATAATTTTGCATCATCCCCATAGTGGTAATAGATACCGATGGTCAGCGAATCCTTGTTTTCAAAAGTAAAACTCCACACCGGTTCCGCTACATTTTTACGGAACAGTTCAAACTTTATTTTGAGCGAGTTTTCCGCCGTGCCTGCCGGTAACCCGGCAAACCATAATACCGGCGCGGCGAACGAAATACCATAACTGAATACCGTCCCCTCAAAATCCATCTTTAAAAGCGTACTGCGGAAAATAAAGTCGGCATCAGCGATTTTGGCGTTGTCAGCAACAAAGGTTTTATTGAATAAATTGGAACTGCGGATGCTGGTAAATGCGGCGCCGGTCAAGTCACGTTCCACCTGAAAATTATAGCTGTTGACCGACAGGAATGCCGTATTGAGCTCCGGCCGTTGATCCGTCTGGTAACCGTAAATCCACAGTGGGATAAAGTAAAGCATAATAGTATTGTACTCGTATTCCTGCCCGCGACCATCCGTGCAGGGGGAGACGGCAACGGAACCTCCTGCCGGTGTTTCGGTTACCCGCGCCAGTTTAGTCATCGCGGTCGGGTACTCAAATCTTTCTGTTGTGCCGCAACCGCAGAAGGTCAGGGATGCAATAACCGTCAGGACGCATGAAACCACTTTCAAAGTTTTCATTTTAAACTCCAGTTGTTGTGTTGGTTATTGTCCAATTGGCGCGGTGTCAACCTTATCAAGTATATCAGTCGTACGCCGCATTCTGGCGGCGAACATCGCATCACAATCCGCATCCCACGGGAATACCTGGAGCATGCCGTCAGTCAGTCCGGCATTGAGCGGATTGGTGAATGGTTCAAGTGCAAACTGCGGATTAGTGGCGAGAAAATTTTCTACTACCACCCGGTTTTCGCGGGAGAAGATGGAACAGGTCGCATAGACGAGAATCCCGCCGGGTTTCACCCCGGTGGCGGCATTGCTGAGAATCTTCAGTTGCAGTTCCGCCATCTCGTCAATCTCTTCGGGTCTGGTTGTCCAGCGGGCGTCCGGGTTGCGCCGCCAGGTGCCGGAACAACTGCACGGCGCATCAACGAGAACCCCGTCAAAGTTTTCCTGCTGTTTTTTGCGCAGCGCCTTACCGTCCCATTCTTTGCAGACAATATTCGGAAATCCGGCACGTTTGGCACGTTTCCGGAGGTCTTCAAGTTTATATTCGCGGATGTCGCTGGCGATGACGCTGCCACGCCGCTGCATAATTTCCGCCAGTTGCAGGGTTTTACCACCGGCGCCGGCGCAGGCATCCCACCAGCGTTGACCCGGTTTCGGCGCACAGGTTAAACCAATGAGTTGCGAAGCCATATCCTGTACTTCAAACCAGCCGTCACGGAATTCCGGCAGCGAATAGAGGTTGACTTTGGCATTGCCGGCACAGAATGCATTTTGGACCGACTGATGTCGCGTTACGGTCAAGCCTTGTGTGGTGAGCCGTTTTTCCAGTTCATTAAGATGTGCCCCTTGTCCCCGGAGCCACATTGGCGGACGCCGCTGGCACCACCGGGTGAAGTTTTCCGCCTGTTCCGGCAGTAGCGGCACAATCCATTCCGGCAGTAAATCTTTGGCGGAGACGTTGACCACTTGAGCCAGTCCCAGCGCTTTTGACAGAGCGGCGGTAACGGCGTTAATGCGTTGCGAAAGTTCCGTTTCACTATTAATTCCGGCAGGGCGTTTAAATTGCAGTTCCCGTTCCCATAAGGTGGAAACTTCAGTTTCGCGGGATTCAAGCAGATTGGCGCCCAGCAGCAACGCGGTTATGAGTTTATCTTGAAGATTCTGCCAGGCGGTTACTGCGGATTCTCCCGGCAGTTCCAGCGCGTTCAGGATTGCCGGGTTGATTAATTGGCGCAACGCGCCCCACCAGCGGAATACAGCAAAGATTGATTCGCTGATTACCTGACGGTCGCGGGAACCGAATTGGTGATTTTCGCGGAGGAACATTGCCAGCGCGCGGTCAGCCGGGCGGTTTTGTCCAAAAGTTTCGGACATTATTTCCCGCAGGGCATTCCTGCATGCCCGTGCTTGCGTTTCAGTTTTTCTCGAGTTTAACATGTTGTTACCGTAATTCTATTGGCACGTTGTTGTTTTTTGTTGCGATAGTTTTTAACCAGCCACCTTGAAACGAAATAACCGGGGACGGTGGCGATAATTGCAAAAAGCAGACCGCCGGCGAAAAATGCGGCGGCGACATTCATACCCAGATCAAACAGTGATTCGTACGAAGATTCCCGGATAATTTTCGCCATTGCCTTGTTGAGATAACTGTAACTCAACGGGCGGCCAATCAGATAACTGCCGATGTAACATTGCACCGGATAGATGAAGGGTATTGAATAGGGATTGGTAATCAGCGTGAAGAATAGTGCCGGTATTTTCGCCGCCCGCACCACCCATGCCAGCGCATAAGCGAAAATCAACTGGAATCCAAACGGAATTATCAATCCGATAAACAATCCAACCGCCACGCCGCGGGCAACATATTCCGGACTGCCACCATTTCGCACCAGTTTAAGATAGAGCTGAATAAAAAAACGTTTATTTAGTTTTCGCATAATACATATTTTCTGATTGGCTGAAATAAAGAGTGTCAATTGCCGCGGGAAAATCTTTTCCAGAACTGCCACCATTTCGGCGGGGGCGGAGGTGGCGCGACGGGAGCAGATTTGCCTGCAGCCGGTTTCTTAAAAACGGCGGTGGAAAGACTGTCTTTGCTTGAATCGTCCGCATATTTATTTTTCGGTACTTTCTGCTCTACCGTGTTAAACTTGAAAGTGTCCTCAATTTTTGGCATCATGCCGATATTGGAACGCGATAACTTGATCGTGCTGGTTCCTTCCGGTATCGCCGGCGGCATATCAAACGAAGTGTCCAAAGGCGGACTGTCCGGCACTTCCACCGGCACTTCCGGCGGAATTTCAGTTACATCAATATGGGTTGCCAGTTCTGCCTCTTCTGTCCTGGCCGCAGCATCCGGCAATTCCACATAAGGGTAGGTCGCCAGCAATTGGTTTTCCATTCCGGGAATGGGTGCAGGAATGGCGAATATTGCATTGCATACCGCACATTCAACCAGTTGTCCAGCCATTTCCGGCGACACTTCGTAGACGGTCTGGCACTTGTAACACTGTATCTGCATGATTTCTGCCATGACGACCTCGATTACATTTTTTTTCCGACGGAACCGGTTATTTTTGTTTCCAACCTGTCCTTATAGAGTATAATTTGCCGTAAAAACGGCTTTTTGCAAACATTAAATGCTAAAAACCGGCAGAAAGCATCCCGTTATTACCTCTTTATCAACTTTTACGGAATGAAATTTGTTCGTGATTTGCATTCAGCATTCAAAGATTTAGATTATATGCGTGTCATTTTACAAAAATTATAACATTCCGGACTCGTACCCGGGGCCGGTAGTAGCGATATAACCATAAGGAAGTAATAAAAGTGAGCGGAAAAGCAGTTAAGAGTGAACTTTATAAAGCGGCAGGCGTGGATATAGACCTGGCACAAAATCTTCTGGAAAAAGTCAAGGCGAAATTTGCCGCCACCCGGCGCCCGGAAATGCTCGCGCCTATTGGCGGTTTCGGCGGATTGTTTCAGCTTGATTTGAGTAAATACCGTCATCCGGTGCTGGTTTCAAGCATCGACGGCGTCGGCACTAAATTGATGGTTGCCGCCATGATGGAAAAATATGACACCATCGGTTTCGACATCGTCAATCATTGCATCAACGATATCGCCGTTCAAGGAGCGGAACCCATTTACTTTATGGACTATATCGGGATTGGCAAACTGCGCAGCCCGTTATACGAGAACGTTTTATCCGGTATCGCCGACGCCTGCCGGGCGGCAAATTGCGCCGTACTCGGCGGTGAAACCGCGGAAATGCCGGGAATGTATGGCGATGACTTCGACCTCGTCGGCGTCATCACCGGGGTGGTCGAAAAAGAACGGCTCATCACCGGCGAGAAGATTAAACCCGGCTATGTCGCGGTCGGACTTGCGTCTAACGGACTTCATACCAACGGCTTCAGTCTGGCGAGAAAAATTCTGTTCACCCAGTGCGGTTTTACCACTTCAACCCTGATTGACGGCATGAATGAAACGATTGGCGAAGCGTTGTTGAAACCGCATACCTGTTACTGGCCGGCAATCAAAGCGGCGATGGCGCAGGGGTTGAATCTTGACGGTATGGCGCATATCACCGGCGGCGGACTGTATGACAACGTCCCGCGGGTGCTGCCTGCCGGTGTTGATGTGATTTTTGACAGCAAAGCATTGACAGCACCGCCGATTTTTAAACTTATGGTGGAACGCGGTACTGTCAGTCATGAAGAAGCTTATCGTGTTTTCAATATGGGATTCGGCATGATTTGGTTCGTTCCCGCTGACGAAGCGGCAAACGCAGTAAAAATTTGTACCGAATCTGGTATACATGCGGCAGTTTGCGGTAAAGTTACCGCCGGCAACCGCACTGTAACCGTTAACTAATTACCGGAAGAGTGGTTTTTATGGATCGACCGTGGAATCGCCGAAAAGAATGGGTTAAATCTGTTTTTGCCAAACCCGCCAGTAAGGCCTATTCCACTATTTCCACATTGCTGGATCACAAGGGCAACAGCTCTGAAGAAGAGTCCATCGCGGTTGTGGCATTGATGAGCGAAGTCCTCTGGGTCGATGGAAAACTCGACGAAGCTGAAATTGATGAATTCCGCAACATTCTCTCCCGCGACCATTCGCCGGGCAGAATCGCGATGATGGTGGAATGGATTGAATCTCACCGTCCTGCCGGCAATCCGAAAGATATTGAAAAACATTGCGAGTGTCTCTCTAAACTTCCCGAGGAGGAACGGCTGAAAATCACTCGCGCCATGCTCGCCCTGGGATTGAGCAACGGCAATTATCTGGAATCGCAGCGGCAGTTGATTCACCGTATCGCTGAGTTGTTGCAGATTGCCAATGCCAAGTTGCTCGAAATCGAAGATGACGCGGTAAAACAATACGAAAATAGAAAACGGATTTTAAAATCCAGTACCGGTCTGCTTGTCGCATTAATCGTCATCGGCATCTTTATTCTTACCGCTACATTTTTAAAATCTGTCATTTTCGGACTGATTCTGGCCTATATTTTTCTGCCGCTGGAAAAGTTCTATGAACGTCAATTCGGTACTAGACCGTTTTTTGTCAAACTGTTCGCTCTCGGCGGCGCGATTGCCTGTCCGTTTAAAAAACTGTCGGCATTCATTAATCACCAGCCTTTTCAGGAAGAGATAAGCGAGGGGGATAAGGAGTTACGTCAGCGCCGGACTCTCATCAGTCAGGCGACGATGGCGACGGTAACAACGTTCATTTTTATAATCATCACTGTCGCCATTCTCTTTGCTACGCTGTCCGCCTCCTATGTGAGCGGAATCAGCTCGTCAGTACGGGAATTCATCGGCACCGCCAAGACATACAAGGCTGAAACCGCCAACGGCGTTGAGAATCCGGCGGTAACAGATTCACGGCTTCAACCGATGCTCCCCGTCGTCAAACGCTACATTGATAAACTGGAATCATTAAAGCCGAAACTGGAAAACCTTCCTCTCGTCAAATCCGCGGTCAGCGAAGTTACCCGCTATCTCTCAGACTCCGGCAATCAGAAGGCTTTAATGGCGTTGATCCTTGAAAAAACCGGCGGCATGTTCACCTTTACTGCCGGTTTCCTCAAACAGACCTTTGTGGTGCTGCTGAATATCCTGCTGACAATGTTCTTTTTTATCTTGATATTGAAGAAAATGGCGGAATTCTGCCCGTCCGCAGAATTTGGCGGCAATAAAAAAAGCGAGTATCTGGTCAATGTTATCTATAAAAGCAAGTGGCTCCCCGGCGCCAGTGAAGAAACTCTCGCCAGAGCACGTGAAATCATTTTCAATATCATTCTAAAATTAAAAATATGGCTTCGCGGCTATTTGACGATTATCATGATTGAAAGCACCCTCTATGTCATCATGTTCTTTATTCTCGGCGTACCTTACGCATTGGTGCTTGGACTGCTTGCCGGTTGTACTGTATTGCTGCCGCTCATCGGTCCGATTTCGAGCGCGATTCTGACCCTGGTTGTCTGTCTGGCGGTCGGCGGAACGAATACGAGCATGTTGATGTTGGTGGCAGTTATTGCGACTTATGTTATCATCACCGGTATCTTTGACCAGTTATTCATCTATCCTTCGGTCATTGGCGAAGCGCTCGGTCTGACCACTCTCGAAACAATTATTGTGGTGCTGCTGGGCGGATTTTTTGCCGGGCTGACCGGGATGATTTTTGCAGTTCCGACCGCGGCAATACTCAAATACCTCATCCCGCAAATCTATAACTGCTGGAAGTAAGACGGTCGGTAATTTGATGAATCAGTTTGATGCGTCCCAGTACCGCCATAGTTGTTTTGTTCCGTATAATGTTGGTTGCGAATGGTTTTAAACAGGCTTGAATATTTGCAGTTTTGTGCTAGGTTTAGTTCGTTGTATGGTTTGCTGATTCATTGATAATAGTTTTGAATCAGTGTTTTGTGATATGTGAATGTGATTACTCAGGTTAGCTTAGATTGATTAAAATGTTTTTAACGAAAAATTATTGTCATTGGATATTGTTGACGTTCTATACCGTGGTTATTTTTACGATAAATATCGGCAGTGACGGTATCTATTCTGCACAGGAAGGCCGGGCCGCCATTGTTGCGGCAAATATGTTGAAGACCGGTGACTATTGGCATGTTACCATCAAGGGCGAACCTGAAACTGAAAAACCGATATTGTGTTACTGGTTTTATGCCGCAACTGGCAAAATTTTCGGAGTAAACGAGTTCAGTGTCCGGTTGCCATCGGTGTTATCTGCAATTTTCTGCGTATTGCTGACGGCATGGCTGGGTAATAGAATTTACGGCAGGACGACCGGACTGCTGTCCGGATATATATTAACGACGATGGTTGGATTCATCAACCTGGGACGTCTCGCCAGAATTGATATCGTTTTGTGTGCATGTTACACTCTCGCAATGATTTTCCTCTATACCGGTTACCTTGAGAAGAAAAAGTCTAACTGGCATATTTATCTTTTTTATGTGGTGCTCGCATTGGGAGTACTCATAAAAGGACCGGTTGCGGTAATTCTTGCCGGACTGACGATTCTGGCACTGCTGATAAAGGAGCGGAATCTCAAGGCAATCTGGGAGTTGAAACCGGTAAGCGGTTTGATTATAGGATTGATAATTGCCGCGCCGTGGTATGTCTATGAAAGTATCCGTACCCAGGGTATGTTTGCTTTCGATTTTTTCTGGAATCAAAATATCGACCGCTTTCTGGGAATCAATACCGAGTATTGTGGCGGACAGCGCAAAACATTTCTATACTATTTCCCGAAACTTTTCACCGGCGCATTGCCATGGTCACCACTGGTGTTTTTTGCTCTTCCGGCATTCAGGAAAAAATTTACTAAATTAAGGAGTGAAACATACTTCCTTGTGTTCTGGGTACTGACGGTATTTGTGTTTTTCTCGCTGTCTGCCATTAAACGCGGTGATTATATCCTGCCGTTGTATCCGGCATTGGCTATTTTAATTGCCAGATATGTGGCGCTGATCGATGAAACTAAACCAAAATTTTCCAACAGGTGGAAATTTGTCTGGGTATTTCTGGTTGGATTTATCGTGGCAATCATGATTATGTTGAAAACTGGTTTTATCAATTATGTCGGAAAAGTGTGTGTTGCGGGGAAAATTCCTCACATCAAGGTTCGCGACGGCATGGGGATTATCCAAACAGCAGATATCCTTAATCAATATTTTATACTGATAAGCATTGGCGTTGTTTTATTTTTATGTTTGTTATATTTTGCCGGAAGTGTACTGTTGGCTCGGGGCAGGATTTTACCCGCGTTTGCCATAACATTGACAATTTTGATTCTCGGCTTCTCGGTTTATTACCTCTGGGTTGATCCGGCGGCTAATGTTTATAAAACAACCAAATATTTTTGTGAGCAAAGCCGGAAACATTTACCGCCTGACGCCATTGTAGCTTATACTGGGACATGGGTGGATGAAGCAGTTTTCTTCATTGACCGCGATTATGAAAGATGCAAGATTGATGGCATTTATGACGCCGTTAACAATAAGATGAAATTTGAATTTATCATTTGTCCCGCTGAATCATTCAAACAATTTCCCCCTGGGATGAAATCCAAGTTGAAGAAACTCGAGGAAACGATACCCGGTCATCAATATCCCCTTGCTCTTTATCAGACACAAGACAGGTAATTATTTCCGGGTTGAATATTTATTTCATTATAAAAGAGCCGGAGCCGGAATATGATTGTGGTGAGCGCCAGTCCGGTTTCCAGCAGATTCTTACCATTTTTTCACCATCGCGGTCGTTGACTATTACATTCAACCGGAAACCGGTTACATTATTGCCGGATTGTTTATTCAGGTATGCCAGCGGTATTGCCACTTCGGTATTGAACCCTCTGGCGGAACGGCAACAGACAAATTTTGTGCCTTCGGGTAAATCCTTGACGTCGCGATACAACCAGCTTTCTCCTGCAGTCGGACCGGGGCTCAATCCGAGTAACAGAAAATCTTTCCGCTCGCCCTTGCCGGTATTGGCGAACCGGATATCGACGGGTCTGGCGTCAAGGCGGATTTCAATACCGTCCTGTTCCCACGGTAATTTTTCTTTTACAGCGTCATATTTATCATCAATGACTTCAACGGCGAGATACAAATATTTATCATCGTAAGCGGAACCAATGGCAAACCGGCAGTCATCCGCTCCTTTCCAGGCGTTTGTATCCGGACCGTAATAATCTTCCGGGGCATTGCATTTTATCGGCAGTTCGCTCCAGTCATCCAATTTGCCGTCAATTATTTTCGGCGCCGCCGTTTTTGTGCATATATAAGGCGGCTGAATAACAATTGTGCCCGGCATGCTCGTCAAATATCCGTTACCAACGGTGAATTGTATTTTGTCTATATCGGTCATTCCGGTGGCGGGCGCATAGACTATATCCGGCGGCGTTCCGGAAAGTTTGCCGGATTCCGGCGATTTAATAATTGTATAAGTCAGCGGATGCGTCGGCGCATCCGGATTGGTCGCTGACAGTTTAATCGTTCGCGGCTTATAGTCAGTAAGCGCAATGGTCTGGTTATCCGGTCGCGGCGCATCCTGAACCGGATTGATGGCTATGTTGAATTCTGCGGGAATACCATCGTTTAAACTGTCGTGAGGAATCAAAGTGAACCGGGCGGCGCCGTTATAATCTGCCACCGGAGTATAAACAAATGCGCCATCCGCTCTTTTTTGAAGCATCCCATGTTGCGGCGGCTTTGAAACTATCGCCGCCTCACATTTCAATTCCAAAGCAAAGGGAATATCTTCCAGTGTATTCAGCGTAGTGCCGTTCAGTTGTTGCACGGTATAAACTGTTCCTGCGGCAGGAGGGCGGATGAATACGCCTTGACTGGTATTCCAGTAAGTGCCGCTGGCACTCTTTTGCAGCTTAAGTGATTTTATCATATAGACATCATCAGGCTTGACTCCGGTGGCGATATATTCAGTTCCGGCAACCGGAGCTTTGTTAAGCAGCGAGTAGGGACCGTTTAATTTTTCCGCGCGATATATCTGATAACCGGTGATACTTTTATCTTCTAATGGCTGCCAGGTCAATTTTAATTTATTATCCGGTAGCGCCATTGCGCTGCATGAACGCGGCGGCAAGACCGGATGCATCCGCAATGTCGGGTCTCCCATCAAGGCAACATGCACCGGATTATATTCCCATTCCGCGTCCTCATCTTTGCCTGATACAGAGGATTTGGCATTGCCGCAGGTGAGATAATCCTGTAGCTGATTATTGTTTTGGGTGCGCAATGTCGAATAGCCAATATTTTTGCCCATCGCCATGTGATGCAAATACCAATGCGGTCGCCCATCCCAGGCGCACGTCAGCGCATCGCCGGAATTGGCAAGCGGTGCCCGTAAAAAATTGTTTTTGTGATTCCAGTCGCCAAACATACTGCCGAACAGTAAGGTGAAAACTGCTTTTACCGGAGTTTTAGCGAAGTCCGCCGTGGTGCCGACGCCACCGGCACGGTTATGTGAGCCGCCGCCGGAACCGTAAGCCCATAAATAACTGTTCGACGGTAATGTGGTAAACCAGTCGGCGACAATACAATTTTCCGCGCCGAAAAATGTGGCAAAATTGCTCCAGGCGCTGCTGCCGAAGGCTTCGCCGCCAAACGCTCCGAAATTATCATCAATCAGTCCGCGTTGTTCCGCCGGTACATGTCCATGCCGGAAGGCATGATTTTTGTTGAGATATTGCCTCAACAGCTCAACCTCGCTCCGTTCGAATTCAGGCATATCGGAGAGATCGACGCGGCCGACCTCAAGTTTCAATGAGTCGGGCTGAATCGTGCTCTGGTCAAATTTGCCATCACCGGGTTCGTTTTTCAGTTCGGTCGTCGGGTAATATTTTAGTGATTTTTCATCCGTCCATTTGCCGTTCATATCACCGTAATAGAGGTCAGCCGGCCATGCCCCGAGATGGTTGGTATGACCATCCGGCGAAATACTGCCGGAATATGGCACCGGAATATGCCCGAACAAAAAAACCGTACGCAACAGTTCCGGGTTTTGACGGTAGGCTGTCTCGATTAACTTTTTTACCTCGGTTACTTTGGCATCCCGGTCGACATCATGCCGTATCAATTGCCAGCCATCGCCAGCCAAATCCCGTTCCAGCATTGCCAGTTCGCTTTTTAACGCTTCTGCGATACTCTTGTCAACCAGCAGGATGACTTGTTTCGGAATGTCCGTTGCCGGAACGTTGATGCCGGAACAAATGTAATCCCGGCCAAGATAACCGGCACCTTGACGATCAATGCGGTATTCGTAAACCTCCCCGATTTTTACTTTATTATCCACGAATCCAATCGCTTTGCCGTCTAACACCGCAACCGGAATCGGAATCCACTGTTTTTCACCCATGAATCTGCGGTAGATGGTATAACCAAAGGCGGTTTTGTCTTCCGGCCAGGTTAATTCAATTTGAGCCGGGTTCTCCTGTACTTTTGTGCTTGCTGATATTCCGTATTTAAATGAACCCATCCCGGCTTTTGTTGCCGGTGCGGTATTTTTTTTGGCTTCTTCCGCAAGCATAAAGGAGGAAAGCCCCAGCAACACAAACATCATTACCGGTATCACCAACAATTTTAACATTTATATTATCTCCATTTTTCATAGGCCTGAAACAAATAAGTTTATTCAGCTTTCTAATTTAGCCCATTCTTCAATGGTGGCAATCAATATTTCACTAAAATTTACCGGAATAGATAAGAAAGATAAAATCAGACGGTGTCAAAGTTTAAAACATCCTGAATTTAAAGCAAAGATTGTTATTGCACACGCGATTGACAAAGACATCCATTGCCTTTCCAAATAATTCTTAAATTGCTTTTATAGTTTCAAACGTTATATTCATGCACATAAGCCAAATTTTAAACAAAGGGACAGGAAATGAGACACTTGCTGCCACGTCTGTTTGTTGGACTGTTCGCCACTTTATTCTGTGCCGGATCAATCTTTGCCGGACCGGTTTCGGTAGAATGGTCAACCGATAAAGAGCCGCTTTCTTACAAGTCCGGCGATAAAGTAACCTTTAATGTAAAATTGCTTCAGGACGGCAAGGTGTTTTCTGGAAAAAATCTCAAATGGAAGCGCACCGGCGACGATGGCAAAACTGAAAGTGGCGAGGCGGTAAGTTCTGCCGGGCAGTCATTGAAAATCACAACTTCAGCAGAGCAACCCGGTTTTGTCCGTGTAGAAATTGCTGTCCTTAATGCCGATGGTTCGCCAATTAAGGACGATAAGGGCAAGCCGTTGAAGTTTGAAGGCGGCGTCGGGATTGAACCGGAGAAACTCACCAGTGTTCCGGAACCGGCGGATTTTGATGCCTTCTGGCAGAAACAGAAGGAGGCGCTGGCAAAAGTTCCGATGGTAGCTAAACTCACGGAAGTACCATCCAAAAATCCGGCATTCACCGTCTATGATGTGAAAGTTGATTGCGCCGGGGGGAAACCCGTTTCAGGTTATCTTACCATTCCTAAAAACGCTAAAGAAAAATCGTTACCGGCGCGGGTAACGTTCCGGGGCTATGGCGTTGACCCTGCCAATCCTGATTTCCGCCCAGAATCCATTACTTTTCAAATTAATGCTCATGGTTTCGATAATGGTCGCGACCCCAAGTACTATGCTGACTTGAAGAGTGGCGAACTTAGTAATTATGCGCTTAAAGCTAACGAAAATGCCAAACCGGAAACCAGTTATTTCACCGGGATGATGCTACGGGCGATGCGTGCCATGGAATATATCAAGTCCAGACCGGAATGGAACGGTAAGACGCTGATAGTCAGCGGCGGCAGTCAGGGCGGATTGCAGTGCATAACTGCGGCGGCGCTTGATGCGGATGTCACCCGGTGTGAACCTTACAAACCATGGTGTTGCGATTTGGAAGGAATTCAACTTAAGCGACTTAACAGTATTTTCCGTCCGGCTCCGGCCGCCGCGTTGGGTTATTTTGACAGTGTCAATCATGCGAAACGGATAAAATGCGAAACCTTTATCACTGCCGGTCTTGGCGATTATGTCTGTCCGCCATCCGGCGTTACTGTCCTCTATAATAATATTAAAGCTCCCAAGACCATAAAATATTTTCAGGGCACTACTCACGGATATGATCAACCGAATCCGAAGATACAAACAGTAAGCAATAAATAATTTAACAATCATCTTGCAACCAGGCGCATTTATTTTGCAAGCGGTTGTAATGATGAAAAGGAGCGATAAATGATTAAACGGATTGCGCATCTATGTCTTGTCAGTAATGATCTGGCGGCGACGGAACGGTTTTACGTTAACGCGCTTGGCTTGAAAAAAGCATTTAATTTTATGCACAACGGTGTGGCGACAGGTTTCTATTTATCGGCGGGTGACGATTGTTTTATTGAGGTGTTTTTGACGGACAAACTTCCGGATGGCAATTCCTCTGCCATTAAGCATCTCTGTTTAGAGGTGGGATCCATCGATGACATTTCTGCAAAAATCAAAAAGGCCGGATATGACATCACCGAAAAACAGCTCGGCAGTGATAACAGTTGGCAGGCATGGGTAACCGACCCGAACGGTGTAAAGATTGAACTGCATGAATACACCGCTGAAAGTTCTCAAAAAACTCATATCGACATCCATCGTTGAAAATACGAGAAAAATAAACTTTCAAAATATTGGGCAAAAGGATAGATAAAAGATGAAATTCAAAATTACGTTTCTGTTCTCTATGGCGGTTGCTGTACTTTCTGCACTGGGGCAAACCGTAAATGGCGCGGAGCAATCTTCCGGCGATAAAACTCTGGAGGTTAAATGGTATCCGGGACATTATGTGACTCTGGGGCCGGATCAGCCGGGTGATGGATGGAAGAGTATCGCCGGCAAAAAGGGATTTGCCGGTGGGCAACGCATCTATACCTGGCGGCAATTAGAACCGGAAAAAGACAAATACGACTTCACCGCTCTCGAAAAAGACCTGGAGCTACTGCGCAGTCAGAATCAGCGGTTGATTCTCGAAATCTGGGACACAACCTTTACCAGTAATATAATTCCCGTTCCAGATTATCTAATCAGTGCGGAATATAAGGGCGGTGTGGCGCGTGATCGCAAAACCGTTATCCGCACGAAACGTTGGGTGTCGGCAGTTATGGACCGCTATTTGCTGTTACTGGAAGCGCTCGGCAAACGGTTTGACAAAGATCCTTATTTTGCCGGTTTGGTTCACACTGAAACCGCGATGGCGAATAAAGGACCTGGATTTGAGGATTTTAGCGGCAAGGCATTTGATACACAGATGCGCCGTCTGGTGGCTGGCAGTCGCAAAGCATTCCCGCATACCCCGGTAATCCTGTTTGGCAACTGGTATCCGGTAGATGGTATGGAAGGTCTGACCAGTCTGTCTAAATATGCCATCGCGGAAGGTGTCGGTTGGGGCGGTCCTGACCTGCTGCCTGGTTCAAAGATCTGGGGTTACGAAATTATTCGCGCTAATCCCGGCAAAATGGCACTCGGATTGGCGGCGCAATGGGATTCATACAGTGGCAAATACTCCGCGGCACAATTAATGGATTTAGCCAAAGAATTGAAGCTTAATTTTGTCTTCTGGGGATATTTTGAACGTAAAAAGAAGGGCGGTCTGTCCTTTAAAAATGACGTTGTCCCCGCAGTCGAGTCCAAGAGCAATCTTCTGGTAATGGAACGTCCGGCGAACCTCAACAAATTATAATATCATGCGGTTCTGTATTTACCGGGTAACAATTTTAAGCCGGTCTTTGGCGGAAATTTTGTGCACGACACAGTCATTAACGTAGGTACGTTCCGGTAACACAATCAGCACGTTTGCCGCCTTGCTTCCGGTCGTGAACGGGGCATGATGCCAGACACCACGGCGCAGCGCGACAAACGTCCCCTGCGGCACTAGAAAAACTTCCATTTGTTTCAGCGGTACTTTTTCACCGGTGTTCGCCGGGGCGACATGAATATATACCGGCGCATCAAGCGGCATGATGCCTTCGCAAGTGTCGTTGTGATATTCGCTTACATCAATTACCGGTTCGCGCTTTTCCACCCGGCAGATTGAAAATGATGGCTGTGCGCCGCCGACATCAAGTTGCAGCATATCCCGGTAAAATTCTATCGGTTTACTGCCCAGTTTAGAGGTGACCGGGTCAAGCATATTAATATAAGAGCCGTATTTGCTGAATTTTTCCAATGACAGCGGTTGCACCTTTAGCGTTTTCATACCATCTCCTGCTTTAGGTTTGGGGATAACATTTATAGAATATATATATACCGGAATTGGTTAGTTTCAAGTTGAGTCTGTGTAAAATTGTATTCCGGTACCGTTTTATGGATTTTATTGAAAATATAACAATCCAGTCGCGGCTATGTTGAATTTATGATGACCAGGGGATAGATTATACTCTATAAAAATGGAGATTTTGAATATGAAAAAACAAATGTTATTGTTCGTTTTTACGGTTATTTTCGCGGCTGCCGCTTTTGCCGATAATGGCGCAATTGTTGCCGCCGCACCACCAAAAGAAATCAAACTGCCGGCTCCTGAGATGAAAGGCGGCAAACCCCTGATGGAGTGTCTGGCGCTCAGAAAGACCAGCCGCGAATTCAGCAGCAAGGAGCTTTCAACACAGCAACTCTCAAATCTGCTCTGGGCGGCATTCGGTATCAACCGTCCGGATGGCAAACATACCGCGCCGACGGCGAGGAACCGCCAGGACCCGCTCGTCTATGCCGCAACTAAAGACGGACTTTATCTGTATGAACCGAAAAGCAATTCACTGCAACTGGTTTTAGCGAAAGATATTCGCGCGGAATGCGGCAAACAGGATTTTCATAAAAATGTTCCGGTCGATCTGATTTTCGTTTCGGATACTAAGAAGCTTGGCGGTGATAAACCGGAAAATATCCTGTTCGCCTGGAATCATATCGGTTATATCAGTCAGAATGTTTATCTCTATTGCGCTTCTGAAGGTCTGGCCACCGTCGTCTGCGGTTGGCTTGACTATCCGCAACTGGAAAAAATCATGGCGTTGCCGGAAGGTTGCAAAGTGATCCTCACCCAGCCGGTCGGCTATCCGGGAGCACCCGAAAAAACAGAGCAATAATCCCGCAAGATTTTCAGAACAAAGCTCAAACTAAATTGCTGAATGCGGTTAAGCGTTATTTCGCCAGTTACGAATGACGGCGGCAACTTCATGACCGAGGAGCGCACAACCGGCATCGGTGTAGTGAACGCCATCGTCACCAATCAATGTTTCGCGGCCGTGCCGTTCAACAAGCGCATGAAGATCGTTCACCATGACCCCGTGGTGTGATAATACCGGCGCAGCGGCGGCATTATAGCGTTCAACGTCATTCGCGTCGCGACAGGGTTCAAATGACTGGGAGAACCGGGCATTGTAACGGCTCTGCACGACCGGGGTGATTGTCGCCCAGATAATTGCTGCCGAAGTAGCGCCGCGGATTTTGCCGAGAATAAAGTCCAGATTGCGCACAAAAATCTCAACCGGTATCGCATTGTCATTGCGATTGCGATCCAACCGGCGGCAATCCCAAAGACCGAAGTTCATGTGAATCAAATCAGCTTTCGGCTCGACGTAAAACGACGACAAATTAAAAAGATGATGTACCGAGTGCATGCAGTTATCCGCCGGCGACCAGATGTCGGCAATATCTGCAAGATCAGCGCGTACCGTCGCCTCATAGCCGAGGCGGATGGAGTCACCCAGCAGTGTGACACGAAAACGTTTGTTATCCATAATAATACATTCCTGCGTTGTTAATCCGTGCGGCGTAAATGTGCAAATATGCCCGTCAATCATCCTGAAATAATATTGCTTAATCTACCCACATTTAATAAAAATGCGAATGTGTTACGCCTCATATTCTGCTTATGCTAATGGCCGGGTAATCATAGACAGAAACAACTTGCCATTCATAAAATATGCCGTCATAAATGATCATTTTTCGCAACATAATAAAAATTTCAACTTTTTTTGAAATTTAATGTTGACTATTTTTATAATGTATATATATTATGTTTATTGAGCTTAATAAACGAATATTATATTTGATATAATAATAATGTTTATAACAACAATAAAGATTGTAAATGGACTTTAATAATAAAAAAGAATATTTTTGTCAAAGGTTTGTGGATGGGTGGTTTAAATGCCAAACTGGCACCAATAACCGGAACAGCAGTAATAAAAGAATAGCCGCGGGAGGTTTAAAATGTGTTGTAGTAAAACAGAAACAAAATGAAGATGCGGACGTTGTCTCAGAATTTACGACTCAGAGCAACATCCTGAAGTAGCAAGGAAGAAAATGCGCAAGTACTGCGGGAGGTTTAAGATGTGTTGTAGAAATAGAGATTGACCAAAAATGTTTAGCGCCGTTGCCGGTAAGGCAACGGCGGCAGTAAAAATAAAACAGCGATTCAGAAATAAATAATAAAAACAAAGTTTAAAACGCTGTAGTTTAAAGTTAAGAAAAAATTTATTAAGGAATAATAAGGATGAATAAGAAAAAAGGAATACTGGTGGCGGTTGGAATAATACTGGCCGCCGCCCAGTTCGGCACTGCTTATGCCGAGAAGGTGAAGAAATTGGAGTTCCTGCAGGACGACGCGCAGGAACCGTTCGTCTCCAAGGTCTATACGTTGCAAAATGTGCAGGCGGTGGATATTACGCCGTTCATTCTTGGTGCGGTCAAGCGTTATAACACCAATTCATCGGTGGAAAGACTGAACTACTTTGAAGGCAAGAAGCAGTTTCTGGTGGTCAGCACTCCGCCGGCGATGATGGCGCATGTTGATCTGATTGTCAACAATCTGGACATTCCGGGCGGAGTTCCGGATGCCGCTGGTTCGGTCATTGACGGAACGGGAATTTTCCGTTATGCCTATCTGCCGAAGCATCGTTCCACCGATGTCATGGTTGCGGCGTTGAATGCCGGGGTGAAGACCGGCGACGGTATTGTTTACCGGGATCCGGCCTCCAATCTGATTTACTGGAAGGATACACCAGGACGCGGACAGACGCTGCTGAAATGGGCAAAGGCATTCGACCGGCCGTCCCCGCAGGTTGAGCTGGAGTTCAAGGTTTACGAAGTGCGGAACAGTGTGCTTGACGATATCGGACTGGATTATCTGGCATGGAAAAATGGACCTGGTCTGAATCTTTTTCAGGCGGGGCTGGAATCCATCAACTATCAAAGTGTTGAGAATTTTCTCTCCAACGTTGATCAGTTCTCATCGTTTTCCTACGGTGGCTTTTTTACCGCGCCGCAGTTTGACTTGAGTTTTGTCAGGGCGCTGTCACAAGGCGGGTTGGCGAGAATCTCTTCCTCCGGGAGTCTGACTGTCGTAACCAGTTATAGCAAAACTTTTAATGTCAGGATTGCACCGCAATTCCAGAATATTGAAAAGAGCAGCAAGGACAACACCAGTGTAACCAATGGCGGACCTTCAGATTTTCAACTGACGGTATCGAATCCGGTAATCTGCTTTACCGCCACGGGTGAAAAAGATCAGATATATAACGGCGATAAGTTTGACCAGACAACCTACGCCAAATTGACGGGAACAATCCAGTTCGGCTACAATCTCACAATGAGCAATGTGGTTGAACGCAATAATCGCGGCACAGAATTGATCGAGGGCAGCGCTATCAGCTCCAATCTGACCTTTGAACTCAGCGGAGAACATCTGCTCGGAACGTTCAATCAGACACAGAAAGTTGAACAGACTATCGGCATCCCGTTCCTCTCCGATATTCCGGTGCTTAAATATCTGTTCGGAACTACGACCACGATTAATGAGGACACCAAACTCTTTGTGACGGTCAATGGCAGACTGGTGCATCCTGGCGACAATTATGAAAAATGGACCGGAAAGCTGCTGACTGAAGCTGATTTCCCGGCTATCCAGTAACTAACAATTTTAGAATAAGGAAAAATAAATTATGAATCTCAAAAACGCAATTTCAGCGGCGGCGGGTATTTTAGCCATAACCGCCGTAAGCGTATATGGGCAGTCGGATCGGGTTAAGTCAAATAATAACAACGCGACGGAGCCATATGCGCCGACAGTGATTCACCCGCAAATACGGTTGAACCTGGAAAACGACACCGACAAAGTCCATTTTATCCGTAACAACACTGACCCTTACGTCATTACCAAGGTATATGAACTTAAGCACGCCGACATCTACGAACTGCGTACGTTCATTCGTTCCGCGGTGCGTTCAAAGAAGATAACCCAGGACAACACCTACGTGGAGTGCATACGCTACAATAGCGGAACCAGTTTCCTGATTGTTTCGGCGGAAGAAGACCGTTTCGGCAAACAGGCGAACGGCATGGGTATTGATGAAATCGTCAAGACTCTTGACCAGCCGAAGATTATCAACTCCTCGGGTATTGTACGTTATGTCTATTTCCCAAAATTCCGTAGCGCGGAGCAGTTGCGTGAACTGGTCTGGAACGTCGGTTCCACCCATAAATATGACGGTGTCAAGCCGATCTATAACATGGACTCATTCTACGAATTGCAGGAAGGTCAGGACCAGGTACTGGTTGAACCCAGTTTGAACGCATTGTTTCTTGTCGTTCCAACCTGGAGCAAGAAGAATATCGATGCCATGTTGCAGTATTATGACCAGCCGATACTTCAGGCGGAAATCAAATTCACCGTATTCGAAATATATGCTGAAAATGACGGCAAAATCGGCGCCGATTTCCAGTCATGGAAAAACAATGATGGAACTGACCTGTTTTCAGCCGGTGGACGGTATCGCAGCAACTGGGCATCAACCTGGGCGGGCGGCATTGAAACGAACGGCTCGAATAAGACGCAGTTTTTAAATTTCAACCCGAAATGGAATTCCAAATATCTTGACTTCCTCGTATCCAAAGGGAAAGCCAAGGTCAAGAATTCCGGCACTGTCCTCGTGAAAAATAATGAAACCGCGGTCATTAACAACTCCAACCGGGTGTTTTATGATCAGTACACCGCCAGCGCTGACAAAGTATTGTCACAGTATGTAACCGCATCGTCAGGAAAAATCTACGGTTCTCAGCCTGCCGCTCCTGCTAAGAATGATTATTATTTCAGTGCGAAAAATAACGGTGTAAGCATCAAGTATGCCACCGCCGGGACAACAGCAACCAGCGTAAGTGCAATCAAAATCAGCGCGGGCGGTTTGGTCAGGTATCAACTGGCGACAATCGGAGCCGACTTTTATGAGAACGGTTCAGATGTCGGACTCCAGACGACTGCCGAGAGTTTCACGCTCTATAAGTATGTTGACGTATTCGATGCGAATTTAGGCGCTTATGTTACCACCTGGGTTCAGCAGCCATGGATAGATAATATTCTGGATGCCAAAGGTCCGACGATTGAAACGCTGCCGAGCGGTGCGTTCGGATTTGTGTTAAGCGTCAAGCCGCAGATCTGCCAGGATTCAACCAATCTCGTTGTTACCATCAATAACAGCAGCCTGATTGGATGGAAGTCGAATGGCGAACCGCGTATTGCACAAAATAATACGATCAATACCGAAATCATGCTTGGCAATCAAGGCAACCGGTTTGTTATCGGCGGCATTGAAAAAGAAACTGTGGTCAGCAGTGTTACCGGCGTGCCGTTCCTGCGTGAACTGCCCGGATTGGGCTGGTTGTTCTCCACGGAATCAGAGTCCACGAAAAAGTCGCAACTGGTCGTTGTTGCAGAGTGCAACACCAAGTCAATTAATGCTATATTGAGTGAAGCCGCCAGTGACTCTATCCGCAAAATTGATAAAGCCACCGACAATGCCGGTGAAAAAATCAAATGGGGATATGATCAGTATCTGCTCGATAAAAAGATTTAAACCGTTAACCGGTATCCGGCGAAATCGTCAATGATTTTGCCGGATATTTTGCATTCATTAACATACCAATTATATTTAAAAGAAACTTAATGAATTACAAACAAGGAGTCTATGAAAAATGACTAAAATTTTTGAAGACAACAGTCTCACTATCGGACATACTCCATTAGTTAAGTTGAGAAAGTTAACCCAAGGATTGAATGCCACGATATTAGTAAAAACCGAAGGCCGCAATCCCGGGTATTCGGTCAAATGCCGTATCGGAGCTAATATGATTTGGGATGCCGAGAAAAGAGGCATACTCAAACCCGGCCGGGAAATCATTGAACCGACCAGCGGCAATACCGGTATCGCCCTGGCATTTGTTGCTGCTTCGCGTGGATATCAGCTTACCCTGACCATGCCGGAGACCATGAGTATTGAACGGCGCAAAATGCTGGTCGCATTCGGCGCCAATCTGATTCTCACCCCTGGCGCTGAGGGCATGAAAGGCGCAGTCAGGCGTGCCGAAGAAATCGCGGCCTCCAATCCGGAAAAATATTTTCTGCCCCAACAATTCAAAAATCCGGCGAATCCCGCCATCCATGAACGGACCACCGGTCCGGAAATATGGGAAGATACTTCGGGCGGTATTGATGTGCTAGTTTCCGGCATTGGCACCGGCGGTACCATTACCGGGATTTCACGCTATATCAAACATCTGCAAAAAAAGGCGATTATCTCTGTCGGGGTGGAACCGGCGGCCAGTCCGATTCTCACCCAGAAAATCAACGGTCAGGAACTGAAACCGGGTCCGCATAAAATTCAAGGCATCGGCGCCGGTTTCATCCCGGATATACTCGATTTGTCGCTCGTTGACCGGGTGGAAACTGTTGAAGACGCTGAAGCCGTTGAATATGCCCGCAGAATTGCCCGCGAAGAAGGCATCATCTGCGGTATATCGAGCGGTGCGGCTGTTGCCGCCGCCATAAGACTGGCGCGGTTGGAAGAATTTGCCGGTAAAAACATTGTCGTAATCCTGCCGGATTCCGGGGAAAGATATTTATCAACAGTCTTGTTCCAGGATCTTGGCGTTTAAACTTAAATAAAAAAGAGGTGTTTAATGAATTTTGAAACATTGGCTATTCATGCCGGACAGGCGAAAGATCCGGTTTACGGGGCGGTAATGACGCCGATCTATCAAACTTCAACCTTTGCGTTCAAAGGGGTCAATCAACCCGGCCCGTTTGATTATTCCCGCAGTGGTAATCCCACCCGCAAAGCGCTTGAAGATTGCCTTGCGGCGCTCGAGGGCGGGACGCGCGGTTTCGCTTTTGCCACTGGTATGGCGGCGGAAGCGACGCTGCTGGAAATTTTCCAACCCGGAGAACACCTGATTGTCCATGACGACCTCTATGGCGGCACTTACCGCCTGCTGACCAAAGTTGTTCAGGCCCGGGGTGTTGATGTCGAGTTTGTCGATCTTAGAAAACTAGACCTGCTGGCTTCTAAAGTCAAACCGAATACCCGTGGCATCTGGATTGAAACCCCGACCAATCCGATGATGAACCTGGTTGACCTCGCCGCGATCGCCGCATTTGCTGCACCGAAAAAGATTATCACCATCTGCGACAATACCTTTTTATCGCCATATTTCCAGCGTCCGCTGGAGTTCGGCATTGACATCGTCATGCATTCCACCACCAAATACATCAATGGGCATTCCGATGTTGTCGGCGGCGCTGTCATCGTGAAAGATCCGGAACTGGCGGAAAAAGTTGGATTTTTCCAGAACGCCCTCGGCACCTGCTCTTCACCGTTTGACTGTTTTCTAGTCTTGCGCGGTATTAAGACTCTGGCGCCGCGGATGCGATGTCATCACGAAAATGCTTTGACGCTGGCGCACTGGCTGGAACGGCATCCAAAGATTGAAGCCGTACTCCATCCACTGTTAGAAAGTCATCCGCAGCATCAACTGGCAAAGAAGCAGATGAAAGGCGGTGGCGGCACATTTTCATTCCGCATTAAGGGTGGAGAACCGGAGGCTTTCCGTCTCCTGGGTTCGGTCGAATTATTCACCCTGGCGGAATCGCTCGGCGGCGTTGAATCCCTCATTGAACATCCCTGGACCATGACCCATATTTCCATGCCGGAGGATATTCGCGCCGCATCTGGAATCACCAGAAATCTAATCCGGATTTCCGTTGGTATTGAACACATCGACGACCTGATTAAAGATCTGGAACAGGCATTAAATAAAGTATAATTGTAAAGTTTGATATAAAATGAAAATTAATTTCAACGGGGGTACTGTGTACCTCGATCAGGAGATTTTTTTGTCCCAATTGCTGGAACAGAAAAAAATAAATCCTGAAAAAGTGGTAATTGAACATAACGACGCCATCGCCCCCAAAGAGCGCTGGCCGGAAATAAAACTGCAAGACGGCGACATCATTTTTGCCATCTCCTTTGTCGGGGGTGGATGATGCCAACCGATGAAGACCAGACCAATTTGTTTCGGCAGGGGTTGCTGAAACATTTTTCTCCGGAACAGCTCAGCCGGATAGAGTCCTTTAAGGTTGGCATCGCCGGCGCCGGTGGCTTAGGCTCAAACTGCGCGCTCAATCTGGTGCGCAGCGGTTTCAAGCGTTTCGTGATTTGCGATTTTGACGTGGTGGAACCAGGTAATCTCAACCGTCAGTTCTATTTTTCTGACCAGCTCAAAATGGCAAAAGTGGATGCTCTGACCGTTAATCTCCGCAGAATCAATCCTGAACTGGAAATCACCGCATTGCCGGTAAAACTTACCGCCGCGAACGCGACTGAAATTTTTGCCGGTTGCGATGTCGTCGTTGAAGCCTTTGACCGCGCGGAAGAAAAGCGCATGCTCGTTGAAACTTTTTACTCATCCGGCAAGTTTCTCGTTTCCGCTTCAGGCCTGGCAGGGTGGGGCAATGCCGATGCCATTATGACTTTACGGGTTCATGACCTTTTCTATATGGTCGGCGATCTCGTTTCTGAAGTAGCCGCCAACCGGCCGCCATGCGCGCCGCGTGTCAATATCGCCGCGGCTAAACAGGCGGACTTAATTCTGGCACGGGTACTTAACCTAACCACTGAGTTTGATTCCGCGGATTATTGTATTTAATGGCTCTTTCGGTGTTTTCGTGGGCAAGAGTAGAAAAACCTAAAAAAGCGATTTGCAAAATAATTAAATCATAAGATAATAAAGACTCCGAATCCAAACCGCCAAGTCAAGATAAGGAGTCTTCGAATGGACGAGAGAGAATTTATCACAAGTTTACTTGGAATCCAAGGATGGAAAGCGAAAAAAGTATCAATGAATGAGTTACCGGTAATTTTGACGATAGAACTTGAGCGAGAGCCAGGCACTCCGAGCGTGTGTTCGAAGTGCGGTTCGGCATATTTGTCAGTTTATGATCATTATCCCATGCGAAAAGTAGAAGAGCTTCCGGCATTCGGTCACCGGACCTTTCTAACCTTTTCTCAAGCACGAGTTGAATGCCGCGCCTGCGGCAGCATTGAACCGGAAAAGTTGGACTGGGTGGAGGCATATCAACACCAAACGTTGCGTTATCAGCGTTACCTGGCGACGCTTTGCGACTATATGCCAGTGGCGGATGTAGCCGAACTTTCAGGGGTAAGCAAAGATGCGTTGTATCGGATTGACAAGCGTTTTCTGCAAGAGCGTCATGAACGATTTAAAAATGAACATCCGGTTAAATATCTTGGCATAGATGAGATTTCAATCCATAAGGGGCACCGCTACGCAACGGTGTTTTACGACTTGCAGGAAGGCATGGTTGTCGGGATGGTTGAAGAGAGGAAACAACGCAAAGTAAGCAGATTCTTTCGGCGCTGGGGCAAGGATAAATGCAAGAATGTTGTGGCGGTATGTACCGACTTATGGAGTCCATTTCATAATAGCGTCAAGTTATATTTGAAGCACGCTACGCTTGTTTTTGACAAGTTCCATGTGTTCAAATATTTGAGTGAGGCGATTGATAATGTTAGAAAAGACGAACAGCGTAAGTTAGAAGATGAGCAACACTCATTTATCAAAGGCATTCGCTGGTTGATACTCAAAAAAGAGCTGAATTGCAAACAGAAACGAAAGTTGAAAGAAGTGATAGAGCAAAACCAAAACATTGCCAAAGCGATTCTACTCAAAGAAAGTTTTGAGGCTTTTTACGCAGCAGAAAGTATTGAGGAAGCAGAAGCTGTTTTGGATGAATGGTTAACCCAATGCAATGAAAGCAAACTCAAACCTTTTATCAAACTCGCCAGGCGTTTGAATCGCTGGAAAGACGGCATCATCGCATTCTTTATTCATAGAATAACAAATGGGGTCGCGGAAGGAATCAACAACAAAATAAAAGTTATCAAACGACGAAGTTACGGCTTCAAAGATATCGAGTATTTCTTTCTCAAAATCCTGATGTCAACAGGGTTTATTCCCAAGATGAGAGAGGTCTACCCATGAAAACACAGAAAGAACCTATTTAATTAACATTCCTTAATAATATAGTAAACTATATTAATCGAAGCCGGCTATTAAATTTTAACCACAAAAAAGCTATTATTAAGCCATATATTTTATTATTAAGGAAAAATTTTCAATAAATCTTTACTATTTTGATAGTATTTATATTGACAACGGTGGATTGTGGTTATATAATAAGGTTCAATGATTTTATTTGACTCGTTTATACGATAAGTAAACAAACAAAAAATATATAGAGGTACGAAATGCAGTTACGAATGTGGATAATGTGTAAAGCCGGTCGATGTAGAAACTGACGACAAGAACACGAATTGAAAAAAGCTTAAAAGAAACAATAACTGAAAACTTGAATGATTAGAAAAATAAGGTAAAATTAATCATGGATAATATTAAGCAACATATTTTAAGGTATTTAATAGTTTTATTTACGGCGGCGCCCTGGCTGGTGTATGGTGCCGGTTCTGATGAGATTCTGAATGTTTCGTATGACCCGACCCGCGAATTTTATCGTGAATACGATGCGCTGTTCGGCAAATACTGGGAAAAGGAGACCGGCAGAAAGGTCAACGTCAAGCAGTCCCACGGTGGTTCCGGCAAACAGGCCAGAGCCGTAATTGACGGACTGAAGGCTGATGTTGTTACTTTGGCGTTGGCGTATGATATTGATGAGATCAGCGCCAAATCCAAACTTCTCCCCGCTGACTGGCAGAAAAATCTGCCGCAGAACAGTTCACCCTATGTCTCAACGATTGTTTTTCTGGTACGAAAAGGCAATCCGAAAGGAATAAAAGACTGGGGCGATTTGATAAAGCCTGGCGTCGAGGTGATTACGCCGAATCCGAAAACTTCAGGCGGTGCCCGCTGGAATCATCTGGCAGCCTGGGGGTATGTTTTAAACCGCGAGCTCGGTGATTTGAATAAAATCAATAATCCGGCCAACGCCGATGAAGTCAAAGCTGCGGAAAAAAAGGCGCAGGAATTTATTACGGAACTGTATAAACACGTTCCCGTGCTTGATTCCGGCGCTCGCGGCGCGACGACAACTTTCGCGCAACGCGGTATCGGTGACGTCCTGCTGGCTTGGGAGAATGAGGCGTTTCTGTCGGTGAATCAGCTTGGCGCTGACAAATTCGATATTGTAGCGCCTCCGATAAGCATTCTGGCGGAACCGCCGGTGGCGATTGTGGACAAAGTTGTGGACAAACGCGGAACCAGAAAAGTAGCGGAGGCTTACTTGAAATATCTTTACAGCCCTGAGGCGCAGCAACTGGCGGCAAAACATTATTACCGCCCGGTAAATCCGGAAAAAGCGGACCCGGCTGACATTGCCAGATTTGCGAAGTCCAAACTTTTTACCATTGATCAGGTGTTCGGCGGCTGGCAGAAAGCGCAGAAAGCACACTTTTCCGATGGCGGGATCTTCGACAAAGCCTATCAACCCGGCAAGACCGGATAAGGAAGTCAATTAATATGTCATTTCGCTTCAAAGAATCCAGTGTTCTGCCCGGCTTTGGTTTATCGCTGGG
The DNA here is from genome assembly GCA_964392985.1 of uncultured Victivallaceae bacterium. Classification (GTDB taxonomy): domain Bacteria; phylum Verrucomicrobiota; class Lentisphaeria; order Victivallales; family Victivallaceae; genus CAYMSF01. The sequence goes on along the minus strand of CAYMSF010000016.1, from coordinate 28,786 downwards.
CTATACGCTGCTCTATCTGGGACTGATTGTGCTGCTGCCGTTGAGCGCGCTTGTGGTGAAAACCAGCGAACTTGGTTTCAGCGGCTTCTTCAAGACCATCCTGGATCCGCGCGTCCTGGCTTCTTTCAAGCTGACTTTCGGTGCATCGCTGGTTGCGGCGGTAGTCAATGTGATTTTCGGCACAATTGTCGCGTGGTTTCTCGTACGGATAAGTTTCCCTGGGAAACGCGTGATTGATGCGATTGTCGATTTGCCCTTTGCCCTGCCGACCGCAGTCAGCGGTATTGCCCTTGCCATGCTCTATTCACCGAACGGAAAACTGGGGATATTTCTTCAGTCCATCGGAATAAAAGTCGCATTCACTCAACTCGGAATTACTCTGGCGCTCATCTTTATCGGTCTGCCGTTCGTAATCCGGACCGTCCAGCCGGCGCTTGAAGAAATGGACCGGGAACTGGAGGAGGCCGCTTTCAGCCTCGGTGCTTCACGGACGAAGACGTTCACCAAAGTTATTCTACCGTTGTTGCTGCCCTCAATCATTACCGGTTTCACGCTCGCATTCGCGCGGGCAGTTGGTGAATATGGTTCCGTCATTTTTATCGCCGGTAATATGCCGATGAAAACGGAAATCGCCTCATTGCTCATTATCACCAAACTGGAACAGTATGATTATGCCGGGGCGACTGCAATCGCGGTTGCCATGCTGCTCGTTTCGCTCGTGCTGATTCTGCTGATTAACTTGCTTCAGAGCTGGAGTGGAAAACATTTAGTGAGGTAACCCATGGCGATAAATATACTGAAATCGACTGATAAACGTCCGGGGCTGCATCCGCCGTTACTGGTTAATATAATCATTACCATTATCGCGCTGGGTTTCCTTTTCCTCTTCGTCGTCATGCCCTTGGTCATCGTGCTGAAAGAGGCATTCAGCTCCGGTGTGTCGTTGTGGTGGGCAAGTGTTACTGAGAAGGACGCGGTAACCGCGCTTAAACTTACCCTGCTCGTCGCCGTGATCGCCGTTCCGCTCAATCTTATTTTCGGTCTGGCGGCATCCTGGGCGCTGGCGAAATTCCGGTTCAAAGGCAAAAGCCTGATTATCACACTGATTGACCTGCCGTTTGCAGTATCGCCGGTAGTTTCCGGTTTAATTTATGTATTATTATTCGGCTTGCACGGTTGGCTGGGACCATGGCTGGCGGCAAACGATATTCAAATCATTTTCGCCGTTCCGGGTATTGTTCTGGCAACGGTCTTTGTCACATTCCCGTTCGTCGCCAGAGAGTTGATTCCGCTTATGAGTGAACAAGGCACGGAAGAGGAGCAGGCCGCACTCAGTCTCGGCGCCAACGGCTGGCAGACTTTCCGCCGGGTGACGCTGCCGAATATCAAATGGGGCTTATTGTATGGTGTAATTCTCTGTAACGCCCGGGCAATGGGCGAGTTCGGCGCGGTTTCCGTCGTCTCCGGCCATATCCGCGGGGAAACCAATACCTTGCCGTTACAGGTGGAAGTGCTGTACAATGAATATAATTTTGTCGCGGCTTTTGCGGTGGCATCGCTACTGGCGGGGCTGGCACTCGTCACCCTGGTACTCAAAAGTATTGTGGAATGGAAAAGTAAACGCAGCTGAATAAACGGAGCAGAATAAAATATGAGCATAATACTAAAAAATATTAATAAAACCTTCGGCGATTTCCACGCCTTGAAAAATGTCAACATTGAATTCAAGTCAGGCGAATTGACCGCGCTCCTCGGACCATCAGGTTCGGGCAAAACCACGCTGCTGCGCATTGTCGCCGGGCTTGAGGAGGCGGACAAGGGTTCCAATGCCGATATCCTGTTCGACAGCCAGACCGTAACCGAAAGTCCGGTAAACCGCCGTCAGGTTGGCTTTGTATTTCAACATTACGCCCTGTTCCGCCACATGACGGTATTTGAGAATATCGCTTTCGGAATGCGCGTGAAACCGCGCAAAGACAGGCCGACAAAACAATATATCAAAGACAAAGTCAATGAACTGCTGCGCCTGGTGCAGATGGAAACCATGGCGGGACGCTACCCGTCACAATTGTCCGGCGGACAACGCCAGCGCATCGCTCTTGCCCGCGCCCTCGCGATTGAACCCAAAGTCCTGCTGCTGGACGAACCGTTCGGCGCGCTTGATGCGAAAGTCAGGGCGGAACTGCGCCAATGGTTGCGCACGCTGCACGACACGCTCCATGTAACGAGTATTTTCGTCACCCATGATCAGGAGGAGGCACTGGAAGTCGCCGACCGGATCGTCGTTATGAATCGCGGCGCCATTGAACAGGCCGGTACGCCGGATGAAGTATTTCACCGCCCCGCCTCTGAGTTCGTTATGCAGTTTCTTGGCGATGTCAACGTTTTTCACGGCCGTATCGAAAGCGACAACGCTATTTTTAATGATACGGTTCCACTCTCTGAAAACGGGGAGAATACTGCCAGAATGCTCGTGCGTCCGCATGAATTGACTATTCAACGCTCGCCAGGAACCGGTTTTTCACTCCCGGCGAGAGTTCACCGGGTGCTTACTGCCGGACCAATCGTCAAAGTTGAACTTGTTGACCGGCAGAACCGCCTGATTCAAGTACATCTCTCCCATGATACCTATCACGGCAATACCGTTGCTCCGCATGATGAAGTATTCCTCGTACCCCAGGAATCAAGAGTCTATGCCAATAACGACACCTGGACCGGTAATTACGTTATTTAGTCGGGAATTCCACCATCGCGCAACTCAAAGTCCGACTTTAGGCAACAACCCACTCCATCGGAAAAGACCAGCGCCATGCCATTCCGCACGGATGCGTTATGAATAACAGCTACTAAAAATGGTGGTTTTTTGTTTTTGTTACTTGAATTTCAGGATAATCAGCTAAATTATACGATGTCATCCCGGCAATATTCAATGCCAATGTAGCTCAGTCGGTAGAGCAGCTCACTCGTAATGAGCAGGTCAACGGTTCGATTCCGTTCATTGGCTCCAGTTTTTTGCCTCAAATAGCATATTTGTGACATCCTGTCCAAACTTGCTAAATAGGGCTAATGAAACAAAATTTGAAACATTTTTGAAACATTTTTTTGCCGGTAATAGACGTTTATTGACAATTTGATTATCTATCAATGTGAACGAATTGGTATCGTTTATGTTTTATGATAATCCGAGAACGCTTACACCCAACCATTCAAGACGATACTTCATGGGCATGACCGACACACCGATAAAGCTAATTTCACAGCCGGAACCAGAGCGTGAAGAGTTAAAACTGTTGGCAGATTCGTTGTCGATTGATTTAATTAAAAAAATCTTGAATTATGCGAAAAGGATGAAAAAATGAAAAAGCAAATAAAGCACCCTGAAAATATTTCTGATACCTGTTATTATAACTTTAACCCAAAGAATCTTGTTCGCTATTATTCGGGTACAGAAAATGAAAATAATAGAGTTATTCCTGATAAATCTGAACAAAATTTGCATCCGGATGAAAATAGTATTATTCTCGCTAAGGAGTTATGTCGGTCCGAAAAATTATTGGCAGAGTTTAAAAAAAATAACTTTGATACAGACATTTTTAAAGTGTTCCTCAAAGCAGATTATGAATTCTTTACTTCAAATCCTAAAGAACTTTGTAAAATCAATACAGAATTAAATAAGTTTCTTAAACAAAAGTCTTTTGATTTGCCATATTTATTGCGCTACACATTACATGTCATAGATAGGGCTCTTGCCAAATATAAAGAAAAATGTAAAAAACAAGATTCGGCGATATTAACAATGAATAAAGTAAAAGCGAAAGAGACTCGTTTGCATTTAAAAAAATATACGTTGAAAGATCAACCTTTACATATGGATAGTCTGCCGAATCAAGATATACAAAATAGGATGTTTAGTCTTGCAGAAATATTCAAAGAAATATATAATCTGGAACAGTCGGGCAAATATAAACATAAAAGTCGCGCATACGCTAACATTTTCAGAAAATTCAACATAACAGAAAAACAATCACCCGCAATAATAAAAAAATATGATCGCTGGAAACAAACAGATGATGGAATAATTTTTGCGAACACACTTCACAGAGATCGCTGGTTTAAGGAAATTGCTTTAGACGATGAAAAGTCCCAAAAAGACGGCACTGAATGGTGGCGTTCTCTCAAAAATATTTTCCCTTGACAATTGTATTGCTCCGAAACCGGCTTACATAATCAAGAGGAATACAAGCCAAAGAATGCAATGTGGTTTCGTTTCGGAGCAATAGTTAAAATCTGACCTATCTATTTTCACCACAATTTCTTAAATCTTATAAGTGATTCCTAATTTTTTTCTGTTTTTCCACACAGGTACCGTCAAACTATAATAAAAACATCACTATTTCATATTTACTAAACCTTGTGGATATAAACTCTATATCCCACTCCTTTTAAGTCCGTTGTTGACAATACTCGCACCATAATCAAAAAAGTTATTATACCAATTCGGTTACATTGATAGACGCCTGATTGATTTTTGGCGCCTATTTTTACCAAAAATACTATTACGATATTCATATAGTTCTACGGTTAATAGCCAAAAATCCATCGCGAAATTCCTAATCTGTCTTGTCTATAACTGTTAGCTCTTTGGTATTAAATGCACACCCCCATAATCAAAAACATGGACACTCTGGTGGAGTGTCCATGAACGATCTTTATTACCTATTGCTTTTATAATTTTTTCGGGATATAATTTTATCATTGAAACGCCGATAATGTTTGGTGGCCACAAACAGAATCAGTATTTTCAAATTCGGTATTAAAATAATAAACACCCTTTTAAAGGAGGTGGTGCCATGAAAAAAAATCAAGATGGCATAGAAGAAGTAGTAGAAGAAAAGAAAAACGTTCCAGATGCTATCAAAAAGTGCCTGGAAGCCGCAGAAAAAGGAGATCCAGAAGCCCAGTATCAGGTAGCTCTGTACCACGAGGGAATAGCCCAGGATGTGCCGCTAGTTCTCTTTCAGTACGTGAAGGCAGAAAAAGCACGATACGGGCGAGACGTTTTCTATTTCGAAAACGATGAAAAAATCATCGTTCAAGATATAGATCTCGCAATGAAATTTTACCGCAAGGCAGCGGAGCAAGGACATGCACCTTCTCAATACAGGCTGGCGATACTATTAAATGTCGAGGCCGCTGACTGGTATCGCAAAGCGGCGACACAGGGGCATCGAGGTGCGATGAAAAGCTTGGGTGGTTGTCTATTCAACGGCTTCGGCGTAGTTAGAGATGAAGGGCAAGCGTTGAGCTGGTGGAATGAGGCAGAGGAGGTGGGAGCCGTAGAATCTGGAATTTTGCGCAACGACGATATGATGATGCACAGTAGGGCCTATAAGGCAATGCAACAAAAAGGATAAATGAAAACCGTTAGTGTCTGATTCGCAGACACTAACGGCATCACTCATAAGATTAAAAAAAATTGGAGATTTTAAAAAAAATGAAAAGTTCAATAACGCCACCGCCGCAACTCATGACATTGATCGCGGGGATGGAGCCACTGTTCAAGCAGCAAGGATATGGAATTACTGTAAGACCGCTCATAGAGACTGAAACAGCACAATACAATGAAAATAAATCTAAATGGCTGTCTCCACGCTCGATTGAGCTAAATTATGGAATTGGCAGATGGAGCATATACAGGATGATCCGTAATGGGTCTCTAAAAAGCGCCAAACTGTCTAAGGCAAAGAGTGGTAAGGTTTTGGTTGATGAAAAATCTTTACTGCAATATTTAGCCTCAAAAGAGTTCATTCCAGCACCAATGAATACCATCAAAAATAATAAAAATGAAAGCGAATAATTACGCCATGCTTCCAAATTTACAAGTATATATAACGCATGATATTTTTAACAATGGTATCGAAGCGGCTGAAGTGTTTGCCTTCTTACAAGGGGCAAACTATCACCTGCCTCCATCAGACAAGGTAAAAAATCAAATAGCCACAATTATTGCCATTCTATCCATTGAGCATCCAGAAATTAATCACGATCAGGTTAGAGACGTTTTTTTCGGCAATGCGCCCAAATGTATTGCTAAAGACTTGCAAATAATCAGAAATGTCATTAAAGCATTCCAGTTTATAATTAATTCCGTCAATAGCACGGAAAAATCGATAGATATTTTTCTCAAGACAAATAAAATTTTAAAGCTAAATACAACCGTATTTTCAGTAATCAATCAGATACATTTTCCGCCTTCACGCATGCAAGATATTATCATGATTTTTAAAGAAATTGTGGACAAAGAATCTATCAATCATTACATCAAAGCAATTTTTATTTTTAAAACTTATTCTGAAGATATTTTTTTCGATGAATACAATAAACTTACCTGGTTTTTATTATGTTTATTCATTCTTTTCAAAAATGCGCCGCCACTGGTACAATTTGACTTGACAAATTTGATTTCAACCTTAATCAGGAAAAAGTCCGACAGTCTTGAAAATAATTTGTTAGCAATGTTTGACGAAATTCATAAAGTTTCTTATCCGACAGCTATAAAAATTTTGAATCAAACCAACGCTACTACGGATAATCTTACTCGACAGATGCGCCGACTACTTTCAATAATGGTAAATATTCAGCAACCAATATCATCACGGGATTTGATGGTAAAGTTTAAACATTCAGACCTGTCAACTTTCAGGAAAAATTATCTCTCCAAAGCGGTATCGCAAGGGCTGGTGATCCGGTGTCTGCCGGAACACCCAACCAGCCAGAACCAAACATATAAAATCAGCCAGAAAGGAATTGATGTTATGTCAAAAATAAATATTTAACGATTCAATCAAAGAGACCGTAAAAAAAGATTATTTTCTTATGAAAACCGCTAGTCAACACGTTGTTCACCAAGCGTGTTATAATTCCATAATTCATTTATGGGTAGATATTTATTTAGATTAAAGCGTTTATAGCTTTAGCCGACGTTGATTTTAAAATTTTTCAATGATCGAAAATTACGTAATTTTACGATTTATTGTGTTTAATTATTGATACTTCCCTCAAATTATTGAGGGAAGTAAATATATCGATTTATCGTGTTTTGAACTTAAAATATATAAATAAAAACAAACAAAAGGAGACATGGAAATGTCAAACCTAAAAAAAGAAGAAATCGTAATTCTGCCATCGGAACAATTTTGTTCGGCAGAATTTATCCGTTCAATTCTCAAATTACGTGCGTATCAGCGAAATTATAAATATGAATTTCACATGATACTCAGGTCGCTAGTAGAATTATTTCTGTTGACAACTCTAACCGGACGCATTAAAGAGTGGTTGGCAGGGAAGCATGAAGGTGATGGCTATGCCATCAAAGACGGAAAATTTAAATTAGATCTAAAAACTATAGCCGATAATCCATCTCTAGTATGCAGAACGCCTTATCGAACAGAATTTAAACTGATTAAATATTTCTACGAGGATACATCACTTATCCATGAATTTGCTGACGCTCTGCACTTTTTCATCCGGCTTTTTTCTGTGTTTAATCCGATTAAGAAATGGGCGATGACAAGACCGGAGTCGTTCGAGAATACCGTTACAGGGAATTTCAATCCGTCGATAATTTTGGAAGAAACAGACCGGCAGTCAACAGAACACCTGGCTTATCACTTTAATATCAGCCACGACATTACAGAGGAATTGAACTTAGGGCAGACTGTCTGGGCACGGTCAGTAGTCAATATGACGTTTGAAAAGGAAGCTGACGAAAAGTTTATTCCTTTTCTGGTCGAGGGCGGCGTGCTGGCATACTGCGTCATAATAAAGAAAATCCATGGCAAAACGGTATTCCTTCCGGTCTCATTTTATATCCATACCGGCGACCCTACAGAAATTCTACTTTACACCATGCCGATAGGCAACTATCCGTTATACAACGCCAATCTGATTCACAACCACAAAACTGCCGTAATATTCCTTACAGATATTCTGGACCTCGTTCTTTTCAACTCTGGTGGCGAGCTGGCGATCTTCAGTTCATTTTACGGAGGTGTTGAGGCGGTGGAGAAAACGGACTTCTCAACGCTTTATGGACGAGATGTATACTGGTTGTTGCTTGATAAACCGGGTGCGGACCCGTTAGAGAAATACCGGATTGCGATCAAGGTATACATGCAACTCCATGAGCATGGCGTAAATTTCAGGGTAGTAAAGTTCAAGAATCATACATGGAATCCGAACGCTAAGCTTGACGAAAACATGCTGGAAGGCAGTTTTGACGAGATTACAGTGATCGCAGTTAAGGAATTCCGGGAAGAAGCTGAAACCTGCGGAGTTCATATTCCAGAGCCTTTGCAGGAGAACGATTGCGGTTTAATGACTGGTAGCGAACTGGAAAAAAAAAAGCAGGAACCGTTTATAATCGAAACAGTCTTACGCAGAAAGGGGTTTGTGGTGGTGTATGCTGACACCGGAGTTGGAAAATCATGGGCAGCGCTCAGCATGGCACTGGCACTGGTTCATGGCAAAAGTGTTTTCCAAGATAAATGGAAAACAGATGGGAAAATTCACAAAGTCTTATATGGATCGGGCGAAATGGATGACGGAGAAATCGGTTCAAGATTGAAACGGTTGCACGAAATATACGCCGACAGCGATACAAACAAAGACAACTTCATCTTAAAGCTTGGAACTTATCATGACCTTGCCAGTCCAGATGACCAGGAAGAGTTCAGCAAAGCTATCAGTTATGCCACAGACCACGAAGGCACGCCGGGTTTGAAGGTTTCGGTGGTGGTTATTGACAACCTGTCCACTCTGACCACAAACGGTGAATATGCAGGCATCTGGAATAAATTCTACAGATGGATTTGTCGACTCAAAGAACAAGGGATAGCAGTTATCGTAATTCATCATTGCAATCGCCAGTCCGACATTGCTGGCACTAGCCAGATTTCTAATAAAACTGATAAAAAAATCCATGCGCTTCAGGCCAGTACAAACGATAACATATCACTGGTGCTGAAAGCTGAAAAAAACCGGTCTGAACCTAAAAGTAGCGCAACCCCGTTCAAGGCTGAAATAGACCTGAGTGCCGCGAATACGGGATGGCGCGTAACTGAGGTTACCGATGCCGAGGTCGAGAATCTACAAAACCGCAATAGGACCAAGACTAAGAAGCTGAAAAAAACGGTGGGTAGCAAAGCGAAAGCATGGAAAGCGATGACTGAATCCGAGAGGATCACCGCGATCAATGACGGCTGGAATCGTGGCGATTGTAACAGACAGATTGCTTTTAATTACAACACATCGGAATCAACGGTCTCTAAATACAGGCAAGCAGCCAGTTTGAGGGACAGCGATCTCGAAAAAACAAAACAGGAAAACGCATAAGGGAATAGTATGACTGCGGCATTGCGACGTGCTCTGCCGCAGCTTTTATGAACTTTGTCTGAGGTTGACAGACGCTACAGACGCGCGTTTGCAACTCCCATGCGTACTAGGAATATTGAACAAAACAAAAGGAAAATATTAATATGGAAATCAATTTAGAGTTAAGTGATATCATAAGTCGGTTGACCAAAGAGTTTGGAGAGACTGTTTTTTACGACAAGAAAGGCAGACTGATTGGTGTTAATCAGATTCTGATTGCGAATCTTTATAACTATATTTTTGACCCCATCTATGATACAACAGAAAATAAATTTTATATTTACAGTGAATCCGATGGTCTTTGGAAACAGAAATCTGATAACTATATCGTTTATGAAATTGGGAAAATGATTTTTGAACACAGAGACGTATTGGGCGAGTGTGACATCCAAAGTAAGACACCCGCAAAGGTATTGAAGGAAATCTTCACGATGCTAACTGTGTGCGCAGCAAAGAAGGATTATTTTGCATCGTCCCAAGACAGGGTTGTTCATTGCGGAAATGGCGTCCTCGTTTATGACAATGTCGTCTGCGACTGGACTCTAAAACCATTTTCTTCTGATTTTCGCAGCAGGAATAGTAGCAATATACATTATGACCCGAAAGCAACCTGTCCGCAGTTTATCGAAAGACTTATTCTTTCAGCGATGACAAACGAAGATGCAGAATTGCTTCAACTTTACGTCGGGCAGTGCCTTATTGGGCGGAATTTGAGTCAGAACTTTCTATTATTGACAGGAACCCCAGGCGGAGGAAAATCCACTTTATGTAATGCTGTTGAAGCACTGATTGGCAGGCACAATTGCACAGAGTTACGACTAGAACATATGGGATTACGTTTTGAGCTTCAGAGACTGGTTGGAAAAACGCTATTAACGGCTAAGGACGTGAAATCCAATTTCCTCAATTCAGCGGGTGCTTACAAGCTAAAATCATTGGTTGGCAATGACACCATGACGATTGAATCAAAAAACAGAAATGATTCAGCCGATATAAATGGTATTTTCAACGCCATCATCACTTGCAATAATAATTTGCGCGTTGCCTTTGACGGTGATGAAGATGCCTGGCGAAGACGCATCCTGTGGATAAAATATAACAATCCTCCACCGAAAGAAAAGATCGTGGACTTTGACAAAAAACTTCTGAATGAAGAAGGCAGCGGAATATTAAACTGGGCAATTGAGGGTGCCAATAAGCTTATGAAGCTTAACGGTAAAATTCCCATTGGCAAAGAGCAAAAAGCTAGAATTGATGACCTGCTGCTTGAGTCTAATGCAATCAATGTTTTTGTAGATGATTGCGTCAAGCCCATGCCTGCATCTACGGTAACGTGTAGCGACCTGCTTGTCGAGTTCACGAAGTACTGCAAATTCCGCCAGTGGGAGAATCTTCCTGAAAGGGTTTTTCAGAGAAATCTTCCGGATATTATGTTGCATAAATTCAACGCTGTAAAAAGAACCGACATAAAAAACAAGCATAACAAGTACAACCGAGGATACGCAGGATTTAAGTTAATTACAGTGAACTCCAGTAATTCAGAAGTGTCAATTTAATTTAATGGTTGCCACCAACATCGTTTCAGCGGTGCTGGTGGCACCTTCATATCATTGTTACAATAACGAATAATGGTAAACGTTCGTTAAGTCATCAACTTGTTCCACCGTCCCATCTCTGGGTATATTCCATTGTCGAAGCTTCTCATCGCTATTGTCATTAAACTACTGGTTATGGTTTGAATAATTAATTCAGACATTATTACTGTGCTTAAACTAGCCTCAATTTATTTATGGGTATTATGGTAATATCTAAATAAAGTATAAATCTAAATAAAGTAACAATATATAAATCTTTGGTCAGTGGTATTACCAAATACCAACTGACCTTAACTTCTATCACCACTCTTAATCAAACATTACTCTGTCTATATTACACCTCTATAATATAGCGTACAACAAAACCTATCATCCAAACTTAATCCATCAGGAGATTTCACCATGACAAAAAAAAGAATTACAACCAATGAACCAGTCTTCAACAACCATCCGATTCTGACCAACAAAGACAAAGGCTTGCGTTGTGACAAGAAGATATTAAAGACCATCGAAGACACTGCCGCTCAGGCCATGACCAACGACAGGGTTGTATTCATCCGATACGACGTCAGAATGCCAGAAGGGAACAATGACCTAAGCAACGAAGCCTTCCGTAGTGGACAAGCTAATTTCATCAAGAACTTAAGCAGAGCAGGTCTTGACCCACATTATGTAGCTGTAAGGGAACAATCAAAAGAGAAACGCCAACACTATCATGTATGTTTATGGCTAGATGGAAGGAAGACTCAATCCATTCATAACCATATTGGCAAGGCTGATCAATCCTTTGCCAGTGCTTTTGGAGTTCCAGCTACAGAGGGTCTGGTTGAAGATTGTACCAAAGACAGAAACGGCAATAAACAGGGAAACGGCATCATGCTGAGAAAAGATGATCCGGACTATGAGAACAAAGTTGCCCAGACCTTAGAATGGGCAAGTTATCTTGCCAAAGTTAATCAAAAGTCCAATACTCCACCAGGATCAAGGGAACTGTTTTCATCCAGACTACCAAAGAATAATGATAAAAAATCAATGTGATGAATCTTTGATTTTGTTATGCTGAACACACACTCAGACTAACTAGACATGGGAGGAAAAATGCTGTATGTTTTAGCCCTTATATTCCTGGCAACATTAATATCAGTTGTCACTTTAATTTCCAGAATACTCTGGCGTTAATCCATTGCCGATATAGTTTAAATATTCAAATTACTGAATGTTTGAATCTGTAATATAACATTGATTTCATCCTCACTAATATAACTATATTGATGGCTGTATTCTCATTGAAATACACCCGATTGGTACTCGATTAATTCAGGTGTTTATTGACGGATTATGATACAGTTACAATCTTATTGTTTATATAAAGAATAATGACTTGATGTCCAGTCATCGCGTTACCAACTTACTTCAGTTTTATCTTTGACATTCAGCCATTAAATCAGTTTTTATATTATTATCATTTATTTTCATTACCAATTTATAGTTACAGTTCATGGTTTTAACATGGGGTATCCACTACATCAGCCCTTACCGTTTCTAATGGAATAACACTCATTACCATTCGAGTTTCTTGGCAATATTATTCAGATTGCCCAAACACCCCCAAAACCATATTAGGGACATTGAATTACTTTCAAATATATTTCCCGAAAGTTTTATATTATCGAGTGCATTAGTATCTAATAATTCCAATACAATATCTCCTCTTTTTAAGACATAACGTTTAGCTGAGGCGCGCGGTAGCGCGTTGCCTCCAGCAACTTGTTTCGCCCAATCGGTTCTCATCTTTCCCTGTCTCTCAGGAACATTGATGTTCTGACGGATTTTACGTAGGTCATCCAAAGCCTTTTCTCATCCTACTAAATTTGTCGCGTTCATGTTTTTCTTTCAATTGTCGAACGTCAATCCGTTACCCTACGTCGGGCCAGCTATAGAGTTTGAAATCTTCAAGTACGCCTGATAATTTGTCGACGACTTCAACATATAGCTTCGCCCTTCAATCACAAAGCCGTCCAAATTGTGCTCTATCGTATAGGCCGAGAGATCGGCTATATTGTTTATGAACCCTCTTCCTTTGAAATTCAGGGAGGTATTGCACAAGACACCGTAACCGGTACGTGCTTTGAATGCCATAAGTAGCTCATGCAAATGATTATTAGTCATAGAGGACACCGTTTGAATGCGCGCCGTCCCATTGACATGTGTCACCGCAGCTAGCGCATCCGTAGAAACGAGCTGCGTGTAAAGCATAAATGGGCTCGGGAGATTGCAGCCAAACCATCTTACAGCATCTTCTTCGAGGCAAACGGGCGCAATCGGACGAAACTGTTCGCGCTGCTTAATTTCATTCAGCCGCACCCTAGTGCTATCCTGGAATGGCGAAGCAAGAATCGAACGATTGCCCAGCGCGCGTGGTCCAATTTCGTATTTTCCATTTACCCATCCGATGATTAGGTTGTTAGCCAGCATGTCGGCAACCATTGTGTAGTTCGTTTCGTACTCATCAAACAAAGATGTGTCGAATGCGTCATGGGCTATAAACTCAAGACCAGAGTAGACATTCCAATCTATCTTAGGGTTCCCTGTAAAATGGAACTGCGCATCAATCGCCGTGCCGATGGCCGAGCCCGAATCGTTGGCAACAGGAGGCACGAATACATCGGAAAAGAGATTGGTCTCCCTCCACTTCGTGTTCCAGTCACAATTTAGTCCGCACCCCCCAGTGATCAGCAACGGCATACCTCTCTTCATGTTCGACTTGGCAAATTGATAAAAACGATCGAATATTCTGTTGCTGACAATACCTGCGAAGTTACGAAACTCCGGATCATCCAGCCCTACGTTGTAGTGTCGGCAATGCCTTAATGCCTCACATTCCTTCGGCTTGAGGTGCAAGCAGTCCTGCATTAGAAACGCGATGATTTTCTCCTCTTCATCCGAAGGCTTGCTTCGCTTCGAAAATGAAGCCAAAGCCATGAGCTTTCCCGCGTCAGAAAATCGGGAGAATTCTGCAACAATCTTATCAAAGGTCGGATCCGCCAAACCGTAGAGCAGGGCATAACGATGTCCAGGTTCAGGCATGACATCGGCGAGCTTTGTCAAGTTCAGCTCGGAATCGATTTTGTAGAATGAGCCGATCACACCTTCCCAAAGTAATGCATAGCACGGAGTGCCCTTGGGCAGATTCGACATGCCAAAGGCACAGAGAAGATGAGAACGCTCGTGGGAAGATGAAAAGTATTCAACCGTTTTCCCCAATAGGTGTTTTTGACCAACTATAATGTCGCTGTTGCTGACGCCACGGTATCCAGCAAGAAAGTGCTGCTCAGACAGATGCGTGTCGCTAGGCCACCAGCCACCTCTACAAAGCACGTCGGGAACTTCTTTGAGTTCACCGAAAACGCTGAATACATCCGGAACGGACAGTGGTGAGTGTCGATAACGGGAGTGCTTCTCAGCCTCAATTGAGGCTACTAAATGTCCGTCCTCAAGATAAGCGAATGAGCCATCGTGGCCCGGATTGAATGATAGAATTTTCATTGTGCTAGCTGACTCGAGTTAAAACTATCCCGCCTAACTTGACCACCGAGATAATCAGACCTAAGCGAGGAAATAACGGAATTTGCCTCCAAAGAGATTGATTCTACTATTGTGGTTGCTGGGAGCCGTCGGTTGTTGATTCGCCCAGCAAGTTTGGTAGAACGAGATAGCCAACTGTTGACGTGGAGCGTCATTGGAAGGTGCGGGATTGGCGTCGGATCCCAGATTGCGCGCCTATGAACCAGATGATTGTCAACCAACCAGCGGATCTCACACGGGCTCCATTCAATTGCGAAGCGGTGGCTTGCTTTGGATGCGTCAAACCCTAGTTGAATATAGCTTGGAGCACCTCTATAGCCATAGTCAAAGTTTGCTCCTTCGCCACCTGGGTTGTAGAAGACATTGACCAAGAGGAGGTCTGGTCGATTCCCCGCAATCTCGATATCTATTTCCTGTCGTGGTGAGTTACGGTGGAGAAAGAATCCGGCAATCACCCCTGGCACATTTGAAGCTTGGATAATCGCTTCGAACTTTCCGAACAAGTATTGGTCCCGACTGCATAACGAAGCGGCGGTATAGTCTCGAACGCCTAGGGGCTCCCTTCTGACGGAAAGCGTAGCCCCTACAGAACTGAACTCGACGTTTGAAGGGCGAAACAACGCCAAATTGTCAGTGAAAGTATCGCTTCTGAGAAGCCAGCGTCTCGTGTCGAGACATTCGAAACAGTCGCAGATTCTAACGAGCGTTCCAGTGCACGTCTGCCTATCTTCTGTCTGGACGGAGCGAATGCCTTGCCACCAGTCACGGGGTTCAACGACCCATGGTGACTGATCATGCCTGGGCCTTTTGCATTTTGGGACTTGGTCAGCTTCAATGATTTCGTCGAAAATTGGTCTTTGACCAAGGTCTTTCAGCGTAGGGAAGGAGCAAGTTGGCGGCGCACATCTTAGGTGTTCGCAAACAACTTGCCATTTATTTGGTTCCTCTGGATCAAGCACGACGACATCAGCTCCTTTGAGGTTGTCCTCAACACTGAGGAAAGTGTAATCTACAGCGATGCCCTTGTCTGCGGTAAGAATAAACTTTGCCTTCGGATAGCGACTCCGGATTTCCCTGACATTTGCGTCCAAAGAACCGATGTTTACATATGCGTCAAAAACCCGATCGCCTTTTCCCTCAAGAAGCCGTTCTAGTTCAGGATCTGGCATTGTCTCGAGGTCACTGCAACATCTGTATCCGAGCATAGACAAAGCCATTGCAAGCGATGAATGGCCGGAGCCTTCAGGCCCCAAAGCGAACACCGGTTGCTCAGTTGGACGGATGTTAAAGAGGGATGCTCCTTCACTAGTGATCGCACCAATCGTAGTGAGTGTGGGAAGTATTGAATATGAGTTGGTGGATATGGTGTCACGTCGTTGGCTAATAATCGACCGCTTAGTCGCGCGCACATCCAACGCTTCGAACTGGTGATTTATCCACAGATCAATGGGGCCGCGACAAGGAAGTTGTCGAAGAAGTTTCTCGGCACCCTCGCGGGAGAGAACATATCCGGACAGATGCCAGAGCCCGCGCGCTGGGCGGAAAACATTTTCTGAAAGAAAGGTTTTTGGCGCACCGTGCTTCACTTCGAGATACGATACATAAAGAACGTCGAACCTTGCCTTCTTATCACTCGCGTCCACGATTTCGTCCCACGCCTGGTCCAGATATCTTGCAAACCCGGAATGAAACCATACGTCGTCCTCAAGGATAAGTACGTACGCATGATTACTCGCCGCAACCTGCCTCCAAGCATTGATGTGCGAGCGAGCGACTGCAATCTCAGCCCGACTCATTCGAATCTGAGTATTTAGTTCGAGCCGCGTGGGAAGAACTAACGGTTGGGGTTCTACAAAAAGCTGATCTCCAAGCGTATAAAACGGATCAATGTCGGCATCCTTGGGTGGCTCCTGTGAGAATGCATTAGCATCGACGGCGACATGTCGCTCAGTCAGGCTCAAGAGTTCAGCTCCCGACGAGTCCAATATATGCCTGAGCTCTTGCTCCATCTTGGACCAGCGGCCCGGTTCACGGTCGAGGTTGATGACATAGACCTGCTCAATCCCAAGGTCTTTCTCCGCACCTTGGGCACCGAATGTTCGACACTTCCGCCTCGGCAGGAGCCTCCGAAGAGTCAGCCATAATCGGAAAACGTGACTGACAGTTGCTAGTGAAGGGCGCGCCAAGTTCATTGCTCCTCCGTGCGCCGTGATGCCCGATACGCTTGCTGATTCGAAAGCCTCCAGTTTCTCTTATCACTCCGGTAACTGAGTGGCCACTTACTGGTGGAAATCTTCTCCCAATCGTGCACAACGAGCAGTGCTTCCTCCGAGCGACTTTCATCATCGACCACTTCGAATACGGATTTGGTGAGGTTGCCGGGGCCAGTGGTTGCCTGGACTTCGGGTAACTCGCCTTTCGATTCTTGCTCAAGGGATGTCGTAGCGTTCAACAGTGCACGCTCTATAATAGGATGATTGCGAACCGCGATCAAAGGCGTAGTGTTGAAGTAGAAAATCCAACTTAATTGGTTCGCCCCCGGATTGACGAAAACAGAGGGCGGAACCATTTGAGCTGTCGCAATGTCGTAGCAGAAAGGTTGAAGCTTCAATCGCCCATCCGTGAAGAGGTGATCGATTGTCGTTCCGTGATAGACATCGTCAGCGTCAACATAGAAGCCTCCCGCCACGAAGATGTAGGAGTAGCGGAAGTAGTCTGACTTCATTGAAGGGTGATAGCACTTGTCAAAGGCTTTCTCATATCTCGAACCCAAGTGGATCCGGATAAATTCCCTCGCAGAGCTCTCGTCAAAAACCTGAAGCTCGAATCCGGACTGTTCGAGTTTTTTCCACGACGCCATGCACTTCTTAACGTCCTGAGGCAATCGCCCAAGATCATCCCAGAACTGCACTATGCGTCTGGGAGGTGTGGCTAGGTGCGCTACGGGCGCCCGGACTGGTTCATTAGAGCGTTGTACCAACTCACGGACGAAATTGGAGCGAGCACGGTCGTCCTTTCCTAGGGGATCTGCTTCACTGGATTCGTGCACATTCATGTGATCATTCATTGTATCGGTGGCCTCCACAGGCGAACGTTATATAGGCATCCAATTGCAAATCTCGTACATTGTGTCCAAGGCAATCTATCGCCCCTCAATTAGCAGTAATATATATTGTGCCGGAAAATTTTGCAAACTTCTCAGTTATAAATTCATACTGCTTTCCACAGTACCAAGGTGCTTGTCGCATAACATGGCCATTGCCGTGTTATGCGTCCAATCGCACTTTTTATAATAGCTTAAAAAATTAGCACGATTATGCGTTGTTATATGCAGAAAAAGCCCATCCATATAGGGGTCTCCTTAGCTTAAATTCGTTATTTTGCATGGAAACTGCGTTTAAATTGCGATTGTCTCAGCCACGTGTCAGAACATGCCAAACAGGCTTAAAATCAAACCAGTCGCGACTTGCAGAGGCCACTAAAATTCAATGTAAAATAAAAATCACATTTTGAAAAATTGATTGGTCAAGGGAGCATTACCAAGTGATTAATGATTGCTTTGCTTACTGCCTGTACAAATATATCTTCGGCATATCCATAATCTTTCCATCCCCATCCCGTTATAATCAAAGTATTCATAATTTTCCTTTCATAATTTGACCATTTAATATTAAAATATAAGCACAATTAAGCCACTTTCAATTACTATATTCGTGTTCTTGCTTAAACTGACCAATGGAAAAAACTTATGCTTTTAACTGTCATCAATAACATTTCTGCTATTAATGACCGTTCACTCCACCCCCGGGATTTGTTGCCAGTCAGTTGTGTAGTTTGGTGACAGGTGGTCGCACATCTTTGTCAACGCTCTGTCTATTGTAAAATATTCATTGAATTTTTCGAGTTCGCTCAAGTCAAAACCTTTCGCTTAATTTTCCTATTCAAAAGGCATCCACGCCTCTTGCTCCAGCCAGCCATTATTTATTGTAAATTCCAGTTCTTTTTTAAATGGGAAATTATAAGAAGTCAGCAGTTGTACGGCACGTTTATGTTTCCTCGCACCAAGCTCTTTCAATGCATGTTGCAGTCGTTTGCAGTCTTCAATTTGGCATCGGTAAAGCTTCACGGGTTTGATGTTATTTAGCAAAGCGGCAATCTCCAAGCCTTCAGGGTCAGTATCACCCCAATGCATAAGCTCAAATTCACCTTCCAGAATTGAAATAAATTTTTTCACGGCGCTGTTCGGAAAACCAGCGGTATAAACGGATGCCGTGTTTTCCCGCAACAACTGATTGAAAGGGGACTCATTCTCGCAAAGAACTATTTTCTCCAGTTCGTGGCATTCAAACGTGATACGGCTGATCTGCCGCAGATTGTCCATTGACAACATGGCCGATTCGTTTCTTAAATATAACTGCTTGATCCAGTCAAATCTCATGTCATCGCAATAGTAAACGAAAGGTCCGAAAACGGTCAGAAAGGAAGCAGTCAAGTTTTCTAGAAGTCCGCAACGCTTCAGGCATTCTTCCCCATCGGTTTCACCGAGTCCAAGTTCTGCGGCAAGCAATAAAGCGGTCCAATAGCGCAAACGTGTTCCCTTACGAAGAAGTTTGCTGCCGCCGCAGAATTCCGCCCCAAGTTTCGATGCGCTATAAGGTTGTACATTGCCTTTGAGAAATTTAACCACATTCAAGGCGTCATAAATTCTCTTTACTGCGGGCTCTCTGCCGTCACGGGTAATGTCGCTTTTCAACTCCCTGACATTCTGTTTTAAAACTTCAATAGATGCCATTCGTGGAAATTTGTATTTCAATCCGGTAATGATTTCATCAACTGCCACAGATAAATCAACTTTAGGTATTTTATCTGTGCCTGCCAGAGTTGTTGCGGCTTCAATCCATGAATCAAATCCAGGTATTCGACGCTTAAGACTTTCAGTATCCAAAATGAATTTGTCTCCGCGCAGGGAAATTGCTCCCGGAAACAGCTCATTCATGCAAGTACGATCAAACTCCCTGCATTCGCCGACTGTGACGGTATGCTGCCCGGCATTCACCGCGGCACATACTTTTTTCAATGGTTTAATTAGTCGGGGATGCCTGGTCAGGATGTTTTCTAAAATCTGCCGGTAATTTTGAATCATGAAAGTTCCTCTCCAAAATGGGGTTTCCCGCCGATTTCATCATCCAGCATATCATATTTTTCTTTCCAGTGGCACGGATAGAAGTGAACGTTATAATCCTTGTCCTTCAGAACGAAAATTGTGGTTGAAGCCGGGATTGCCGATTTGACGCCGTCCTGATTGGGGGACGCAATAAAAAGCTGAAGTCCAAGATCGCTGGCAAATCCCATAAGCTGTTCGCGACGAAGATCATCGATTCCATAAAACGCCTCGTCAAAAAGAAGCGAATTGATGCGTATATAATCCGGGGACATTTTGTCCTGTTCGAAGAGGAAATACGCTATCATCATGATCAGCAGATAATTAGGTACGGCCTGTTCTCCTCCAGAGCGGACACTTTTTATCCTGCTGGAAATAATTGTTCCATCGCTTCCCTTCATTCCGAATTTAATATCGTATTGATACCAGTTGCGGTAGTCGAGCAAATCAGGAATGCGCCCCGGTGGGGTATTGAGTATTTCCACGGAATTTGTTTCAAAAAAGAAACGCAGTTCATCAGCCTCATCCTGGTCATATACAGAACTATTTTTCAGCATTTTAACAAGGTGTTCATACTTGGGAAGCTCTTTTATATGAATGCTGTAAACGCTCTCTCCAAATTCTCGCTTTTCCAGTCGTCTATTTATTATACGGGCCATCTCCTCCACTTTGAAAACCCGGCGCTGCAACGCTTCACGGAGCTCTCTCATTACAATTTCCTTAAACATTCTGCTGCTGTCTTCGTTAATTATCTGCTTCTGCTGATCAAGGTTGCTTTTGTAAGTTCTTTCCATATCGCTGATGTTACGGTTGTCCCTAGCAAAAACCTGATTAAGTTCCTTTTCAAAACGCAACCCCAAGTCCTTGCCTTCTATCTCTTGGATTTTGGATTCTATTGTAGCTTGTGCAATGATAACATTATTTTTTTGATGTTCCACCTTCAACTGCGCAGTCTCCACGGTATGTATGTGTTCCGTTGACATTCTCTTTTTGATTTCATCCTGCGGGTCGACAAACTGATATTCCCCCTTCAACTCGTTCAGCAAATCCTGTTTTTTATTTTTGTGTTCCTCTATTTTTTTCTGGAATCCGGAATAATCTTCCTGGAGTCGCTTTATCTGGCTAATGAAGCCGCCTATCTGCTGATCAAGGTTACTGTTTTCTCCATCAATCCGGGCAATCTGTTCGCCCAGATCCGCCAATCGAGTTTCAAGGTCATGAATATTTGACAGTACTATCTGTTTGCGCAACTCTTTCAGGGCAATATCCTGCTTTGAAATGTTCCCCTGCAATTCGTCAAGCTGCGTTTGTTCAATTAAAATTTTGCCAACCCTGCTTTGAATCCCGCGGTCGAGTTCAATACTTGAATCGCGTAAGCCCCGTATTTTTTCAAGCATATCTGTAAAACGTTTGTCAAAATGTGTTAGGGCCATAACAGATGTATTGAATGCCTTCAAGTTTTCTTCGGTTTTTTTGAGCCATTTTTGCATTTCTTTTAAATTTATTTCTGCTTCGGCGATCAAGCGCTGTTGTTCCTTTATTCTGGCATCTTCGCCGATAAGCCTTGCCTTCCCGCCGGACAACGGCGCCAAGTAACTACGGAAGGATACAAAACCGCAGCCATGCCGTTCCCCAAACTCCGGAGGAAGTTCCGCGTCAAGCTCTAAGGCAAGGATGTCCAAGTATTTCCCGTCTCTGTCTGAATCAAAAAACTGGTTGAGCCATTCTATTGTCGCCGGATTTACTGCTTTCGCATGAATTTCCTTTTGCGCCAGTCGCAGACCGTTTGATTCTTCAAAAACCAGCATCTCTGCCATCGTATAAGAATCGTCACGGGCAATTACAGTTGCAAGGACGCGTTCACCGATAAATTCCTCAATTTCGCCTTTCTCCTTTTCTCCGAGGCCACTCCGCCAATGCAGCTTCAGATAAAGCGGCGTCCAGTCAAGCTGGGCATTGTCAAGGCTATTTTTCAAGATGCTGTAACCGGGAATTTCCGGCTCCGCCTCTTTGGAACTTTTTAAATTGTCCAGGTACTGTTTTTGTTCTTCGAATTCTTTCTTGTCCGTCTCCAGTTGCTTTTTTAACTGCTCAGACTTTGCATCAGCAACTATTTTTTCACGGATTATCCGGCTTGACAGTCCGTTAAGTTTTACCAGAGGAATATCGCATGTGAGATTTCCCTGCTCAATTACCCGGTTGAGGTCTTCCAAAACTTCGCGGATATTCAGTCCGGCAAGCTTGCCTGACTCCGTTGTAAGCTTCAGCGCTAGTTTTTCGCATTCTGAACGGAGTTCTTTAAGAAGCCCGTCATACCGCTCTGTTTCTTTATCGTGTTCAGCTTTTAAATTGTTAAATTGCTCCGTCAAATGTTTTTTTTGTTTGTTTTTCAACTCAAGTTCATCAGCATTCTGTTTTTCCTGCCTGAGGAGACCAGACGCATCCTGACTTTTCAAGTTTTCCATCTGATGCTCAAGAGATTGCCTTTCTCGTTTTTTGCCGGCAAGTTTATCTTCTGTTTCATTCCGCTTTTTATCAAATTCCGATATCCGGCGCGTTATAATTACGCATTCCTCTTCCGATTTGTATTCGGCGATATGCTCGGACATCGCCGAATAAAATACTTTATTTCTTGTTGCTTCGACTATTTCATGCAATTGCGCGGTGATTGCACAAATATAATAATACCTTTTCTCAAGTCCAAGGAGCGCGTTTTGCGACTCGTTAAGATTGCGCATGCTTACCTGGAGCTTCTCAAAAATATCCACTTCAGGATCGGGTAACAACTGCTTGAAAAGCAATTGATAGTTGTTTCCGGCATGCGAGCAAATTTCTCTGTATGCTTTGCAGATGAACAAAAAATGACAATAGTCCCTGTACTGATCAGCATTCGGAAAAAAACGCTTGGCAAGGGCATTGGAGTAAGCTTCAGGGGAGCGGTAGTA
The DNA here is from genome assembly GCA_964392985.1 of uncultured Victivallaceae bacterium. Classification (GTDB taxonomy): domain Bacteria; phylum Verrucomicrobiota; class Lentisphaeria; order Victivallales; family Victivallaceae; genus CAYMSF01. Next base: position 6,068 of record CAYMSF010000016.1, on the reverse strand, counting down.
GGTATGCATGTTTTTTGCTTCGAGTGCATTCCTGAACTCATCTCTAGGCAATGCGTAATCCAATCCATTTTCGTCTTTGCCCAGTATCGGGATTTCATCAATTGGAACATCGGCGATAAATCCCCATTTCATCACCTGTGCGTTCACATCGGTCAGCGACAGACCCATTCCAATGCTTACGGGATTTCCGCCTGTGCTTTGCAACTCCAATATTGCGTATGTGACGCGCCCGTCCTGATATTTGTGTCCGGTGTCAACATTGTAACAGGATATGACTTCGTTAATCCGTCGACCCTCCTTCTTATTTCCTCCGAATCTGGCAGCCGCATTCAACTCCACCTCCAATCCTGCCGTCAGGACATAATGGATCGCGTCAAGAACGGTTGTTTTGCCAGAACCGTTGTCTCCCAGTAGAAACAGATGACCGTTAGGCGTAATCGGAATCGTCACATTGGAAATGTTATGGAAGTTGACAAGTTTAATGCGCTGAATGTAGAAAGTGCTTTTATTGTTAGCCATTTACGTCTCCTCCGTCCGGGACTTCCGCTTCAGGCAAACTGTCTGTTTCCTCGCTCATTTCCCGTTTGATTTCTTTTATGCTTTGTTCAAGAGCCGCGGAATTATAGTAATAAAGCGCAGGCAGTGCTTCGTAGATGTAGAGGTCTGGAGTTATTCTTTCGCCGGAAGGTCGTTCAAGCTCACGCAGGAAACGATAATCGCAGAGTTTGGGCATCAGATCCCTCAGAATTTTTTTGCGGACATTTTCAGCATCCTTTACATCTTCGCGTTCAGGAAAAAGCTCGCAAAAACGCCGGTGCTGAAAATCAAGAAATTCCCCAAATCTGAAATGCGGATTCTCGCGGTCGCCCGCCGCCATGTTATTCTGGTCGAGAAGCTTCTCGTAAAACTCCAGCAACAGCATAAATGCAATATATTCGTCACGCCCGCGTAACTGAAACTGAATAAGCCTGGTTTCGCGCCGGTCATTGTATATTTTGTCTTTATACAGTCTGGCGCATTTGTCGTTGGTGATGAGTTCCCAGTTAAAACAACTTTTGAAAAAATCAGCAAAGGCGGATTCATGGCGTCGCAGAAAATAGAAAATATCCTCTTTGTCGCTACAATAAAAATATGCAGATTCCGTCAGCATATTAAGCACTGCCTGCACATCTTCCTGGTACCGTTCCAGAAGCCCGATAAATTCTTTGTTCATTTTTCACGCCTTTCTATAAATATCTCCGGAATCTCCAGACTGTATTTTTCATCCTCGATCAAAAAACTTTCCCCGTTTCTCTTTAGGTTCAGCGCATAACCGATTTTCCTTAATAATCTGCCCTCGCCGAGAATCCCGTATTTCGCCAGTTGCATTAATGAGTAAAAATCTCCGATGCCGCTGTATTCCGGTCCAACTACAGTCCGCCACTCTTCTGGAGTCATTTGAGGATATTTTTCCTCCAGCCATTTTTGAAGTTCCTGAAGTTTAGACTCTTCCAGAGTCTGCGGTATTCCACCATCATGCTTACGCTTTTCTATCGGAACGCGCGGCGGTTGGCGTTTCTGTCGCTCCCCGTGCCTGGGAACCGACGGTTCTGCCTTGAGGTTATTGTCCCAGTAATTAGGGTCCAGCGGTGTGAGCGCCGGACGGATAAGATTAAAAAGAAAATCTGATGGTTCAGCTTCCGCCGGTAGCGCAGCAAGCTCTTCAATTCGGCGGCTGAGAAATTCAAGGCGGTTGTTCTTGCGTTCCACTTCACGGATATATGCGCTGAGTTTAGCAAGGGTCTTCATCGCCGCATCATTTACCCTGCCGCACAAAAGGTCTATTTGCCCCTGCCGCTGATAATAATTCCGCAGCCTGGAAATAATCAGCACTGGGGCATCTCCATATCCTCCGCGACGCAGAAAAGAGGGGATTTTCCCTAGTTGCTTTTCGTAAAGTTTCACACACTCATCCAGCAGATTTAGCGTTTTTTCTGAGGAGAGTTTTTCCAGTTCCATATTGATTTTGCGGCGCAGGCTTGATATGCGCCGCAAATAAGATTCCATATACGTTCCAAGTTCAGAAACTATGATTTTTGCCTTTTCAAAATCATAATTCTCCGTCAGAAATTCACACAGAACCGTGGATATTACACTGAGTTTATTGCTGACTTTACCAGTGTTTTCATCAGCATTGTGAAGATAAAAAATAATGTTTGAACTGCATGTTGCCGCGTTTTCTCCGGAATTTTCTTCTTGTGCTTTGTACAGTTTATTAAATTCGGAATTTATGTCGCGCAATCTGGACAACACAAACTCCAGCAAGTTCTCAGTATCATCCGGACGGGGCATAAAATCCGAATGGAGCCGTTCTTCAAGCCAGTGCAGAAACGCTATCATTTCATCGGCAAGGCGATAGCGGTAACGGTCACGACGCACATCTTTATACCCTCTCAATCGTTCCTTTTCCAACCGCTTGTCTATCAGATTCCAATTGTGAAGCTGTGTTATCTGCCGGTCAAATTCCTCGCGGGAATATTCTTCACCAGGTTCACGAACGTTTTTTATTGCCGACGTTACGGAACTGAGAATATTTTCATAAAGAGGCTCAAGTTCATGCTCCCGCCGAAAAAGCAGGAGACGATATAAAATTTGAATATATTCAACTGCGGATTCAGAAGAAAACATACTGCCGATATTCCGGTTTCGATGTTCAAGCAGAATGCTAGCGTGTCCATGTTCAAAGGTTTCCAGCGCGGCTCCGCCCAAAAGCCTTTTTGCAATTTCCAATGTTTCATTGTTCATTTCTTTAGAATTTAGCATAAATAAAATTTTATTTTAAAATCTATATCTCTTTACATTGATTCTATTACCGTCTCTAGACTCTATTCGGCTCTATCATAAGTACTACAGTTGGTCGAACTTTTGACATTATAGTCGAGTTAAGGTTAGACGGACAAGGCTTATTCTTCAGGAAGTTCTCGAATCGCTCGACGAATGTTTGTTTCAGCATCATCAAGTTCACGAAGTGCTATATCAATGTCTGAGCGTCCTTCATCCACTTGGCTTCTTGCACGTTTCAGCACAGTAATTGCATCTTCAACCGTCGCTCCGCAACTTGAACAATACATTATGTCCTTTCCACAAAGTTATTAATGATTCACTTCATAATCGCAAATATCAACGTAGGAATTTTAAATTTAATCATAATAAAATAAATTACAATATAAAATTCAAACAAATTAAAAAATTACGGCACACGCCAGTGCATCGTCGCACAGCGTGTACTGTCTTGAAAAAGGTTGGGGTTTAGTCTTCCAGTCATGTGTGGGAGTATTTTGAAGAGGAGAAATTGCGTATTGGAACCTGAAAGATAATAAACCCCAAAACTGTAAAATTAATATAACACCGGTATCGAATAAATATGAGTTCTAAAAATAATTGAAAATTTGACATTCATAATTGTGACAAAAACCTAACATAAAAAAATGATTCTACCCTCACTAATATAACTATATTGGCAGTAGGATTTATAGCGAAATAAAACCAATATATATCCGAACAACTCAGGTATTTATTGACAGATTAAGACTTGTTTGTAACCAGGAATATATTCTGAAGTTATTAATTGGGTCAACCCAAGTGCTAGTCAAAACTCTAACTGAAAAAATATAAAAAAGTCAAAGAATGGTCCATTGAACTTATTGACTATTATTTAGAACTGGCTAAATTAACAGGCATTTGGGAATGGTTTTCGAATGTCAAGAACTTGACTCACGTTTCGTATTTGAGTATCAGGAATGTATTAATACCCAATCATGACTTGACAAAAAGCATATATAAGCATTTATTAATTATCGATAAGCTACTAACGAATTTTTTGCTACTAACCTATGATAATTCAGCCAGACATAAAATTGAATGGAAAAAGAGACATGACAAAGCTAGAACCCAAAATAGACCAAAATATTAAAAAAAACAAAGAATGTAAGTTTCAGAATATACGAGGTGATTTAATTATTCTAGGGTTTACTGGCTCTCTAGGAAGTGGATGTTCATTCTTATCTGAGGGAATTGCAAGAAAAAGAAAATTCTTGCATTGCGAACTTTCTGGAATAATAAAAAGATTTAGAAAAAAAAGTTCAAATACAATATCAGAATTACAAAAATATGGAAATGCAATGAGAGCACAATTTGGGGATAGCATATTGGCGTATACATGCATGAAGTATATTGACGAAAATTACTATGTTAAACCAAATGATTATCCCAAAGGTGTTGTCATTTCAGGGATAAGAAACTCTGGAGAAGTTGCATTTCTTAGATCATTCCCGAATTTTTTTCTTTTTTCAGTTCATGCCGAAAAGGAAGTGCGCAAGCAACGATTAAAAAAGATGACCAAGATTATTGATGATGAAAATTTCGAGGAAATTGATAATATTGATTCAGAACAAGATTTTTCTTTTGGACAGCAAGTAAAAACTTGTAACTATCTCTCAGACATAATAGTCAATAATAGTGTAAACGTTGCGAAGGTAAAAAAAGACACTTATATAAACAATAAAATTATAGAAAAATACGTAAAGCTAATTGAAGATCATCTTGACAATAAAAAACCTAGTACATCTCCTTCCGTTGACGAGGTGTTCATGACGGCCGCGTATTGTGAAAGCATGCGTTCTCACTGTATTAAAAGAAAAGTTGGGGCGATTATTGCCCGTGTTACTGACCAGAAAGGATATATTGTTTCGTCGGGACATAATAATGTTCCTCCTCAGGTTGACGATTGTATAAATGATGTTGAAATAGAGGGATGTTTTCGAGATAAGTTATATAAAGAAATTTCTATTAAGATTAAATACTGTCCTAAGTGTGGTCATAAATTCAATAAAGATGAATCAGATGAGAATCATAATAAATCATTAATGGCATGTCCTAGATGCAGGATAAATGTTATTAAAAATTATATTAAAGATCCTACATCAGGAAGACTGTTGGACATGTGCAGGTCTTTGCATGCCGAAGAAAATGCTTTAATGAACTTACTGAAAAATTCATCTTCTGTCTATAATGATACGACATTATATACTACAACCTTTCCATGTAATCTTTGCGCAAACAAGATTGCAGAGGTGGGAATTAAGAAAGTCATATATGCGGAACCTTATCCGCAAGAAGAAGCAAAAAAGGTATTAAATAATAATCAAATAGCATGTGAAATGTTTGAAGGAGTAAAAAGTGCAGCATTTTTTAAATTTTTCGATTAATGCTTGCTTTTAAAAAAAATCTGTTTAAATTTGTAGTGTGTAGTATTTCAATTTGTGTCAAGAAAATTTTACTTAAAGAATGGAACAAATTATGAGTAAGCAAAAACCAACCACACCTAAACCAACCACACCTAAACTAACCACACCTAAACTAACCACACCTAAACTAACAAGTCTACCATCAGTAAGTGGTTTTAGCTACACCCCTCGTTCTATTCAGTCTGGAATTCATATTATATGCAGACCAAAATAAACGACAACAATTTCAAAAACAAGCGCTATTTCTCTTTTTGTAGTTTCGAAAAGTGTGTCATAAGGCTAGTAAAATTGGCTGTTTATTGATTAAATTAAAGATTAAAATATTCAGAATAGAAATCAGGAATTAGTGATAATTCAATAAAAATGTATTCAATTTTTAGTTCCCAAAGTCAGTGATTATATCATACCTCACATAAAATTCTTTTGTTCCTTCCTTTTCCTTAATGTCAAAATAAGATGTTAACTCATTAATGATTGGAATGAAAATTTTGTCGTCGGTAATTATTGTTGTTGTAGGAATTGGTTGCCCACCGGTTGTTTCATCAGAAAGCTTTTCCTTTAATTCAATGTCGTAATACAATGATAATTTATTAGAAGCATGAGTGAAGATATAAACTACTTTGTGCATACTCCAAATAACTTTTGTTGTATGTGGTTCTAAGAAAAATTCACTTTGACTCCGGAAAATCTTGTCTGACAAACTGAGAAAAAGAGAAAAATTATTTAAATGTCACGGGGCGGGTTAAAACGGGCCACCCAGGGGCGGGTCAAAACGGGCCACTA
>CAYMSF010000015.1:0-77167 GCA_964392985.1 uncultured Victivallaceae bacterium | reverse complement strand
AACCGGCGACAATCACGTTGGCAACGTGAGGCTCTACCACTGAGCTACACTCGCTCGTCAAATAAACAAAATAAAATAACCATTCTTTCTAAAAATGCAAATCCTGAATTAAAAAAACTGGCAACAAACAACTTGAAAATTCAGGTTGGCGAAACCAAAGCATACAATCCGTCAAGGAACGGTGTTATCTATTGCTGCCTGCCGGCAAATGAACTGAGATAAGTTACAATTTCTTCCGGTGTCATGATATATTTTGCTGCATTGATTTTCAACGCTTCGCCGGGCATACCATAAATAGCCGATGATGCTTTGTCTTGAATAATAGTTTGTGCATCGGCATCTCTAAGGCGTTTAAGTGCCATTGCGCCATCTCTGCCCATTCCTGTCATCAGAATTGCAATACAGGCGCTGCCATAAAATTTATTCATGGAATCAAAAAAAACATTGACAGATGGCGCCGGTTGTTCCGGTTCTCTCGTCGGATTGACAACAAAAATACCTTTTTGAATAAAGTTGGTAATTTGCCCGCCCGGAGCAATATAAACATTACCGGGTAATGCATTATCGCCAGTTTTAATTATGCTTACCGGCATTTTGCTGTATTCCTGCAACCACTCTGCCAGCGATTCAGTAAAGCCGCTGGCGATATGCTGAATGATGCATAATGGGAAAGGCAGATTTGCCGGCAGGTGCTCAAGAATTTTTGCCAGTAGTGGCGGACCGCCGGTAGATATTCCGATTGCGGCGATTTGCGGTACGGCGGTAGTTTTTATCGTTTCGCTAATTTTTCCCGACGGCATTAACCGGTTTTTGTTGTGGCGGATGACTTTGACCTCGGACATGTTACGCACGGTGGCAATCAGTTGGGCAGCCTTTCTGCTGAAAGCCGGATCTTTAACGAAACCGGGTTTTTCGACTGCGGCAACTGCCCCGACTTCCATGGCACGGAATACCGTGTCATAATTGTTATAAAATGTTGAAACAATGACAATCGGGACCGGCATGATGGAGAGAATCTCTTCGGTGCTCTCATAGCCGTTTAATCCGGGCATCTGTATGTCCATGGTAATTATATCCGGTCGTATTTTTTTTGCCATCTCAACAGCTTCCCTGCCGTTGCAGGCAATCCCGGCGACAACAATATTCTGAGATTTTGAAAAAATGCCGCACAATGCTTCACGTGCGGTGAAGGAGTCGTCAACAATCAGTAAACGGATTACTTTTTTCTCGGTCATGTTTTATAGCAACCTTTCTATTGTATCGAGGAGATGGGTCTGACTGAAATCCCCTTTAGTTATGTATGCATTTGCGCCGAGTTCGATGCCGCGTTCACGGTCTTCCGGTTTCGATAGTGAGGTTACCAGTACTACCGGTAATGCTGCCAGCAACGGATGGTTTCTGACTTTCTCAGTCAAGGCAAACCCATCCATTCGCGGCATCTCAATATCAGAAACCAGCAGATCAACTTTGTTCTTTTGTAACTGTTCCCAGGCTGATTCCCCGTCAACGGCAGTTTCCACTTGATAGCCGGCTGACGCTAAAATGTTTGTCAGCAATGTCCGAGAGGTGATGGAATCTTCAGCAATCATAATGATTGGCTTTGCCACGTCATCGGTTGCATGATGAAGTGTCAGTGTGCCGGAACCACTCATGGCATTATGAATAAGTTCTCGCGAATTCAACACCGGCACAATTTGTCCGCTGCTGGTTACCGTTATGCCACTGACATTATGTACTCCCGGCATCAACGAACCGAGCGGTTTTACCAGCATTTCGCGTTCCCTTAACACATTTTCGACAATAAATCCGGCTTTGACACCTGACAGCGACAGGATAATTACAGTCAATTTTGCTTCGGGGGGTAGAGTGCTGGACAATCCCAGTATTGCTGCCAGATCAAAGACCGGCAGAATCTCACCATGCAAATTAATTGATGGTGTGCCCTTTGTCGTCTGGATATCGGTTTTTTTTATCCTGGCCAAAGATTCAATTCCATTTGCGGGAATTGCAAAAATTCGTCCTCCCGCCATGAACAGGATGCCGCGTTGTGAAGAAAGCGCCGCCGGCAGACTGAGAATAAAACATGAACCTTGCCCAGGTGAATTTTCTATCCGAATTGCCCCCCCCAACGCTTCAACTTTTTCTCTGACGATTGCCATCCCGAGTCCACGCCCGGAAACAGTGGTGATGATGCGGCTGGTGGAAAAACCGGAATTGAAAATATGGTTGACTACTTTTTCTTCCGTCATTTCAGCCACAATGCTTTCCGGCATCTGCATTTCCTCAATCAGTTTCCGGCGAATACTTGCAACGTTGATTCCGCCACCGTCATCCTTAACGCTTATTTCAATCTTTTTATCTGCGGCGATGCCGATATTCAACTCAATTTTTCCAGTTGGTTTTTTGCCGGCGGCAATACGGTTTTCGCGTGATTCGATACCATGATCTGCGGCATTGCGCAGCAGATGAATCAACGGGTCGCGCAGTTCATCAAGCACTCTGCGGTCAATCTCTATATCACCGTTAGTCATGACAAATTCAAATTCCCGTCCAATCTCCGCTGCCAGTTCACGCATCATGCGGGGGAAACTGCCGGTAAGTGATGCGAACGGCATCATGGCAATCACCTTCAGTTTATCCCTGAAGCCATCCACCATTTTGGCAGAGTTGCGTACATCATCGGCAAACTGGTTTGACATTATCCCAACTTGATTCTCCAAATGGTCAATGTTGCCGCCAATATTTTCAGCAGTATTTTCAATTCGCCGGCAGAGATTGAGCAAGTTGTTAAACTCCATTGTCCAGATACCGTTTGATTCCATTTGACGTCGCAGGGTATGCAATGAGCTTTTTAATGCTTCATATAATTGTCCGGCGTTCTGTAAATCGTGCTGGAGTTCTTTTATCTTTTCCAGACGGTCAGGGAATAATTGTTTCAAACCGATTAATTCATCAGACTGTTGAAGCAGCATGTCGAGTTTATCTTTGTTGATGCGCATAAACCCGGCGGCGTGTTTGGAGCGTTCAACAATCTTTGAATTATCTAAATCCTCATGTTCATCCTGAACGACTGGTGGCGTGGCGATATTTTCAGCCGCTGCTGGATTGGCTTCATCCAGGGCGCTTTCTAACTCATTTGCCTGATTGTCAACTGCCGGTTCAGGCGCAAGAGCATTTTGATTTTCACTAAAGTAGAGTTTTATCTTCCGTGCAAAATTGTTCAGTTGTGATGCCAGTTGAGCGTTATCCGGGGCTGAAAGGTATTGTTCAATAACTTCAATCGAATGTTGCAGCAGGTGAACAATTTCCGGAGAAAAATGGACCGTTTTTTTCTTTAAGCCGCCAAATACATCTTCTGCAGCCTGAAAAAATGGTTCAACGTTAGGCAATCCGACCGAACGCGCCGCTCCTTTAAGGCTGTGGGCATCGCGGAAAATTGTTTCAAGCGCGTCTTGAAATTCCTGCGGTGAGTGATTCAATTCCAATACTGACAATTGACTGTCCATCGACAACAAGCGTTCACTGGCTTCTTCCTTAAACGCCTGCTGTAATCGTTTTAACAGTTCTTTTTCGTCCATATCGGTATATTTCCGGAATGTTGCTGTTGCAGTCAGCAAGCTAATGCAATCATGTTGCGCTTAAATTACTTGCTGCTGCACTTTTCAATTATGCTTTAAATAATTCTGAAACCGATTTGAGTTTTTCGCTCAGACTCTTCATGCCGGACGCGGCTTCTTCAAGTTGCTTAATACCATGAAGATTCTGTTGTGTCGCTTCGCGAATACTATCCAGTGCGGTTGACAACTGGTCAATACCAATGAGTTGCTGATGACCTGAAGCGGCAATCTGAGTTGTTGCATCGGCAGATTCAGCAATGCTGGCCGATAACGCCGTGATGGATTCGCCTGCTGTTTCTGATAATTTTACGCCGGATTCAACCGCTTTGCTACCGCGTTCCGTGGCCATGACGGCACTGCTGGTTGCCTGTTGAATTTCATTCAGGATAGTAGCAACTTGACGGGTTGAAGTCTTGGATTGATCCGCCAGTGATTTGATTTCCTGTGCCACTACCGCGAAGCCTTTGCCGAACTCTCCGGCCTTTGCCGCTTCGATTGCGGCATTGACAGCGAGCAGGTTGGATTGTTCCGCCAGATCGCCGACAGTATTAATGATTTCGCCAATGCGCTGAGTCTGACCGCTGAGCTTGACAATGCTTTCCGCCAGCGAGCTCATTTCGTCCTTGATTCTGTTCATGCCGCTGACGGCTTCACGCGTTGCTTTTTCTCCTTCAACGGAAACCTCACGCACCTGTACCGCGCTGTCCGAAACATAAGTAGCTTTATCTGAAGCAACATGGGTGGTTTGCTTGACTTCCTCCATCGTGGTGGAAATTTCTGTCACCGAAGTGGATGTTTCAGCAGAATTTGCCGCCAGTTCTGATACCGCGGCGCTGATTTGAGAGATTGAACTTGCCAGCGCGATCGTCGTTTCGTGAACTTTTTTGGTTTGATCTTTTAGCGCTTTTAGCATCCGGTTAAATGAACCGATTAACACACCTAACTCATCACTGCTCCGTACCGTTTCTTCGCTTACCGTTAAATCGCCGGAAGAGAGTTTGAACATCTTTGCGCTCATAACACTTAATGGTCTGGAAATCGAACGGGCAACGAGAAAACCGAATAAACATGCTATAAAACCGCACAGCAAACTGGTTAACACAATGTTCCATACCAGTTTAACCACAGGCGCCATCAATTCACCTAAATCGTGTTCAGCAAAGATTGCCCATTCAAACTCTGCGCCGTAGATTTTCATGTCGATACGCTTGTAGCTTACTATAGCCGGATTGCCGTGTGAATCCAGCATCTCTTCGGTATTCTCACTTGCCTCACTATTGAATGCATTGCGAAGAAATGCCGGACTTAATTTATTCTTCAGTATAGTAGCTTTTCCAGTTTTTTGCAGTAGTCGGCAACTGCTGCGCAAATATCCATCTTCGCCGGCGATGAACGTTTCGCCTTTCTCGTCCAAACCGGTGGCGTCAAGCATGATGTTATCAATTTGACTTATATTTACCATCAGCAAAAAAACGCCGACAATATTTCCTTTTTCTTTTACGGGGGCGCCGACAAACATCGCCGGTCCGGATACCGGGCTATATTCAAAAACATCTGACAGCAGTATCTTATCATTTTTAATAATTTTTTTGCAGAAAAGTTCCAGCCTGGAATTAGTAAAATCAGCGGCTATCTCTTTTTCTTTGCCTTTGATTTTACTGCCGATAACCAGTGCCGGAGCGTTCTTTTCTGCTGAATATATTATCGCCCCAGGCGAGGTTTCATTAATGTTTACGGTAAGATATTCCCGAATGGAACCTTCCGCTTTTTCCGCTTCAGCTTTTTTTACCGGGTCCGGTGAATTGATGAAAGCCAGAAAAGTTGAAATCCGCACCAGACTGGCATAAACTTTAGCATCGTGAATATTGCTAAGTAGCAATTCTGAAATTGCTTTCTCTTTATTCACCCGGAGCGCTTCGAGTTTGCCGGCAACATTTTTCTTTCGCATATCGATAATTTTATAAACGCTCATCACCGTAATCAACAACAGCGGAATAATCGTGACGGCGAGCACCAATGAAATCAGTTTGCGATTAATGCTTTTTGAAATAAACCACATATTCTGGATCCTCCTGTTACTGACGTTTTTATGAAACTACCGGATATTATCCGCAGTTTAAATTTAACTGTTGTTTCAATATATTTGACACTTGTAAAAATACAAATAGTATTACCATGCAGTCGCAATTATTCCTTCCGCAAAACATCGTTGACCTGAATGCTTTCATCATTGCGCATGGCGTCACAGTCAAGAATAATCAGACCGTCTTTTGTTACTGCCTTAAGCCATTTCGGCGGAGTATTCAGCATTTCTGTCATTTCCATCGGTTGCAGTTCATCCTGAAAAATGGTGCGTTGCCCGTTGATTACTTCAGACATTATGCCAAACTCAAAATCCTCGATCTGAACAATTATTGTGTGGCTGAGGGGACTATCTGCAGGTATTTTGAATAATTTTCTAAAATCAATCAGACCGATAATACGACCATGCCGGTTGATCACACCCGCAAGCCATTCCGGCGTGCATGGCACTGGAGTTATCTTGCTTATTCTGCAAACTTCCTTGACATACTTTTCCTCAATACCGTAAATTTCCCCGCCTGCTGAAAATGTGATTATTTCGTATTCAATTACTCTGTCAGTACGGGGCGGCGGCACTGCCAGTTTCAACGCCCGTTCATTCAATATCGCCTGTTTACTTTTCATGCTTTATCCTTTCCGGGAACATGATTCCGTAGAATATTATTGATAAGTTTAGTAACCATCCCTGCGGTTAATCCATCACAGTCTGGAACTTCAGTGTTTTCCGGTAGTTTCGCCAGTAATTTTTCTGCATTTTTAAAATTGCGATTGGCGTTACGATGATCGCCGGAACTGAAATAAATCATCCCCAGGCTGAAATAGGCGCCAATATATTCCGGATCAATGAACAGTGCCTGATTCAATGCTTTGCAGGCCTCGGTCGTGTCACCGGATTCCTGCATTATTTGTGCATGAAGGTGATAATATGAAGGATTGAATTTATCCTTGTTAATGGCTACTTCACTCCAATAGATGGCATCAGCCTGCATACCCCGGTCGGCACAAAGCCGGGCAATTGCCGCCGCCAGCGTGCTTGAGATTTTGTTGTCGCGTTTTCCTGCCAACTCCAGTAACTCTTTCGGCGTATAATCAGTTTTAACCGCCGGTTCTTTTATTTCCGGCAATGGTGGAACCGTTTCGTGTGGTTTGGTTTTTTTAGTTACCAGTGGGATTTTTGCCGTTTCTGAAACAGATTTGGAAACGGGTTTGTGGCGTGACTGGGTAGCGGATGCTATCGTTGCCGGCTTAACCAATGCGGTACGGCGTAGAAAAAAGCTGCCGCAGAGATTTACCGCTTTGAATGTCTTGCGGCTGATTCCGCCAACCTCTGCCGGTGAAGTCAGTATCCAGCCATGCTCCGTCAGGCACTGATCAAACTCATTCATAACCACTTCTATTTGCTTCTCATTGAAATAAATCAAAACATTCCGGCACAAAATCAGATCAAACTTATGGCAGTGTAACGGATGTTTAAATGGATGCAATAAATTGTAACGGAAAAATTCCACCCGTTTACGGATGCGCGGTAGTAATTCATAGTTGTATTTATCCACTTGTTGGAAATATTTACTGCGACAACTATCCGGCAACTCCCGGAATGCCCATTCTGTATAAATACCCATCTCCGCCTGTTTTATAAATGATTGATTAATGTCCGAGGCATAAATTTTAATTTTTATTTTCGGTGGCAATATCAGTTGATCGAACAAAATAGCTAGAGAGTATGGCTCTTCGCCTTTTGCGCATGCTGCTGACCACACCGCAATATCTCTGCCCTCTTTTTCTGCGGTTGCAATTATTTCCGGCATAATTTTGGAGATGAGTAAATCAAGCGATTCTTTATGGCGGAAAAAATAACTTTCGCCGATGGTCAGGTATTCTGCCAGCAAATCCAAACCGCGCGTATCGCCGGTGAGGACACTGTGAATTAACGTTTCTGACGAAACCATATTAAGCCGTGCTGCTGCAAGAGCGATACTTTTGATTATATCCTGTTTCTTGACATTGCCAACGCCGTCACCAAGATATTTTTGGATAATTTGGAGTATCTGTTGATAGGTTTCATCATTAAGTCGTTCAGACATGATTGCCCCAGTTTAAATGTCAGATTCCAGTTTTAAATTGAGTTCCTGTAGAAGTTGTTCCGGATTATAGAGAGGAACCGGTTTTCCTTCGATATTTAATACTCGGTGTAATATTTCACTGCAGACTTTGTAATTATCAAGATTTTCATTATAATTGCCGGAAGTGTGTTTTATTTGCGGGGTAGTTTCACTTCGGATTGCAAACCGTTTATATTCGTGGTGGACAATAATCAAAAAATCATCAGGATCAATTTCCCGCGCCGGCAGACCAAATCGGTTTCGCAATGAAATTACCGGAAGCGCATCACCATTCAAGTTCAACAATCCCTCAACATGTTCAGGAAGATCCGGCAACTTTACCAGCGCTACAGCTCTGAATACCCGGTCTATCGAGTTCAGCTCCAAAGCCCCATATTCATCACCGACGGAAAACAGCAGCACTTCCTGGTCGGAGGAACTGGTTGTGGACACAGTTGATTCATCCATAACTTCCGCCTTAATTAAACTAATAGTTCAGATTAAAGTCTCAACATAAAAATACCTTTGAACAAAGACAATGCCACTGGCAAATAACATTTCAAGCTTTTTTTTGAAAAAAAATGTTATTTCATCCTGTTGCCGATTGCCGTCGTAACGGTGGGAATGATGACAGGCAGTATCACAGTGAAATTTGCAGTTTAACGCAAATGTAGCAGGTAGATTGCCCAGTATGCCAGCGCGGAACAGATTGCGGTCAGCGGAATGGTCAGTACCCATGCCCATACTATCCGGCGTGCTGTCACCCAGCGAATGGTTTTACCCCGTTCCACTGTACCGACGCCCATAATTGAACCGGCGATAACGTGAGTGGTGGAAACCGGAATACCAAAATGGGCCGTACTCATCAGAACTATCGCCGCCGATGATTCGGCACAAAAACCTTCAGTGGCACGTATCTTGGTGATGCCGGTACCCATGGTTTTAACAATTCTCCATCCGCCGAACATCGTCCCAAGTCCGATGGCGGCGTAACATGACAGCGCCACCCAGCCTTGTATTTCCATGCTTTGGGCCATACCGCCGCAAACCATTGCCAGAGATATTACCCCCATCATTTTCTGCGCGTCATTGGTACCATGACCGACACTGTACCAGGAGGCGGAAACTAACTGCAGATATTTGAACAGTTTACTGGAATGACTATATGGCAATTTTTTGAAAATATTCAGAATAAGAATGGTAAAAATACCGCCGCCAAGCATACCGAGCATCGGGGCAATAAAAATAAAGGCGATGATTGGCAGAATACCGGTTACTTCAAGTTTTCCTGAGTTAATCGCCACAGTACCGAGAATAACGATTTTAGGACCTGCGGCGGCGATACCGGCGCCGATAAGTCCGCCGATCAGTGCATGACTGCTGGACGACGGCAGGCCGAATACCCAGGTAATTACATTCCAGAAGATGGCGCCGAGCAAGGCAGCCAGAATTAGTAGCAGTTGAATGTCCGTAGATGGCACCAGTGACAGGTTTAATATCCCTTTGCTGACCATTTTTGCGATGGCATGTCCAAAGGTGAAATAACCAACAAAATTTGCCACGCCGGCAAGAAGCACCGCTTGAAACGGCGTCAATGTCCGGGTGACCACTACGGTGGCAATTGAGTTGGCAGAATCATGAAATCCGTTCAGGAAATCAAAAATCAGCGCCACAACAATAATCGTAATAACCAGTGCGGTAATGGAAATCATTAATTACTCCGGTTCAACCGTGTTTCATTTTAATACAACGTACCAGTTTACCGACATAATCAATACTGTCGACAAGCGCCTCCAGCAATTCGTAGAGTTCTTTAAGTTTGGTCATCTCAATGGTCTGATATTTTTCGTCACTGCCGAACAGTTCCGCCATGCAGACATGGAAAAGTGTGTCTGCCTGGTTTTCAAGTTTGTGCATCATTTCCGCTTTTTTCTTCATCTGTTTATGATTACTCAATTCGTGAATCAGGTCGAATTGAATTTTGGCGATATTGGTGGCTATATCCGCGAACTGGCAGACATTCATCGGTACTTTTTGTATTTTGTATATTTCCATTTTCCGGGAAATGCAATTAAGAATATCCAGAGACTTGGACATATTGATGGCGAGCGTGTGAATGTCCTCACGATCCAGCGGAGTAATGAAACAGCGTCCGAGTTCCTCAATAATCGTTTCTTCGAGTACGTCACCTTTCTGCTCAAAATCACGTATCGCAAACAGACGTTTTTTAATCTCATCTTCACTCAAAGACTCTATCTGTACCGCCAGATCACGAAACGCTACGCTACTCTGCAAAATAAGTTCACTCAATTGATTCAAGTAATCAAAAAATTTGGTCTCGCGTGGCAGTAATAAATCAAGTAACTTAAATCTCATATCTTTTCCCTCATCGTTAATAATTTATAGACTAAAACTGTTAAAGTATTTTAACCTTATTCAGCGTATAAGTTCATTAAACTCACGCATTATTTTCAGCGCATTACCTTATCAAAGGCCTCTTCGACTGAAACCCGGCTGACCGCTTCAAACGTTCTGCCGTCAACGAGCTTTACTCCGTCGCGTACCGGTACTGTACCGCGTTCAACTTTTTCCACGCGCAATGTTATCGGGAATTTTGTTTTCGGCGGTTTAATGGATTTGCACTTTTTGACCGCTTCCATCGCTTTCTTTTCAATCAACTCTCTTGCCTTGACCGGTGACAATAGTCTGGCAGCTTGACAACCGAGACCTTTTTTTACCATGCAGGTAACTACTTCAGGTATAAATGCGCGAGCTTCTTCACAAAGTTTATCGTCGCCTGAGGTCATAATTGTGGGAATGCCTTTGTCCGCGGCTATTGAAGCATCCAAAGCGAATTCTCCGACTTTTTTGCCGTTCATCCAGATGTTTTGAATCGCTGCCGAACAGTATGAGTGTTCAAGCAATCCTTGAAACGTTCCCGCCATCGCGTGATAGCCGAGAAGAATCAAGCCGGCAGAACCCTCGATTTCGGGAAAACGCTCCCGGTAACCGCCCAGACTTTGAATCAGCTCAGCACGCGGATCCAGATCCTCCCAGATAATGTTATGTCCGGTGGAATGACCGTCACAGACCAGAACTTCAGTAGCGCCGCCTTTAAAGCAACCGCGCACACAGGCATTAATATCCTGCGTCAAGTATTTCTGACCCAATCCGTAATTGTTTTTTTCATTGCCGACAAATGAACTGTTGCTGATTCCGCTGATTCCTTCCATGTCCACAAAAATGTAAATTTTCATCCTTATATCCCTTGTTTATAGACTTAATAGTTAAAACCACAATTTATGAAAATAATTCGTAACAATGTCATCCCAATTACTTTGGTGTTGTTGCCTGGATATATTCAATATTTGCTGTTTATTGTTGTCGATTTTTGCGGTTAATTATTTTGCAGAGAATTAAAAATTTAAATTAACATTCACATCGTACAACCCTTTTTCCAAGGATATAATATAGTGCATCAAATCATTAATTACAAGCCGTATGATACTTTTTTAAAACTCGATAATCAGGTTAGGGGAATTGTAATTTCTTTTCATTTAATTAATTATTATTGACGTTTTCCGATGTGATATTTATAAATTACTTAATATGAATTTTATTCTATCTGGGCATTAATCCTTGTGGTTGAAAGAAATCCCATTTGCGGAAACACTTTCTCGAAATATCCTCAAGGGAATACAGAAAAGCGTATTTTTATTGACTATTACGAAAGGCTGGTTATATTTACCGGTAGTCTTGGATTTTAATGGATATTTTAAACCCCGAATAGTTTCAGTTCAGATAGAAGACTCTAACGTCTATACAAATTGGGGGCGTTATAATCCGTTATTGAGAACGGTGTGGTGCAGCTATGGCAATAAAAGATAAGTTACTTTTTTTTGTGCAGAATAAAACCAGTCTGGTTGCGGTTTATCTTATTGTAATCGCAATTGGAATACTGTTGTCCTGGTGGATTGTTGTAAGGGCGGACACGGCGGACAGAGTCGTATTGCTTCAACAGGCCAGAATGGTGGCGCGTACAATAAATACTCAGCAGATACAATCAGTTACGGGAACCGTAGCCAGTCATAATATATCTGTTTGCCAACAGCTTAGGAGACAACTTGCCACTGTTCGTTCTACCAGTTCAAGATTCTCTCAAGTTTATCTACTGATAGCCGCGAAAAGTTCTTCTGCGTTACAAGCTAAACCGTTTGACAATGAAGAGTTTATTTTAATTGACAATGAGCAAAAAGGTTATGATTGCACCCCTTTGACAGGAAAAAACGACGACAAAACATTGTCAGTTTATCGTCGTGTATTCGCTGGTAAAATTGCCAGCGTCGAAGATACGGTAATATTTCGCAATAGAACGGTAGTTTCGGCGCTGGTGCCGATTATCAACCCTGATACCGGCTTCGTTTGCGCAGTATTATGCATAGGTGTAAATGCCGATATCTGGAATTGGGGGGTGGCGACCAGAGCATCACTTTCGCTCTGTCTGTTGTGGATATTGCTTGCCAGTGTTACTGCCGTGCTTACTGTAGCTCGTAAAAGCAACAGATCTCCCAAGCCACTTATCCGTCGTGTTCTACCTTCTATTACGGTTATTATTCTACTGCTAATCACCGGGGCGGTAGTACTTTTGTGGCAGCAGCATCGACAGCAATTAGATAAAACTATTGACGATGAAATGGAGGAGGTCGCCAAAGATTTACAAGCGACTTTGGAACGAGAGTCTGTCGGGTTGAACATCGCCGCTCAGATTATTGCCGCCAATCCCGGCGTAAAAAAATCTATAATGAATGGAGATGCCCGCTCTTTGCTGGCGGTATGGCAGCCAGTATTCGCGAAGATGCGCCGTGACGGGTTATGTTCACATTTTTCCTTTTTTGACAAGAACCGTAACTGTATACTCCGTCTTCACGAATCTAATAAATATGTGGGCAAGAGTGAACGCGCAACGATCAAGAAAACTGAACAGACCGGAATCGGTATCAGCGGTATCGAGTCAGGAAAACTAGGTGTAGACTTTCGCACTGTATATCCGGTGTTGGATGATGGCAAACTTGCAGGATATATAGAGTTTGGTGGTGAGTTAGAGGATGTAATTAAGTCGCTTCATCCCTGCGCCCAAAGCCATATTGCTGTAATCGTCAACAAGGAAAAGCTTAATCGTAAGTATTGGGAGGATGGAATGCGCCTCCTCGGGCGTGAGCCAGGCTGGGACCGCCTTAAAAACAAAGTTATAAGTTATGCATCACAAGGGCGTTTGCCCGATGTTTTTTTGTCTCGAATAGAATGTGCCGCCGGGGATTATATTGACAGCGAAGAATATATAACCTTTGCCGGGAAGTCATGGCGGACCGGTACATTGCCGTTGCTGGACATATTCGGCAATGAAGTCGGACGACTGTTGGTTATGATTGATATCTCAGAAGCTAATATCTTGTTAGCGCGACTGCTGACGATAGGTATAACTGCCGGGGCATTACTTTTTGTAATTCTTATGACTTTTATCTATGTGCTTTTGTTACGCACTGACAAGAGTATTCGCTCACAGAATAAAGCGGTTGCAGAAAACGAAGCGAGACTGCGTGCAATTATCAATGCGTCTCCAGTACCGATGGCTTTGAATGATCGACACCAGCACGTTACATCCCTGAATCCGGCGTTCACTAAAACGTTCGGTTACAATCAGGATGATATTACATCTCTTGATCAATGGCGGGTCAAAGCTTATCCTGACCATGAATATCGTCAATGGGTAATTGATGCGTGGCAGAAAAGATATGAAGACGCAAAACAGTCAGGTAACGAATTCAACCCGCTTGAACTAACGGTAAAATGCAAAAATGGCTCCAGTAAAACTGTATTAGTCAGAGCCGCTTCTATTTCGGGTTGGGAAGAGGTTGGTCATCTGGTTATATTTTATGACATCACCGAACGCAAACTGGCAGAGGAGGCGTTGCGTGAATCAAAGCAGTTTATCGAAGGTATTATGGATGCAATCACCATCCGGGTTTTTTGGAAAGACAAGAATCTTGTTTTCCTTGGTTGCAATTCAATGTTCGCCCGGGATGCAGGATTTGCTACTCCGAATGATATTATCGGGAAAGATGATTTTCAGATGCCTTGGCGTGAATTTGCCGATTCTTACCGGAGCGATGACGTTCAAGTCATCGAAAGCGGTTGTCCAAAGCTTCTTGTCGAAGAACCACAGAAAACTCCAGATGGTAAAATTATTACACTCTTGACCAGTAAGTTGCCACTTTACAATGCTAAAGGGGAAATCAGTGGTGTACTGGGAACATATATTGATATCACGGAACGCAAGCTGGCAGAAGAAAAACTGCAATTCCAGTATCGTTTGCAGCGGTTGATGGTTGATATTTCCTCAAAATATATTAATGTGCCGCTGGAGAATATTGAATCTGTAATTCAGACTTCACTGGGTGAACTGGCTCAATTCTTTGATGTTGACCGGGTTTATGTTTTTACCTATGACTTTGAACGACAAACTTGCTGCAATACCGTAGAATGGTGTGCTGAAGGTATCGCACCGCAGATTAATGAATTGCAGGCAGTGCCGCTCTCGATCATGGCAGATTGGGTTGTCGCGCATCGCCGCGGGCAACCGGTTACTATTCCAGATGTGCTTGCTTTGCCGCCTGGTGGATTGCGAGAGGTGTTGGAACCGCAAGGCATAAAGAGTCTGATGACGGTACCGATTTGGGAAAATAACGAATGTGAGGGATTTATCGGCTTTGATTCCGTGAAACATCATTATCACTTTTCTGACAACGAACAGCAATTGCTGATGGTCTTTGCTCAGATATTGATGAATCTTGAGCATCGCAAGCGGGACGATTTGTTAATCCGTACCGAGCAGGAAAATATGAGAGCGATATTTGCTTCAACACCGGTTGGCATGCTTCTGATGGATGACAAAACCATGATATTGAATGCCAATGCAGAAGCATCGCGGATTTTTTCAAGGGAACATGATCAGATTGTTCAACATTGTTGCGGTTGCGGATTGGGTTGTATCAACAGTTTTGAGGCAAAAAATGGTTGCGGATTATCTTCAGCATGCGCTGACTGTAAATTGCGCAAAGGCATTATTCAAGTATTGGAATCTGGCATATTCATTCACGGTGTTGAAATACAGTATTCCGTTTTGCTGAACGGCCGTGAGCGCCAGTTCTGGTTGAATGTCAATATTGAACCGGTGTTAATCAATAACCGCAGGCATGTAGTTGTAACGGTGGAAGACATCACTTCATTTAAAAATGCAGAAATTGAACTGGTTCGTGCTAAAGAAAAAGCGGAAGAAAGTGACCGGTTGAAGTCAGCGTTCCTTGCCAATATGAGCCATGAAATCAGGACACCGATGAATGGCATTCTCGGGTTTGCCGCACTGCTTAAAGAACAGAGATTATCCGGAGAACAACAGCAGGAGTATATCAGCATCATCGAAAAGAGCGGCGACCGCATGCTGAACACGATTAACGATATCATCAATATCTCTAAAGTTGAATCGGGCCAAATGGATTTATCCCTTGACATGACGAATGTCAATGAGCAGCTTGATTACATTTATGCCTTTTTCAAAATGGAGGCTGAAGAGAAGGGATTACAGATTTCATTCAAGGCAGGACTGCCTAAAAAAGCTGCGGTAATAATAACTGACCGGGAAAAAATTTATGGAATTTTGACTAATCTGGTTAAAAATGCTATTAAATTCACCAACGGCGGTTCAATTAAGTTCGGTTATGTTAAAAAAGACCAGTATTTGGAATTTTATGTTAAAGATACCGGGATTGGTATTCCGGCTGACCGGCAGGAAGCCGTTTTTGACCGCTTCGTTCAGGCGGACATTGGCGATACCAGAGTTTTTGAGGGATCTGGATTGGGATTGTCTATTTCCAAAGCTTTCGTTGAAATGCTCGGGGGCAGGATATGGCTGGAAAGTGAAGAAGGCAAGGGGACGACATTCTTTTTTACCATTCCTTACAATGTTGAACGTGAAGACCATGACGAGTGCGATGACACGGTTACTGCCAATGGTACAATCAATGATGATAAAAAATTGAAGATATTAATTGCCGATGACGATGAAACCTCGGAAATGCTGGTTTCAATAGCAACAAAAAATTACTGCAGGGAAATGCTGCGGGCCGCCAACGGCATTGATGCCGTACAACTCAGCCGTAATCATTCCGATATTGATTTGATACTTATGGATATTAAAATGCCGGGTATGAATGGCTATGATGCAACGCGGGAAATCAGGAAATTCAATAAGAAAGTCATTATTATCGCGCAGACCGCCTACGCGCTTGCCGGCGAAAGAGATGCCGCCATTGCCGCAGGGTGCAATGATTATATTGCCAAACCTTTCGGTCAGACTGCATTGGCGGAGTTGGTTAATAAGTATTTTTAAAAAATAAATAATCCGCCGGTCGTAATACAGGTATTTTGAGCAGTATTTCGCTATAAAATGTATCACGTTGTAAACAACTGAAAGATGGGGGTATCATGTTTAAGAAAATTGTTGTGACCGTAATGATGCTGTTTGCCGGTATTGCAATGTTTGCCCATTGTCAGGTACCTTGTGGTATTTATGACGATGGTATGCGTTTGGATGCGATTCAAGAAGATATTGTTACAATTGAAAAATCTATTAATGAAATTGTCCGTATTCAAAACGAAAAGATCATTGACTATAATCAACTGGTCAGATGGATAAACACTAAGGACAAACATGCCGGGAATATTCAAGCAACGGTAACAGAATATTTCATGACCCAGCGCGTCAAGCCGGTCGCCGATAAAAACAGTCCGGAATATGCTGTTTATGTCAAAAAAATCACCATCCTGCATGAAATTATTATTTCAGCGATGAAGTGTAAACAGTCACTTGCTTTACAAAATGTCTCAAAACTGCGGTCATTGTCACTTGAACTTAATTCAATTTTTGAACATAAACATTAAATTGATGCAGTCATACCAATTTTCCTGTAGAATCATACCGTACCATGGCATAATTAATTTTTCAGGTTGTTTTTTTTATTATTTATGTTATAATATCTTTTGAAGTTGTTGAATTTAGTGGTAGCTGGTAAGTTAAAAGTTTTACAATTGCCTGACAATTTAAGGATGATTATATGAAAAAAACTGAGAATAAATGGCCTGAAATAGGCATAGTTGCCTTGGATAGTCAGCATGCCCACTATCACGCACTTATTGATGAATTTGTTGATCTTTGTATGCTTGATAATATTTTATTGTCCGAGATAAATGAATTTTTCTCCCAGATTATAGACTACTCCGTCGAGCATTTTGATGCTGAGGAGTTTTTTATGCGTTCAATTGATTATCCGGATTATCAAGAACATGTCGACCGGCATGACGATTTCCGCGCTAAGCTGGAGGAAATGTCGGAAAAGCTGAAGACAGCTCCGGATATAAGCGAGTTTGCAGAAAATGCCGGCGACTGGGTTGAACAATGGTTTGCAGCGCATATTGTCCATGATGATCAGAAACTTGCTGACTACTACAAAGCGCATCATGAAAATAAGGTGGAATAGCCTGTAGTGTCACCTCTGGTAATTTGAACAGTGGATTTTTTAAAATTAAGATTATCATTAACGATTTATAAATTTTATTTGAATATTGGATTACTCCGGAGTATTCTAATTGGGTATGCTGTCGTAATAATTAATGATGGGGCATAATCATGGCTCGGATATTAGTCGCAGATGATAGTTTAATCGTTAGAAAATCGTATGAAAACATGCTGGTTTCGCTCGGGCATGAAGTCATATTGTGCAACGATGGCAAAGAGGCGGTGGACGCATTTCTCAGTAAATCAGCCGATTTGCTTATTCTTGACGTTGACATGCCTGGTATGGACGGTTTGCAGGCATGCAAGGAAATACGGTTGCATTCCAAAGGGATTTCTGTACCGATAATTATTGTCTCCGCCCTCGATGAAGAAGGGGATATATTGAACGGTCTGAATGCCGGAGCCAACGACTATCTGGTAAAGCCCGTCAAAGAGGCACACCTTGTTGCCAAGTTAAAAACATTCCTCGGCATTTCTGCATTGCATCGTAAAGATTTTGAGCTGGTCAAAGAACAGATGGTGGTGCAGGATAAGTATCGCATTGAAAAACTCATCGGTTACAGCGGGCATTCCACATCGTTTTTAGTCGCAGACCTTGAAACTAAAGATAAAAAGTATGTTATGAAGTTGATGCGCGAAATGTTCGCCGATGAACTTCTCGTCAACTATTTTGTCAGCGCCGCACAAAAAATCAGTACTTTTAACTCACCGTATGTTTTAAAGATTTTTGATATTGGTAAATTTCTCGACCGCGTGTATCTGATTGAGGAATTTGCCCCGGAAGGCGATTTGCAGACCATGTTGAAACGGCGGCGGCTGACTGAACTTGAAGCTGCGCAGATCGGACATGATATCGTCATCGCAATAAGAACTTTCCGCGATAACAGTATTTTACACCTGGACGTAAAACCCGGGAATATATTAAAAGGCAAGGGCGGGTATAAACTGGGTGATTTTGGTGTCGTAGCCCCGCGGAATCATGACAGCACTCCTTTAAACACTGAAATATGGAGTACCTCGGCATATGTTTCTCCGGAATACCTTACGTTGCAAGCTGAACTCTCATCGAAGAGTGATATTTACAGTTTGGGTATCTGCCTTTATCAAGGTTTGACCGGTGATAATCCTTTTGATTCTGAACGCCCGTCAGTCGGGATGTTCCGTCAAGTAAATTTGATGCCGCCTTCACTGCACGATATTGACCGCAATATTTCTCCATTCATGTCTGATACGGTTTTGGCCATGCTGGACAAAGACCCTCAATTACGTCCCAATGAAGCTGAACTTGAAGAAGTTTTCGCCACCTTGATTGACTATTCCCGTTGCCGTGAAAATCAAGTTCGTGTTGCCCAGAAGACCGGAATAGGCAGGGTGGCGAGAATTGAGGGCGAAGAAACACCCGAAGCCGAAGAAACGGTTGCGGATATGCTTAAAACTGCACAGCTGACAGTTTCCTCTTCTTTCCTGGAAAAACGTTTGAGCAAAATGCCGATTTTTAATCGTCGCGGCGGTAGAAAGCTTACCTCTCAACTTGCTGAAGTAGGTAGTTTGATTGACGCTTTGCGTTCTTTGACGAGCATGCAGTTGAAGATTGTTGTCCTCTCTATAATGGTAATACTTGTTTCTGTCTTTGCCGGTATTCTTGGATATTATGTCTTTTATGAGAATGATGAGCCGCCGCCGGTTTTGGTCTCACCCGCGTCTATCACAATGATTTGTAAAAAGTGCGGTAATGTTGGCGAGAGACAGGAAAAGAATTTGGAAGGCGCAAAATGTACCCGATGCGGGGGAGCATCAGTGCCTGCAGTAAAGTGCCGGCGCTGTTCCTATGTATTTCCCCTGCCGGAAATTAAAAATGCCGACAAGTTGACCAGGGAAGACTACGAAAAACTCGCGGAGAAGGTCCATAAATGTCCAAGTTGTGGTTCATCTGACTTTTTTACCCCTGCATCCCGTAGCAAGCGTTGATTCCTTGCCGGTTTTATGGATATGATTACTTGTTAATGTACTTCAACAGTAATTTTTCTGTTTCAATTTATTAAGGTTCAGGCAGATTATCAATTTTATAAATTGATTCATTATACATGCCGTTATTTCAAGATTGGCTGCAATATCCGGATTATTCAACAATATTATCAATCCTGTTGCGTTTAAATTTGGTAAGGTCTACACTACTTAAAATATTTTGCACGGAATAACTATAAAGCGGGGATATAATAATGAATATTATAAAAAATAATATCGGATATCATTGCCCTGAATTTAAAATAACTTTTCTGCTGATTGTGTTAATTGTATTTTCTCCTTTTTACAATCTGTATTCCAGAACCAAAAGTCAATCTGATAAAGTTTTTGAAAGCCGTACTGGCAGAGACAGTCAAGGTTATCAGGGCAACGCGAATAAACTTGATTTTTCTATGAGACCGGCAATAAGTAAAAATTCCGGCGCCGGCGTGGTTGTCGGTGACTCCGCAAACAAAAATACGACGAGAAATAATTCGGAAATAAATTCAAATGACTGGGAAAAAATAAAAACCTCGAAAGATCAACTGGATAAAAAGCGGCAGAAAGAACAGGCAAAACTAAACCAAGGCAATCTTTCCACGGACGAACAGCGGCAGATGAAAGAAAAATATCTCAAAGATAAGGCTGATGCCGACAAGGAATGGGTGGAGTCTAACAGTAAAATAAAAAATGATAAAACTGAAAATGACACTGAAATGAAAGACGATGCCGGACACCAGGTAGCGCAGGAACGCGTTGAAGAAGATGATGCCACGGCTAAAACTGATGGCAATAATAAAAAGATTACGGTTGAAAACTGACAGCGCAACGGTAACATACTCCATAATAATGAGCGAAAATTTAAAGACAGGATGACAGAATTTCTATCCGGTTTTGGATTAAGGAGTTGTTAAGAAATAAACTTTACAGGTTTCGCGAAATATCCCGGGATGATTTTGTGGATTGCCAAAGAGTACTGCAAGCATCCCTGCTTGCTTGTCAAGCCGCCGGAGGCGGCGCCAAAGGCGACCAGGGCTTTAGGTACTTTAAATGCCGGCAAACACAAAGGCGTCCGGGAGAATCATGAAGATGTAAAGGTTATTTTGGGACAGCTCCTAAGACCATTTGTGCGCTATTGATACCAGGGAAAACATACTGGTATACTGAAAAAGATATTAGCAATCTGTTTTAAAATTCAAACTTGACAGCGCCGAATATACATATAAATTCATTCCCGCCACTCCAATAATTGACTGTATTGCCGCGATTGAATTATTTGACGTTTTTCTGCGATTATGTTCTTATGCTTGAACATCGTCACTTTTTTTTAAAAAAAACCGATTCCAGACATGAAAAAGATGAGTATCGGTGATATTATTGTTTCTGTTATTTTTTATGTATGCTGTAACCGTTGATTCAAACAAGGATAAACATAGAATGAATAAATTGGATTTTGCCAAAGGTGACGGTCTGATTCCAGCTATTGCTCAAGATTGGCAGACTGGCGAAGTATTGATGTTGGCTTATATTAATGAGCTTGCCTGGAGCGAAACACTGAAAACCGGAAATGCCACCTACTGGTCGCGCTCCCGCCAGAAACTATGGAAAAAGGGCGAGTCTTCAGGCAATGTACAAAAAGTCAAGGAAATACTCATCGATTGTGATGACGATACCGTGATTTTTAAGGTCGACCAAATTGGCGGCGCCGCCTGTCACGAAGGATATAAAACATGTTTTTTCCGCAGACTGACTTCATCCGGTGAATTAGAAATTGTCGGAGAACGTGTGTTCAATCCAGAAGATGTTTATCAGAAAAAGTAATTATGCACTATCCAATATTTTCCCGCAACTAACAACCATTGCGAATCTTCACGGAAAATTATAGTTGTGGTGTTAATATTTAACAACTTTATGGAGTATATTTATAAAACTTTATAACATGACACTTTTTTGTAATTAAAATCATAAATTAAATAGAACAAATTAAAGGAATGCAATAATGAATCCGCTACGGAACAACGATGAATTTGAACAAGCGTTTCCCTTATTGCCCATCAAATATGACGTTAGTTGGCACGAGGTAACATCACTCGGTGTCGGTGGTGAAATACCGGTTTTGGCTGAACCTACCGATGACATTTCGCTGGTGCATCTGTTGCATTATTGTCATAAACGCGGAATTCCCGTCCTGACAATCGGAGGAGGAACAAACCTGGCTGGCATGGATGCTGCTTTCCCTGGCCTGGTTATACGTTTGTGCCAAAATGATTTTGTTAGAATCAAGATAGGGCGAAAACATGTTACTGCCGGCTCCGGAGTTCGATTGTCCGATCTGGTTAATTCCTGTGCAAAAAAAGGATTTGGCGGCATTGCGCCATTGAGCGGTATCCCTGGTACCGTCGGCGGAGCTCTTGTCATGAATGCCAGCGCCCATAATATTGCCATTGGTGATGTTACCATTGAACTCTGCGGTTTTGATCTTGAGGGTAACCCATGGTCGGCAGCCGGTAGCGATATCCAGTGGCAATATCGTAATTCTTCAATTCCCCCAAATGTTATTTTGACCGGCGCAATTTTCGCCTTGCCTGAAGTTGAGCGAAATCAGGAGTTGCAAAAAATAAGTGGCGAATTGAAAACCCGCCGGGCGAATGAACCCAGAGGCCGTTCCTGCGGTTGTGTTTTTAGAAATGTTTCACCGATTGACCCTGCTGGACGGCTTATTGATCAGGCGGGCGGCAAAGAGATGAAATCCGGTAAAATTATCGTCAGCCAGCAACATGCCAATTACTTTATCAATACTGATCATGCGTCGGAGGCAGATTTTGTTGATCTTACCTGCAAAGTGCGCCAACTGGTCGCGGAGAAGACCGGGTTTTATTTATCTCCTGAAGTTTGTTTTGCCAATTCTGCTACTCTTGATATGATGAACAAAGCCATAAAAAGACCCAGAATTGCTGTTTTGAAGGGGGGTACCAGTAGCGAGCGCGCAGTATCGCTTGAATCCGGCGCCGGTGTTGCCAGAGCATTGCGCACCGCCGGATACGAAGTTACTGAAATTGATGTCAGCGATACCAGCATCACTCAGGAAATGCGTGATGCCGATGTTGTATTTCCCGTTTTACATGGCGGTTTTGGTGAAAATGGTGAAATTCAACGTGCATTGGAAGATGCCGGCTTGCGTTTCGTCGGCAGCGGTAGTTGTGCCAGTGCAATAATTATTGACAAGATAAAGAGCAAACAACTGATGGAAGAGCATAAAATTCC
Organism: uncultured Victivallaceae bacterium; assembly: GCA_964392985.1. Taxonomy (GTDB): domain Bacteria; phylum Verrucomicrobiota; class Lentisphaeria; order Victivallales; family Victivallaceae; genus CAYMSF01. The sequence goes on along the minus strand of CAYMSF010000015.1, from coordinate 54,467 downwards.
AACCTCACCCTGGTCGGTAGTTACCAAAGATAATAGAAAATTTCCTGACAATCTTTCCTGTCCAGTCGTGGTAAAACCACCGAAAGAGGGTTCAACCGTCGGCATTGTTATTGTCGATACTCTGGATAAGTGGGATTCTGCACTTGATGAAGCATTTCAATACGATAATACATTGCTGGTAGAAAAATTCATTAAAGGTATTGAAACGACCGCCGGTATCATCAATGGTCGATCTTTGCCGGTAATCGAAATTCAAGTACCCGGGAAATTTTATGACTATGATGCTAAATACACTCATTCGCAAGGCGAAACGAAATATTTCTGCCCACCCGTAAATGTCAGTGTGCCGCTACAACATCAAGCACAGCAAATTGCCTTGGAGTTTTATCGTGCATCGGGCGCCAGAGATATTCTCCGCGTTGATATTTTTGTTACGCCTGACGATAAATTATTTGTGCTTGAGGGGAATAGTCTGCCGGGATTTACCTCCAGCAGTCTGGTACCGAAAGCCGCGCTCCAGGCCGGCATTTCTTTTGAGAAACTTTGTGTTATGTTAGTACAGAACGCATTAAAAAGATAATAATAAATATTACAAAGTGGACTTTGTAATAAAAACTTAACAAGGAGCATTATGGTTACCATCAAAACATCACTGGGCGACATCAAATTGAAACTTTTCACACAGGAAGCTCCTGAGACAGTGAAAAATTTTCTACAATATGTCGATGACGGTCATTATGATAATACCATTTTTCATCGTGTTATCAGCAATTTCATGGTGCAGGGCGGAGGATTTGACTCCAACTTTGTACAGAAGAAGACTAGAGAATCGATCAAGAATGAGGCCATGAATCAGATCAGTAATAAACGCGGCACGGTTGCCATGGCCCGTACCAATATTCCCGATAGCGCCACCAGTCAGTTTTTTATCAATGTTGTTGATAATGATTTTCTGGATTTTCGTGCTCCCACTCCTCAACATTTCGGCTATTGCGTCTTTGGTGAAGTGACCGAAGGCATGGAGACGGTTGAAAAAATCAAGGCGGTAAAAACCGGTTCCCGCAATGGTCACCAGGATGTCCCGGTCGAAAATGTAACAATTTTAAAAATAGTTCGCGATTGATGCGTTAAAATTGGCATGTTTGTTGTTGTTCTATTATATTTTTGTGTTTTTTGTGTTTAATTAAACACAAAAGTAATAAAAAATTTTTTTTTTGTTTGCTTTTTAATTTTGTTGCATTATTGTCTTTCCGTATGTTCGAGTTAAGGTGTTGAAGCGCGGGTGGCGAAATTGGCAGACGCGCTGGATTTAGGTTCCAGTGTCTTAGACATGTGGGTTCGAGTCCCACCCCGCGTACCATTTGGTTATCGCGCTTCAACATGAGAGTTTCAGGCATTGAGCCGGAATAAAATTTTTTTGCTATTTACGGTTGCTGTGCTAGAGTAGCTCTCAGTGTTATTTTTGTCGGTCTCTGTGGCAGAGGGTGCCACAGAGGGAATCTAAATCATTAATGTAATGAGAAAGGGTGAAAAATGGCAGAAGACGTGACCAAAACAATGCCGTCTCCAGACGTCAAAAATGACGACTTCGAGAAAAAGCTGGATGTCATCGAAAAAACCATCAACCGGATCGACCAGATCAAGAAAAAACAGTTCTATGTCAGTATCTTTGGCATGGTGCTGATAATTCTTGTTATGGCGGTTTTTGTTATCAGCCTGGTTGATTTCGTCAGAAATTACAACTCGCAGTTGCTGCTTGAAGAAATTTCCAAAAACTCTACCATTATTACCCGCAGTCCTGAACTTCGTGCCATCGGTAAAGATTTTCAAGAAGTCTTTATTCCCGAATTCAAAAAAGAGTTGTTTGCCTCTTTTGAATCCAGTTTACCCAAAATTAAAGAGGATGTCTTCAAGTCTGCTCAGGAAATTGAAGCTTTCCTGCAGACAGATATCAGGAATAAAGTCCTCTATCGTTTGTCCAATGCCCTCACTAAAATTGAGAAAGGCATCCTGGCCAAACATCCTGAACTAACCTCTACTGAATTGGAAAAAGCTTTTAATGAAGTTAATACACACTTTATTGAAGAGCTTACCAATATTTTAGATAAACGACTTGGTGAAGCCAAGGATAAACTGATGCTCCTTGATGAAAGCTTCAGAAAATATTCTGATACTCCCGAGTATGCCACTATTAAAAAACTGCATCAAGGCGAGGTGGAAAATCTCTTGTTAGAGTCTTTCCTCGAATTGTGGATATACCATTTGAACGCACAAAAAGGTGCCGTGGCAGCAGTAGCAATTGATACTAAGGGAGGAAAATAATCATGAGCATCAATGATAAAATTGAAAAACTTTACGATTCCGTCGCACGGGAAGAAAAAAGCTTCGCCTCTTCCCTGAACAAGGCTCTGGCTTTCTATCTGATAGTAATAATTATTCTCGCCGGCTATACCATTTTTATTAATGTAAAAATCAAAGAATTGGCGACCCCGACCAATTTGGCTATTGCTCTGAATACCAAAATTAAAGAGTCAATCCCGAATTTTGCACGGCAGATTAAAGATCAGATGAAGCCGGGCGCAAAACAACTCGCCGATCGTACCATGGAAAGTGTCCAGGCTCTCGTGCCGCGAGTTACTGAAGTTGCCAAATCTCAGATTGAGCTTTATGTCGCAGAAATGATGACAGAAGTGGAAACCGAACATCTCGTAGCATTGCAGAAGATTTTTGAATCTGGTGTCGATGAAGTTTTGAAGAATAAAGACATCATCAAAGATAAAAATCTCGGCAAAGCATTGGCCTCTCATATCACAGGAAAAATTGATGAAGAAATCAGAAACATCATCAATAATGAATTTTTCAATAACCTTGATAAATTCCGCGGTGATATTGATGCGCTCCGTGTCAAACCTGTTGCCAAAATGAACAAAAAAGAATATGCCGAAAAAATGTTCATTATCTACTGGCTTTGCATCGTGGAACAGGCAAAAATCGATAGCGGCAATAGTTGTTTCGGCGACATTATCAGCATGTCTACCAAAGTTGTTGAGGATATCTGTAACAAAGCCCAAACCACCGCAAGTGGCGCTAAGGTTAAAGTACAGGAATAATTAATTCTGTTACGTTATCGGACCGGAGCATAAAAACTCCGGTCTTTTTTATTGCCAGTCATTCAGATTTTGTATCGCTTGTGTGGAATGTTGATTTACCGCGAATATCTACAGATTATAAACGTTTGATGCCGTCGGCATCATCTAAACCTTGTAGATTATAATAGGCGCCAAAGATCAAACGAGGCTTCTATCAATATGACCGAATTGGTATAACTTTAATGTTACGGCAAACTCATAGCCTTTGTCGCGGTCAATGGGTGTGAAAGTATCCGTCGAAGAATTTTAGTTTGGCCGGAGAGCGTAATTTCTCGATGATTTTGATTTCCAACTGGCGAATGCGTTCGCGAGTCAGGTTGAAATGCTGACTTACTTCAATCAGGGTCATAGTTTTGAATCCCATTAACCCGAACCGCATGATAATAATTTGTTGTTCACGTTCTGAGAGCGTACCCAGCAGTTCATGCAATTTTTCCCGCACTACTTTCCGCGCTATATTTTGTACCGGGTCTTCAGATTCAATATCAGCGAGGATATCTTCCATAAGTGAACCGTCTTCACTATTGCCGATTGGCGCCTGCAGCGAAATTGACTGACGTGCCATTTTTTGGATAGCGCTTACCCGGGATGACGGCAATTCCATAATCATCGCGAGCTCATCTGTTGACGGTTCTCTACCGTGTTCTTGAATGAAACGCTGTTCCGCATTATTGATGGTTACAATCGTTTTGACCATGTGCACCGGAATGCGGATTACTCTGGACTGTTCCGCAATCGCCCGCGTGATATTCTGTTTAATCCACCAGGACGCGTAGGTGCTGAATTTATGACCGAGCTTGAAGTCAAATTTCTCCAGCGCCCGCATCAATCCCATATTGCCTTCTTGAATCAAATCTATAAACGGCATACCGCGGTTGCGGTAGCGGTGGGCGATACTGACTACCAGTCTTAAGTTGCCTTCCAACATGGATTGACGGGTGGTTTGAACTTTCTCCCGTGCCTTTTCCAGTTCCGGCAGCAATTTGAAAAATTCATCCAGACTCATCATTAATTTATTTTCGAGAAATGAATGTTTATCTTCTGGTATATCATTTTTGCCGGCTTTGGCCGGTTCGCAGAGTTTCGGATTGGCTAATTTGATATATTCCAGTACAACATCGCGCCATTCGTCAAGCAGGTCGTAAACAACAGGATAACGCAGCATGATGGCAACTGAGCCAATTCGCAGTTTATTCAGATTCTTATCACCATTTTCAAAGGCAGTTTTGAATTTGGTAAAATGTTCAAACATATCACGACTCCATACGGGCAGGGCGGACATCAATTTTTTAACCTTGCCATCTTTCAGCGCTGACGGTATAAAGTTGTCTTCTATCGTTTCCACGTCGAAATCAGTTACCAGTTTCAGGTGTTCAATCATGACGAAGCCGAGCAGATAGAGTTTTTCCCGGAATGTCTGGACTGATTTTTCGATAGCGTCGGCAACGTCTCTCTGTCTTTCCGGCGTGAGCATGGGAATTGCGGAGATCTGCCGGAAGTAAATCCTGAGCGAATCCGAGACATCGTCAACCGTATCAACAACTGGAGCGCTGTCTTCATCCAGCACATCAATTGTTTCGTCCGCGTCTTCGGTGCTTTCCAGTTCGTCAGGTCTATTATCTTCTGTCATTTATCTCTTTATTCCTGCATGGGGACTGTCCGCGCTGTTGTAGTGCGACAATGCAAGTTAGTTCAGTTGACGCCTATTTAATGCCGTGTCATAATATACACCCTCTTAATGTAATTTATACTGCAGAATTTTCAAAAGAACACTTGATTTTTTTTAATAAAATACTATTAGTAACGTCACAATTCTGCGGGGCTGTAGCTCAGTTGGCTAGAGCGATACGTTCGCAACGTATAGGCCAGGGGTTCGACTCCCCTCAGCTCCACCATTTTACCTCTTTGTTTTTCGAAATATATTTCAATAATACATTCTTGATAATCTGAAATTAATAATGTGAAATAACCAAATATTGATAAAGTTAACAACTTTTTAAAGTTATAAATTAAATTTACAGGTTATACAATCAATTCAATATTATTGAGTCAGGGATAATATTGCATTAGCTTTGAGTTGTGCTAGATTATTCTGTATCTTATTGAGTAGCTAAGTGCTGAACTTTTTTATGGCACTACTGTTATCAATTCATAATTTTCAATTTCCCGGGAATATTATTCTTGATGAGACTAGCAAATAATACTGATTATCTGAAACCGTTGCTGACCGGTTTATTGCTGGTTATGTCTATCACATTCTGTCGCGGGGGAGATGGCGAGGAATCGGTCTGGTATGACCGGCTCAAAATCAACAACCGGATTGACAGCATTGTGGTTGAAAGTTTAAAAGCGAAACGATTGCCACCATCTGTACTCTGTTCCGATGAAGTTTTTGTCCGTCGGGTATATTTGGATGCGGCGGGGACATTGCCACCACCGGAAGAGGTGAGGAAATTTTTGCAAGACAGTACGCCGGACAAACGGTCTAAACTCATTGATCGAGTTCTTGCCAGTAACGATTTTGCAGATTATCAGGCGTTGCGCTGGGGTGATTTATTACGGATAAAAGCTGAGTTTCCGAGTAATTTGTGGCCGCAGGCGGCGCAGGCTTATGACCGGTGGGTGCGGCAGAATATGCTGAAAAATACCCCTTATGACCAATTTGTTCAGCAGTTGTTGACTGCCAGCGGCAGTAATTTTCATGTTCCGCCGGTTAATTATTACCGTGCGTTTCAGGGACGGAATCCACGCGACATTGCCGCCAATGTGGCGCAGGTTTTTATGGGAGTGAATCTTACCAACGGAGAGTTTTCCGATTCCCAGATAATGGAAATGGCGGCATTTTTCGCCAAAATTGGTTATAAGAACACCGATGAGTGGAAAGAGGAAATAGTATATTTCAACGAACAAGGGAAATTAACCGATCCGGCGAACGGTAAAGTGGTTAAACCTGTACCGCTCGACGGTTTCGGGACAAATATTTCCTTGGAACGAGATCCGCGGATGGTGTTTGCCCGGTGGTTGACGTCACCGGATAATCCCTGGTTTGCGAAGAATGCAGTTAACCGGGTCTGGTATCGTCTGACCGGGCGTTGGATTGTGCCTGAGCGTGAGAACATCAATTCCAGTAAAAGTGTGCCGTGGAGCAAGGAATTGCTGGTTTATCTGGAGCAGGAACTGGTAAAAAATAAATTTGATATAAAACATATTTACCGTTTGATATTAAATTCCGGTACCTATCAACGGTCATCAATATGTAATCAGTTTAACCGCGGTGATGATTCCGGATTTTCGCATTATTGCATTCGCCGTATCGATGCAGAGGTGTTAATTGACGCTATTTGTCAGATAACTGGCACTTCCGAGACATATACCAGCAATATTCCTGAGCCTTTTACGTTTCTACCTAATGGGAACAGAGCGATTACTGTTGCCGACGGCAGTATTGAATCGCCATTTCTGGAGTTATTCGGGCGACCGCCGCGGAATACCTCTTATGAGTCAGAGCGGAATAACTTACCGACGACATTGCAGGCGCAGTATTTGCTGAATTCCAGCAATATACAACGTAAAATTGAAAACAGTCCGGTATTGCGTAAATTACTTAATACGCAAAAAGGGTCAGGTTTGGTTACTGAATTATATTTGTTGATTTTGTCACGGTTTCCAACAGAAAATGAGCGGGCTATTGCCCTCGGTTACGTGGGCAGTCCGGAACGTAAACCTAACGAAGCATGGTGTGATTTGGCATGGGCGCTTATCAATACGAAAGAATTCACATTAAAACATTAATTTTATTTAGAGATTCCAATGATTAATAGTAATTGCAGACGTGAGATAATGTTACAGATGAGATATATTCTGTTTGGCGGTTTTGTTTGCGGATGCCTCAGCGCTGCAGCAGTGGAAAGCACGGAAAAAGAGGCGCCTGCCAAGGCAGTCATTCAAATATGGTTGGCAGGAGGTTTATCGCAACTTGATACTTTTGACCCGAAGCCCGGCGCCGGTCCCGATTACAGCGGACCGTATAACAAACCGATACCCACCAATGTCGAAGGCATTCAAATCGGGCAGATGATGCCGTTGCTGGCAAAACAGGCGGATAAATATGTCATACTGCGTGGAATGACTCATGGCAACAATGGTCATGAAACCGCGGCGTATCTTGTTCAGACCGGACGTAAACCGGTTGAAGGGGTGGTGTTCCCGTGTGTTGGCGCCGTGGTGGCTTACTTTAAAGGATTTAACGGCGGCTATACTGGTGAGCTTCCGCCTTATATTGTGGTTACGCGGCCGATGGGGCGTTTTTCCGAGTGTGGATTTATGGGTTCAAAGTATAAACCGTTTTCTACCGGCGGTGATCCGGCGCGACCGGTATTCGCCGTGGAAGGGATTGTTTCTGAGCGGATTACACTGAACCGGCAGTATGACCGTAAGGAGCTATTACGCTCACTTGACCGTCTTGGCACGGAGATGAATTCAGACACCACAGTAAAATCGGCTTCTCTGTCCCAGGATCAGGCTTATAAAATTATTCTCGGTGATGCCGGCAAGACTTTTGATTTAAGTCAAGAGACGAAAGAAATGCGGGAAAAGTATGGCAATAACACATTCGGACAGTCCTGTCTGGTGGCACGCCGGCTGGTAGAACGCGGCGTACCGTATGTCGTTATTAACTCTTCCGGCTGGGATACCCATAAAGACCATTTCAGGGAAATGGGAAGAAAATTGCCGGAATTAGACCGCGGGTTGGCGGCGTTGCTGGAGGATCTTAGCGACAAGAAACTGCTCGACAGTACCATCGTCTGGGTCAGCAGTGAGTTTGGACATACGCCGCGAGTGCAGCAGGAATCACCATGGAATGGCGGGCGCGGACATTACGGCAAGGCTTTTTCTTCATTGATTGCCGGAGGAGGTTTTGTCGGGGGCAAAGTTGTCGGGAAGACCGATGAGCGTGGGGAGAATGTGGTATCAAGACCGATTTATCCGTGGGACTTGACTGCAAGCATTTATATGTTGATGGGGATTGATCTTAATGCCAAACTGCCGCATCCTGAGGGAAAACAGTTTGCGGTGTCGCCGATGGGATCGGCTGAAATTACTGAAAAAGAAACCGGCGGAGTGTTGAAGGAGATTATGAAGACCGGAAGTCTGCCGCAAACTAAATAACGTGACTTTGCGGATGACGTTATGATAATTAATGACAGTGCGTTAATATTCAGGTTTTAAACATGAATGTATCCGGGATGAAATATTTGATTGCGCTATCGGCGCTTTTATGTACTGGTGTTCTGGTCGCAGAACCGCCGCATATCGGTTATGCTTATCCAGCCGGCGGGACTCCCGGCAGCGAATTTTTGGTCAAGATAGGTGGTCAATTTATTTACGGAGCCAAATCCGCTTACATTAATGATAAGAATATCGAAATAAAAGTAATCGATTCGAAAGAACCGGAGAACCGTAAGCCGAACCGGCAGAAGATGGCAATCGGCGAAATCATTACTATAAAAGTTAAAATTCCAGACGGTATCCTTCCCGGCGATCATGAAATTGCTTTGATTACCGATGGTGGAATTTCAAACAAACTTATCTTCAATGTCGGACAGTTGAAAGAGATGGTTGAGACTGAACCAAATGATAAATCAGGTGTTGCAACACGCATAGCATCATTACCGGTAACGCTTAACGGGCAGATTATGCCCGGCGACGTGGATTGTTATAAGTTTGCGGCGAAGAAAGGACAGAATCTGGTGGTGGAAGCGTTTGCCCGTGCCTTGATTCCGTATCTGGCGGATGCGGTTCCCGGCTGGTTTAAAATTTGTCTGTCGTTGTCGGATGCCAACGGGCGCGAAGTTGCATTTGCTGATGATTTTCGATTTGCTCAGGATCCGGTGTTGTTTTATAAGATTCCTGCTGACGGCGATTACATATTAACTATCCGTGATTCAATTTATCGCGGGCGTGAAGATTTTATTTATCGTGCCAGAATAGGTGAATTGCCTTATATCACAGATATTTTTCCATTGGGCGGGCGTTGCAGTGAAGATCCGGTAACGGTAAAAATTCGCGGAGTTAATCTACCGTCTGGCACGATGAACATTGAACCGGGAATGTCTGCTCCAACAGTGCGGAAAGCAGGAGTTGTTAACCATGGTATTGATTCCAACCGGAAATCATTTGCCGTTGACAATTTGCCTGAAATATTTGCGGCAAAGAGTTGCGAGTCCCGTGAACAGAAACAGAAAGTTGCGTTGCCGGTCATAATCAATGGTTGCATCAGGGAGCCGGGAATTAAGAATTATTTTTACTTTGAGGCAGTCAAAGGGCAGGTTATTTCGGTCCGCGTTGCTGCTCGAAAACTGGGTTCTCCACTTGATTCAATTATTGCCCTTTACGATAATAAAGGGACGGTGTTAAAAGAAAATGATGATTTAAAAGACATCAGCGAAGGTTTTATCACCCATCAGGCGGATTCCGGATTTTCCTGTGTGATTCCGGCCGACGGTGTTTATACTATCCGGATTAATGACACCCAAAGCAAGGGCGGTCAGGAATATGCCTACCGGTTGATGATTGGCGCTCCATCACCTGATTTTGCCTTGGTTGTGTCGCCGTCTTCGCTTTTCCTCCCTTGCGGCGGTGCGGCGATTATGACAGTTAATGTAATACGTTACGACGAATTCAAGGGGGAAATCCGTTTACAATTGAAGGATAATTTATCCGGATTAGCGTTGCGGGGCGGGGTGATTCCGGAAAATACCGGTAAGATTCGCGTTACACTTATCTCAACTGACCGGCTTCATTCAGGCATTTATACTCCTGAACTTATTGGGACTGCGTTAATTAAAGGCGTTCAGGTCAAACGTCCGGTTACATTTGCTGATGATTTGATGCAGGCATTTATTTACCGGCATCTGGTTACCGCTGATGAGGCAACGGTATTGGTCAATGATAATGCGCCGTTTTTCATCACTTCTCCGGCGCCGGAGCAGGGACGCTATGAGCTTGTTTGCGGCAGGGAGATGACTCTGGCTGTGGAAATTCAGCGTTCTGCCGAATTTAATGCCGGTGTTTCTATTCAACTTGTTGATCCGCCGAAGGGAATTATACTAAAAAACGGTTTTATTCCGCCCAACAAAAAAAAGGTTATGGTGACGGTCAAGGCTGATGGCAGCGCTGTCCCGGGAATAGATAATTTGATATTTTCTGCAACAGCATATATTGATGTAAAAGAACCTGAACCTGAAAAAATGACGGAGAAGAAAACTGATAATCCTGTTAAAATGGCGGAAAATGAACAAAAGAAAGGTTCTGATAACAATAATCCTAACACTAAAGACGTTAAGACTGTGCAGGTAAAGAAACCTAAAAAAGAAAAGGTTGTAGTTGCAGCTCCGGCGATACCGGTAAAAATTGTAAAACCGGAAACTGTAAACCGTAAATCGTAAATCATAAATTAATTGGATAGTTATGGTAATTGATAATGTTGACAATGCAGTGGAATGCGTTTTGAAGGAAATTAATTTTTCGTCACGGACTGAAGCCTGCGTCACGTTAAGGGGTGATGACTGGTATGAAATAAGCGCTGAGTTGAGAAACGTTATGGCAATGCGCAAAGCTCACCTGTTGAGCGAGTTCGTTTTTACCGGCGCCGGCAATGTCATGACATTGAACTGGAATTCTTCAGAGGTGCGTTCGTCCTGGTTGCGCGGCGATTGCTGTCGCGGGGGCACAAGCTATTCAACGCAGGCATTCATTTTATCCGGGGTTTCTCCACGTCCGGTAGAATGTCGTAATGAAACATTGGGATATGTTTATGAAGATGAATATGCGGTTTACTGCAATTTGAGCGGCATCACTGCGGACAATTTGCATATTTCTCCCGGCGGACAAACCCGGTCTGTTTTGGAAAAGATTGAATCAATCTTGAATGCCAACGGATTTAAATTTAATGATATTGTCCGCACCTGGTTTTTTCTCGACCATTTGCTTGACTGGTATAAGGAATTTAATGATGCCCGTACCGATTTTTATCGCAGCAGGGGAATTTTTGATAAACTGGTTCCAGCCAGTACCGGGATCGGGGCCGCTAATCAAGACGGTTCCGCTGTGCTGTGCAATTTAATTGCCATCAAGCCGAAAAACGACCAGATAAAAATCATGACCGTGGCATCGCCGATGCAGGATTCACCGGTAAAATATCACAGTACCTTCAGTCGCGCGGTCGAAGTCATCGTTCCGCATTGCCGTCATCTGATGATTTCCGGTACTGCCAGCATCAGTCAGGACGGGAAGACTGAATATCTTGACGATGCCGCAAAACAGATAGACAAAACGATGAGTGTGGTGCATGCTTTGCTTGAATCACGCGGGATGGGATGGAGCAATTTATACCGTGGCATTGCCTATTTTAAAAATATTAACGATCAGATTTTATTAGAGCAATATTTGTCGCAACATAAAATACCACGGTTTCCGCTGGCGATATCTCATGCTGATGTTTGCCGCGGTGATTTGCTGTTTGAGATTGAGGCAGACGCTTCTTCATACGCGGCAACGCGACAATAGCTTGATTGGTTCGGTAAATTACTTCCAGCCGATTACCTGATAGCCTTTGCCACGCAGCCATGAATCGACAAAATTGCGGAATACCGGTTCCGGTTGTCCCTGATTAAACATCCAGCGGGTGAATCCGGTTACACCGGCGCCGGCGGCGGAAACCGCAGTCCCGGCGCCAATGCCACCACTGGCAGCACCGGCGGCAACGGAAGTTCCCGCGCTTACGCCGCTATCCACTCCAGCGTGTGCGGCCTGACTGGCATCGTTGGTATGGGTTGTCAGACCTCTAGCTTCTGCGAGTCGTATTGCCTCGTTGATATCTTTCTGAGCCTGCTCCTCGCCAACTTCGTTGTAATGTTTGTTCGGGTAAATCACCGGGCGCGGTGAAGCACATCCTGCGAGGAGGAGCAATATCATCGAAATCGTGGCAATTACTGGCGTAAACTTATTAATCATTAGAGGGTAAAAGGTTATTCCTAATCTCTCAATTCGGTTAGCTGGTCAAATATTTTTTCACGTATTGACTGGATATGGTTGATGACATCGTTAATACTTTGCGACAGCTCTGTTTGTTGCGCGGACAAGCCGGACAACGAGCCAACGAGCTCATTGATGTCATTCATCATGCGTTTGAGCAGGCTTATTTTTAAGGCGCAGGCGTCGTCGGTATTGAGTGCCGCCACGTATCTGGAGATAAGTTTGCCGAATAGACAGATTATACTCATGCCCGATTCATTCAGTTCCGGTTTCAGTTGTCCACAGAAAATAATATTCCATTCCATTGCCAGTTTTTCGAGTTGTGCAAGTTCTTCTCCGCCGTTTTTGTAGCGGGCGTTGTTCCAGAATATAAATTCATCATCATCGTCATTAAATTCCGCCGGGTCGAAACCATCCCATTGCGGTTTGCTGGGAACGAGGTCGGAGTATGCCATGATTTTTTTCATAATGACATCTTCTTCATCGGGCATATCCATGCAATGAGTCAGTTCATGGAAATAGCGATTAATACGTTTTTCGTCACGTCTTATCTCTTTTTCCCACTGATACTCATTCCAATTACTATTGTCGAAATCGTTTTTCATATCATTCAGTTTTTTTCCTGGATAATTTTTCTATGGTTTTAACTGCTTCAATAACCGGGGCATCGCCCCAAAGGCTTTCCAACCGGTAACGGTCTCTGGACTCCGGAGTCAAAACATGAACAATGACACAACCATAATCCAGAAGAATCCACTGGCTGCCGGGAGTTCCGTCAGATTTTGGATATACACCCAATGTTTCTTTTACATTTTTTTCAATTTTATCTGCAACTGCCTTAAGATGTGGCTCCGAGTTGGCGGTGCAAAGCACAAAATAGTCCGCTATCGAAGATAGTTCCGCGACTTTAAGTGTGATAATATTTTCCGCTTTCCGGTCATCGGCGGCGGCGGCACAAAGGAGCGCCAGTTGTTCCGGGTCAATTTTTATTTTTGTAACCATTCTTAATCTATTCCTGTAATTTTAAATATAACTGGTGTTCCATAATATATTGCTTAACTGTCATATCTAATATATTATCAACATTTTCATTTTTTGCTATCTTTTTTCTGATTTCAGACGATGATATTTCAAAAAAAGGCAGATTTATGATGTTGGCAAGGAGTTTTTCTTCCTGTTTCGCTGTCACAGCCGGTTGCATAGAACCGGGAACGGGGATGACGTTTTTTCTGGGATAGGTGATAATTTCCCAGCGGTTGATGATTTCACTGGCGCGATGCCAGGAATGGATTAACATCAAACTGTCACTGCCAATGAGCAACTGCAACCGGTCGGATGGAAACAGTCGGCTCAATTCCTCCATGATATCGACGGTATATGAAGGTGAATTGCCGATTTTAAATTCAATATCAGAGGCTTCAAATGCCGGTTCTCCAGTTGCTGATAAAGCCAGGCGCAACATTGCCATGCGGTCTGCAAACGATGATATTTCTTCGCATTGTTTATGCGGTGGACTGAATGCCGGCGCAAATATGACCTTGTCGGTATAGCCAGCCGTTATGGTTTGCCGTGCCAACTCAATGTGTCCGCAGTGCGGCGGGTCAAAGGTTCCGCCGAAATAAGCTATTCGCATTCTTATGCTCCATTACCATGTAACTTTATGTAATCCGGATTTTGCCGTATAGTCCGGTTTGACATATTTTATAATATGACTTATTTTAAACAACTTTTATTACATAACAAGCGGCAAGAGAAAAAAAAGTGATATTTAATTTATGGAATTATTAAAGACAACCGAATTTGATATTGCCACCGGCGTGGTAAGAAAATTGCAAGAGGCAGGTTTTACCGCCTATTTTGCCGGTGGCGCTGTTCGTGACATGCTGCTTGGAAAAAATTCGAAGGATATTGACATTGCAACATCAGCGACACCGGATGTTGTCGCGATGTTGTTCCCTCATCATCATCCGGTTGGAGCTGAATTCGGAATTATTATTATTGTCGAGGATGGGTTGCCATTTGAAGTGGCTACTTTCAGAGAGGAAAGGAACTATAACGACGGGCGTCACCCGGAACAGGTGTCTTATACGGACTCGCCCCAAATTGATGCGCAACGGCGGGACTTTACCATAAACGGGATGTTCTATGATCCGGTTAATGATAAAGTTTTTGATTGGGTAGGCGGACAGGACGATTTATCTCAAGGCATTATTCGTACTATCGGTGACGCTGAATCCAGGTTTTGCGAGGATTATTTACGGATATTGCGGGCAGTCAGATTTGCTGTCAGATTCGGGTTTCAAATGGAGTCGGAGACTACGGCGGCAATTATCAAGTTAAAACAAAACGTGAGCAGATTGTCAGCGGAAAGAATTAGAAATGAGTTAAATTTGATGCTTGCCGGCAATGCGCCGGAGCAGGCATTCCGACTATTGTTCTCGCTTGGGCTTTTAGATATAATTCTTCCGGAAGTGGCGTTGTTGCACGGAGTTGAGCAACCGGCTGAATATCATCCGGAGGGCGATGTCTTTGAACACACCATGTTGATGCTGAGGCATATTGCATTGCCTACGGTGGAATTGGGATGGAGTATCCTGCTGCATGATGCCGGTAAGCCTGATACCCGTGAACTCGGGACTGACGGGATTGCCCATTTTTATTGCCATGAGGAAGAGAGCGCGAAACTGGCTGAATCATGTTTGCGCCGACTCAAATTTTCCCGTGCGGAAATTACTTCGGTTGTGAATGCTGTGGCAAATCATATGCGTTTTGCCATGGTTGAACGCATGCGCCCTGCCAAAATTAAACGTCTGTTGTCTGAACCGGATTTCAAGTTGCAGTTGGAATTACACCGGATTGACTGCATTGCCTGTCATCGTAAGTTTGACTGTTTTGTCTGCCTGCTGGATAAATTGTATGCTTCGGAGGGTTGTACTGCATTGCCGGCGCCGCTTGTGACTGGTAAAGATTTGATGGCATTAGGATATAAATCCGGACCTGATTTGGGTAAAATTCTCCGGGAAATAGGTGAATTGCAACTGGCTGGAGATATTAATTCGCATTCAGAGGCGATCGAATATGCCCGGAGATTGTTGCCAAAATCATAATTTGATATTGCTTAAAGGGACAAACTGTAGTATTTTATGTTTTGATATTACTGGTGAAACCGTATTAATTTACCAGAGCGGAATGTTTATTGTATATTTAAATTATACGGCGTTGATTTGCCACGACTTTAACAAATACTCAAACGATGACCATGCATTGTCTTTATTGTAGTAAAATATTATGCGTTGGAACGCCGCTGCAGATTGATGAGCGGGAACACCAGCATCTGTTTAAAATATTGCGGGCAAGACCGGGTGAGCACGTTAATGTGATTGATGGCGCCGGCACAATTGGTGAGGCTCTCATCACTACTGGAAATTGTTTAATACTCCAATCGGCAAATAGATTACCGGATCCGGTGAAAAGGCTTCATCTCTATATGGCGGTGCCCAAAAAACAGAAAATGGACCAATTGCTTAAACAGTGTGCAGAATTGGGAATCTGGTCAGTAACTCCGTTATTATGTGAGCGTTCAGTTGTTTTACCTGACCATGAAAATACACCGGAGCGCTGGCAGACTTTGCTGGTTGAGGGATGTAAACAGGCGAAAAACCCGTTTCTGCCGCAAATTAATTGCGCAATGAAGTTGGGGGCGGCGATTGAACAAATCAGGGTATCAGATTATTGCGCCTACTATGGCGAACCGGGCGGAAACGATAATTGTAAAGCTGAAGGATTGGACTGCTGTAATGATTTGGCGTGGTTGGTTGGTCCAGAGGGCGGTTTTTCTGATATGGAAAAAAATATGATGCGGCATGCGCAATTTCGTCAGCTTACCTTGGGAAGTTGGGTGCTGCGAGTGGAAACTGCGGCAATTTGCGGCGCGGCAATTTTAATTAATGGAAGTTGACCGGTTGATTCATCAATCTGCCGGGTTACGGTACTTTTAAAAATGGAATAATGATGATGTTTAAAAAATGTGTGTTTTTATTTACAGCAGCAACGGTAATGCTCATATTATCGGGTGGATGTGGTTTTGTTGAGGGCGGGGAGGGGACTCATCCGTTATTTAAAAAAGGCAGGAGTGAACAGGAAAAAGGTAATTATGTTGAAGCAGTGAAATACTTTAAACGTTATCTGGCGGTTCGTCCGGATTCCGGTAAAACTCATCTACTGCTGGCGACAATTTACGATGAAAATATGGACTTGCAGGTCGATGCCATTTACCATTATCAGGAATTTATCCGTATTTCACGGAACTCCAGCGAGGCTCAGAATGTGCAAAAATGGATTGCAACCGCAAAACACAAATATTATCTTAAGATGAAGAGTAAGTTTAATGACCCTGAGGATATCGCCACGCTTCAGGATGAGTTGTCTGTAATTGATAATAAATATCAAATGGTTCTTGAAGAAAAAAAGAAATTACTTGCCTTTTTTGATGAGAACAAAAAAAACATGTTGCAATTGAACACGCAGAATAATATCCTTCTAGCGGAAAAAGAAAAAAATGAGGCGGAATTGGTAATTGCTCAAGGGAAACAAAAACAACTTGAAGTTGATATTAAACAGTTACAGGCAAGAGCAAACGATGAAATGGCTAAGGTTAAATCAGACAATGAAATGACCAATAAAAATTTTGCAACCCTCAAAGAACAGCACAAAAGCTTACAAGCAGAAATGGAAAGAATCAACCAGAATAAAAGTTACATTCCCAATAACGATGGCGAGAAGACAGTCTTGAAATCTCCCGTAACAAATGCACCAACAGTTATTACCAGAAAGGTTGAAACGCCACCTGTCCGGGAAGTTACAGAAAACCCTGTTCCCGCTCCCGCTGTAGTCGCAACTCCTGCGACCATCGATCAGGGATATCAATCAGAAATGCAGAAAATCCGCTTTTATACTGTCAAATCCGGTGATACATTAACAAAAATCTCTAAACAGTTTTATGGTACGACCAAATATTATCGTATGATTATGGATGAAAATAAATTAGGTGCAGACGAAGAGAACAAAATGAAACCAGGTGCGGTGTTGAAAATACCGCCACTGAAAAATAATTAATCCGGAGTTTTAACATGAAAAAGATAAATTACGGTATTGCTGCGTTGTTATTTGTCGCTATCGTGCCGCTAAGCGGTTGCATGTTTTATGAGCCATTCAAAACAGTGCAGTATTTCGATTTGCAAACACCATCGCCGATAATTACTGACGATTCATTGGTAAAGGTGGAAGTTTTTTCCAGCACTGAAACCGGTAAATATAAAATGGTCTATACTGAAGATGATTGCAGAGTGGTTATTGATGACTACAATAAGTGGTTGCAACCGCCTGGAGTTACGCTCTCCAGATATATTCAGACGGCATTCAGCAATAACTCCACCCAACCGAAAACGTTCGAATTCAATGTTTCAGGAAATGTGTTTCTCTACAAAATAGATTTGAAGAATAAACTTGCATCACTTGGAGTGTTATACAAAATCGCCATGGTAAAAGGTGGCGGCGAAACTGAGTTAATAAACCATTCATGCATACTGACGTCATCATTCCAGAATAATGATGATCCTGCCGACTTTGCCAAAGCAATGTCTGATTGTGCCAAACTTCTGGCTTGTCGCATCAAAGCTGACATTGAATATCTAAAACAAAACAGTAACGACAACAGTCAGAAATAATGACTGACACAATTTTTAAATAACGCGTTACCGGTTGATATCTGGAAAATAAGGTCATTTTAAACCGGTTTTTTCTTGATTTTCACTGCGGATGATGTAATTATAATTACACAGTAATGGAAGTGTTTCAAATTATGGCATATATAGCAAAATACACGATGGTCAAAAATGATATTCTGGCAGATATCCGTAACGGCGTATATTTGCCCGGGCAGAGAATTCCCACACGCGAAGAATTGCTGAAAAAATATTCTGTAACACGAACAACCATAAATCAGGCATTAAAAGAATTGGTTGAATCAGGTTTGTTGGCCACGTCCAAGCGCGGGGGGACAATGGTGACAGCAAAACGAATGAAACTGAAAACTACTATTGTTTCAGGAGTTATTCCACAATTTGCGGCGGGCGCGGAGTTTAACCATGAAAATGGTACTTTGTGGAATGAGTTGCTCGCGTTTGACAACGAATATGATTTCAGTTTTATTCAGGAAAAAGAGCTGCTTAATGACTTGTCAGCACTAAAAAAATACGACTGCGCCGTTGTCTTTCAACCTTGCAATCAATTGCTGGAACAGCTTCCGCCATATCGAGAAAGAGTTCTGCTGGTCAACCGTTATGGCGATAACTTTAATTTTGTTTCCACCAATCATCGTCAGGCAGTGCGGGAAATGACAGAGTATAATATTGCCCGTTGTGACAATGATTGTCAGATATTTTTTATTGCCCCTCCGGATAAACAGTTTGTAACCGATGAACGGCGTGAAGGGTTCATAGATGCCTGTCATAGCAAAGGACTGTTTTACCGTATTTGTGAATTGCCGGCTAATGACCATCAAACAATGTTTAATACTCTGATGAAATTACCGATTGAAAAGCATAAAAAAATAGTATTAACTTCGCCAATGCGGAACCACACCGGAGCTGTTATCCGGATGGCGGCTGAACGCAAACTGAAATTCAATGAAGATTTATTTTATTCTGATTTTGACAATGCGGATTCACTTTTGACTTCTGGAGTTCAAGTAGTTTCTGCAATTCAAGACTATGCCGGAATTGGCCGCGCGGTTGTTTGCGGGTTGCAGGTTTTCGGCAGCGAACCTGTCCAGATATATGTCCCGTATCGACTTAATTTATACTAAACAATCATTATTTGGCAATAATTATGGAATTGAAGCCTGTAAGATTGGAAGACCGTGAGATATTTACCAGGTATCTTGCTGTTCAAAACCGGAAAAGCTGTGAATGTAACTTCAACAATATTTTCTGTTGGGGTGAGTCGGCTGATTTGAGCTGGTGCATTGCTGACCAGCAGTTGTTTGTCTATTCCGGCAATGACAGCGCACTGCAGTTTCCGTTGGGTAAATTTTTACCCCCGCAATCTCTGGCGGAGATTGCCGACTTCTTTGTCGCAAATCATAATGCTGACGGGAGTTTTTATGATGTACCTGAGGAATATATTGCCGCGTACCCTGAAGTGGAAAAGTGTTTCAGGATAAGCTGTTCTGAAGATTACTTCGATTATGTGTACCGGGTTGATGCCCTGTGTGAATTATTAGGTGCAACACTTGGAAAAAAACGCAATTTAATCAAACAATTTGAGCGCGAATATCCGGTTCATTCGGTTGAAAATATTGACCTTAATAATCTTGATGATGCCGGAAAACTGGCGGTAAGATTGAATTCTTCACTGCCTCCGAGTCGTTTTCGAAATGATGAAGAGTCCGCATTGCGGCGTGCCTTTACTTATTGGTCGCAACTTGATTTGGAAGGACTGTTGCTAAGAGTCGAGCAGAAACCTGTTGCCGTTGCTGTATTCAGCCGCATTAATCATGATACCTGGGATATACATTTTGAAAAAGCAGAACGCGAAATAAAAGGGGCGGCGCAGGTAATAAATCATGAAACTGCCATTTATCTGCGCGACCGGGCGTATTATCTCAACCGGGAACAGGATCTTGGTTTACCCGGGTTGCGAAAAGCAAAACATTCATACTCCCCGGATTTGCTACTTAAACGCTATGCTCTTACCCGAAAAAAGTAATTATCTGGCTTTATCCGCTTTATTTGTGACTGGTTTATTTTCCGCGTCAAAAAATAACTTGCGGGTTTGTTCCTGTTTTATAGTCATCATTTCCAGCAGGCAAAATGTTGCATTGTCTGCAAATTCATCACTGGCTGTCAATCCCATGTGAGCGGCGCTTAAATGCATTATACTTCCCCATTTTATCGGAGACTGAAAGAATGGTGTCCATTTTTGACCTTCGCGCAGATCAAATCTGGCACTGGATGCCAATACTTTACCGTCTCCAGCCTCGTATTCAACAACATTTGCTTTTTTTGTTTCTGGGTCAATGGCAGCTTTTCTGCTGGTCGGAACGGCATCGCCAAGGAAAAGGTGTAATGACACGTCATCGGGTGGTGTTGCCGGAATTTGCATGGCATCGGTGAATTGTTTGGCACGCCGCAAACACTTACGAAGATGGTCGGTGGCGATAGCGTGGCGCTCTTCGCGACTTTGAACGTTTGGTAATAATATTTTCAGCGTATCATCATTGGCCGGATTGATTAAACCAAGATTCATTTTGATCCAAAACTCCGGATCAAATAAGTCAACGGACGCAGTGCTACCCTTGACAACAACTGAGTTAGTACGGTTTAATGGCAACATCTGATAATATGTAGGAAATGTTCCCATGACTGCCGGCGGGTAAACCGGAGCTCCCGGGTCAATTTTTAAGCCATTCTGCAACTCCATAAATGTATCAAGATAGCCGGCATTGGGTGTGCCGACAATAATAATCTTGTCAAGATATTTGCTTCCCATCCAGCTTATTTGCGGCATCGAACCATCGGCGGGCAGGTCTTTATTGCCGAAACGCAGATAGTAACGTGACAGTAACCCACCCATTGAATGGGCAATTACATCAAACTGAACATCAAAATCTTTAATTCCGTATGTTTTGAAATATTCATCTTGTAAGTACCTGCGTTTTATTAGAATAAATTCATGCAACTTAGCTGCATTTTCCGGCAAATCACGGCGCCAGTCATAATAGAATGAAAACAACGAATAATAGTGTTTGTCCGGAGGTAAAGGGAGCCCTTCCTTAACATAACCATCTCTTTCAAGTATGCTGATCAAGCGGTTATATGCGTCCAAATTGAATTTCATACCCATGATGCGGACGTCAAAATTTTCTAATAAACCGATAGGAACAACATCATCTTTTAAATCGTTTAAACCTTTGCCTTTTTCCATCGGTAGAGCAAAGGCGCGGAGATGTTCTTCAGAAAAGCCTTTAATTATTTCTGTTCCTTTAAAAAATCCCCAGATAATTTCACCAGTGTGTGCATCCTGGAGCCTGGAACCGAGAAATCCGTGGATAACGATAACCGGGTTGCGTTCAATGCCTTCGTATGCCATCGAAGATTTAGCTATCGAACTGTACAACGGGCGCTTATAAACATTTAGCGAATCATAAGAACTGATAGCCGAATCGCTTGAACAACCAGACAGTACTGCCAACAGCATGGTCACAGTTAAGGAACACATGAAACTTTTTTTCTTCATTAATCACAATCCTGAATTGGTGAACTTAAAAAAACACTGGTAATTTTTAGAAAAATTTACCCATAAATTAAACTTGAAATATCAGACTGCATTCTAAATTTTAATACAACATCAACGCAATCCACTCTGATTTTCAGCGAATAAAAGATAGAAACCGGATAAAAATAAATTACTTTCATAACCCCTCAATACTATATAAGATACACTAACTGTCAGATTTATCAATAATTGCAGGGTTAAATAAAGTACCCGATGTTCAATTTATGTCACAATACCGATTCCTGAGTGAAGTGACTTAACGTAAAATTAGCAAAGTTAGCGAATGAAAAAGGTATTTATTCTATTAATATCCTGTTTTTTCACTAAAAAAATCCGGGAATAAATTTGCATGAACTGATGACTTATGGTATATTACAAATCTTTTATAGAATAAATTGACGCGTTTTATAGATTTATGACTAGTTCAATTAATAATTAACACAAGGTTAGTACAAGATGAAAAAGAGTATTCATCCCAAATACGACAAGGCAAAGATTATTTGCGCTTGCGGAGAAGTATGGGACACGAAGTCGACTCGTCCTGAGATCAGGGTGGGTATTTGTGCAAAGTGCCATCCCTTTTTTACCGGTAAACAAAAGTTTATTGACACAGCAGGTCGTGTTGAGCGGTTCCGCCAGCGCTACGGTGCAAAAGCTGAAAAATAACCACTTACTAAACCTGCCGCCGGACTGTTTCAGTTCCAGCGGCAGGTTTTTATTTTCAGGCTTGACATGAATCCGCAAGATATCTGCCATTGCATAGAATCGCTGAAAAGTCGCAACCAGGAGTTGGAACAACGCCTGGCTGACCCTGCGATCTACTCAAAACCGGCAGAGATGAAGAAAATATCACGAGAGCATCAAAAACTTTGTGAGTTATTCAAAAATTACGCACGCTGGGAAGCCATCATTCGAGAGTTACAGGATAATGTTGACTTGCTGAATAGTGAAAAAGATGAAGAACTCAAAACGTTGATTAATGCCGATGTTGAAATTCTGCAAAATGAAATTGTCCGTATCGAATCCGCTGTGCGTCTGGCACTGCTCCCCCCCGATCCTAATGAAACAAGAAATGTTATCGTAGAAATTCGTCCCGCTGCCGGTGGCGAAGAAGCGTCATTGTTTGCCGGAGAACTTTTCAGAGCATATTCAAAATACGCGGAACAGAAACATTGGAAGATGGAATTGCTCGATATGAGTCCAAGTGATCTTGGCGGGATTAAAAATGTGGCATTTTCGTTGACTGGCGTTGATGCTTTTTCATGTATGAAATATGAATGCGGAGTACATCGAGTTCAGCGGGTGCCGACTACCGAATCAGGAGGCAGAATTCATACATCCACAATAACCGTGGCGGTTATGGCTGAAGCTGAAGAAGTTGAAATTGAGATTCGAGCCGAAGACTTGAGGATAGATGTTTATCGCTCATCCGGGCCGGGAGGACAGTGTGTGAATACTACTGACTCCGCGGTAAGAGTAACCCATTTGCCTACCGGACTAGCCGTCGCCAGCCAACAGGAGAAGTCACAACATCGCAATAAAGAAATTGCCATGCGAATTCTTCGCGCCCGGCTTTTAGAGCGGCAGCAACAAGAGGAAGCGGCAAAACAGGCTGCCGATAAACGCGCTCAAATCGGCACCGGCGACCGTAGCGAAAGAATCCGCACCTATAATTTTCCGCAAAACCGGGTTACTGACCATCGTTATGGAGTATCTGTCTTTAATTTGCCAGCGATGATGGAAGGCGAACTTAATCCGTTAATGGAAGCGGTGATTCGTGCAGATAGTGAAAAGCAACTTTCCTCATTACAGAATTTCAAGTCATAAACTGCTTTATTCAGACTTGTTCAGAATTTATTTATATGAGGCGATAAACACATGTACAGTAATATCATTATCAGAGGTGCCGCCCAGCATAATCTGAAGAATATTAACGTTGAAATTCCCCGAAATAAGCTTACCGTAATAACCGGTTTGAGCGGTTCCGGAAAATCCTCTCTGGCTTTTGATACTCTTTATGCCGAAGGACAACGGCGTTATGTTGAAAGTCTTTCCGCTTATGCACGACAATTTCTTGACCGTTTACAAAAACCAAAAGTTGACCACATTGAGGGTCTGTCACCGGCAATAGCGATTGAACAGAGATCCGCCGGCGCCAACCCGCGTTCCACTGTAGCTACGACCACTGAAATTTATGATTATTTGCGTTTACTCTTTGCCCATGCCGGTATTCCGCATTGTCCGGAATGCGGTTTGGAATTGCGACCGCAATCAGCTCAATCAATTTGCGACAAAATTCACGATTATCCGGCGGGCAGGAAATTAATGATATTGTCGCCCTACATCAACGGACGTAAGGGTGAGCATCGCGATATTATTGATAAAATATGGAGTGACGGGTTCGTCCGCATCAGAATCGATGGAGTTTTCTTTCAGTCAGAAGATACGCTGCCAAAAATTGATAAAAATAAACGCCATACTATTGAGGCTGTTGTTGACCGTTTGCATACTGACCAACTCGATGGCGCCAGACTTTCCGATTCAATTGAAGTTGCTTTAAAGCATGGCGATGGTATCGTTACAATTCTGCTGGAGAAGGAAGATGGTAAATGGCAGGAGGAAACTGCCAGTGAACATCTTGCCTGTCTCAAGTGTTCGTTGAGTTTCGGACAGTTAGCGCCACGCAATTTTTCCTTCAATAGTCCCTACGGGGCATGTCCCGCCTGTCACGGTCTGGGAACACAATTGATTATGGACTCAGCTCTGGTGGTGCCTGATGATTCTTTATCCATCAAGAACGGGGCAATTCCGGGTTGGCGTCGCGGCCCCAGACGCCTGATAATATATTATAATATGTTGCTACGGAAGCTCGCTGAATACAACAATTGTCCCGACATGCTGACTATACCCTTTCGAGACATTCCGGAAAAACTCAGACATACGATAATCTTTGGCAGTGGCGAGGAAAATCTCGAGTTTGATTATCATATCAGAGGCAGAAAATTACGCTGGTCAAAACCATTCGAGGGAGTATTGGCAAACTTGCAGCGTCGCATGCTGGAAACTGAGAGCGAGTCAGTTCGCGAGCGGTT
Organism: uncultured Victivallaceae bacterium; assembly: GCA_964392985.1. Classification (GTDB taxonomy): domain Bacteria; phylum Verrucomicrobiota; class Lentisphaeria; order Victivallales; family Victivallaceae; genus CAYMSF01. The sequence goes on along the minus strand of CAYMSF010000015.1, from coordinate 29,854 downwards.
ACGCGGTTATATGAGTCGCCGTTTATGTCCGGAGTGTCATGGCGCCAGACTCAATCCGGTCAGTCTGGCGGTTACCGTCAGCGGTATCAGTATTGACAAATTTAATGCACTTTCCGTTGACCGTGCCGCTAAATTTATTTCAACGTTGAAACTTAGCGATGAAGCAGCGGCTATTGCCGGCGAAGTTTTACGCGAAATTTCCGCCAGACTGGGATTCCTCAATGATGTAGGCTTGAACTATTTGACACTGGACCGGGAGAGCGGAACATTATCCGGCGGTGAAGCTCAACGTATCCGTTTGGCAACACAACTCGGTTGCGGTCTGGTCGGAGTCTTATATATACTTGACGAACCCAGTATCGGGTTGCACCAACGCGATAATGACAGACTGCTTGATACACTGGAAAAACTCCGGGATATCGGTAATACAGTTATCGTGGTTGAACATGACTTGGATACAATAAACCGTGCTGATTATGTCATTGACCTCGGACCAGGAGCCGGCGCCGCCGGCGGGCATGTCGTTGCCAGTGGAACACCCAAACAAATTATGAGTGTTAAAGATTCACAGACTGCGGCGTTCATGAACGGCACACGCAAGATTAAGCTGCCGGATGTTCGCCTGAAGGGCAACGGGAATAGTGTCGTTATCTCCGGTGCCAGTCACAATAATCTGAAAAATATTGACGTTGCCATTCCGCTTGGCACATTTTGCTGTGTAACTGGAGTTTCCGGTTCCGGCAAGAGTTCACTTATTAACGAAATTCTCAAGAAATCATTGAACCGTCATTTCAAGATTGGCGATGATATTCCAGGCACCTGCCGGAGTATTGATGGATTGAAACATATTGATAAATCGATTGTGATTGACCAGAGTCCGATCGGGCGCACCCCGCGTTCAAATCCTGCAACTTATACTGATGCTTACGGTATTATCCGCACGCTGTATTCGGAATTGCCGGAAGCGAAGATTCGCGGTTATAAACCGGGAAGATTCAGTTTTAACGTCAAAGGCGGTCGCTGTGAAGAATGTCAAGGCGACGGTATTAAAAAGATTGAAATGCAATTTCTTTCTGATGTTTATGTCCAATGCTCAACTTGCGCCGGAAAAAGATTTAACCGCGAAACGCTGACCGTATATTACAAGAAAAAGAACATTGCCGATGTACTCGATATGACAGTTGATGAAGCCGCAGACTTTTTCAGCGCCCATCCCTCGTTATTCCGTAAGTTGAAAACACTTCAGGAGGTGGGATTGGGCTACGTGCACCTCGGCCAACCGGCTACAACGCTTTCCGGCGGTGAGGCTCAGCGTGTAAAATTGGCAACTGAACTTTCCAGAATCCCGCGAGGGCATACTTTATACATTCTCGACGAGCCTACCACCGGTTTACACCTGGCCGATATTCAGCAATTGCTTAATGTCCTTCTCCGATTGCGGGATGTTGGTAATACGGTATTGGTTATTGAACATAATCTTGATGTCATAAAAGTTGCAGACCATGTGATTGATCTCGGACCAGAGGGCGGAGATAATGGCGGGTACTTGATTGCGTCAGGGACACCTGAAGATATTTCCGCATGTCGTAAATCTTATACTGGTAAATATTTAAAACCGTATCTTAAAAGAAAATAACGTCGATGATAACACTGAAAATCATTCAGGCCATTCTCGAAACATTCGGGATGTTTGCGGTTGGCGCTATCATTATGAGATTCAAGATGCTTGAAGAAAATGATATCGCCAAGTTGAGCAGAATTATCGTTGATATCTTTTTCCCCATGCTGATTTTTGATTCCATAACAAAAAATTTCAGACCCGAACAGCTTAATGAGTTGTGGTTGATGCCGGTCATTGGTTTTGCTTTCATGCTCTTCGGCGGTGGTGCGGGATTCTTGCTCCAATATGGTTTGAAAAATCGTTCCCATTTGCATCTGGTGACCTTCCGCCATTTGTGCGCCATTAACAATTATTTATTCCTGCCATTGATTGTTATCAGTAACTTGTGGGGGGATCAATTCATTCCGTTATTACTGATAATGAATATCGGTTCAACTATCGGTCTATGGACTATTGGTGTCGGATTATTGGCTGGCGGCGATTGGAAACGGACGGTTAATAATATCTTTGGTATCAATCAACTTGCAGTGGCACTGGCTTTGGCTTTTTGTTTTTGTCACTTTCCGGTGCCGTATATTGTCTCTAATGTTTTCGGGAAACTTGGCAATTGTTCAGTGCCGTTGATTATGATGCTGATCGGTGCGTCAATATACTGTTCATCGCACGTTTTTAAGGATAAATGGGATATGCTTTATATGGTCTTGGTGCGACTGGTTATTATACCTCTATGCATAATTTTTATTTTAAAGCAATTGCCGTTGCCGGATGCGGTTTATAAGGTTTCATTCATCGTTGCGGTAATGCCGGTTTCTGCCAGTTCCTCCGTTTTTACTCGTATCTTTGGCGGTTCTCATGAATTTTCCAGTCAGGCTATTATCTTCACTACAATTGCTTCAGGAATAACTATTCCTCTGTTGTTGCTGTTGCTTTAATCATTCTTGACCATAATATTTTAACGGTATCAGTACTGAACCCGCGACCAAACATGAAGCGAAACATTTTTTCTTGAAGTTTCCTCCGGTCAGTTTCACGGCGCAATGCTTTTAATTTCTGGTTGAAACAATGTTCAGCGTAATCAAGTTCGTTTTCTTTTGCTTCGCCGATAGTTTCATTGATCATATCATCTGAAATACCTTTTTTCCGCAACATCATTTTTATTTTGAAATTGCCGCAACCCTTTTGTTGCAATTCAACCAGATAATCTTTCGCAAGCTGATTATCGTCCAGAAAATGCAACCGCAAACATTCTGAAATAACATGTTTCACTTCTCCGGCAGAAAAACCTCTATCAAACAATTTTTGACGCATTTCTTGAGTGCTGTGTGCTCTCCGCGTCAGAATTCGCATTGCCGCCGCCATTGCCTTATCTTCCGACATAATAGATATTCCCGATTGTTGTAAACTGATTTTTATATGGTCTTATCGTGATGAATTTTTACATTTAACTATCCTGATATCGAATATAGTCTACTTCCTGTCTGATGTCAAACCGGCGTTCATATACCGTAGATGCCAATCGATGGTTGATATTGCGTGTATTTTTTGCGGTAACTATTTTCTCGAGAATCCGATATTTACAATACTGAGTTTATTTTTACATTCTTCCTTTGGGATTCTAAAAGAATAAAAACTTGAATTTACATTATAATAAGGGTAATATAAGGTATTTAGTATTCGTCGCCTTATGAATACTTCCATTATTTTTTGTCGGGCAATCTTAATTCAGCCGCTAACTATTTACATTATTAATAAGCATGTTAAAATCTGATTATTTTGAAAAATATCAAAAATATTTATTTCCGATAATACCGGTACTGATGTTTTTTTTGTTTTTCGGCCGTTCTATCTGTTACGAATTTTATCCGGGTATGGACGATTATTTGTATGTGGTTGAAAATAAACATCTTGTTCCAACTTTGAACAATGTATGGTACTGGTTTAAGCACTCCTGTATCGGGTTGTATACTCCTTTGCAAATGATTTCCTATATGTTTGACTATTCAATATGGGGACACAATGTTTCAGGATATCACCTTCAGAATATGTTTTGGCATGTGCTTGTTGTCCTCGCTGTATACTTTCTTTTCGTCCGGTTGGGGTTTGGTCTTCGAACTGCCTGTTTCTTTGCCGTAGTATTCGCTATTCATCCGCAGCGGATTGAATCAGTGGTGTGGATATCGGAACGAAAAGACGTTATGTCCGGAGCATTTTATTTTTTATGTCTCTTAACATGGTTGATGGCACTGGACCGCGGGCGGATATTTAATATTGTGACGTTGTTGTTAATGGTTGCAGCATGTCTTTCCAAACCACTCGGAGTTACCCTGCCTGCTGTGATGTTCCTTATCCTTATTTATCGTGAACGCAAACTTATGTTTTTATTGAAAACTGGCCTTTGGCGTTTATGGCCATATGTTTCGGTCAGCGTAAGTTATTTACTATTCAAGCTGGTTTATGTTGAGAGCATTGTAAATGATCTTATCGTTCCGGATAAAGATTGGACTAGAACAACTTTATTGGTACTTAACAATTTTATGTTTTATGCCGGTAAAACCTTTTTGCCTGGAGAGTTGGTGCCGTTATACCCATATTTTGAATTATCTTTATCCGGTATTATTATTATTGCTTTGTTTTATCTGTGTTTGATAACTGGTTGTTGCGTTCTCTTTCGGTATTGCAAGCCGTTTTTTCTTTATGAAATATTGCCGCCATTATTGTGTTTTGGTATTTTAATATTGCCTTTTTTAGGTTTTTTTGCATTCAGTAACGCTGATTTTGCCGATCGCTACAGTTATATTGCCTCTTTTTTTATGCTTTGGCTTACCGCGGTGATTGTTCGCCGTATCGGATTTGCTGAAACCGAAACCTGTAAAATTACGAACGGATATCCGCAACTTATTCTTCCATTAAAATACCGGAAAGCGTTGTTATGGATGCCGGCATTATACCTGATTTCAATCATGTGGTGCAATTTATTGTATATGCCGGCATGGCAGAATAATTACAACCTGTTCAAAAAAATATGTGAACGGGATAATGCCAATTTTCGCGGGCAGGCAATACTGGCGCATATTGAACTCACTAATAATAACTTAGTCGCGGCAACGGAAATAACTGAAAGCATGCAGATAAAGCCATGGATGTCTAAAAGTCATAAAAACAGCATTGTGATGTTTAAACTGTTTATCCGCGGAATGGTGTTTTACCATCATGGTGAGAAAGATTCGGCACTGACATGTTTTTCTCGTTTGATGGTACCGGAAATGTTGCTTTTGGACCAATTGACCACCGGCGTTCGTGAAATGGTTTTATCAACTGTCGCTAAAATTTATATGGAACGCGGTAATAAAAAACAGGCCGCCGTATTTTATTCAAAAATGTCGGAAGTTATTGATGATGAAACGAATAAATATTTCTATCGCGGTCTGGCGGCGTTTTTAGAAGGCGAACTGGAACGCGCCAGAATTGAGTTTTCCCGAGCTCTGGAAATTTCCCCGGGCGATGACAAAACAAAAGCCAACATGGCGACGGTTGAGCGGATGTTAAAGGCAAAATGAATAAAAGCATAATATTGTACCGGAATATCCTTGAAAATCGGATTAAATCAGTGAATATTGCCAGAGTACATTTTAAATTAATATCAGCAGGTGACTAAAATATGTTCCCGAAAAATACTTTGCTTAAAGAATATTTAGATAAATATGAAAAATATTTATTGCCATTGCTGCCTGCCATCGCAGTAACGATATTTTTCGCTCGTTCACTCAATTACAGTTTTCTCCAGATGGATGATTATTCTTATGTGCTGAGGAATCAACATCTGGCGTTGAGTTGGAGTAATATTGTCTATTGGCTGGAGAATCCATGTATAGGACTGTATACCCCGTTACAGATGTTTTCCTACATATTTGACTATACAATATGGGGACACAATCCCTTTGGTTACCACCTTCAGAACATTTTATGGCACATTATTGTTGTATCCGTTATATATTATTTATTTATTGAACTTGGCTTCAGTGCGCGCACCGGATGCCTGCTCTCCATATTATATGCGATTCATCCCCAGCGTATTGAATCTGTTGTATGGATTGCTGAACGCAAAGATGTGATGATGGGTGCCTTTTATTTTCTTGCTTTGCTGGTATGGATGAAGTCAATTAAAAAAGGTAAAAATTTCAGTCCACTGGCGTTTAGTTTGATGATTTGCACCTGTCTGACCAAGCCGGCAGGTGTCACGATTCCCGCCGTGATGCTATTATTACTTATTTATTATCGCCGCTCATTCAGGATTAAAGAGGCGGTCGTAAAGTTGTGGCCTTATATTGTTGTCGGCTCCAGTTATGTAATTTTTAAGCTGGCTTATTTGCACCACATCGCCAGAGATTTTACTGCGCCGGAAAAAGATTTTGCCCGTACAATTTTGATGGTGGGTAATAATTTTATGATTTATGCCGGCAAAACTTTTTTCCCCGGCGAACTGATTCCGCTATATCCTTTTTTTGAGCCATCAACGTTTGATATTGCAATCATCATCTTGTTTTATCTTATGTTGATAATCTGCGGTATCTTTCTGATATTTCATTGTAATAAAGTTTTCCTGTATCAGTTTATGCCGCCGGTATTGTGTTTTGTCATTACATTGCTACCCATCGTGGGCATTTTCTCATTCAGTAATACCGATTTTGCTGATCGTTACAGTTATATTCCCGCCTTCTTTATATTATGGCTTGTCGCAGTGTTAGCGACGAAAATTCATTTTTCTGACTATGCCGGAGTCGATACATCAGGAGAGAAAATTGAAATATTCTGGCCGGAAAAATATCGTATTGTGGCAACATTGATTGCAGTTATATATCTCATTTCGTTGATGTTAAATAATTATTATTATATGCCGTCATGGGAGAATGGATATGCTCTGTATCAGAAAATTTGTGACAGAAAGAATGCCAATTACCGGGCGATGACGATTCTCGCCGCTGGCGAAATGGCCAATAATAATATTCAAGATGCGGCAAGACTGGCTGAAAATATTCAGCCTAAACCATGGATGACCAATGATGAAAAAAATAAGATAATACTGCTTAAAGACTATTTTGAAACAATGCTGCTGGTTTCTGAAGGCAATGATCAGGTCGCACTGTCGCGTCTGTTGCGGCTTTACGAAAACGACAGAAAAACACTCGGGCGGGTGGTTGGTGGCGGCAATGAAGAGGTATTGTCAGCAATTATCAAAATATATATTAAACAAGGTAATAAGAGTGCGGCATCTAATTTAATAATGAAGCATGCCGAAAGTTTAACCGTTCCCTCTGACATGTTTTTTTACCGTGGCCTTGCCGCTTTTTTACGTGATGACTTGTCCATTGCCCATGAAAATTTTGTCCAGGCACTAAAATTATCTCCTGATAACCCGCAGATAAAAGCAAATTTATTAAGCGTTGAAAGAAAAATATCCGAAAAATCGGTCAAAAAATAGTTGAAATGGTGTTATTCGCCAACTATTGTAAATTTTGTTTCTAAAAGTTTTGTACTCAGGGACTGGTATAAAATGAAAAATTTGGACATCATAGCAAGTGTGTTCACTGTAAAAAAAGTTTTTTTGGTTTTTTTTTACAAAAAATTTGCATTTGAAGTTCCGGTTTGCTAAACTATAGATAAGAAAAGGTTATGTTTAAGATGGTTTAAACATAAAGTCGTCAAAAAAAATCTCATAAAGGAGAGAAAAAAATGAAGAAAAGTCGTGGTTTCACACTCATCGAATTGTTGGTCGTGATCGCGATCATCGCCATCCTCGCAGGCATGCTTTTACCGGCTCTTAACTCAGCACGTGAAAAAGCTCGCCGTATTTCCTGCGCATCCAACCTGAAACAACTCGGACTGTCCCTCAAGCAGTATGCTATGGACTATGCCGACCGTTTCCCGATGGATACAACTGGTTCGAGCGTTGGCGGTGCCGTTCTGTTGGAACTCGTCAGAAAGAACGATTACCTGACTGACTACGCCGTTTACACCTGTCCGTCAACCACTACTGCCAAAGGTACTGGTACCGTCGCTCTTGCTAACTCTAACTGTGATTATTCCATGTCTCCTGGTATGATGGAAGGTTCATCTGATCAGTACGGACGTGCTGATTCTGCAATCTCCTCTGACAGAAGCAGCAACAATCAGTCTGTTCCGAATCATAGCGATTTCGGTAACATGCTGTTCCATGACGGTCACGTATCTGGATACTCTGGTGCCCAGTGGTACGCAGCTGTCAATCGTGGTGCATCCTATATGCCGCCACAGCCTTGGACTATCTAATCTGATATATCAGATAAATGTCTGAAACCAAGTTTCAGACAGACTAAGGAGGCTTCGGCCTCCTTTTTTATTTGTCAAAATTTTACTACTATGTTTTGAAAATATAATAGTTTGTTTTATATAACTACTCACCGCGTCATACTTGAATCTATCACTATTCTATTCTATATTCTTATTGTTTGTGTTGTTATCTGGTGCGTTCAGTTATCTTTGATTTTGAATTATACAACAGATATCAGAATATAGGTGTCATCTTCATTTTCTTAAATTATATTGTTTCCGAAAATCTTTCTCGAATTTGGTGATATATTGAATCGTAAAGCGTTTATATTTTTGTTTCCTGTTCTTTTCCTCTTCTGTTCTCTTTTCTTTTTCCCGCTTTTTTTCCCGAGAATCTTCTATCCAGTTGTTTGGCATAATTGTTTTACTGTTGTTACAATTTCAGTGTTGACATTACTGGCTTTAGCATTTTGTTGTTTCGATTTCAACCGGATACAATTATTTGTTAGATCTAATCGACTTCCGTCATCACTGATATTGATTATAATAACAGTTTGTTTCGGACATTACTTATTCAGACTGGATTGCCCGGTTGATTATTTATTTATTTCAATTGCCTGGGTTATAATACCATTTTGGATATGTTTACGATATCAAATTTTCTATCGAATATTTACATATTTTCTTGCGCTATTGTGGTTCTTTAATATTTTTCAGTCTACACGCGAACTATTTTACGGCGTTTTGTTTCGCGGAATCGCCGGCAATTGGAATTGGAATGCCGCTTTGATTATCGTCACTACCCCTTTTGCAATGTTGGTTGTGGCAAAGATGTTTCAAACGCTGAAAATACCCCGGAAATATTGTATACTGATTAATCTATTTCTGGTTATTCTCTCTTTATACTATGTTTACCGGTGTGATTCTAAAGGCGCCTGGCTTGGATTGTTTGTGGCGCTTGGACTTTTATTGCTGCTGACTGGTAAAATTCCATTTCGTATTTTTCTATTTTCGATTCCATTGCTTTTAATTGGCATTATCTTTTTTATATATGCGGGCGGAATAAACATTGCGGCTTCATTTCTCGCTAATGATATCAGATTGTATTTGTGGAAAGGCACCTGTGAATTAATCCGGCAGAACTGGCTTTGGGGTATTTGGCAGCCGATGTTTGAAAATTGCTATGCATCGTATAATCCTCCGGAATATTATTTGAGTGTCTTCGCCGCGGAACGAAATATCAACCCCCATAACCATCTACTTTATTTTATGGCTTCCAATGGGGTGATTGCTTTCTTCGCATGGCTGTTTATGTTGCTTTATCCATTAATCGCTTTGACAACTGATCGCATGCGCTCATGTGACCTGAAGTTGAAACTCTATTTGTTTATCTATCTTTTTTTGCTGGTCATGGGGATGTTCGATATCGTTTTAGATAACTGGCCATTAAATGTGATATTTCTTGTTGTTACCGGAATTTTATGGGGAAAATGCTGGGTATTGAATCGTAATAAGCTGGTCAGGCTCAAATGGTTCAAGGTGGTTATGATTGTGACAGGAGTGTTTTTTCTGGGATTGGCAATTTTTGATGCCGGTCGCAATGCCGCCAGTTCATATTGTTTCCGCAATGTCCGCATTGCCATGGATGAAAAAAACAAGCTGGAAGCCATGGAATGGTGTAAGTCGAGTATCGCAATAAAACCAGGAACAGAAAATATTTATCAATCAGCGCTTATTGCGTTTTATGATATGAAAAATCCGGTTCTATGTCTATATTATCTGGATATGCTGAATAACCGGACTGGTTTCAGTAACTATGTGCACAATAATGGTTTGCGCGCAAAAGCATTATGTGTGTCAGGACAACCGCGCGATGCAATAATTTATTTTGAACGCGAAGGAAGGAATTTTCCGCTGAGTGCCATCAACTGGTATTTCTATCTTCAGACACTGAAAACGTTAGGGATGCGCGAACAATGCAATATCGTATCTGCCCGGTTGCAGCAGGTTTTGGAACTGCGCGGATTACGTATCGAACAATTACCGGTATTAATGAAAAATCCCAATCAGGACTGGGATTTAAACGGGGTGATTGAATCTCAACCCGCAAATTTGAGGAAATAATTTGAATAACTATTTACTGTCATTAAGTACCTGGTATATCATGGTGCTTGCATTTGTACTGTTTTGGCTTGCCGCCTTCGGGCTCGGGAAAATATTTTGCGTTTATTGCAAGCTGAAATGGCGATACACCCCGATGATGGCACTGGTTTATATCATTATCGGTTTGGATTTGCTTGCGTTAATCAGTTTGCTGGCCGGCGCGTTGCATCTGTTGTTTCCATGGACAATCTGGACAATATTGGGACTGGCAGCTGTTCCGGCGTTATTTTCAATCAGTAAAATTATCGGTACAACAAAAAAAATCATCAAATGCAACCGGATATTTACTTTTTCTCTATCCCTTCTTTTTCTCTTTACGTTGGGTAGTTCCTTGTGTTATCCTTATTGCTGGGATGAATTGACATATCACATCGCGCTGCCCGCACGGTGGATTATGACCGGCGGCGTGGATGTATTCCTGGATAATCCATATTCGGCGTTTCCGTCCTTACCGCAATTAGTCTTTCGTCTGGCTATGGAATGCGGTGGGATAAAGTTACCAAGAATGTTATGCTGGGGAATCTATTTGCTCTTTTTTACCGGCACCTATCTTTTGATCAAATCGTATGGAGCGAAATGGAAAATCCTTATCTGTTTCCTTGCTTTTATGTTTTCACCAATTTTTATACTTATGATGCGCGAAGCGTATGTGGAACCATTTTTACTGATAAATCTGGTCGGGCTTATGTTATTGCTCAAAGGTAGTGAGGTGTCTCCGCAATTAAAGCAAAATGCAGGTAAATTTATTATTTGCGGTTTGCTGGCGGGCGCGGCTGCGTCAGTAAAACTGACCGGACTGGGTGTCGCTGGCATAATTTTTATAATTGCTGCCTCTTATCCTGATGTTTCGTTGAAGTCGCGGGTAAAATATGTTTTGATTCCGATGGTTCTGGCGGGTGCTGTTTTTTGTTTGCCGTTCTATTTGAGACCATTCCTTGCGACCGGCAACCCGTTTTATCCGTTTTTAGCCGGATTATTTTCGGCAGATCCCGGTGTATTGGCGACGAGCGAATATCATTATGCCATGGGCAGTCATCATTATGGGGTGATGAACGTAAGTGGTTTTTTCACCGCACCGATATTGTTGTGTTTTTACGAGAAAATTTTTGACGGTATTATTTTTGGCTGGCAATTTATTATTTTCTTTTTGCTGGCAGTTTTTCTGATGGTTCATCATTTGCGTAACAAATCTTCACTTAGAAACTATGGTATGATTGCAGCAATTGCCTTTTTTTATGTTTTCTGGTTTTTTAGCTCCCAGCAAAGCCGTTTTGTTTTGCCACTCTATTTTCTCCTGTTGTTGCCGGCGAGTTGGACTCTTTGCCGGATAGAACACCGCTGGCGGTTATTGCTTGTATCAGGCGTATTGGTTATCTGCTGTTTTATAAACTCAATGTGGGTTGATGTCCGGCATTATTATATTTCATGGCGATGGGTTGCCGGTAATATGGGGTGGACGGCTAAGTTTCTTGAGATTGGAACTCGCGACAAGGGGTATGTCAGCGCCATGAACGCATTAATCGAAAGAACGCAGAATGACTCAAAAATCATGTTGATGTTTGAGCGTCGCGGTCTGTATTGTCCTAGAAAATATATTCTTGCCACTCCGTTTTTCCAGGCAATGTATTTTACTCCGGTGCCAATAAATCATTCTCAGGTAATGCAGGTATTGGAAAATAATAAAATTGACTACATTATGATTGGCTCGTCGATAGTCAATCCGGACCACCTGGAAGATTACAATGAGGCAAATCTGCAACTGGCAAGGCGCGTGGCGGCATTAATCGGGGAGAAAAAACTGGAAATTATCTGGTCTGATGACTGCTACAATATTTTTAAGGTCAAACATCCTGTTATTCCGGATTATCTGCGCACTTCAGTCCCATCGGTGCGGTTGAAACAATAAAGCCCGCACTCTGAATGACCTGTTTGTGTAGCATTAAATCCTGAAACTGCTTTATAATTCGGTAACAAAAAGATAATATATCGTTATTATTTACTGACATAAAGTTGCGGTTTCTTTCTGTACCTGTTTTGTTGTATATCTATAATACGCTAATGTTTCCAACAAAAAAGCGGTTTATAAATGACACAAATAAAATTTCAAATGTATTATTTAATATTTTTTCAAATAAAATTCAAAAAAAATATTATTATGCTTTTGCAACACTGAACATAAATGGTAACTTAAACACCTTGACTTTTATTAACTATTTTTTTTAAGCCTGAATATTAACCGGGAAAAGGAGCTTGAAATGACAAAACGTGATATGGTGGTAAAGATATCTGAACAGACTGGGATTATTCAATGTGATGTAGCGACAGTGGTACAGTTGACCCTGGATTTGCTCGCTGAAGAACTTATTCGCGGTGCCAGCGTTGAGTTGCGCAATTTTGGCGTGTTTGAAGTTAAAGTTCGCCAAAGCCGCAAAGGGCGCAATCCCAATATCCCTCAGAATGAAGTTATCATTCCTGAACGTGCCGTGGTTAAGTTCCGTGCCGGCAGGGAACTTAGAGAAAAAGTTGAAAAAATTAATACAAAGAAGCTGAAACAGTAATGTCTGGTTATATGTTTACATTGAACATCCTATTGCAATATGATAATCGTCCCGGGAGTGCTTGTATGATTTCAGGTTGTAATGTTTCCGGGAGAATTTAAATGGCTAATGCAACTCCACCTCCAGGTACCGCAGATATTTTTCCAGAAGAAGTTTCTCTCTGGTACCGCCTTGAAAATAGTGCACGCGAAGTGTTTTCTCTTTATGGTTTTGGTGAACTGCGCACTCCAATTTTCGAATACACTGAGGTCTTCAAACGCGGATTAGGCGATCAGACTGAAGTAGTTCAAAAAGAGATGTACAGTTTTGATGACCGCGGCGGGCGCAGTTTGACTTTGCGTCCGGAAGGTACCGCCGGTATTATGCGGGCATTGCTCAATACCGATGTGATGAATGGCAATGAAAAGAGAGTTTTTTATATCGGTCCAATGTTCAGAGGAGAACGTCCCGCCGCAGGCAGACGGCGTCAATTTCACCAGATTGGTGTTGAAAATGCGGGCAGGGTTGCCCCGGAACTTGATGCTGAATGTATTGCCATGCTCTTACATTTTTTAAGCAGCGTCGGCATAACCGGTTCTAAATTACTGTTGAATACCCGTGGCGGCCTTGACGACCGGAAAGCCGCCGAACAGATCCTTCGTGAATATTTCAAATCCTGTGAGAATGATTTGTGTCCTGATTGCCGTAAACGGCTGGATATTAACATTTGGCGTATTCTGGATTGTAAAATTGATTCCTGCCGCAAGTTGATTGCTGCTGCGCCTGAATATACTGCAGGTTTCAGCCAGGCTTCTCAGGATTATTTCAAACGTGTTTGTGAATTGCTGACTGACATGAATATCGAATTTACGGTTGACCCTTGTCTTGTCCGCGGTCTGGATTATTATGTCCATACCGTGTTTGAAATAGTGCATTCCGGACTTGGAGCACAAAATGCCATTGCTGGTGGCGGGCGTTACGAATTGTTTCTGCCGGAAGCAGGAAAACCGGTATCAGGTGTAGGCTTCGCTCTGGGAATGGAGCGTTTGTTGATGGTCCAGGAAGCGCTGCAGGTACCGCCGCCGCCACCGTTGAGCCGTCCTGTTTTTCTTGCCAGTCTTGGCGATAAAGCCAAAGTTTTCAATCTGAAGATGGCGATGCAACTCAGGCAGTCAGGAATAGCCACCGTCGTTGAAGCGGAAGATCGCAGTTTGAAAGCTCAGATGCGCGCAGCAAACCGCTTTAATTCAAAGTTTGTTGTCATCTGTGGTGAAAGTGAACTGGATCGTGAAGTTGTTCTCTGTAAAAATATGGAGTCCGGGGAACAACTTGAATTGAAGTCGTCCCAGTTAATTGAATTTATAATTTCGCAACTGTCAAATAAATAAACGAGGTAATTAAACATGTTTAAAAAGAAGAATCTGATTTTTTTGGGAGCCCCTGGTGCAGGTAAAGGTACATTTTCAACCGAATTAAAGGCCTTGCATCCGTTCGCTCATATCTCTACAGGGGATATCCTGCGTGCTGAAATCGCCAAAGGAACTGAACTGGGCAAACAGGCTTCGGCTATTATGGCGCGCGGCGAGTTGGTTCCCGATGATATCGTCGCTGGAATGGTTAGAGCAAGACTTGCTCAGCCTGATTGTGAGAATGGTTTTATTCTCGACGGTTTCCCGCGCACTGTCCGCCAGGCTGAATTATTAAAAGAAGCGTTAGTTGCAGTCAATAAAAAGCTTGACAACGTTATCTATTTCAACGTTGATGACGAGTTGCTGTTGAAGCGCTTGACCGCCAGAATTTCCTGCAAAAAATGCGGCGCCATCTATAATAAAATTTTTGCTCCGCCCAAATCAGAAAAAGGCTGCGACAAATGCGATGGCGAACTCTTTCAGCGTCCTGACGATTCTCTGGCAACAGCACAGGAGCGCCTCAAGGTGTTCTATTCCATGACTCAACCCCTTATCGAATACTATCAGAAGAGTGGTTTGCTGTTTACTGTTTGTGAACACGATAAAGCAGCAGTTACTGCACTTCTCGTGAAGGAACTGAGTTAATGGTGTCATCCTCAGAATTTGTTATTCATACCGAGTCAGAACTTGCCGGGATTCGCCTGGCATCTCAGGCGGCGGCAGTCGTCAGAGAGCATTTAAAAAGTTTGATCCATGCCGGCATGAGTACAAAGGATGTTGATGTTTTAGCCGGAAATTTGATTGGTCAAACCGGTGGGAAAAGTGCGTTTCTGGGCTACCGTGGATTCCCCGGTCAGATATGTATCTCGGTCAATGATGAAGTCGTTCATGGTATCGGCAGAGCCGACCGTATTTTGAAGCAGGAAGACATTGTCAGTATTGACATCGGAGTTGAACTTGCCGGCGGTGTGGGCGATACTGCTCTCACCCTGGCGCTTAATACCGCTATTCCGCCTCGTACCAGTGATTTATTAATCTATACCGAACGTGCCCTTTACGCCGGCATTGAGCAAGCCAGACCCGGTAAATATATCAAAGATATCAGTATCGCAATCGAAAAAGTCGCCCAAAACGCAAAATTAGGTATTGTTCGTGAATATGTCGGTCATGGTTGCGGTACAAAATTGCATGAGCCACCGGAAATACCTAATTTCTCCAGTATCTATCGCGGACCAAGGCTAAGGGAAGGTATGGTGCTGGCCATTGAGCCCATGTTTAACCTTGGCACACACCGCGTTTATACTGAATCCGACCATTGGACGGTCAGGACTCAAGACGGCAAACTATCAGCACATTTTGAACATATGGTATTAATTACCAGTAACGAACCGGAGATATTAACGTGTCTAAAGATGTAATCAAAGTTGAAGGCGTTGTACGGGAACTCCTGCCCAACACCATGTTCAGGGTTGAACTGCCCAATAAACACATGGTGATTGCGCATATCAGTGGTAAAATGCGACTGAATTTCATTCGTATTCTGCCCGGAGATGAAGTCACCCTGGAGATGTCACCGTATGACCTGAATAAAGGTAGAATAGTTTTCAGAAAAAAATAATCATTCCACTCGACAATTACATTCTCATTTACGGGATTATTGCTGAGCTGAATTAATCATTTTTCTTAATGGACATTTCTCGTTTTATTTCGTGTTCGGGGGGCTATAGCTGAATTTTATTTTGCTGATTCGTTGTATTTATACAATTTATGCTTGACTTTATTGCTTATTTGGTGTATATTATCGGGTTACTGGTAGCAATTTTTTTCAAAATAATTCATTCCTGTTTATTTTTAACTGAAATTGCTGAGATATACAAACGGGCGGAAACTTTGCTGTTTTTGTCTGTTTGACGGTGGTTTTGATAGTTTCATAAATTTATTCGCGGCAACATTAATAACTTTAGCAACTGGCAGGTACCATGGTTAGGAAAAATCTTAAAGCGGCAGTCGCAAAAACCGGTTCCAGCGGTAATCTCCGTAAAAAAACGGTGACGAAAGATAAATTGACACCGCCATTGAAGATCGGAAAAACCATGGCGAAAAAGATTAAGCCGGTACTTGTCAGTAAAGTAAAAGCAAAAATTTCGAAGGTTGACTTAAAATTGAAAAAAGATGACATTAAAAATATTGGCAGTAATTTACCGGTTAGACTCTCCAGTCGCACCGTCACTGCGAAGCCGGTTAAGCCAGCCAAGCTGAAAAAGATTGAAAAGGGCAGCGTTATCAAGGCCGTAACGAAAAACAAAAAACAGAAATCTATTCCTGTTGCCAATAAAAAAACAGCTCCGGTCAATGTAGCGAAGCCGAAATTGAATGCCGGTAAAATTGCAAAAAAAGCCACCGTTAAGGCGGTCATCCCGCCGGTTAAACAACGTCAACCCAAAATTGCAAAGATTGTTGACGCCGTTAAAAGTAAACCTGTCAAACCTGTTAAAGCTGAAAAAATCACCACTCCGGTTAAGCCTGTCAAAAAAATAGATGTAAAAAAAGCAAAGGCAACCGCAAAACCTGAAACTCCTTTGGCGGCGCCGAAAAGAAAATATACCAAATCAGTTAAGACTGTTGAGATAGTTGAGCCGGTTAAAGCAGTCAAAGTCAAAAAAGCCAAAGTAACAGTTCCGGCTGCAGTTAAATCTATAACTAAAGTAAAGAAAACTGATACTGCAGCAAAAGTTACATCCCGGGACATTAAAAAGTCTGCCTTGAAATTAGAGAATAAAGTTGCGATTGTAAAACCAGCGAAGGCCAAGGTTGAAACTGCCGTTGTTGAAATACAACGCTCAAAAAAGATATCTCCTGTTGTTGCTGAAAAGCCGGAAAAACATGCCCCTAAATCAATAAAAGAGGGCAAAACACCAGCTGAGCCGGAAAAGTTACAACAGCACAAAGCCGCTAAGCCCGTGACAGAAAAAGCTCATGCTAAAGAATCCGGCAAGAGTGGCATTAAGAAAATTGAAAAAATAACGACCGTTGATGTTGAACGTCGTCCTAAGGTCCGCGTCAAGGATGGAACCCAAACGACTAAGACCGATAAACCTCTTACCAAAAAAGAGAAAGATTCAGAACGCCAGAATGCTCTTAACAGTCGTTCCAATGGCGGTTCCAAGAATGATACGATGAAAACCTATATGCAAGACATCGGTCAGATTTCTCTCGTTACTAAAAAAGAGGAAGTAGATCTTGCTGAAGCTATTCATGGTACTGATGTATTGGCACATGATGAAGCCCGTTCTACATTGATCCAGGCGAATTTACGTTTAGTTGTTAAAATAGCCCACGACTTCAAAGGTCTGGGATTACCGTTGCTTGACCTTATTTCTGAAGGAAATATCGGTTTGATGCGTGCCGTCGAAAAATTTGACCCGGCCAAAGGCGCTAAATTCAGCTCCTATGCCGCCTGGTGGATTAAACAATCCATGCGCCGTGCCCTTGCCAACCAAAGCAGAACTATTCGTATCCCGGTGCAATCTGCCGGTAAAATCAATAAAATTAAATCAGTGAGAATGCGTCTGGCAGAAGAGTTCGGCAGAGAACCAACCGACGCTGAAATTGCCGGTCATCTGGAATTCAGTGAGCGTACTGTCGCCGGACTCAGGCTGGCTGATTTGCGCACCTTCTCACTTCATGATCCTATTCAGCAAGGTGAGGACGGCGAATTCCAGGACATTATTCCTGACCGCAGAGCTTCAACACCGGAACAAATACTCGGTGATGTTGAATCTGTTGACCGTCTTGTAAGTCTGCTGGAGGAACTTGATGAACGGGAAAAAATGATTCTGAAGATGCGTTTCGGGTTGGATGGCAGCCGTTCACGCACACTTGAAGAAGTCAGTCAGGAAATCGGTCGTACAAGAGAACGGGTTCGCCAGATTCAAAATCAGGCATTGACCAAACTGAAAAGCCTGCTTGCCGATGAAGCCGGATTCGCCGGCGATTATTAAACTTAACAATACTTATTTAATGTACAACAATTTAACACCATTAAGGGGGTGAACAATAATATGGATACTGAAGTTCGCGTAAAAAAAGGCGAAGCTATTGACCGCGCATTGCGCCGCCTCAAAAAAAAGCTGGACAAGGAAGGCACGCTCAAGGAATTGCGCAATCGCCGCCACTTTGAAAAACCCAGCGAAATTAAACGCCGGAATAAAAAACAGCAGAAGCGTTTCTAACAGCTTTATACATTCTATTCAAGAATGAGTTTACGCTGGAGTGTTTTATGACATTCCAGCGTTTTTATTTGCTTGGAAGTGGAAAAAAGAGAACGTAACGAATATTATTTCAACCCACTGTTCAGATATATTCCGGTTCAGTGAGATAATCAAACTGTTTTTATCAGTTGTTACTAACTCAGAGCTTTACAGGTAGTTTGTTCATGCCAATTTGCTGATATTCCAGCCTTACGGGAACACGTTTACTTCAAACTGGAAACCATGACAATACGGAAACCCATCTGGTAATGTCCGGAATTCGGCGAATCGGTATGGCGGATTGCTATACGGCATAGATTGGCGGTGCTGCGCCAACTGCCGCCGCGAAGTACGCGACAGGAACTTGATTCTGCTCCGACAGGATCAACCACATTGCTGTCCGGGTAATCTTCGTACCAGTTACTGCACCATTCCCAGACATTCCCGAGCATATCATGAATACCAAGTTCATTGGCCGTTTTTGTTCCAACATCATGTGGCCGGCACTCATTTTTGTCCAAATTATCCACGTCCCATTCCTCACTCAACCTGGCGTTGCCGGAATTTTCATAAAACCATGCCAGACTGTCAAGATTATTGCCGCCGCTGAATTTATAGGCCTTGCTTTCAGCGCCGCCCCGTGCCGCAAATTCCCATTGCGCTTCCGTCGGCAGACAATATTCATAACCCGCCGGCAGGCAACCGCTCGCGCGTTCACGTTTGGTTAGTTTCTGACAGAAAATCACCGCATTGTACCAGCTTACTCCGTCCACCGGTTTAGTATTACCCTTAAATACACTCGGGTTGTTTCCCATGATTTTCTCATATTCGTATTGAGTTACCTCATATTTGCCAATCCAATATCCTTGAGTGAGTGTTACGCCATGCACCGGTTTTTCATTATCTCTGCCATCTTTCGGTTCACCCATCTTGAAAGTGCCGGGAGCGACATAGACTAACTGCATACCGGTTTCAGCCACAATCCAGGGTTGACCTTTAACCGGGATTGCTTTCTTAACCAGGTTGGTATTGGGTTTAACATTCTCCTCTGTCCTGGCGCGAATAAACTCCTGGATATTTTCAATTTTAACAGCATCGGGCAAAGTTTGGTCGTTAACAATCAGCAACAGTTTTTTTGTCGCAGAATCTTTTGCAATCGGGGTGGTATATTTTTCTGCAATAAACACCTCGGCAGCTTTCACCGCATCTTCGAATGTCTTGTATTCCGCTGCCGATAAAGTAAACAGGCACAAAGTCAATATCGCATACAGCACCGACATTTTCATTGAAAACATATTATTCTCCCGGTTTTAATTTAAACGTTGTTAAAAATATTCCAATAATTTATTTAAAAGACCCAATAATGAATTTAATTTGTTCATAACCGTCGAACCGGCAGTCAGTAAATTCAGGCAATCAATTATACATCAGTAAATTTGTTTCGTCAAGTCCAGCGCCGGCTAAACCAAAAAAAATATTCGGGAGACTGTCAATGCTACCGGATTGGAAATAGAGTTAAATGTACCATTTGCCTGGCCAACGCTGCAATAATATATCGTAAGATTGTGCCAAAAAACCGTAATTTCATTCAAAGACAGAAACACTTTTTGCTATATAGTATTAACATTTATTATCACTGCATAACTATTTATGCTAATGTAATGTATATACCAATGAGCAAAGTGTCATACAATTTTATAAGGATTCGATTATGATTTTTAATGATAACGCCGGACCGTTTCCGTGGGCATACGGGATGAAACACCTCAGTAATCTCAGCCCGAAAAAATCAACTGATATCCGTTCTTCAGCAATCAGCGTTGGTTTTGAGACCCTTGATCGCGAGCTGTTTAAACCGGAGGCATGCTACCAGCCGTTGTCAGAATGCGGCGTTAAATGGGCACGTTGTCAAACCGGATGGTCGCGTTGCGAAAAAGCAAAAGGTCACTACGACTTTGCCTGGCTTGATGATGTTATTGACAACCTTTTGTCCCGTGGTATTGAGCCGTGGTTAAGTCTTTGTTACGGCAATAAATTGTATTGTCCGGATGCCCCGCACTTCAGCGCCGTCGGTTCCGTTCCTATATATTATGGTGACGAAACTCTAACCGCCTGGAAAAATTTTGTTGAGGCGGTTGTCATTCGTTATCATAAACGTATCCGCCATTGGGAAATATGGAACGAACCAAATGGCGAATGGTGTTGGGGAAATGTTAAACCGAACGGCACTGACTACACGCGATTCGCCCGTTTGACTGCTGAAGTTGTACAGCGTATAGACCCGAATGCCAGAATCATCGGCGGCGCGGTCTGCGGATTAGATTTTAATTTCATTGAAGAGGCACTCATTGCCGGACTCGGCGATTTCTGTTACGCTCTGTCGTATCATGCCTACCACTTGGTACCGGAATGGGGGTATGCTTCCGGCATCGCCTTCCTGCGCCGTCTGCTTGCCTCGCATGCTCCCGGACTAAAACTCTGGCAGGGCGAAACCGGTTGTCCGTCGGTAATGACCGGACATCACGATGAGTGGCTGGGAATCCGCAATATGAATGAAGAAATTCAGGCAAAATGGGTTACGCGGCGGGTCCTGACTGATCTCCGCTATAAAGTGGAACTGTCGTCATATTTTCATACTGCTGATTTGATGGAAAAACCTTATGTAATGGGTGATGGCAAAGAAACTAAACCGGTCATGCTTGGATTGCTGAACGGACTTACCTATACCCCGAAAAAAGCATATTTCGCATTGCGTTCACTCTGTGCGCTCTTTGATCAGGACACCGTAAAAGAAGATCTTTTCATCCGTCTGGCCAATACCGTCTGCGGCGACCCGACATGGACGGCTGACCGGGATAAATATCTTACCGCAATCGCCGATTCCTATATCCGCAAAGGTTATCCGCTCTACACCTATTACCGCCCGATTGACATGCAGAATGAAAGCCCGATTGAATCTTCTCATTCCGTTCACTTATGGAATGAAGCAGACAAGAAAATGGATGAACCCGTTCTCATCGATCCTGTCAGTGGAAAAATTTACAGCGTTGCCATTATGGAATCGAAACGCAACCTTACTGTAATCAGAAATCTGCCGCTGATGGATTACCCGCTCATTATTACTGATGCAAAGGCTATCTGAAAATGTGAAAAGAACGCAGACTAATTTTCATTTTTTGATTTTGCCGTAAAAAAGCAAAAATAAACTGCTTTTTTTTGGGTTTGCTCTTGTTTTTTCATCTTATATCAGCTATAATAAGGGTAGAAGTTTTAGGGTTTAGGACTTTTAAGTTCCTATACGCAATTTTCTCCTCTTCATAATTACTCCTCTAAAACACTTGGAAGCCTAAACCTTAAACTTCTCTAAATAAATCCTCCATAAATTCCATCCGCATATTTGTTTTACTCCATTATTGCTTTAGAGTATTGCATATTGTCAAGACTTATCAAAAAACAACATCAGAAAGTAACGATTGATGACAAACGATACAATTATCCTGGTTGATGCTTATGCTCAAATATACCGCGGTTTTTTTGCCGTCCGGAACTTGACCAACAGTAAAGGTCAGGCGACGAACGCGGTCTTTGTCATGGCCAAATTCTTATTAAAATTGCACAGTGACCATAATACGCCATACGGGGCATTCCTTTTTGATGTCGGTAAACCGGCATTCCGTCTGGAAATTGCGCCGGCGTACAAGGCTAATCGCCCGCCGATGCCGGATGACTTGCGTTCACAGGTTCCACATATTAAAGAACTTGCCACTGCTTTCGGCTGGAAAATATTCAGTCAGGAAGGTTATGAGGCGGATGATTTGATTGCCGCGATGGCCGATGAATTTCAGCCCAATCCGGTAACAATTATCAGTGGCGACAAAGATCTCAGCCAGATAGTGTCAAAAAGAGTTACGATTTTGACCCATGACCGTAATAATGGCGGATTCGAATCCCGCGGCGTTGACGAAATTCAGGAAAAATTCGGAGTAAAACCATCACAAATTGTTGACTATCTGGCAATGCTTGGTGATAGTTCTGATAACATTCCCGGCGTCCCCGGTATTGGCGCTAAAACCGCTGCCGCATTATTAAAGCAACATGGTTCAATTGAAAAAATGCTGGAAAGTCCCGGGATTATTGAAAATGAAAAAGTAAAAAATAAGCTCGTTGAATGCGCGGAAACCCTCAAGAAAAATATTAAACTGATTACTTTAAAAACAATCGTCCCGGAAAAAAGTTGGCAATCTTTACAAGACCTGAAGAAACTGCCGCCGGATTGGCGCAAGATTGCAGATATCTGTGAACAATTGGAATTGCGTACCATTCTCAAAGATATACCCGATTCAACCCGCGAAACCGATCTTTTTTCTGTAACTCCGCCCGAAGAGCCCATTGCCCGGCCGGTTTCATATACTCCGGACTTATTTGGTGATTTTAAATAATCATTAAGATTTATTATTATCTTGACTTGATTTATCGGCCGGAATAATTATTTTTCTGTTGAAGAGTTTAAAGTAAACCTGATAGAGTATAAATTATGGGAAAGTCTGATATTGATAGCGATATGGTATTGCGCATAATACTCTGCCTCTTGTTTCCGCCCTTGGCGGTTTACGATAAAGGCTGCGGCGCAATCTCCTTGGTGTTGCTGTTTACTTTATTCGGCTGGTTGCCGGGAACGATTCTGGCACTCTTGTTGTATATGAAAGACCGTAAATAGATGTTTCGCGGGGATATATTATGGATGGCGGTAACTTAATGCTGGACTTTGATGCCGGCAAATTGAATGAACAGCAACTCGAAGAAATTATTACATACCATAATCAGCGCTATTGGGATGATAACGCGGCAGTAATTTCGGACGAACGTTATGACGAATTAATCCGCGCTCTGCAAAAAATAAATCCTCAACACCGCCTGTTGGAACAGATTAATACTCCAGCAGTTGCCGGTACCGGCAAAGTAACCCATGCCAAACCGATGCTTTCATTGGACAAGGCATATTCCATTGACGAGGTTATCAACTGGGCGAAAAAATATATTCGAACACCAGATGAAATGTTATTGGTTCAACCCAAGTATGACGGGATTTCAACAAATTATGCTGATGGTGTACTTGCCACCCGTGGCGATGGTACTGAAGGCGAGGACATTTCCGATAAAATCCCGTTGCTGGAACTGGAAACGAATAAATATACCGGCAAACTTGACCGTCCCGTTCGCGGCGAAATAGTTATTCGTGACGATGATTTTATCAAAATCTATTCCCATATTGAAAAAAAAGGCGGCGGCCGATATAAAAACTCCAGAAATGCCGTTGCCGGCATCATGGGACTCAAAGATATCAGCGATATGGTGAAACAGCATGCGAAGTTAACCCTGGTTGATTATGAACTGTTCTCCAGCAGAGTACCGTTTATAGAATTGGCGGCAGAATGGCCGGGGATTGTTGCCGGAATTGAATCATTGCCATATCCCACCGATGGTATCGTTATTAAATTTGCCGATCATGATTACAGCGAGTCGCTCGGCAATACCGCCCATCATCCCCGCGGGCAGATTGCATTCAAATTCAGCGGTATTCGCCGGGAAAGCAAATTAGTTGACGTGCAATGGAGTTTCGGCAAAAACTGCCTTACCCCCGTTGCCGT
Source organism: uncultured Victivallaceae bacterium (assembly GCA_964392985.1). Taxonomy (GTDB): domain Bacteria; phylum Verrucomicrobiota; class Lentisphaeria; order Victivallales; family Victivallaceae; genus CAYMSF01. The sequence continues at coordinate 5,920 of CAYMSF010000015.1, read as the reverse complement.
AATTGAACCCGTCGAAATCGGCGGAATTACCATCCGTCATGCCAGTTTGCACAATGTTCAGAATATTATTGACCGCGACATCCATACCGGCGACACTGTCACGGTGGAAAGGGCAGGGGATGTGATTCCGTATATCGTCCATGCCGCACCGGGAATAGAACGCCATTCCGCCATTATTACCAACTGTCCCTCCTGTAACCATGAATTATCCCGACGCGGACCGGAACTCTGTTGTTTGAATCCGGAATGTTTCGAAACCAGATTGCAGCGTCTGGCTGCGGCAGTGAAAAATATCGGCATCGAACGTCTTGGCGAACCCAATATCCGTAAAATGATGCAACAACTCAATGTCCGTTCGCTGAAAGATATCTTTTCACTGCAATTGTCTGATATTCTGAAACTTGACGGCTTCAAAGAAAAATCAGCCAATAATTTATACAGTGAAATTAACAATGCCAGAACTGTCAATGATTATCAACTCCTCGCGGCACTGAATATTCCAAATATCGGTGCAAATGTCGCTAAAAGTATCCTGACCAGTTATTCTTTGAACGAATTGCGCACCATTTCAGTCGAAGTGCTTTCCACCATCAACGGTATCGGCCCGGAACGCGCCGGGGCTTTGCAACGCGAACTTGAAGCGCAATCAGCCATACTTGATGAACTTCTGGAATGCGTCGAAATCAAACACACCAAAGAATCTGACTCCGGCAATCTCCCCAAAATTTGCTTTACTGGAAAAATGCCGGAACCCAGAGATTATTACGAGAAGATTGCCCGGGAAAAAGGTTATGCCCCGGTTGATTCTGTAACCAGAGATCTTTCAATACTTGTCGCCGAAGACCCCGCCGCCAAGGGAGGCAAACTCGATAAAGCCAGAAAACTTAATATCAAAATTGTTAATCTTGAGGAATGGAATGCTATGGGTGACCCCATACCACCACCGCCCCCAGACAGCGTTACTGTAATAACACCCTCAGCCAATCCCCCGGTAACAGTTGAAAAAGAACAGCCGTCCTTTGGCTTTTGACCCCTGTTTGCCGGTTAAATTATTCAGGAGAAGATGTTTATGAGCGACAGAAAAAAGATTGAATGGCTTCTCGGTGAACTGCCAGTTCTTAAAGATAAAGGCATCATCAATCCGGAAAGTGCGGACTCACTCCACAAATACTATCAGGCGATTATGCCGCCGAAAACTAATTTCCAGCAACTGGTGATTTTATTTTTCGGTATCCTGAGCGCTACGCTGATCGGCGCCGGCATCATCCTGATAATCGCTTATAACTGGGATGATATTCCGCGCCATATCAGAGCGGGAATGGCGTTTCTCCCGCTGCTCATGGCGGCCGTGTTCGGCGTTTACACGTTGCAAAAAGACAAAAGCTCTGCCTGGCGTGAAAGTTCAGCGATTCTCGTCACGCTGACTTCAGCGGCGGCAATTTCCATGATTTCCCAGACTTACCAGCTTGGCGGCACGCTCAAAGATTTCCTTTTCGTCTGGATGCTGCTGTTTTTCCTGCTGATCTACATCTTCAACAGCCCCGGAACGTTTCTGGTCTATGCATTCGCGCTGACGGTCTGGAATTTCAACCGGTTGATTGTGTCCGATTCTCATGAAGTAAATATTGATATTTATTTCTTTGCCTTGTTTCTAGCGCTGCCACTATGGTGGCTGATTGTTAATTTCCGCAAAGCGCCATACGGATTGAAAAGCTCTTTACTCTGCTGGATCATCACTATTTTTGCCTTGCTGAACAGCATATATGCAATGTCCGGATGTAATGATTTTCAAGTCAAGATATACTGGGCGTTAATGGTTGCCGTGCTGTTCCTGGTCGGCATATTGCGCCGTTCCGGCGGAGTCGGCTTCTGGGGCAATCCGCCGCTGTCAGCAGGAGTTATCGGTATTACGATTTACTCGGCAATCGCTTCCTTTTCCGACTTCTGGAGCCATCAGAACTCATATTATTACCGTGGAAATACCATATATAATGAGTACTGTGGCTGGGCAATCATCGCCATTCTGGCTGCGGTCTGGCTGCGGCTGTTACATAAACGGTGGCGGAATGAAGCTGAACTCATTCCGGCGATGCTGCCACTCCTGGTATTAATCCCCATGATGATACTTCCTGTCGCTGGCGGTTATGTGTTCAATCTTTATCTGCTGCTGGGCGGCATCTTCTTCATGCATTACGGATTCAAAAAAATCGAATTGTTCAAAATCAATGCGGGAATGTTTCTGCTTTCACTGCTTTTATTTCTGCGCTTTGTTGATTCAGGCTTGGATATCCTGTTACGCGGATGCCTTTTTATTCTACTTGGCGTAATGTTTCTAATAGTCAACATCATCGCCGCAAAAAGATTCCGCAAGGCGGAAAAAGCGCAAAAGGAGGTCGGAATATGAATTACAAAGTAATGAGAATCACTCTTTTCGTAATCGTGATTGCCGCGATGCTGGCAGTGCCTGCGTTCATGATCCGCAAGGGCGAGGAAGTATTGAACAAGGGCAGAATCTATATCTTCAAAGCCGCTCCGGTGGACCCCTATGACTATTTCCGCGGCAGATATGTGAATATACAGATTGAAAAAAACTATGTGCCGGTATCACCGGATACAAAGCTGGATTTCAAATCCAATGAAGCAGTATATGCCTCAATAGCAAACGATAAGGATGGATTCGCTTATCTTGACAACCTCAGCAGAAATGTTCCGGAAAACGGAGACTATGTAAAAGTCAAGTTTTCCTATCAGGACAAGAACAAAGCTTACCTGCTGATACCGTTCAACCAGTTCTTTATGAACGAAAAACTGGCGCCGGAGGCGGAGCGGGTTGTTCGTGAGGCATTGCTGAAACGCAAAGACTCCTGTGTGATAAAATTACGGGTTCACAATGCTACGGCGGTAATTGAAGATATCCTGGTCAACAATATGCCTATTAAAAAATACATTCTCTCACTGCAAAAAAGCGGAGATAAAAAATAATAAAATCAGGATCTGACCACTAACGGACACTAACTAAACACTAACCAATCATGCCATGAATAATTTTCACCTTACCGGTAAAAATTATTCACAGCAGAAAATGTTATTAAATTTCTTTAAACAAATTCCAGTTAGTGTTTAGTTAATGTAAGTTTAGTGGTGAAAAATATGGCCAATATTAATTTGCATTTCCCGTCAACGCGAGGCATATTTTAAGTTAAGTAAAGCTGTTGATGAAAGCGAAAAGTGGTTAAATTCATTTTTTTACAGATAAAATTGATTTAACAGCATGTTTTTAGATAATACCCGGTTGATTATGTACGATTTATTAAAAAAATGTGTTCATACCGGATAGCGACCCCGATAGATAGAATTTAACAAGGCAAATACAGCCGATGTCTAAAATGGCACAGCTGATTTGTGTCGTTCGGCGTAAAGAGAGTATGAAGCCAAAACAAAAAGTTATTGAATTTCTAATGGGTCTGAGCGAATGTGAAAAGCCTATTGTCGCATATTTGACCAAGAAAGTGCTCCAACTATCTGGAGATATTCGGGAAGAGATGAAATGGAATGCCCTTTGCTATCTAAAAGGTGATCGAGCGTTTATTGGGATAATGCCGTATAAAAAATACATTTCCGTCATATTTGACCGGGGAGCAGAACTCAATGATCCGTACCGTGTTCTCGAAGGAAAAGGTCACACAATGCGGCATATCAAGATTTATTCCTTAAACGATTTGGAAGAGAAGCACGTGGACTCATTCATTGAACAATCATACAATCTACTGTAGGAGATAAATTAATGATCGCAAATACACTATCAGCATGCATAACTACAGAAAAGGTCGCGGAATCACGCGATTTCTACGTCAAACATTTCGGAGCCGTAGTCACGTTTGACTGCGGTTGGTATGTGAATCTTCAGTTTGGCAAGAAAACATCTGAGTTGCAGTTTATTGCCCGGCAGGAATCAGGGCTGCCAGCCTGCAATCCTGCAGGTCTAATGTACAACTTTTCCGTGGATGATGTGGATTCGGAACACGCGCGACTGGCGGCGGCCGGCATCAGCCCCGTCATGCCGCTGGACGACCACCCGTGGGGTGACCGCGGCTTCGCCATTCTTGATCCGAATGGTATTACATTATACATCTACTCCAACCGGGAACCATCGGCAGAATTCAAACAGTACTACAAGATTTGAATAGCCGAACAATTTCTTTGCACTCGGACTGGTGTTCCATTTCGCTCCACACCAGCCAGTGAAAATACGTCGGGCGTCAGAAGGAATACCAATGAAAACAACAGTAGGTAGATGCGTCATTTCAAGCTTGATTACTCTCTTCTTTTTTGGAAATGCGGATTTGTTGATCCATGCACAAGATAGCGCAAAGGAGAAGATCCCGGTTTTGGGTGGGCGTAACTTTACGATAACGGTGAAGGATGTCCAGCGACATTATCTTGTCTATATCCCGAAATTCTACGACCGTTCGAAAAAGTGGCCTGTTGTCGTTATGTTCCACGGCGGAGGCGGAACCGCACAGAATGCCATGTGGGAGACGAGTTGGAATGAGAAGGCCGACAAGGAAGGCTTTCTGGCGCTTTTCCCTGAAGGAACGCCACCGGACCCGTCCCGTCCCGGCAACTTCCTGAAAAATCCACAAACATGGAATGACGGTTCTCAGAGAGGCACCATCGTTGCTGTCACGCGTCAGGTGCCAGATACCGAGTTTGTTTTGGCAATGCTTGCCGACCTGAAAACCCGTTTCAGCGTTGACGAGCGCCGGATTTATGCCACTGGTTTCTCCAACGGTGCCTCGATGACGTTTCGTGTTGCACGGGAATTGTCGCTGACCTTTGCCGCCGTAGCTCCTTTTGCAGGTGTAGACTGGATGACCGATTACGACTCGCAACGCGCCGTTCCACTACTTTACATGACGGGTACGGCCGACCCTTTGAATCCCCAGGGGGGTGGTCCAATACACATCGGCAAGAAATACTTTGGCACAAAGCCAGCGACTCAAGCAATGATTGACACGTGGGTCAAGATGCACGGTTGTCCAGATAATGGGCGCGTTGTTTATGATAAGAATGGAGCTAGAGGAATCGCTTACGGGGTTCCGGGAAAGCCACCGTATGTCGTGCTTTACACCTTTGATGGACACGGACACCATTGGCCGGGTGGAAAATCGTTGCTTCCCGTCCAATTTGCAGGGGAGAAAATCGCAACGCTCAAGGCAACCGACATCATATGGGATTTCTTCAAGGCACACGCCATCTCCGACAACAAAAATGCCCAGCAAAACGCTCCAGAGGATGCGGACAAGCCGCGCCGCTGAGCCTGGTCGTTCGAAGAAATAAATGGAAACGAACAATCATTATTTGGCTTTTGACCCCCCTGTTTGCCGGTTCTATTCCCCGGTTTTAAACCTTCATGCCCCTCATGCTCTTCATGGTAAAATGTTTTTTTGCTTTAAATTTTAGTCTTATAGCGTGTAAATATCTGTTCATTATGATTGATTTTTTCACAAAAAACAGTATCTTTCTATTTACAGTTTTTGATAATGACCTTTCAAATTGAATATGAGACAAGTAATGAAATTGGAACATGGCGGTAATACAGGAAAATTCGCGCAAATTGCCGGTTTTTTATATGCAAACTGTTACACCATTAGTACCATAGTCTTTCTATCCATCAGCTCAAAAACTTTTATAAATGGTTAACAAAAATGTCACATAAAAAATCGAAATGACTTGTGTGAACTATTTGTCAGCTTACAATATTCTGCTGACCCAGGAACATATTTCTATGAAGCCGCACTGGAAATTATATTATCAATAGGTGCAGATACTGGAGTTTGCGGATGTTGTCCATCTGGTGCCGGAAGGCGCGCCGGAGGAAGCCGCCAATTTCATTCATTGCATTAAAGAACTAATATCG
>CAYMSF010000014.1:37470-79005 GCA_964392985.1 uncultured Victivallaceae bacterium | reverse complement strand
TTCGAATCCCAGAATGAAAGCCTCTGTAACTCTTTTCAGCAGTTCATGAACTGCTGCAGGATTATCATAAAGGTCAAGATAAATATCCGTTCCGCGTAAAATCATTGCATTGCCGAACGGACTGAGTTTATGTGGCGGTATGATTCTGACCCCTTCCGGACAATGCTCCATAAAGTAGTCCAGTGTTTTAAGAAAATGCCGCCACATGGGATTGTCCAGCGTAGGTTTGGACATATTCTTTACTTCGGCAATGTTGTTCAGGACATGTTCAATCCATGGGCCGCCGTCAATATCCCCAAGTCCGGCGCCGAACATTGTCGGAATTATTGCATCCCCGTAGTCTATTAACATAAAAGGAAAATTACCGCATCCTGCCGCCTCGTTTCGTTCTATCCGCGCCATCTGAGCTTCAAAGCTTTTTTGCGGGTAATCCCAATATTGGCTTTTGGGAGAAAGCCATTGCCCGGAATTTATATGGACACACATTTTGCCGGTATGATTCCAACTCAGCGCCTCTAGAGAAGCCCGGGTTGAATTATTGCGACTTTCCAAATATTTATCCATAAATTTATTCTAACTCCTCTTATATTTTACATGCAGAAAGGACTCTCTTCAAACCGGAGTAACGTTCAAATGCCGCGGCATACTGTTTCTGGTGTTCCGGCCGCGGCCGGTATTCGCTATCAATCTTGACCATGCTGGAAACTGCGGCTCCGAATGACTTATAGCGTCCGGCTCCGACGCCTGCAATAATTGCCGCGCCCAGAGCGCCGCATTCTCTAACTTGCGGCTTGATTACCGGAATATCAAGGATATCGGCAATCATCTGCCGCCAGATTGGCGACTCAGCTCCACCGCCGGAAACGTGTACGCGCCGGACTGGACTTCCGCCGGAACTGAGCCGGTCAAGCGCATCCTTGAAGTAATAGATGCTCCCCTCCAGGGCGGCTTTCAATATTTCGGCGCGGGAATGGGAAAAAGAGAGACCGCAAATAGCGCCCTGACCGCCGGCGGCATAGTCCAGCGGGCCGGTTTCGGCAAAGAGGGGAAGTAATGCCGGGCTGGTTTTTGCCAGATTCAATTCAGCGAACATTTGCGGATAGATGTCATCACCATGTAGATCGCGGAACATCTCATCCCGCAGCCATTTGAGCAGGGAACCGCAGGAACCGTGATAGATAAAACTTACATATTGCTCTGCTATTGCATGATTTTCAATATTCACTCCCAGCCTGACAAAAGGTGAATTTGACTCAGGCCGACCATGAACCATGACCATGCAGGCATAAGTGCCCAGTCCGAGCATGGCGGTTGCCGATTCACTTACTCCGGCCCCCAGTGTGGCAGCGCACTGATCATGGGTTCCGGTTATTACTTGAACATCAGGCGGCAGTCCGAAATCTTTGCCGGTTTTTTCTGATATCCGTCCCAGCGATAGACCCGATGGTTGTAACGGCGGCAATTTCGCTAAATCAAATTTTGCGGCGGCAGCGATTTCCTGTGACCAGCAATGATGATTGAGATCAAACAGCAGGGTACGACCGGCTAATGAATAATTTATCGTCATTTTACCGGTCAGTTTATAGGTAACAAAGTCAGCCCATGGTAGAAATGCCACGGTTTTTGCATAAAGTTCCGGCTCTTCGTTTTTAATTCTGCAGAGATCCGGCAGGGAATAACCGGCTCCGGCAGGTTGTCCGGTAATCCGGTAAATTTCTATTGCCGGCAATAAGGTTGTCAGCTGTTCAAGATAAGCCATTCCTCGTGTGTCAGTGCCAAGTGCTGAATTTCCGCAGATGTCGCCATTCTTGTCAACCGGAACCATAGCTTCGCCCATTGACGCGACTGAAATGGCTTCAATTTTGTCTGGCCCGGTATATTTTGCGCAAGATGAAATCGTTTGCGCAATCTTATTCCAGACCTCAAAACTGTCCAGTTCCGCCTGTCCGGGGAGTTGGCGGATTATATCGTATTCGCGGTAATCTGAGACAATTATTGCACCGGCTGAATCAAATACCGCGGCTTTGCATCCGGTTGTTCCAATATCTATTCCCATCAGACTCATTGCGCACCTGCTTCAGTTATTTGCGGGCGAAGTTTGCGTAGTTCAATGTTTCAAGAATTTCGAGCATCATATCTGAGGCTTTGTCGATGGAATCCATCAGATATTTGTTCGACTCGACAGCTTCAAAGTCATTATTGAATAGTGATTCTGCTCTTTTAAAGAGGTTGCACGCGGCATACTTTCCAGCTTCGCGGGCAATTTTAGTCCACATATTGACGCGGACGACACCATCTTCGGGCAGACTCAGCATCTGATCCTGGTTCAGTGATGACGTGCCATGGAGTACGAGCATTTTCCGTCCAAGAGTTGCGGAGAGATTTTTTGCGCGCTCTTTTAAATATTTGACCTTGCCACTATGTGCCGCCTGCTGTTCCGTACCGAGGTCTGCAACCAGAAAATCAATCCCGGTGTTTTTAACATAAGCATCAGCCTGTTCCAAATAACCATCCACGGTGGCGTTGCCGGCGCCGGCATGTTTGTCGGATACGGTTAACTCCTCCATAATACCTTCGACCAAAATATTTTTACCATATTTGCCGACATAGTCGCGAGTCATGGCAATATTCTTTGCCGAAGGATAACGCTGAGCGTCAAACATCGCCGAGGAAAGATATTGTGTCCCCTCGGTCAGCGCCCATTCATCGCGTTCCGGGTCGGCATGATCCAGATGCGGAAGGACGACGATATTCCGGTATGGAGAATCGGCGCTGTTGCAAAGCAGAAAGAGGTGCTGCATGATACTTTGAAACCCCAGTTTTGCATTGCGGCAGTGCAAAATCCGTTGCGCCTGCGGCATGTAAGGATAGTTGAATGTCATGGCAATCGCCAGCGGGACGCTCTCAATATTATATTTGTCACAAAGCTTTTTGGCGGCGAGCAGAATAGCTTCGGTATTCCAATGACTGGCGGTGCAGAAAATTGCCATGGAGGCATTGTTGCCGATAACCTTTTCAATTGTTTTAAGTGAATCTTTTCGGCTGGTAATGATTGGCATGGTTTTTACTCCAGGTTGGATCTCATACGCTGTTTAATGTCGTTTAAATCGGGACTGACCGGGTCAAAGTCCAGATTCTTGATATAGCGTGATGCTTCATAAAGCACTGGAGAAAAATTTCCGTAAGCGCATGAAACATGGTGAATATAGGGACCATAAATAATTTTTTCCTCCCAAAGCGGCCAGTCGTTTACCTGAAGATAAGTGTAAGTTCCCTGATTAAAAGGCCCGGGGACAGTACTGCCTTCGCCGCAGAAAAGAGAATACTTACCGCTGATACCGTCAAACCGGGTTACAGTGATATGACCGTCCTTTAATTTCCAGTTGCAAACGCCTGGCGCATGACTGGGCAGCACAAAATGATCATTGATAGTACGTTTCCCCTCAGCCAAAGAGGGCGGGAACGGACCACAGTGCCATAATAATTCGGCATTGTCGTTTTCCGGGTGGCGGTTGGTCAAGTCGGCAAAAAATGTCGGTGATTCAAAATTGGATGATGACTGCAGCAGCAACGAACTGATTGCCCCGTGAATATCCGTCTCGCAGGCAATTGGAATGCCTTCATCGGTAAGGACGCCGTTAATAAAACATGAACAGATATTCAATTCCAGTTGCAGGGCATCCCAGCACTGGAAAGCCACAGCGCTTAAATTTTCATCATTAATCCATTTCAATAAGGCGATTTTCAGCGCCGCAAGTTTTGTGACCAGAGTATCATCATATTTGGAAAAATCGGCCAGTTGTTTTAATTTTTGCGCGGTCTGGTTCAATTCCGGCGGGTTGGCGGCAATTAGTGATTTAACTTCGGCAACAATTTTGCTGAGGTTGGTCGGAATTACTTGAATTCCGAATTTTTCGAGCAATTCCGATTCGTTGATGATAACGGAGTAAAAATCGCGTGGTCTAGTGGACACCTGACCAATCCGGGCTGACTTAAAGTGCTTTACCACATTGGCAGCACTTAAAAAATTAACAAATCCTTTTTCAAATACCCGTTCTTCGAGTCTGGAGTTCGTGATATAGGTAAAATTGACACCGAAACGCTGCAGGACCTTCGACGTCGCAAATAAACCGCACTGTGAGTCCCGTAATCGTTCACCATTATCCTGTGGTGCTTCGTCACGCGGTCCCCAAAGCAGTAACGGCTGGTTGATTTTTTGTGCCGCAATTGCAACCGCATCCTCCGCCCCGAAATTACAGTGGGGGCAGAAAACCGCATCCACCTCTTTTTCGATAAAATGTCTGGCGACTTTTTGTGCTTCGGTGACGTTGCAGAGCAGCCCTTCTTCGTTCAGCCACTCCAAATCTACAATTTCAGTATCAGCCGAGAGCGTCTTCATTTTCTTTAAAATCATATCTTTGTATTTCAAAGAATCTTCACGGGAAAAGAATTTTCTTCTCGTAGGCATGTAACCCAGGCGGATTTGTTTTTTCATTTCATCTCCTTTATGTTTTCTATTCTTGAACTACCCCACCATTCAGGTGGGGTTGTTTAATTTTACTTCCTGATATAACGCAGCGTTGTAACAGATCAACGCATATATCAGTTATTCCGCAACTAACTAATAAATCAATTTCCCTTATTTTGCAACTGTTTTTTTAGCGTCGACGCTATTACTGTTCCGCAACGGCTTTGCATATTTTCCCGCCTCGGGCGAGAGCACGTAGGCCAATAACTGGCGCAGGTACCGGCGTGCTAATGGGTCAGTATCGTAGCGCCACACCGCTTCAACCTGAGAGAAAATGCAGACGCCTTTGCCTTCTTTCACCTCGGCGGCGACCATCCCGAACTGGTTTGGATTTTCAGCTTTGGCATTGAGACCACGTAAAGCATTTTCCATCGCTCCACCACCCAGGCCGCCAAACAGTAGCACCGATTCCGACAACGGCACTACCAGGCTGGAATAGATGCGCCCTTTCCCGCCGTTCCAAGTGTCAAAATCCTTAATCTCGTTCATCCCGGCAAATATAGGATGTTTCTTTTCGATCGGCTCTGCCGTGCTGAAGCCGGCAAAACGCTTCGTGGTGCCGCGTACCGCTTTCATGGATACGCGCATCCCGGTCTCCACTGCTAACTTCAGTTCGGCCTGGGGCAGGAACGGGAAGGCTCCTTCGATGTCCTGCTCAAGACACAAAAGCACCCCGCCATTTTGAATCCATTTCTGAATGGCTCCGCTATTCCCTTTGACATCTTCGTCAATGGAGTTTGGGGCGATGATGAGTACCTGATACTCATTAAGATTGTTGATGTAATTCAGGTTGTCGAAGGCAACCCCCTTCGCTGATAATATTTTGCTTACCGATGGCTGGTCTGCTTTAGGCAACTGCCCGTCATAAAGGGCGACGCGGCGCTCATGCAGTGCGACACGCGGCGTTCCCGTCAGTTTTGTTTCCTGTCGACCGCCGATATTGATCGGATAGCTATTGTTTGCAGTTACGTTATCTTTGCCCGTGAAAGCCAAGTCGAGCGTATAGCGTCCCGCCGGGAGGCCGCCGGGGATATCGAGTGAGATATCCTGCTCAAAGCGTTTGGCGCAGGGAATAGACGGAACGGCAAAGGATTTCTTATATACCTCCGGCGGGGTATTTTTCTGGTCGAAATTGTCGAAAGCAGAGCCGGGAATGATGCGCGCCACCACTTCTCCGGCGGCGATATCCCGGGTGCCGTCATTGAGCACGGTTAGCTTGTAGGCAACGTTTTCGCCGGAAAAGAGATTGTGCTTCATGTGCCAGTCGAGTAGCGGCAAGACCGGCTGCTGCATCCGCTTCATGTACTTGGACATATAGGAGGGTTGCAGAACTTCCGGATTCGGGAGCACTCCGGACTTGAACTCCAGACAGGCAGGGAAGGGGAGAACGTCGGGGGCATAAACCGTGTTGAAGCCCTGGAAAAACTCCCGATTCAGCCGCATCAATTCGCCGCCGCGCTGCCGTTCAAAAGCAATGAGCTGATATTTACGTGGCGACCCTTGCATGTAGTCCGCCACTCCGCATAGGCGCATGATGAAGGGAGCGAAATTATACCCAAGACGAAGTTTAACAAAGTCGCACAGTGCGCTTTTGTCATATTCGCCGTCGGGGGTTGTCAGTTTTCTTATTTTCTTCTGCAGCTCTTTGCGCGCGACTGACAGTTTCTCAATATCTGACGGGCGGAACGGCTGAAATGCTTCAGTGTTCAGATCCAGAAGCAGCCCGGGAGAAGCAATCAGCGGCAAACCGCCTTCCTTTTTATAAGCATTTTGTCCCATCAGTCCCCATATTTTTAATTCGTCCAGCTCGTCTCCGAGAGAGAGCCCGAAACAGTAATCCATTGGCCGGTCGTGGGTGGTCACAAAATCAAGACCCGCCGGGCCTCCGTTTTCTTTCCACCAATCCCATTCCTTGAGGTTCGAAACCTTGCGGTTCCCGAAGAGACCGCCTTCTTCGAATTTCAACCGCGTCGAATCAATGTCGCGCAGTATATCGACCTGCAGGTCCATATTAGACCGGGGGCCAAAAGATTGCTCGCTCAAAGTTCCCCAGGCCATGATGCTGGGATGATTGAAGTTGACCTGCACCAGGCGCTGATAGTAGTCGCGGAGGCGAGACGCATTATTTAGTCCCGCCTGACGACCTTCCTGGTAATCAAAGGTGAACGGATTGTTCGATTTTTTCGGAGGGTAACAGGTCCAAAATAGCACTTCATCCGCGCGCAGGAGGCCAAGTTCATCATGGAGTTGATAGAAGATTTCCGGCTGGCACTCCAGCCGCATGCTGTGATTCATTCCCATCTCCGTTTTAAAATATCCCAGCAGCTTGTGGAGAAAATCATTTTTATTGCGCACAAATGTCGCACGTGTTCCACATTTATTGAATATATCGCTTTCGTCGCCGGTGCCTACCCCCATGAAATAGGTAGGCTTGCCATTGACGAGGATGTCCCGCCCTTTGCGGGTGATACTGCGCATGCCGAAAGTGTCCCAGCCGGCCAGCTTGTCGTCAACGAAAATTTTCATACTGTAAAGATAGGGCGAATTCATGTGCCATGGCTTGATTCCGACCAGTGGCATGGTAAACGACATTTCTGTTGTGCCAGGAGTCCACGCGACGGGGACGGTCTGTTCCCACGACTTACTTGCGTCATCCACGGCGAGTGAGGCGATACCGCGCCACGGTGACACGACTACTTTAACTGCTCCCTGGCGTGCGCCAGCGGCATTGTTAAATTTGATTACGCAACTTGCTTTATCGGGGAACTGCGGAGTGATTTTCATGGTTTCGACCATCACCTCCGGCCAGAACTCGATCCACGCCGATCCCCAGGCACCGTTGAAAAAGTAGCAAGGGTTCTTGGTGTCCCAGGCGTCGTCAAAATAATGGTTGTAGGTGCGCACCACCAGGCGATTGGCCGCTCCCGGATTCAGATAGGACGTAATATCCACGGAGTGGCGGTCGACATTCCCGCCGGCGACGTAGGTGACCGGGCGTGCAACCTCTTTGCCGTTCATAAAAATTACCGGCAGGTTATCGGCCGCCTCCAGACGCAGAATCGCCCGCATCTTTTCGAATCCGGCCGGTATGGTAAAGCGAGTCGATTGATAAGCATAGCCGTCGGCGTGGGACATCTCGGAGGCGCCCGGCGGGTTGCATTTATTGAAAACCAGCCCGTATTTGTTCGCTTTCAAAACCTGCAATTGCTGCGGCACATAAAAGTCATCCCATTTCTTATCATCATAATCTGCCCGGGTGAACCCATCGGCCATCCCGCGGTCATCGAGGAAATATTCCGCAAGGCCGGGCTTTTTTCCGGTATTGGGGACTACCATCAGTTTCCAGTTGCCGTGCAGATAGAGTCGCGGCAGTTTACCGTAGAACTTGTCACAATCCTTCGGGTGCAAATACGGTTCTTCTTTCCGCGCATTTAACGCATCACCGTTCGGATCTGCAAAAAAAACATTCTGAGTTGGAGAGGTCACAGTTTCCTGTGCCGCAACTGCGTTTATTGCGGTTCCTGCCGAAATAACAACTAATCCGGCAGCGATCATTGTTTTTTGAAACAAGCAACTTGACATTTTTTGCCCCTTTTTATTTGATGACGGAGCCAATTTCAAAACTATTGGCTTTTGCCTGTTAATACTTTACACGCCGTTGCAATTTTTTGCTTAAAAAGTGCAAAAACTCACAAACATATCTACACACCTCCATGGTTAATTTTCATGCCGGTATCGTCGCCAATGTCGAATCAGGCTCAACTTCCGGTTTTTTGTCTACCTCACTCGAGTACCCGCGTTCAATTCTGCATAGCAAATACACCGTTCCGATCAACAGGAAATTGGTAATCGCATTGGCGAAACCAAATACAATGGCGCCTGACTCCATATTGAGATTAATGGCAACGATCACTTGAAACACCCAGATGCCGATGGCAAGCAAAAACTTCGCGGCAAAGATAATCATCATGCCGTGATGTGGAATGCCATTTTTTAGCGGCAAGCCGTTTTGAGCGGCGTGAATATCCCGTCGCATTGATGCTTTCAACGCCAGCCAGAGCAACCATGCCAGAACTGTAAGCGGAAGAATTGCCCAGCCATACCATTGGAATGCGACCATTTTATGCTGCACGTACATCCACCACATAAACACCACTACACCCAAAGTTGATAACGCCATAATACTGTCAAAGAGCAGAAAATAGAGATTAAGCCACTTCTTCTGCGGTCCGACAAAAGGCACTGCTTGTATTTCTTCGATGCCGTCCGGGTTCCACGGCGCGGGAGGATGAAAATGTTTATCGCCACCCAGCCGGTACCATTCACGATAAGTATATACCATGAACGCCGCACTGATTGCTAAAAATACTACCAGCCAGGTAAAAATAAACCGGTAGGCGAAATCGGACCCGTGGCATAATATTTTAACGCCATCAATAAATAAGCCGGAAAGAACTCCGGCAACAACAACGAACATTGAACGGATAATCCACTGCGCCGAACAGAATTGTCCATACCTGGATTTTGGAAAAATCCGCATCTGGCAAGTCATAGAAGCGACGTTAACCAATGCCAGCAGAAAAGCGCAGATTAAAGCATTACCCATATTCAGCCAGTAAAAATAATTGCCGGGAAGCGTTACAAATATCCAGACCAAACTTACGGCATAGCCGATTACTGCAAAAATGGCTCCATAAGTGCAAATGCGAATCGGATGCCAGCGGTCAACAAAAATTGACATGAAAAACATAGCTGACATCTGAACAACTGAAGAGATGCCGATGATATTGCCGATTTGTCCCAGTGTCAGCCCCATTTCCTGATTAAAGAAAATATTAAATGAGAAAATTGCCCAGGCAAAGAAGCCAAATGCTGTCGAAAGAAATCTGAACCAGTAGAACTTGTGCGAAAACGATTCCTTGAAGAATGTTTTAAATCCTTGTAAACCCATGGCGGAACTGCGTTCTGTTTCGCTTGGCGGCGGGTATTGACCTTCTTTAATCATAAAACATACCATTCCGAAACCAATCAGATACAACAGCGCTGCGCCTATAAAGATTTCCCGCATGTGTGTTGAAGCATATTGAAAGATAAAGCAGTTGTACAACGCGCCGGCGCCGGTGCCGACAATCCTGAATGCCCCCATAAATCTGGACAAAAACTGTGCTGGAACCACGTCGTTGAATAAATACATGAACATAGCACTGACAAACAGATTGAAGAACTGAAACATCATCATAAAAACCGCGATTAATGCAATCGTAATGGTCGTTGGCGAGTACTGTTGCAAATAGTCGGAATTTTTTCGCAACAATAAGCACAAATCGTCACTGAAGCCGAGCATAGCAAGGCTGATACAAAGAAATGGCATTGCACAAACAATAAAGGGAATCCTTCTCCCCCAGCGACTGCGGAAACGGTCGCTTTTAAAGCTGATAAAAGGATTGACTGTTATATCCAAAATACTCGGCGCTGTAGTCAGAATTGCTCCTATCAGCCAGTTCGGGCATCCGAGCGCTTTCATTTTCAACGGCATTATGCTGGGCACGACGGCCTCCATCAAAGTAAAACAGAAGTCACCCCACAGCAGCCAGGCGAAAAGGACAAATAATCCCATTTTTGTATAGGTCAAAGTCCCGCAATTGAAAGTCTTGCTGTTGCCGGTATTCGCAGTAGCACTACCGGTCATTTGTGATGAAATATTCATCAACATTCTCCATATTTAAATGCTGCTTTGCAAATGGTGCAATTATACTCAATTTTAACCGGCAGATTGATTACAATCACACTGCTTAAAGACAAAACGACGGGAACGTTGTAAGACTTGTTCGCCGCTTTAAATTCATGCGCCGTCAAAACGCCTTGTTTGCTGTTCATTTGCTTATTAATCCTTGCGTTGGTTTCGACACGTCCACGAATTCGTATCGTGTCTGCCAGCGTTTGGTTTCCCCGGGAGGAACAATGATGGCGATATGCGATTCCGGGCATACTATCTTAGGGGCAATGTAAATACGATTTTGTACCAATGGTTCGATAGAGGAGATTCGCAGGCATATATCTTTCATGCCCGCAAAAACCAGCGTCGTATTGTCGGCGGGATTTTGCGAAAACCCTTCCAGATTATATCCAACGCCTCTTTCTTTGCGCTGGAGTTCACGCGTAAGCCTGATTTCCTTGCCATTAAATTGCAGGTATGGCTCCATGCCGGTTTCTCCATACGGGCGCGGAACAAAGGGATAAACGATGCGCCATCCATCACCAATCACCCCGCCATCGAGGTTAATAAAATTATGCTCATAGGCAGTCTGGTTGATCGTTTTCGAACCGCGATTCTCCAAGGTAACTTCCATAACAAAACCGTCCGCCTGCGGCAACAGTGCAAACCGCCGGGTCAACCGGTACATATAACCTTGCACCAGCGCCGATTCCTGGGTGAATTCGATCCAGTCACTTCCACGATTAAAAGTCAAGGGAAATGCGCGGATCATTTCATAAGGGTAGTAATAAAGGTACCCGTGCCGGGTCTCGCCTTTTTCTTCTGGTTTCTCCGGTTTGCGCAATTCGCCCACACCTATTTTCAGAAACCCCTCGCCGGGTTTGGCTTCCGCATAGCCAACAGCCGACGGCAGACCATTGTATCCGATGCCGAACTCTACCGACACGCCAGTTCCCTCGTTTGGATCTACAGAATTATGCGGCTTGGTCGCACGACTGCCGAACCAGTTATGCCCGCGATACTGGAGTTTTGCAACTTGCGACGACCAGTCAAAGCGAGTCCCGCGGTAATAGCCTTTTTCCGCATCAGGCAGATAAACAACAAGAGTGATGCGATCGTTGCTTATGCTGGCGGTCGGATACTCAGCAGAAATATTTGTATTTTCAGCCGCATTCTCTTTCCCCTGAACCAGACATGGAATACCGCAAAACATGAGACCGGTAATCAGGACACGGCTCAATATTAATCCTGTATTGAATTTCTTTAGCATCATTATAAAATCATCCATTTATTTAAGACGTTAAAGCCAATACTTTTGAAATTGGCTCGACAGCGTAGACTACTATAAAAGCATTATTGACTCGTGTCAATATATATACAAGAAAAAAGTGCAATTTTTATAATGTCAATAAATTGGCGCGATCAGCCTGAGTCGCGAACAATCAATTCTGAGAGAAAATATGTGTTTTCCTTGATACCGGTTTTCTTTCTTTGTTTTACCATGTTTCTCCTTAAAAATTATTGCATAATTCCCCGGTCATAAATTTTAAATTCATCCAGCGAACCATTATATAACCTGCCATCTCCGGCCTTTGTCTCCTGTCTCTTGCCTATAAAAATTGACTTTGCACATACAGGCGCTTTGCCTTTTTTTACTTCGTCCTGCTGCGAGTATGCGCTTTCCTTGCCGTTAATAAAAATTCTTGTCGCAGAATCCTTTTCCGGATCGAATGAAATAACAACATGCGTCCAGGAGGTATTGTTTATATCGATCTTTTCTGTAACAGTAAGCGCATATTTTTCACCGTAAAGACAATTGCCTGTTTTAATCGCATTGTTTTCAAGCCTCAGAAAAAGGAGTTGCTCAAAACAGAGGATAAATCCAAAACGCATATCCTGGGGCTTCATCTGGAATTCAATAGCAAACCCCTTGTTAAAGTCAAATGATGCATTATTGATCTGCAGAGCAGTTTTGCCATCAAATTGAAGCGCTTTGCCATCTTTTCCCTGATTGTCAATAACACTATTACCGTCAACCAGCTTTATCTGCGCCGCAATAGTGCCTTCATTTTTTACTTCATTCCCCGAGATATTATCAAAGGAAAGATGAATAAGAGGTTTGATGTTTTCGGTTTTTTTAACGGGCTTTTCTTTTTCTTGACTGATAGATTTGCTCCGTAATGGTTTTGCATATTTTCCTGCATCTGGCGAGAGCGCATAGGCAATCAGCTGGTTAACATAACGCCTCGCTACCGGGTCGGTGTCGTAGCGCATCACCGCCTCCACCTGCGAAAAGAGACAGACACCTTTGTCTTCACGCACTTCGGCGGCAGCCATGCCGTACTCAAAGTGATCGCTGCCACTATTCTTGTCAAGTGCATTCTCCGTTGGTCCGCCACCAAACCCTCCAAAAAGCAGCACCCCTTCCGAAAGCGGCTGGATCAGCGAGGAATAAACACGCCCCTTTTCGCCGTTCCAGGTGTCAAAGTCCTTGATATCGTTGATTCCCTGGAAAATGGGATGATGCTTTTCGATCGGTTCAACCACATGAAAACCGCTCTCGGTCGCCGGTGCGTCCGGTCCCCGGACGACACGGGTAGAGAAATGCACCGGTCTTTCTTCCGCCAGTTTAAGGGTAGCCTGAGGCAGGAAGGGGAATGGACCTTTGATGTTCTGTTCAAAGCAAAGCAGGGTTCCGCCAGTATTGAGCCAGGCATTAATCTTTTCACCATGCGTCTTAACGACCTCGTCAATGGAATAGGGGGAGAGGATAAGCACCTTGTATTCGCCAAGTCTGGCGAAATCTTTCACGGGATCAAAAGCCACGCCCAAGCCGGAAAGAATATTCTCGAGGTTCGGCCCATTGGGGGCGCCGCCATATAGCGCGGTCCGGCGGGTACTGGTAATGCGTTCTTGACTGCGACCGCCGATATTTATAGGATATCGGTTGCTCGCAGCAAGGCCGTCTTTTCCGGTATAAACCAGTTCCATGGTATATCGCCCCGGCGCCAGACTGCCCGGAACATCCAGCGATATCTCCTGTTGCCAACGCCCGCCGCAAGGTATGGCAGCAACGTCGAATGATTTTTCATACACTTCCGCCGGGGCCGCCCCCAAATCGAATATTTCAAAAGCCGAACCCGGAAGTATGCGCGATGTTACTTTGCCCGCACCTATTTCGCCGGCGCTATCGTTCAGCACGGTCAGGGTGTATTTCGCTTTTTCGCCGGAGAAGAGATTGTGTTTCATATGCCAGTCGAGAACGGGCAGTACCGGCTGCTGCATCCGTTTCATGTATTTCGACATATAATAGGGTTTGAGATAGTCATTATCAAGCAAGGCAGTAAAGGGGCGGGCTTCCATAGCTGCGGGAGCAGGCAGGATATCGATGTTATGACCAGAGGCGAAGCCTCTGAATAAATCGCTATGCAGCCGAAACAGTTCACCGAGTCGCTGGTTTTCAAAGGCGATAAATTGATATTTTCGTGGTGTGGCCAAAGCATAGTCGGCCAAGCCGATGAGCCTGATACTGAATGGCGAGAAGAGGTAGCCACGCAGCTTCGGCTGGACAGTAAGGATATAGTCACAAAATTGTTTTTTGTCGTAGCTGCCTTCCGCGGTGAGCAGTTTTCGCACGGCGGCAATGGTTTCCAGACGATCAGGGCGATTGGCAGGAATTCTAGCGATATCTTCGGGGCGCCAGGGCAGATAATACCATTGGTCTTGAAATGATTCCATGTGTAATGACGGAGCAGCAATTATCGGTATGCCGCCCGCTTCCTTATAGGCCAAACGGCTTTTGTACTCATAGAGCTTTAATTCATCAATCTCCGCGCCGAGGGACAGACCATAACCATATTGCATGGGACGGTTGTGGATGACGACGAAATCCAAGCCCGCAGGACCCGCGGGGCTGTCATTTTCACCCCATTTTTCAAAAGATATTTTACCGTTGGCCGACAATTTGGTGTTACAGAAAAGGCTTCCCTCTTCGAATTTCAGTCGGGAGGGATCTAATGAGCCCAGAATATCAGCCAGCAGATCGTAATTGGTGCGGTCAGCCATATATTGCTCTGTGGGTGTTCCCCAGCCAATGATGCTGGGATGGTTATAGTTAAGCTCCACAATGCGCTGGTAGTATTTACGAAATCGAAGTTCCGCTTCAATTATGGGAGTCCGACTCCCACTTCTGTGGTAGGCCAGGTAGAAAGGATTCTGGAACAGGGCGAGAATATTCGGTTCTAAATATGATGGTAAAAGAATCAACGCTTCATCGGTGCGCGCCAAACCGAGTTCGTCGCACAATTGATAAAATATCTCCGGCATATACCCGCCGCGAATGGCGGCATTCATTCCCATATCCTGCTTGTAATAAGCCATGAGCCGGGCGAGGAATCCGTTTTTATTTCGGGAAAGCGTGCTTCTGTCGCCATTATTATCGGAGAGTTGTGATTCCTCAAAGGTAGCGCCGAACAAATAGAACGGCTTGCCGTTCATGCGGAGTTTTCCGGCTTCACGCGAAAGAGAGCGCATGCCAAAGGTATCCCAGCCGGCCAGTGAATCATTGACGAAAATCTTTACGCTGTAGAGATAGGGTGTATCCATATGCCATGACTTGATGCCGGGCAATGGCATGGTGAATGAGGTTTGACTGCCGCCTGCGTTCAGCGTGCAGTTGAATGTGTGCTCCCATGGTTTCTCCGCTGTATCCACGGCGAGGGAATGGGCGCCGCGCCAGGGCTCCACCAGCACCCTGATCTTTGCATCCTGTTTTTTTCCGGCATTGACCAATTTCAGGGAGGTTTCTATAGAGTCCGGGAACCGCGGGGTGATCTTCATAGTTTCTACCCTAGCCTCAGGCCAGAACTCTATCCAGGTAGATCCCCAGATCCCGTTACAGTTAAAGGAGGCGGTTTTGACGTCCCAATTATCCTGATAGAACTGGTTATAGGTGCGTACCACGAGCCGGTTGCTTTGGCCGGGAATAAGATAGTCCGTCAGGTCCGCAGCGTAGACATCTCCATTGGCGCCTAGGGCAACGGTGGCGAAGCGGGCGACCTCTTTGCCGTTGAGAAAAACAATAGGAAGGCTGTCGGCCGCCTCCAGGCGGAGGATCAGGCGTTGGCCTGCCATTCCCGACGGCACGAAGAAACGGGTGGACAGGTAGGAGTATCCATCCGCAATGGAATACGGCAATTGCTTGCCGGCACTTGCGACCGGCGAGCCGTATTCGTTAACGGACGGAACCGGAGGAATTTTTGTAAATTTAATGCCGTACTTGTTGTCTTTGGTCAAAATGATCTTCTGGGGAATGTAGAAATCATCCCATTCCCGGTCGTCATAGTCAGCGCGGGTGAACCCCTCGACCATGCCCCGGTCATCGAGGAAATAATCCGCACGGCCGGGCTTTTTTCCGGTGTTGGGTACTATCATCAGTTTCCAATTGCCGTGCAGATAGAGTCGCGGCAGTTTTCCGTAGAACTTGTCACAGTCCTTCGGATGCAAATACGGTTCTTCTTTCCGTGCATTTAACGCGTCACCGTTCGGATCCGCAAAATGAACATTCTGAGTTGGAGCGGTCCCAGTTTCCTGCGCCACAGTTACGTTTACCGCAGCCCAGGTCATAAGTACAATAACCGCAGTCATTATTACTTTTTGAAAAAAGTTACTTGACATTTTGGGCTCCTTTTTATTTGATGTCAGCTTATACTACATATAAAAGCATTATTTACTCGTGTCAATATATGTGTAAGAAAAAAACATTTTTTAATAAAATCAAGATCATCCTGAGTCGCGAACAATCAATTCTGAGGGGAAAATATGTTTTTTCCTTGATACAGGTTGACATTTTATCAATTTATCAGCGATGTCGATACAGGTTTTGCCGAGCAGTTGTTTGGGCTGTTTCATCGTCGTGATTGATGGTGTTACAAAACTGCTGAAGCGTAAATTGTCATGTCCAGCGACCGCTATTTCCTTTCCCGGCACAAAGCCGGCGTCACGAATCGCCTTTGTCACGCCAAGGGCGACAGCGTCAGTAACACAAAACACTGCATCCGGCGGGGCGGCATGGTTAAGCAGGTGAACCATATTTTCGTAACCGTAGATTTCATTATCCTGTTTTTGTGAACTGTAATTACACGGGATAAGAAATGGTTTCAGACAATGAGTTTTCATGGCATCAAGATAGCCCTTTTGCCGCAGTGCCGGGGTAATATTACTTTCGCCATAAAAGCTTCCCAGATAAGCTGGAGTACGACCCTTTTTAATCAAATACTCTGTCATATCATAACCGCTTTTTTCATTATCATTCAATACGGTGTAAACTCCTTTGCTGTTTCGGCATAACGGCCGGTCAAGATATACAACGGGGATGTTTCTTGCCGCAAGTTGGTGAATGCGCAAATCCGGATTGCTGACAACAGGAACGATAATCATGGCACAGACTTTCAGGGCTAAAAAGTTTTTAATTACACTGGTCTCTTTTTGTGCGTCATTATATGATGACTTATAAACTAACTGGTAACCTTTTGCCGTGGCAAGATCTTCGATCTGCTCGATTATTTCATTGTAAAAATCATCAGTAATATATGGTACGATCATGCCGATAATAGCCGTTTTGCCCTTGACAAGACCGATGGCATTGTTATTAGGAATATAACCGGATTTGTCGCAAATGGCTAAAACACGTTCACGACTTATTGTTTTTACATTATGATCGCCGTTTAATATTTTTGATACAGTGTATCTGGACAATCCGGCTTCTTTGGCGATCTCCTTCATGGTGATCATGGGTATTATTCCAATTTTTTTGTGAATCACGTTCAATATTATATCAATCGGAGCATTTTATTCCGAAAGCGGGTTGGGATAAAATAACGCTAATAAGTAAAACTGCCAGTAAATATAAATAGATATCACGACAATCATCCATAACATCTTTCATTTCGAAGCACAAATTGTCCGCCTGACACTGCCGGGTTGGTAAAACTCATCTATCTTGAAACTTCTATAACGGAGTTGTACTGTACTTTAGATACAGTTATTCACATGTGGATTTAAAAATAACTAATGATTAGGACGATTATTGATGAACATCGAAATAAGACAAGCCCGGGATGAAGATAAGGGACATGTATCTGCAATTCTGATTGAAGCTGCCTCGTGGCTCAATTCCATCAATCAGCCGTTGTGGCAGTGCAGTAATTTAGTCGAAAATGTAATTACTGAAGATGTCCATGCCGGACTTTTCTATATCGCTAGACTGGATGGACAACCCGCCGGTGTGTTCAAGTTCCAGTTTGAAGATAAAATCATCTGGCCCGATGTTCCGACTGGCGAATCCGCTTTTTTGCATCGTCTTGCCGTCAGACGTATTGCGGCAGGAACCGGTTTGGCTGGACAAATGCTTGAGTACGCTAAAAAAATGACCCGGCAATCCGGGAGGAAATTTTTACGTCTGGATTGCGCCAAGCGACCGAAATTGTGTGCCTTTTATGAGCGTAACTGGTTTAGCCGAAACGGCGATTGTAGCGCCGGTTCCTATTGCGTCGCCAGATATGGGTGCAATGTGGAATTTTTTTGAGTCAGAATAGCTGAATAAATTATTTTTATTGACAAAAAAAACGGTTCTTTTCATGTTATTGAAAAAGAACCGTATTAAATAGTACTGTTGTTGATTATTTAACCTTCAACGATTTGAAATGGGGCAGGTGCTTTTTGTTGACCTGGAGCATTTCATTAACCATGTCCTTGATTTCCTTCAGAGAAAGTACCGACGCAGTGAGCGGGTCACAGACGATAGAACGATAAACCAGTGTGGGATCCCCGGTCAGGCAGGCTTCCACGGCTATCATTTCATTGGCAGCGCTCAGAGCGGTGATTGGAACTACAGACATCGGGAGGTCGCCAACGCTGATTGGCTGCAGCATACCGCGGCTCGCAAGAACAGGAACTTCAACACAGCATCCGTCAGGCAGATTTGTGACCAGTCCCTTGTTGGTAACGTTGCCGTTAAAACGGAAAAGTTCTCCACCGGCATAGGCATTGATGATGGCGCCGGCATATTCGTGTCCGCGCTTGAGGAAACCGGCTTTCTTGACCGGGTCTTTCCAGTCTTTATTATCCATCCATTCTTTAAATTGGGACTGCCAGGTTGTATCTTTCTTTCTGTATTCATTAAGAATGTAGGCATGATGTCCCGGATTCCATCCGGTACCAGTCGTACAATATTTTTTAATCAGATCTTCACGTTTTCTGAACCACCAGTTGTATTCAGAATTGTGACCGCTGGATTCGGTAACATAGTAGCCGAGAGCGAGGAACATTTCATTGCGTACTTGTTCTTCGTTATAGACATCTTTATTCTTACTTACCGCCTTGAGAATGTCCGGATATAGATCTTTGCCTTTGTGGTTAAATTTTGTGTACCAGGCGAGATGGTTGATGCCGGCGCAAACATAATCAACCTCTTCCGCCGGAACGCCAACCCATTTCGCCAGCATGCCAGCCGTTCCCTGAACGCTGTGACAAAGGCCGGTGGTGTTGATGAAACTTGTTCTTTGCATTGCGTGACAGAGCATTGCCATCGGATTGGTATAGTTCAACATAATGGCGCCGGGACATACCTCTTCCATGTCTTTGCAAATCGAAAGCATCGTCGGAATGGTACGCAGAGCGCGGAAAATTCCGGACGGTCCGCGGGTGTCGCCAACGTTGATATCAATACCATATTTTTTCGGAATAAGAATATCGTGCTGCCAGGTTTCAGTCGTTCCGCAGAGAATGGTTACCAGTACGGCATCAGCGTCACGGAGCGCCTCTTTGCGATCCATCGTGGTGACAATCTTGACGGGATATTTCCCGGCATCGGCTATCTTCTGACAGCATGCACGTGCCATTTCCAAACGTCCTGGATGGATGTCCATGAGCCGTACTTCCGCGTCTTTGAGCAACGGATAGGTCATAATGTCGGTGAAAACTGTTCGGGTGAATCCAAAACTACCGGCGCCGATGAACGCGATTTTTTTCATAATACCTGTGATCCCTTAAATTTTAACGATAAGTCATTAGCAAAATAATTTCAACACAAAAATTGTCATGAATTAATGTACTACCCTATAAAATACATTCATTGTGGACATTATTCCAATTCTGCCGGGCGGAAAATTACATCATATTTATAAAACCGAAAAAAAACTTCAAGGTGTCAATTATGATCATTCTAAAAAAAATCCAAAATTTTTTTTGGTCAATTTGCAATTTATTTTATATATGATACTATTATTATATCATTTAAACAGGTTAAATAACGAATATGATTACACGAGAAGCAGATTATGCGATCAGGGTGGTTCTCAGGCTGACCGAGGTAGTCGTGGGGCAGACCCTTAGTACGACTGCTTTGGCGGAACAGATGTACATACCCTACCGGTTTTTGAGAAGAATAGTCCGCAAATTGCATGATTCCGGTCTGGTCGGTTCGGTTCGCGGCAAGTCCGGTGGAATTTTTTTACTTAAAAGTCCGGCAAAGATTTCCATGCGAGATATTCTGGCTGTTTTCGATCCAGGTTCGCTGGCATTAAACAGTTGCTATGATAACGAAAATTCATGTCCGAGAAAAGAAGTCTGTAGCGTGCATCGCATTCTGGAGCCGGTACAGAAATTACTCAATGAACAATTGCAATCTATCAATTTTGCGGTGTTGTCGAAAAATAATATATTATAATAAAGTAGTCTTTAATTAAAATATTTCAGTCAAATATGATACTGAATCGTTAGAATTAATAAACAGGAGGCATTGATGAAAAGGTGTAAATCAGCGGATAGTTGTTTCGGTAATTACCTGGAGAAACGCGGTGATGTGAATACCGCTTTTGACCGATTGGAAGATCAGTCCGTCAAGTGCGGATATGGACAACATGGCGTTTGCTGCCGACTCTGTTCCAACGGCCCGTGCCGGATTACTCCGGATTCACCTAAAGGCGTTTGCGGCGCTACTGCAGATACGATGGTTGCGAGAAATTTTCTGCGTTCAGTTGCGGCGGGCGCGGCGTGCTATTTGCATGTGGCCGAGTCAACGGCTGCCAGATTAAAAGCAATTGCTTCCGGAGTATCGCCATTACAATTGCGTTCAGAAAAATCTGTTGAAGAACTCGCTGCGGTGTTGGGAATCGAGGGCAGCAGCGTAAAGGATAAAGCCGAAAAAATAGCAGACGCCGTTCTGGCGGATTTGTACCGGACACGTCAGGATAAAATGAAATTGGTCAGCAAACTGGCGATACCCGCCCGGGTAAAAAAATGGCAGGATCTGGGAATTCTTCCCGGCGGCGCCAAGTCGGAAGTCTTTGACGCAATTGTAAAAACCAGTACCAATTTAAATACCGATCCGGTAGATCAACTGCTGCATTGCCTTAATCTCGGTATCAGCACCGGGCTTTACGGTCTTGGCATGACCAACTTGATGAACGACATTATTATGGGTGAACCGGAAATCGGTATTGCCTCCACCGGATTTTCGGTAGCATCGCCGGAATACATTAACATTGCTGTATCCGGTCACAGTCACTCCGTTTTTGCCGGACTGATTACCCTGCTTGAATCTGACAAAGGTCAGAATATTGGGATTAAAGCTGGAGCTAAAGGTATTCGCATTGTCGGTCTGACTTGCGTCGGACAGGATATGCAGCTCAGAGCGAATGCGTCAGGTAAGAATGTTTTTGTCGGTCAGGCGGGTAATAACTTCACCCAGGAAGCGCTGCTGGCTACCGGTGCTATTGATATGGTTATCAGCGAATTTAATTGTACGTTGTCCGGCATTGAGCCTATTGCGGAAAGATACAAGATTAAACTGATTTGTCTTGATGATGTGGCGAAACAGAGCAGCGCGCAAATGCTCAACGACGAAAAAGGTCGCGAACTTGTGCTGGCAGAAGAAATCTGTACCATGGCGGCGGAACAATACCGTCTGCGCCGTGACAGCGTAACTATCGACGTGCCGGAACATGGTTACGATGACGTCGTAACCGGGGTCAGTGAAAAATCACTGTTGAAATTACTCGGAGGTACACTCGAACCGCTCATAGAACTGGTGAAAAACGGCACAATTAAAGGCATTGCCGGTATTCTCGGTTGCTCCAATCTCGCCGCCGGCGGTCATGATATTAATACTATTGCGTTGACGCGTGAACTTATCAGCCGGGATATTCTGGTGCTTTCCGCCGGTTGTACTACCGGTGGACTGGCTAATTGCGGCTATTGCTCCCTTTCTGCCAAAGAGCTGGCCGGGCCCGGCTTGAAAGCGGTATGTGAAAAACTGGGCATTCCCCCTGTGCTGAATTTCGGTCCGTGTCTGGCCATCGGGCGGATTGAAATTGTTGTTTCTGAACTGGCAAAAGCGATTGGCGTGGATATTCCGCAACTGCCGGTGGTTATTTCCGCTCCGCAGTGGCTGGAAGAACAGGCGTTGGCAGATGGATGTTTCGGCTTGGCGCTCGGTCTGACACTGCATCTCTCTCAGCCGCCGCCAATACTGGGCTCGCCGATTGTTACTAAATTACTGACCGAAGATCTGGTCAATATAACCGGTGGAAAAGTGATTGTCGAGATGGATCCGGTAATCGCGGCTGATAAGTTGCAGCAGGTAATCAATACAAAGCTTGCCGCCCTTGGTATTGGAGCATGAATATGAGAAAAAACCTGATTGATAAAAGCAAGTGCGTCGGATGCAAAAATTGCGAACTCGCCTGCATTATGGTGCATAATAACAATCAATTACCATTTACTTCGTCAGCCACCGGTGAAATTATTCAAGCGAGAAACAAGGTGGAACTTGACGCGGAAGGCAAGTTATTTCCGGAATTCTGCCGTCATTGTGACGAACCTGCGTGTGTCGAAGCTTGCATCAGCGGAGCTTTGACCAAGGGTAGTGACGGGTTGGTGGTTTGTGACCAGGAAGTATGCATCGGCTGTTTCATGTGCGTGATGAGTTGTCCCTACGGCATGGCGCGACCCGGCGTAAAAAATGGCAAACACATGGTCAAGTGCGATGGTTGTCGCGGACGCGAGTCAATGGCTTGTGTTGATGCCTGCCCGCAACGCTGTCTGTCCACAATTGATACCGATGATGATAAGAATGGTCAGGTGATTTATGTCTGAACAGCACACACCGAATAATAGAGGTAACTTATGAAATACGTAATCATTGGCGGTAGTGCCGCAGGATTTGCCGCTGCGACAGAAATACGAAAACTTGACGTTAAGAGCGAACTTACGATAATTTGCAAAGATAATTTTTATTATTCCAGATGTCAGTTGCATCTGGTTGCCTCCGGCGCTAAACCCGTCGAACGGATTCGCCTGAGGCCGGAAGGCTGGACGGAAAGCATGGGAATAAAATTAATCGGCAATAAGACGGTGCTTGAACTTGATGCCGTTAAAAAAAATCTCACCCTCGATGACGGACAAATCATTCCCTACGATAAATTACTGATTGCCACAGGAACAAAAACTTTCTTTCCGCCGCTGGAAGGGTTCAGCGGACCGTTATCTTTCGGTCTGCGTAATCTGGAAGATGCCGTGGCGATTAATGCCGCGCGAAAGACGGCTAAGAATTTTACCATCATCGGCGCCGGACTGGTGGGTGTTGAACTGGCGGCGGAACTGGTCAAAGCCGGAGTAACCGTCAATCTGGTTGAACTTGCCAAATATCCGCTTCCATTGCAACTCGATCAAGTCTGTGGCGATAAATGTGCCAAAATGCTTCTTACCGCCGGCGTAAATCTGTATTTCGGCACTCCCGCCAAATCGCTGCACCGCAGTGACGAGGATGGCAAACCGGTAGCGTTGGAACTGGCTTCAGGAGAGAAAATTCCGACGGATGTCTTGATTTGTGCCGCCGGTGTAGTGGCCAATACCGATTTCGCCCGCCGTGCCGGAATTGATGCCAGAAAAGGAATTATCATTAACGATTGCTGCGGAACCAATTTACCGGATGTTTATGCCGCCGGTGATGTCGCTGAACACGTTGATACCGTCAACGGCATCTGGCAACTGACTGCAATCTGGCCGACCGCTGTGCGCCAAGGCAAAGTAGCCGGTATCAATATGGCTGGAGGAACCGCTTCACTCAAAATAAATACCGGCTTGAAAACAGCCATGTCAGTCATGGGAACGCATTTCATTTCGCTCGGACAGACTTCCGCGCCAAAACCAGACTGGAACAAATATGTGTTTCGTAATACTGACAGTCGTGGCGACGAAAACATTCGCATTCTTTTCGTTGACGGCAATGCACTGAAATCAGCCGTGTTATGGGGCAATGTTTCTGATGCCGGTCTTTATCATGAAGCAATCGTTACCGGTCGTGACGTCAGCAGCGATTACAAATTCCTTGAGGGTTTGGATGCCGCGAAAAGAGGCCATGAAACTATGAGCGTATTATAAATCTTCAGTAAGCACCGGCGGAAATAGTGTTACGGACTATTTTCGCCGGCGTTCAATCCTATTAACCTCTTTTTTTTTGGCTTGAATTTTCTGCCGGAATCATTATCTTTATGGGGTTAGTGCAAATTAACAAAGCAATTATCCGAAATTTTAAATTACGGTGAGAAAATGAAAGTTGTACAGTGTTGGGACGACGGCGTTACTGCTGATGCGCGTTTGATTGAAATACTCCGCAAATACAACGCCAAAGCAACATTCAATTTGAATGCGGCTTCACATAAAAAAAATCGCAGCGAAGGCTGGACTTTCAAGGGTACACAGGTAGCCCGACTTGGCTGGGATGAAATGAAATCGCTTTATAGCGGTTTCAAAATCGCCAACCACTCACTTTCGCATCCGCATCTGGAACAGTTACCGGTAGAAGATGCACGACGTGACATCGCGGAAGGACGTGACCAGTTGGAACAGTTCTTCGGTGTACCTGTGACTGGTTTTGCCTATCCTTTCGGCACCTACAATGAAGCGGTTATGGAAGCTGTCCGTGAGACCGGCCATGTTTATGCGAGAACTACCCTTAACGTGGACTATCCCTTTCCCCCGGAAGACCCGATGGCTTTCCATCCCAACTGCCATTTTCTCGCCGCTGATTTCTGGACGCGATATGAGAAGGCGAGAAGCGGGGGCGTATTCTATTTCTGGGGACATTCCTACGAGATTATTAATGACTTGATGTGGGTCGCATTCGAAGAAATTATCAAGCAAATCAGCCATGATACCGAATCCTGCTGGTGTGATGTAATTGATTTGTTTGACGTTGCCAAGTCTGATAAATCATGTTCCTGCACTTCGCGATAAATGGCGATAATTATACCCAAAATTAAAATAAAACAGCAAGGATTTGTAAAATGGCATTTTTAAACTGCAACTTTCATTCTGACGTTCTCGGTCTGGCATGTTCGATGAATGTGATTGTTCCGCAGCAAAATTCAACCGTTATCGGTATGACCAGCAAGGGTGGCAAAAAAACATATCCGGTATTGTATCTGCTTCATGGTCTCAGCGATGATCATACCATCTGGTCGCGCCGTACCTCTATCGAACGTTATGTCGCTGCCATGAACATGATTGTGGTCATGCCGAATACCCATCGCGGATATTACACCGATATGGCTTGTGGTGCGAAATACTGGACATTTCTCAGTGAAGAACTCCCTGCTATTGTTAAAGGTATTTTCCCGGTAAGTAATCGTCGCGAAGATACTTTTGCCGCCGGTCTGTCCATGGGCGGATACGGTGCGTTGAAACTTGGTTTGCGCTGTCCGGAAAAATTTGCCGCCGTTGCCGGACTATCATCAGCGGTTGAAGTTGAATTTTTGATGAAAATGGATTCAAGAAATGTGGAAATGGCCCGGATATTCGGTACTGTCGATGAATTTAAAGGTTCAGAAAACGATTTGTTCCACGTTGCCACCCGGCTTGCTAAAAGCAAACAGCCGCAGCCGGCAATTTTCCAATGCTGCGGAACTGAAGATTTTCTCTATCAGGGAAATATCAAATTTCGCGATCATCTGAAAAAACTTAAAATGAATTTGCATTATCAGGAAGCGCCCGGGGACCACAACTGGGGTTTCTGGGATACATACATCCAGGACGTCTTGAAATGGCTGCCGCTCCAACGGTAACCCGTTATACTCATCCTCCTCTCTATATTTTAAGGTGCCGGATGAACCATGGATTAGAAAAAATCGTGGTTTATTCAGTCCGGCGCTTTAAAATCACCCTCCCGGCTTTATATTATCTGGTTACATTATAAATCAGTTCCATATAATCTAAATAAAACGGTGCAAAAATGGCAACCAGAAAAAAAGAGAATGTCGGAGCAAAAGCTCAAATTGACTTTCACTGCCTGAATGGCGGCTGTGAGGGCATTGTAAAATTCAACCTGGCGGATGTTGCAAGCGATGATTTTCAGGCGGTTTGCGGCAAATGTCACAATACTTATGAACTCGATGCCGATCTTCGGGACAAACTGAACCGGATGTTGTTGCTGATCGTTGCCATCCGCGACGCTGAAGATATTCTCGGCGATTGTAATGTCTCTGTCAATGTTGCCAATGGCGAAGTTAAAATACCTTATGCGTTGTTGTTGACCCGGTTGAATACACTTATCACCTTGAATCTGGGGGACCGGAAGGTTGACTTTCATCTTTGGGTGGAACCTGCATCACCGGAAACCTTTCGCTGACCCTGAACGTTTGCGTACTTATAATAAATAAAAATATACAGGAAATAAAATTATGACCAGAGATGAACTGTTAAAGATATTCCAGGACTCCAAAGCATTACTGCAAGGACATTTTAAACTGCGCAGCGGTCTCCACAGCAATCGCTTTTTTCAGGCGGCATTGCTGTTGCAGTACCCGGATATCGCGGAGACAGTCTGCCGGGAACTCGCAGATAAATTCCGTCATCTGAAAATTGATACCGTTATTTCTCCGGCGGTCGGTGGCTTGATTGTCGGACAGGAAGTTGCCAGAGCTCTCGGCACTAAAGCTATCTTCGCGGACAAGGAAGAGGGAAAACTGGTTTTGAAACGCGGATTTCAGATTCAACCCGGCGAAAAAATTCTCGTCGCGGAAGATGTTATCACCCGCGGCGGCAGAGTTCAGGAAACAATTGACCTGGCGCGTTCGCTCGGCGCTGAAATTGTCGGCGTTGCCGTTCTGGTTGACCGCAGTGGCGGTCTTGCCACTTTTGATGTGCCCCATCAATGCCTCCTGGCAATTGAGCTGGATACTTATGAACCGGACAATTGCCCGCTCTGTCAGTCCGGCGTTCCTATTGAACGCCCGGGCTCCAAATAGACCATAACAGGAGAAATTTCTGCCATGTTGAACACGTTACTAAAGAAAATATTCGGCTCTAAATCACAGCGGGATTTGCGCAAAATGCTGCCGCTGGTGCGCCGCGTTGTTGAACTGGAAAAATCATATCAGTCATTGTCCGAAGCAGAACTGAAAAATAAGACCGTTGAATTTAAAGAACGTCTGGCCAAAGGTGAAACCCTTGACGATATCATGTGCGAAGCCTTCGCCACCGTCAAAAACGCGTGCCGCCGTCTGGTGGGAACGCAGATTACCGTTTGCGATCAACAGTTGGTTTGGGATATGATTCCGTTCAATGTTCAGATTATGGGCGCTATCGTACTCCACCGTGGTAATATCGCTGAAATGGCAACCGGTGAGGGTAAAACTCTCGTTGCTACCATGCCGTTGTATTTGAATGCGTTGAGTGGAAAAAACTGTCAGCTTGTTACCGTCAATGACTTTCTTGCCCGCCGCGATGCGGAATGGATGGGGACGGTTTACCGTTATCTCGGTTTGACCGTTGGTTGTCTGCAGAATCAGATGCCGCCGCGGACGCGCCGCGAACAGTATTTTTGCGATATCACCTATGGTACGAACAGCGAGTTCGGGTTCGACTATCTCCGCGATATGGGGATGGCGATGGAACCGGAACATCTGGTGCAGCGCGACCATTTCTATGCCATCGTTGACGAAATTGACAGCATCCTCATTGACGAGGCGAGAACACCGCTCATTATTTCCGGACCGGTGGGCAATATCACGCATCAATTTGACACCCTCGGTTCACTCGTTCAGGACCTCTATTCCAGACAGAACAATTTGTGTTCACGCTTTGCCAGAGAAGCCCGTGAAACGTTAGAAAAAACCAATATTTCCGCCGATGAACGCGAAGCCGCAATGATAAAATTGCTGCAAATCAAATTCGGCATGCCGACCCATAAGCAACTCATGCATATTCTGGAAGATGGCGCGATTCTCAAAGATTTGGAAAAAATGGAGATGAAAGTCCGCAGTGACAACAACCGCGGTATGTTACAGGATGTTCAAGCTGAACTTTTCTTCACCATTGATGAAAAAAGTAATGAAGCGGATTTGACGGAAAAAGGCAGAACTACGGTTTCCCCGGATGATCCTGATGCGTTCGTGATGCCGGATTTACTCGACGAATTGCATAACATTGACACAGCGTTGAACCTTTCTGAAGTTGATAAAGCCAACACGAAAAAGAAATTTCAGGATGATTTTCTCAAGAAAAGTGAACGGCTCCATGACCTGTCGCAACTGCTCAAGGCGCACTGCCTCTTTGAGAAAGATGTGAATTATGTCGTCCAGGAAGGTAAAGTTCTGATTGTGGATGAACATACCGGCCGGTTGATGCCCGGACGCCGTTTCAGTGACGGTTTGCACCAGGCGCTGGAAGCCAAAGAAAATGTGGAAATTGAAGAGGAAACACAAACACTCGCCACAATTACCATTCAGAATTATTTCCGGCTCTACAAGAAACTTTCCGGTATGACTGGTACTGCGGAAACAGAAGCTAACGAATTCCATCAGATTTATAAGCTTGATGTTATTGTCATTCCGACCAATCAGCCCTGTATTCGTAAAGACGACAATGATTCCATTTTTAAGACTAAACGCGAAAAGTATAACGCTGTTCTGGAAGAAGTCGCGAAACGGCACGAAAAAGGTCAGCCGGTTTTGCTCGGTACTGTATCGGTTGACGATTCAGAAATCCTCAGCCGTATGTTGAAACGGCGCAATATCACCCACAGCGTCCTTAATGCCAAAAATCATCAGAAAGAATCTGAGATTATCGCCAAAGCCGGACAAATCGGCGCCGTTACCGTCGCTACCAATATGGCGGGGCGCGGTACCGACATTAAACTCGGTCAAGGCGTGCGTGAGCTTGGCGGTTTGCATGTTATCGGCAGTGCTCGCCACGATGCGCGTCGTATTGACCGCCAGTTGCGTGGCCGGTGTTCACGGCAGGGCGACCCCGGTTCCTCTAAATTCTATGTGTCGCTTGAAGATAATCTCATGCGGTTGTTCGGTTCCGACCGTATCGTCAAAATTTTTGAAAAGTTCGGCATTGAAGAGGGCGAGGAACTGCAGCATCCCTGGCTGAATAAATCTATCGAAACCGCTCAGAAGCGTGTTGAGCAGCACCATTTCTCCATCCGTAAACGTACCCTCCAGTATGACGACGTGATGAATAAACAACGCGAAATCATCTATGGCATCCGTAAAGAAGCATTGCTGTCAGAAAATCCCCATGACCTCCTGCTTTCTCTGATTGAACGCGGTATAACCGATATGGTCAACGAAGCCGGATTACCCCGTGAAGTTGACGGTGAAGAGGATAAATCATTCAACTGGGAACATCTGGTTACATCCCTGAATATGAAGTTCCCGGTCGGTTTTTCCAAAGAGGAACTTATTCCGGCAACCCAGAGCGGCGAAATTGATTTTCAGGAAGTTGTTCTCAAAATTACTGAGAAAATCGAAAAAGCCTACAATGATAAAAACAGCAATTGCACCGATTCTGAACGCATCTGGATGCAACGGCACATTATTCTTGAGTCCATTGACCGCTTATGGCAGGAACATCTCTACGCTATGGATGGACTGCGTTCCAATATCAATCTGCGTATTTATGCTCAGAAAGATCCCCTCGTTGAATATAAAAATGAAGCATATAAGATTTTCGAAATCCTCATGCGTCAGATTCACCAGGAAGCTATCAGTTATTTATTCCGCGCCAGTCTAACCAGTCTTGAAGAGTTTGAACGCATGCTCGCCGCAATGCCGCAGCAGCAGATTCATGAGACTTTCGGTCAGTTTGACGAAAATAATGAAAATGACGCCACTTCTCAGGAATCGCAGGACTCCGTACCGGAAATGCAGATAACTTTCCGCCGTCAGTTGCCTAAAGTCGGCAGAAATGACGACTGCCCCTGTGGCAGCGGCAAAAAGTACAAGAAGTGCTGCGGACAGTAATTCCGGATTCTGTAGCAGACAGTTCCAGATAAAAAAATTATCAATAAAAAAACGGCAATCTGTTAATGCAGATTGCCGTTATGCTTTATGAATCGTAATATCAGTATCTGTAATGTTCCGGTTTGTATGGACCTTCAACCGGGACACCGATATATTCCGCCTGGGCTTTGGTCAATTTGGTGAGTTTAGCGCCGAGCTTATTGAGATGCAGCATGGCAACTTCTTCATCCAGTTTCTTTGCCAGCCGGTAGACGCCGATTTTGCGTTTCGGATTCTTGGCGATATCGATCTGCGCCAGCGTCTGATTGGTGAAACTGCATGACATGACGAAACTGGGATGTCCGGTGGCACAGCCGAGATTTACCAGACGGCCTTCCGCCAGCAGATAAACGGAGTGTCCATCCTTGAAAGTATAGCGGGTTACCGGGCAGAAACTGCCTTTGATGACTTCCTTCTTGACGCCGGGCCACTCTTCCAGTTGCTGAACTTGAATTTCATTGTCAAAATGGCCGATATTACAGACAATCGCCTGATCTTTCATCTGACTGATGTGTTTGGCGGTGATAATATCGCAATTGCCGGTGGTGGTAACGTAAATATCCGCTACAGGCAGGGCATCTTCAATGGTACAGACTTTAAATCCGGTCATGCATGCCTGCAGAGCGCAAATCGGGTCAACTTCGCTGACGAGCACTTGTGCACGTTCATTGCGCATGGCTTCCGCTGAACCCTTGCCGACATCGCCATAACCGCAAATCATTGCAGTTTTGCCG
The DNA here is from genome assembly GCA_964392985.1 of uncultured Victivallaceae bacterium. Taxonomy (GTDB): domain Bacteria; phylum Verrucomicrobiota; class Lentisphaeria; order Victivallales; family Victivallaceae; genus CAYMSF01. The sequence goes on along the minus strand of CAYMSF010000014.1, from coordinate 48,678 downwards.
GAAATCAGCACGTCAAGCGCGCGTTTGATGGCGTCGGTCAGTGAATGCCGGCAGCCATAGATATTATCAAATTTACTCTTGGTGACGGAATCGTTGACGTTGACCGCCTGGAAGAGTAATTCTTTCTTTTCTTCCATCTGGACCAGACGATGAACTCCGGTAGTGGTTTCTTCGGAAACGCCGCGCATCTGTTTGGCGACCTGATGCCAGTGTTTTTTATCCGTTTTCAGCACTTTTTTAATCAGCGCGTTGATTATCTGCAATTCTTTGTTGTCGGTTGGAACATTGAGGATTGAGGCATCATTTTCCGCCTGATAACCGCGATGAATAAGGAGGGTGGCATCGCCGCCATCGTCAACAATCTGGTCCGGACCTTTGCCGTCCGGCCAGGTGATGGCGCGATAGGTGCAATCCCAGTATTCCTCAAGATTTTCGCCTTTCCAGGCGAAAACGGGAATGCCGGCCGCGGCGATTGCTGCCGCCGCATGGTCTTGAGTTGAGAAAATATTGCATGAACACCATCTGACATCGGCGCCAAGCTTTACGAGCGTTTCAATGAGCACCGCGGTCTGGATGGTCATGTGCAAACTGCCCATGATACGCAATCCTTTGAGCGGTTTGGTTTTACCGTATTTTGCCCGGGTGGACATCAAACCGGGCATCTCTTTTTCTGCGATTTCAATTTCTTTTCTGCCGAATGCGGCGAGCGACATGTCTGCTACTTTGTAATCTTTCATGGTATAATTCCTGTTGGTTTAATAATCTGTATTCTAAATTAAAATTTGTGAATGAATCCGGCATGAGGGTTCAGCTAAAAACCGCCAGCCTCCTCCAGCATCTTACCGGTCAACAGCACCGGAATATCTCTGATAATTGCTTTGAAACCTGTCATCGTCAACCTGCTTTTTATAAATGTTCGTTGTTTTCAGATTGCTATAATGCCGGCGATAAGGCATTCCACGTTTAATACAGCACAAAACAGAACGGGGCTATAATCTACCATTTCAGACAGGGTTCTTCAAATTAGCATTCAAAAATTGAGCCATATTTCATCAATATTGCGATATGGGGAAATGAAGGAATGATGCCTGATACTCAAGTTTTATTCCCTGTGAATTTGTGGGGATAGCGAAAACCATTTTTTGGCTTGCATCAAATCACATATTCTGTTATATTCAGACTTATATTATCGCAGAAAAAGATTTTGGAATTAATAGGAGATCATCGAATATAAAAAGATGAAAAGGTGCGGAACATCAATGAGTTGTTTTGTCAATAACTAAAGTGATTTAATATCCAGATGGGAAAAATTAGTGCATCAAAAAGATTATGGTTACAATGTTTCTACAAAATAATCCTTTAATTATCCAATTCAATGGGAACCTTAATGCAATAAGTTGGCTCTTTATATTATGAAGGCTTTTAAAGGAAATAGTGCAATGGAATCTGAAGAATACAATGTCGGGAAACTTTTGGTCGAAACGAAAGATGGAAATCTGCAGAGTTTCGAACAAATCATACATCGCTTTCAGAAAGCGGCGTTTGGTCAGGCCTTTTCGTTTCTTGGTGATAGGCATCTTGCGGAGGATGCTGTTCAAGATGCGTTCATAGAAGCGTACCGCAGATTGGATTCCCTGGTGTCGCCGGATGCGTTTCCTGTATGGTTTCGCAGGATAGTGCGTACATGTTGCAACCGAAAAGTCCGCGGAAAGCATCTGGAGTTCGTGGCGATTAAGGATGTTGAGCAGACGCTTATCGTTGACGATCCATCGGGAAAAGAGCTGGAAAGAGAGTATATCGACAGATCTGTTTGCCTGGCGCTGCAGGCATTGCCTGATAGTTTGCGCATGACCGCCGCATTATACTATATCGGCGGTATGCCGCAAAAAGAGATCGGCAATTATCTTGGGATTAGTGTCATTGCAGTGAAAAAAAGGGTTTTTAATGCAAAAAATAAACTGAAGGAGAGTATTGTGAATATGGCTGTAACAATTGAAAATGAGCGAATGCCCGCGGAGCAGGTTTCGGCTGGAATCATTGCCGAACTTGTGGGCAGACCGCAACCGCTTCTCATTAATGACCATCCGATTCGAATGGTCGTAGAGCAAATTATGGCGGCATTACCGGAATATGAGATGGTTGAAAGCAGGGAAGTCGAAAAGAAGGATATATACCCTTCAATCATGGAGGCGTATTATAAAGGCTCTGACATAAATGGATATCATCTTGATGACGAGACAATGTTGAGAACGCAGACAAGCGGGGCAGTATTACGGGCTATCAGCGGACGAAAGTCACCTGTTCGACTGTTGGTCACCGGTCGCGTGTATAGAACAGATCCTGAGGACGATGATCACTTGAAGGTTTTTCACCAATTGGACGGAATTTGTGTCAGCCCCACTGCATCTTTGAATGAGATGAAATCTACATGCCAAAGAATTCTTTCGGCTATCCTTGGTGTAACAGAATTGCGTTATCAGGATTGTGCTTATGAATGGATTGATAATGGCATGGAGATTGAGGCTAGAATAAACGGAAAATGGCATTCTGTTCTCGGATGCGGAATGTTGAAACCTTCAATGTTGTCCGAAGCAGGTTATGACCCGAAGGAAGTTAAAGGTTACGGGTATGGCGTTGGTTTGGAAAGACTGACCCAACTTAAGCTTGGACTGAAAACAATCAGAGAACTATGGTGTTATCCCTATGTGCGCCCATAAGGCGGAAATTATTGGTTCTAAAACATTGGTTCAAAAACGAAAATTTCAGGCTGTGTGGCATGGCTTTGCCCGGCTGGAGAATTGACAGGAGCAGATTCTTTAATAAAAAACCCCTGCTCACAGAGCAGGGGCCATTAATTCAGAAAGCTATTTATTTCTTCTTGGCTTTCTTAATTTCTTTCTTTTCTTTTGCGGTCTTCAATGCGGGCTTCTTGGTTTCCTTCTTGACGGTCTTTTCTTTCACCATTTTGGGGCTCCTTATTCCTGATTGTTCACGCCGGCGCCGCTGACCATCAGCAGCGCCTACTCATCACTAATTTCACACTATAAACTTATATTGCACAATAAACTATTTGCAAATTAAAAAAATAAAAAAAGTTATTTTTTTTGCATAAAGTCGAATATTGTGGATTACATGACATTACCTGGCACAATATATTGTGTTATTTTGCCTTAATGGAGAATGTTTTAACCGGCGGTGCTCAAGTGAAAAAAAAACATCTTTTTCGCGTTACGGCTTGCTGTATTGCCGCTTGTCTCGTATATTACCTTCAATTCATGAAGTTGAATTCAGAACAACCAAAATTCAGGAGCGTGATTGAGCATGAATAGTTTAATAAATAAAGCAAAGGTTCTAGTTGAGGCATTACCCTATATTCAAAAATTCCGCGATGAGATCGTGGTGGTGAAATTCGGCGGCAGCGCCATGGAAAATCCGGCATTGGTGAAGAGTACAATGCGTGATGTGGTGTTGCTTGAGTGTATCGGCTTGCGCCCGGTCGTTGTTCACGGCGGTGGCAAAGCAATTACCGCAGAGCTGACCCGGCTGAATATTCCTACTAAATTTATTAACGGTCTCCGGGTAACCTGTGCGGAAACTATCAAAGTTGTGGATGACGTACTCCATCGCGTAATCAACCGGAATCTGATTGACGAGGCTGAAACTGTCGGTGGCAAGGCGGTGCCGATTTCCGGTAAAGAGGTGTTGCGTTCTGAAAAAATGTACTCCAAAGATCCGCACAGCGGTGAAAACATAGATATCGGTTTTGTCGGCGATATTGTTGGCGTTGATACCGAAAAAATTCTTCAGGCAGTCAATAGCGGACTTATTCCTGTAATTCCGCCACTGGGCACCGGTAGCGATGGACAGGTTTACAACATCAATGCCGATATCGCCGCCTGCAAAATCGCAGAAGCGCTTAAAGCCAGGAAACTGGTATTTTTGAGTGATGTTCCCGGTATTTTGCGTGATCCGAAAGACGAGTCCACGGTGATTCCAACCATCTGCACAACGGAAATCCCGCAGTTGATCGCTGACAAGGTTATTTCCGGCGGAATGTTGCCGAAGATTAACAGCAGCGTTCACGCGCTTGAGGCCGGAACCAGCCAGGTGCACATGATTGACGGCAGGGTGGAACATTCCCTGTTGCTGGAAATCTTTACCGACAGCGGTATTGGTACTCAAATTATTAAACCGGAATAAATCTTTATGAATGTCGTCTTTGCCGGAATGAAACATTGCGGAAAGAGTACTCACGCCAAAGCGCTGGCGGCTCACTGGAAATGTCCTTTTCTCGATACTGATGAACTGCTCATTAAACACTACCGGCAGAGAACCGGCAATACGCTCAGCGCCAGAGAAATTTTTAAGATTGAAGGGGAAACAAAATTCCGGGCGCTGGAGCATGAAATTGTCATAAAGTTGATTGCGGAACAGTCACCAGACCGGCGTTGTGTTATCGCTCTCGGTGGCGGTTTGCCGGCAAATCCGGCGGTGGCGCCGTTGATTAAACAATTGGGTTTTAATGTTTATCTGCAAGTGACAGTTAAAATTATTTTTGAACGGATTATGGCGAAAGGCATGCCACCTTTTCTAGATCCGGCGAAACCGTTCGAGAGCATGCAGTTGCTTTATCAGCAACGTGAGGTATGTTACTTGCGTGACGCGGATTTGGTAATCAAAATTGATCACGCAAGCCCCCCCTGGGAAGAATCTAAAATTATAATATCTAAAGTCGAGGAGGCCTTAAATGAGCGGTAGCGTCTATGGTAAATTTTTTACAGTAACCACTTTTGGTGAATCGCATGGTGGCGCTGTCGGTGTGATTGTTGACGGCGTTACTCCGAATATCCCGCTCTGTGCCTGGGATATTCAGCGTGAACTCAACCGCCGCCGCCCGGGTCAATCGGCAGTAACCACTCCCCGTTCTGAAGACGATGAGGTTCAAATCATGTCCGGCGTGTTTGACGGTAACACCACCGGTACGCCGATTATGCTGCTGGTGATGAACAACGATATGCGTTCAACCGATTATAACAACATTAAAGATTTGTTCCGTCCCGGTCATGCCGACTATACCTACCTGCAGAAATATGGTATTCGTGACTACCGTGGTTCGGGGCGTTCCTCCGGCAGGGAAACTGTCGGCCGGGTTGCCGCCGGTGCTATCGCGAAAAAACTGCTTGCCGCCAAGGGTATTACGGTTCAAGCCTACACGCTGGCTGTCGGTAGTGTTGTGGCAAAGAAGTTTGATGCTGATTTTGTCGAAATGAACCCGGTGCGTACTTGTGACCCTGACGTTGCGGCAGAGATGGAGGCGTTGATTCTGGCATCGCGTGAACAGAGTGACAGTATCGGCGGGATTGTGGAGTGTCGCGTCTGGGGCGTGCCTGCCGGAATCGGCGAACCGGTTTTTGACAAACTTGATGCCGAACTGGCGAAAGCAATCGTCTCCATCGGCGGGATTAAAGGTATTGAATTCGGGGCAGGATTCGGCGCGGCGACGATGACCGGACGGCAGCATAACGATGCCATGAATAAAGACGGCTTTGTCAGCAATAATGCCGGTGGTATCATCGGCGGTATATCTTCCGGCGCTGAAATAATTTTCCGCGCGGCAGTCAAGCCGACATCTTCAATCTCGCAATCGCAGGACACCATTGACGTTGACGGTAATCCGGTAAAATGCGAGACGCACGGAAGACACGACCCGTGCCTATGTCCGAGAATTGTTCCGGTTGTTGAGTCAATGACGGCAATCGCACTCATTGACCTGATAAAACAGCATGCCGGTTTAACGCATTAGTCAGGAGTTTTGTATCATGGCAGAGGGTAAAATGCGTTTGCAACGGCTTGGCGGGAGTTTTCAACTTGATATCAGGACTCACGCCGACATCAGACATATTCCCAAACTACACCCCGCACGCTGGGCGGCAACCGCCGCCGCAGTCGATAATCTTAATTGCGACAACCGTTTTCTGCAATTGCTTGACCTGGACCAGAATGGCCGCATTCGCAGCGACGAAGTAATCAGCACAATCTCCTGGCTTGAACATTTGCTGAAGTCGTTCGACAGTCTGAGTAAAGCGGATGGCAGTTTAAACCTGAGCGAAATCAATGAGACTGATTTGCCCGGCAAGGCGTTGGCGGATGCAGCGCGCGCGATATTCCCGGAGTGCAACGGCAGGATTTTGCTTGAAGATGTTCGCAATACCATAAAATTAGTTTCCGGAGGAGCGTTAAAGGGCAACGGCATTATCACGGCGCTGGCATTTAAACACACTGCTGCGGAACCGCTTGCTCAACTCGTTATCAAAAGCACGGGTGGAGTGACTGGCGGCGATAAGCTTCCCGGTATCTCTGCCATATTACTCGAACGCTTCATTGACCATGCGGCCAATTGTTTGAAACAGGCGGAAAATCTGAATACCGCCCGTATTGAGCGCAAGAACCTAGACAGTTATGTCAAATACCGGCAATTACGCGACAAAATTGACGAATATTTTAATTATTGCCGTCTGGTACAATTGGAACCGGCGCGTGCGGCGCAATTCAGCTCAAATCCATCCTCAATCACTCCGCTTGACCAGAAAAATTCAGCCGCGATAAATGAATATCTTAAAACCGCCCCGATTGCATTTCCTGTTGCGGAAATAAATTTGGATTTGACGGGCAAAATCAATCCGTATTATCAGGCGGCAGTAGCGGAATTTTCAAAGGCTTTCGGTCTTAACCATTTAACTCCGGCATCATGGCAGCAACTTAAAAACTCATTTACAGATTATGAGGAATATTTAAATGCGGCGGAAGAGTTAACCTTGTCTGATTTCTGCTGGAAGGAACTGGATGGTTATCTGAACGGTACTGCGCTTGTCGAATTGCGGAAACTATTCGCGCAGGACACGGAAATAAAAAATAAATTGAGCCGATTGTTTGATCTGGAAAAATTAATATTGTGTAAACAGTATTTTTTGAAATTCACCCGTAATTTTATATCATTCAGCGAATTGTTCTCGCCTGAACATCAGTCCATGATACAGGCCGGGAAAGTCATTCTCGACGGTCGCTGCTTTGAACTGGCTATCAAAATTAAAGAAATTGCTGAACACAAGAAACTGGCGTCGAAGTGTAACATATACACGATGTACATGGAATTTCACCGGCGTGATTTAAGCGCTGCTGACCCCGCGCAATTTAACCGTTCCATCCTGATCGCCGCCGCAGTTACTGAGGGCACCTGTTCACGGCTTTATATCGGCAAACCAGCCATTTTTATTGGCTGGGACGGGGCATACTGGGATGGAAAAATTATCGAAATTGTGTCGGGGCCGGTTTCGATCTGGCAGTCATTGCTGCTGCCGGTCAGTAATTTTTGCAGTTTTGTTATCGAAAAGATGGAGAAACTCATTTCCTTGTCAACGTTGCAGCAGACTCTCGACAAAAGTTTAAATGCTGTTCCTGGAGTCGCCAGGCCGGTCAATGCCGTTGGCGGCGGTTCATTGCTGATGCTCTGCGGCGGTGTCGGTCTTGCGGCGTTAGGCAGCAGTATGGCGTTTATCATCAAGTCGCTGGCGCAGGTTTCTGCGTTGAAACTGCTTTTTTGGATAGTGTTGATACTGTTGCTGATTTCATTGCCGCCGGTTATCGCCGGTATTTATAAATTGCGCCGGCGTAATCTGGGATTGTTTCTCGAGGCGGCCGGGTGGGCGGTGAATCTGCCGTTGCGACTCGGAACCCGCGCCGGCAAGCTCTTTACCAATACTCCAGCCTATCCCGAACATGCGCAGTTGATTGAACTGGAACAGTTGAAAAGTTATTTGAAATCCGAACGGTTCCAGGCGGAATGCAAATGCCGCAAATTTCCACTGATTGTCGCCATCATTGTCACGATATTTGTAATTATCATGCTGTTACTTCAGCATTATTCGTATTATCCGTATTGAGCGTCAACAGGCAGAAAAATGGCTAACTTCAAACTGGCTTCAGAGTTTCAACCCGCCGGCGACCAGCCGCAGGCGATAGCCGCGTTATTAAACGGATTGGAAAAACAGTCACGCTATCAGACATTGCTCGGCGTTACCGGCTCGGGTAAGACCTTCACCCTGGCGAATGTGATTGCGACGGTCAACCGTCCTGTACTAGTTCTGTCGCATAACAAGACGCTTGCCGCTCAGTTGTACAGCGAATTCAAATCATTTTTTCCGGAAAATGCAGTGGAGTATTTCATCAGTTATTACGACTATTATCTGCCTGAATCATATATCCCGCAAACAGACACCTATATCGCCAAAGATGCCAGCATCAATGAGAATATCGAACGCCTCAGGCTCGCTGCAACCGCCTCACTGCTTGAACGCCGCGACGTCATTATTGTCGCCAGTGTTTCCTGTATCTATGGACTTGGCGCCCCGGAAGACTACCGCCGCATGTGCCTGGAGCTTACGGCCGGCATGAAATTGAAACGCAATGATCTGCTCCGCCAACTGGTCGGCATACAGTACGAACGCAATGACACCGGACCGGAGAAAGGACAATTCCGCGTTAAAGGTGATACGGTTGACGTATTTGAACCGCAGCGCGAAGAGTTTGTCCGGATTACTTTCTGGGGCAATGAAATCGAAAACATTGCCCGGCACGAATGTGTTTCCGCCAAAATGAAATCACGGCTGGAAAAAGTTCTGCTTTTTCCATGCAAACATTTTGTCATGCCACCGGAACGTATTGAAACTGCTATCGCCAAAATCAAAGCGGAAATGCGGCAGCGGGTGGAATACTTTGAACAATCAGGACGGTTGGTTGAGGCACAGCGTATTTATCAACGGGTGAATTATGATATTGAGATGATTCGCGAAATCGGTTATTGCAGCGGTATCGAAAATTACTCCATGTATCTTTCTGAACGCCAGCCCGGCAGTCGTCCATACTGCCTGTTTGACTTTTTTCCGAAGGATTTCATTACTATCGTGGATGAATCTCATGTAACCATTCCGCAACTGGGCGCGATGTATAAAGCCGACCGGAGTCGCAAGGAAACACTCGTTGAACACGGTTTCCGGCTCCCTTCTGCACTCGAAAACCGCCCGTTGCAGTTTGCCGAATTTGAGCAACTCCACGGCGATGCTATTTTTGTCTCCGCTACTCCCGGAAATTATGAACTCGAACACTCCGGCAAGCCGGTGGAACAGATCAACCGCCCGACCGGGTTGATTGACCCGACAATCGAAATCCGTCCGCTCGATGGTCAGATTGATGATGTCATGGCTGAAATTAGAAAGTGTGCCGAGTTGGGAGAACGCGTTCTCGTTACGACGATGACCAAAAAAAGCGCGGAACGCCTTGCCGATTATTTGAATAACCTTGGCTTGAAAACCAGTTATCTGCATTCTGAACTCGATGCACTTGAACGGGTCAGAGTACTCGCCCAGCTTCGTGACGGTAAATTTGACTGTCTGATCGGGATTAATCTTCTGCGCGAAGGCATTGACCTGCCGGAGGTCGCACTCGTTGCTATTCTTGATGCCGACAAGGAAGGTTTCCTGCGTTCAGAACGCTCGCTGATTCAGGTCGCCGGACGTGCCGCCAGAAACGTTGAAGGGCGCGTTATTCTCTATGCTGATGTTGTTACGCCCAGTATTCGTAAATTAATAGAAACCAGTGAATACCGTCGGTTGCGGCAGCGGCAGTTTAATCAACTCCATGATATTACCCCGAAAACGATTGTCAATACCAACCGGATTTCGATTATGGATGCAGTTGCCGGGAAACAGAAAAAATACTCCTATCAGGATGCCGTCAGTCAGGTGTTCGATGTCAATGAACCTGTTGGCGGTTATTCCACCGGCAAACAGATTACCGAACAGGAGTTGCAGGAACTCGTGCTTGAACTTGAACAGGAGATGGTTGATGCCGCCGCCAAGCTGGAATTTGAACGCGCCGCCGATATCCGCGATAAATTGAAGAAAATTACCAAAAATAAATTCGTCAGTTGAATTTATTTAACGAGCGGCAGCAGTTTTGAGTCAATGTCAGCTTCTGATTCTGAAACCGGCACTTTATGCAATTCCCAGACTTCTTTCAGCTCATGAAAACTGCCCGGAGCGACATTTTTCAGCGGACTTAACGATTCCACTTCAAGAAATCCCGGCATTGTAAAAAATTCAGCATTGCAACCGAAATCCGGATATACGCCGCCCGGCACATATTCATGCCGCTTGATGAATAATTCCGAATTCAACGCATACGCCAGCCAGCATTGTTTGTTTAAAACGCCTATTTTCTGCTTGGATTTACACTTGGCGTCCTCTTTCATTTGGATATACTTCTCACCCCAGATGAAACGCGGGTCGTTCATTTTGGTGTATTGCCACAACACCAGCGGGCGGGCGGCGTCAAGCGCTTCGCCATGCGGATTCCTGCCGTGAGGAACATACTTTTCCTGCGGGATGATGGCACGTCCGCCTTCTGCCATGACCGTTACTCCCCACACCGCAAAATCGACCGGCCACATTCCGGTATTGTAGATGCGATGGCGGATAGCCACCCGGCTGCCCTCATCACATAGGTCAATTGTAATAATCTTTTTAACCCCATTTTCTTTTTCTTCCGGGCAGTCAAGCGTCAGAACCTGTCCATCCCATTGATATGGCACGGGAATATTGTCAGCAAAGTAACTGCGTGGTGAAACTTCCGGAGCATACCATAGCCGGTGTCCGCCATAACTCTGCCATTCCGGCAGTCCTGGATTCGCCAGCTGTTCCGTAAACTCTTTTAAGAAATTCTGCCCGCCAACAAAGCCGTAGAACAGTATTCGAGGTCCAAACTCATGGGTGATAAGCAAGCGCACATTTCCATTACTCAATTCCAGACAGGCGATGCCGTGATAATTAACTTTTTTAAATTCCATATCTTTTATCCGCCAGTTTAGCAGCAGATCTCCCGTATAATTTATTTTGTGAATAGTTTCAGCTTAATCAAACCAGAGAAATTTCTGATTTCCACATCACCTTTAAGATAATCATTCCGTCCATAAAATCAAACTTAAAATGTCACAACGACCGACCAACCCCGAAGGGCGTGCCATATTATTTGCGGACGTTTAAATATTTCACCCCGTCGGGGTTTGTTATTATTGTGCCATTAATTTTCTATAATCTTGCCACCCCGTCGGGGTTTGTTATTATTGTGCCATTAATTTTCTATAATCTTGCCACC
>CAYMSF010000014.1:0-37370 GCA_964392985.1 uncultured Victivallaceae bacterium | reverse complement strand
ATTAATTTTCTATAATCTTGCCACCCCGTTGGGGTTTATTTTACCTTGCCGATGCACCACCATATTCTTCAAAACATTGCCACCAAAGCCCGAAGGGCTGACAAGATTATAGCTTAAAATATCGCCACAACCGTCCAACCCCGAAGGGCGTGCCATATTATTTGCGGACGTTTAAATATTTCACCCCGTCGGGGTTTGTTATTATTGTGCCATTAATTTTCTATAATCTTGCCACCCCGTTGGGGTTTATTTTACCTTGCCGATGCGCTACCTTATTTGTCAAAAACATTGCTACCAAAGCCCGAAGGGCTGATATGATTATAGCCCGCATGATCACAACGACCGTTTAACCCCGAAGGGGTGACATGATTATTCCGTTCAATCGAATAAATATTTTTCATCATATTTGATCTCAAATCTTTTCAAAAAGTCAATATATTCTTCCTTGAATGTTTTCTTACGATGATGTTCTTCCTGATTCAAAACATATTGATACACCTGGTCAATTTGAGAATGCGCATACGAAAATGCGCCGTATCCCTCCTGCCAGGCAAACTTGCCCATAACATATTGCTGTTCATTTATAAAATTGCTGGAATTGTTTTTCACATCTCTAACCAATTCAGCAACGGAAATGGACGGATTCAGACCAATAAATAAATGGACATGGTCGGCAACGCCATTTACGATGATCGGCTTTTGATATTTGCCTTTTATAATTCCCGCCATGTATTTGAAAATCTCATCGCTCCATGGCTTTTGCAAAAGATTTTGCCTGCCTTTTACGGCAAATACACATTGAATATATATTTGTGAAAATGTTCCCGCCATGTTATTTTATTTCTCCTCTTTGGGTTTGTTATGTTTGGGATCATAAATTTTTCTATAATCTTGTCACCCCATTGGGGTTTGTTAATTTTGTACCATTAATTTTCTATAATCTTGTCACCCCATTGGGGTGTATTTTACGTTGCCGACGCTCCACCATAATCGGCAAAAAAATTACCATTTAAGCGCGAAGGGCTGACAAGATTATAGCCTGCATGATCACAACGACCACCAAAGCCAGAAGGGCTATCATGATTATAGCCTTGCGTGATTACAACGACCGTTCAACCCCGAAGGGCGTGATATATATTTGCGGACGTGTAAATATTTCACCCCCGTTATGGTTTTTATATAATCTTGCCATCCATTCGGGATTTTTCTGAAATACGATAAACTTCGATTATAAAGATTCAAATTAAAATCAACTGTTTTTACCGGGAATGGACAATAAATTTTGACTGGCTTGCAAAAGTCAGGTTCAATTGTATATTTTATTGGTTGGTCGTAGGCGAATTCCTGTAGACCAGTTATACAACCGGAGATAGATTTTTTGATGGACAGTAGAAAAAAACATATTGTTAAGCCTCATGACTTCATGTTCGGAACGACTGAAGATACGGCGTTGCCGCTCGATTGCGGTCAGAAATTGCATTCGGTCAATATCCGCTATGAAACCTGCGGCAAACTCAATCATGACGGCAGCAATGCCATTCTCGTTCTTCATGCGCTGTCCGGAAATTCTCATGTTACCGGTTATTATTCCGAGGAAGACAAAAAGCCGGGCTGGTGGGATGATATGGTCGGCCCTGGCAAGGCGATTGATACTGACCAATACTATGTGGTCTGCAGCAACGTTATCGGCGGTTGCAGCGGTTCAACCGGACCGCGTTCCGTCAATCCGGCTACTTGTGAGATTTATAATCTTGATTTTCCGGTCATCACGATTGCGGATATGGTGCGGGCGCAGTTCCAGTTGATGAAACATCTGCGCATTGACAAATGGCTGTCGATTATTGGTGGTTCCATGGGGGGAATGCAGGTATTGGAGTGGGCGGTATCGTATCCCGAACACGTTCACAGCGCAATCGCGATTGCCACAACTGCCCGCCTGTCGCCGCAGAGTATTGCCTTTGACTGGGTTGGTCGTGAAGCGATTATGACCGACCCGAACTGGGAGAATGGCAATTATCTGGAGCATGTGCCGGAGAAAGGATTGTCCACAGCGCGGATGCTTGCTCACATTACCTACTTGAGTGATGAATCCATGAGCCGTAAATTCGGCCGGGACTTGCAGGAATCAGAGAAATATTCTTTCAATTTCGCCAAGAATTTTAAAGTTGAAAGCTATTTAAAATATCAGGGGCAGATGTTCGTGGACCGGTTTGACGCGAACAGTTATCTCTATATCACCCGTGCTATGGACTATTTTGATATATCCGAACGCGCCGGCGGCGATTTGGCGGCAGCGCTTGCCAAAGTGAAAAGTTCATTCCTGGTTGTTTCATTTTCGAGTGACTGGCTCTTTACAACTTCGGAATCCCGTGAAATTGTCAACGCATTACTGGCAGATGGCGTTGAGGTGAGTTTCTGCGAAATCAAGTCCAGTTACGGTCATGACGCGTTCCTGCTCGAAGTTGACACTCTCGGCAAAATGGTCGCCGATTACATCAATAACCAGCGACTGGAGTGGAAAAAATGATTGAACGCTTGAAAAAAGAACTGGCCTCCCGTCCTGACCTGCTTACGATTGCCGGAATTATTCCGCACCGGGTTAAAGTGCTTGACCTGGGTTGCGGCAATGGTATCTTCCTCCGCCTGCTGAAAAAAGAAAAAAGCGTTACCGGCTTGGGGATTGAATGTGAACAGGAGTCAATCATTGAGTGTATCAGTAATGGCGTTCCCGTCATCCATTCCGACCTGGATAATGGACTGAAATTTGTCGGGAATAATTCTTTTGATTACGTTGTGCTCAGTCACACTATTCAGGCGGTTAACCGTCCTGATTTGCTTATCAATGAAATGTTGCGGGTGGGACAGCAGGGGATTGTCAGTTTTATCAACTTCGGTTATATCACCGCCAGGCTGCAACTGCTCTTCAAAGGAACGATGCCGGAAACCAAAACGCTACCGAATCCGTGGTATAACACGCCTAATACTCACCTGGCGACGATACAGGATTTTCGTAATCTCTGCCGTCAGCTCGGCATTAAAGTTATTCGCGAAGTCCCGCTTGGCAGTCGCGGTAATGTCCTGTCACGTATTGTTTCCAATGTTTTCGCCCAGCATTGTGTATTCGTTATCGCCAGACAGTAGTTGATTGCCATTATTATTTCTCATCTTCCTGAAGGTATCCCACATTTGTCACCACAGGCATGCTAATCTTTCGCCAGCTATTTCAAAATTTCAACATTGTAATACGAAAAAAAATGGCTCCGGAAACCCGGAGCCATTATATTTTCCATTAGCCTGGAGAAATCTTACATGATTTCGCCCATCTGCTGGTAGAATTTCATGCGGCGTTTCGCATCTTCTTCCGCGCGCTTGAATACTGCTTCGGCTTCAGCCGGTGCAGTTTTAAGCAGCATGGTGTAACGGCGTTCGCTGCGGATGAAATCCTGATAGCTGCCGGTCGCTTCTTTGGTTTCCCATTTGAACGGTTTGGCATCCATCGGATTGTAGCGATAGATTGGCCAGTAGCCCGCTTCGACGGCGCGTTTCTGTTCAACCTGGCTCTTCATCATGTCGATACCGTGAGCGATACATGGTGAATAGGCGAGGATGATGGAAGGACCGTTATAGGCTTCCGCTTCCTGTACCGCCTGAAGCAGTTGGTTGCGGTTGGCACCCATGGCGACAGAAGCGACGTAAACGTTGCCGTAGCTCATGCACATAAAGCCGAGGTTTTTCTTGGTATGGCGCATGCCGGCGTTGGCAAACTGCGCTACTGCGCCAATCGGGGTCGCCTTGGAAGCCTGACCACCGGTATTGGAGTAAACTTCGGTATCAAGTACGAGAATATTGACATTGCGGTTCTGTGCGACAACATGGTCGAGTCCGCCGAAGCCGATATCGTAGGCCCAGCCGTCACCGCCGATGATCCAGACGCTCTTGTCAACGCAATAATCTTTGAGCTCTTCAACTTTCGCCAGCACTTCCTTGATTTCACCAGTGGCAGCCTTGACTGCATCCGGAAGCAGGGCGCCCAGCGCGTTTTGAGCAGCAATTGCTGTATCATCTTTGGCATCCCACAGTTCCAGACTCTTGCCCATGGCGTTTTTCAGGCTGTCTGAGACACCGAGTTCTAGAGCGCGTTCGATCACTGACTTCAACTGTCTGCGATTCTGATCAACCGCCAGTCTCATGCCGTAACCGTATTCCGCATTGTCTTCGAAGAGGGAGTTCGCCCAGGCCGGACCGCGTCCTTCTTTGTTTTTGCAGTACGGGATAGTCGGGAATGAACCGCCATAGATTGAAGAACAACCGGTCGCATTCGCGATAATCATGCGGTTGCCGTATAACTGGGAAACGAGTTTGACGTAAGGAGTTTCACCGCAGCCCGCACAAGCGCCGCTGAATTCGAACAACGGTTTCAGGAACTGTGAACCCTTGACCGTGGTGATGGCTGCGCCATCAACGACATTGTCCGGGAGAGCGTCGAAATATTCCGCGTTCTTGCGTTCGCCTTTATCGCGTTCTTTCTGAATGTGGGAGAATTCGAGTGCTTTAGTTTTTGCCGGGCAGGTTTCGATACAGACGCCGCAACCGGTACAGTCTTCAACATAAACCTGAATGCGATAATCAAGATCACGGTCATTTTTGGTCTTGGATTTGACGGTGATGAATGATTCCGGTTTACCGGTCAGATCTTTCGGGTCAATCTGTTTGGCGCGGATAACGGCGTGCGGACATGCCATCACGCACTGATTACATTGAATACAATTTTCCGGAATCCATTTTGGAACGTGTGGAGCGATACCGCGTTTTTCGAGACAGGTTGTTCCCGTCGGCATCGCGCCGTCATAAGACATGCTCGATACGGCAATATTGTCGCCATCCTGATGCATAATCGGTTTGATAATATTACGTGCGAACACAGAAGCATCATCAGCGATGAGTTTCGGCGGCACATAGGAAACAGTGATTTTTTCCGGAATAGCAATTTTCTGAAGCGCGGCAATGGTATTGTCCACGCAGGTGAGGTTCATCTTAACGATATCATCACCTTTTTTCTTGAAAGTCTTTTCAAGAGTTTTCTTGATATAGCCGATAGATTCATCAACCGGGATGATATTGGCTAGTTTGAAGAATGCCACCTGCATTACCGTATTGATACGGGCGCCCAGTCCGGCGTCTTCTGAAATCTTCAGCGCATTGATATTATAGAAATTAATCTTCTTCTTGATGATTGTTTCCTGCATATCTTTGGTGAGGTGGTTGAAAACTTCAGTGGAATCAAATTCGGAGTTCAGCAGGAATGTGCCGCCTTCCTTGATTCCGCTCAACATGTCATAGCGACCGATATAGGCCGGATTGTGACAGGCGACAAAGTTCGGAGCGCTCACCAGATATTCAGACTTGATCGGAGTATTGCCGAAGCGTAAGTGGGAGATGGTGATACCGCCGGACTTCTTGGAGTCATAAACGAAGTAGGCCTGAACGTATTTATTGGTGTTGTCACCGATAATCTTGATGGAGTTCTTATTCGCGCCAACGGTGCCGTCCGCGCCGAGTCCCCAGAACATACAACTGACGACATCTTCCGGTTCAGTATGGATGCTGTCTTCAACTTTCAGGGAGAGACCGCTGACATCATCATTGATACCAACAGTAAAGTTCGTTGTGCAAGCATCGTCAAGATGTTTGTAAACGACATTCACCATTGATGGAGTGAATTCTTTGCTGGAAAGACCATAACGGCCGCCGATAACTTTGACACCGTTGCCGGCGAGACAGGCTTTAACATCCAGATAGAGCGGCTCACCGAGTGAACCTGGCTCTTTGGTACGGTCGAGTACGGCGATTTTCTTCACGCTCTTCGGCAGAGCGTTGATGAAGGCTTCGGCTGAGAATGGACGATAGAGTCTGACTTTCAGTGCACCGACCTTCTGACCTTTGGCGACGAGGTAGTTGACGGTTTCGTCAATCGTTTCGCAACCGGAACCCATGGCGATGATGACTTTTTCGGCATCAGCCGCGCCGACATAGTCGAACAGATGATATTGTCTGCCGGTTACTGCCGCAACTTTGTTCATGAAATCCTGAACAATTGCCGGGAGTGCCGCATACTGATCATTGGTGGTTTCGCGTCCCTGGAAGTAAACGTCCGGGTTCTGTGCGCCGACTTTGGCGTAGGGTTTTTCCGGACGCAGTGCGCGTTTGCGGAATTTTTCGAGGTCTTTGGGGTCCAATAAGGACTTCATATCGGAGAAATCGAGCATTTCAACTTTCTGAACTTCATGCGAGGTACGGAAACCGTCAAAGAAGCTGAGGAAAGGAATTTCACTGCGCAATGTCGCCAGATGTGCGACGAGCGCCAAATCATGGGTTTCCTGAATTGATGCCGCTGACATCATGGCAAAACCGGTATTACGGCAGCCCATTACGTCGGAGTGATCACCGAAAATCGAGAGTGACTGTGCCGCGAGGGCTCGAGCGGAAACGTGGAATACCGCCGGCAGCATTTCGCCGGCTATTTTGTGCATATTCGGAATCATCAACAACAGACCTTGAGATGCAGTGAATGTCGTTGTCAACGCACCGGCGCTCAATGAGCCGTGTACTGCACCGGCAGCGCCGGCTTCGGATTGCATTTCGGAAACTTCAACGATGCGTCCGAACATGTTTTTCATTCCCTGACTGGCCCAGATGTCCGCATATTCGCCCATGGTTGAGGATGGGGTAATCGGGTAGATTGCCGCCACTTCACTGAATGCATACGCAACGTGAGCCGCCGCGTAATTGCCGTCAATTGTCATCATTTTCTTTGCCATTTCTTAAAACCTCCGTAGTATATGAATTTATGGCTGGATAAAAATACTTGGAACAGTTATGGTGTAACTGCCGGCAACAGGAAAGCCAGGCTGTCCGGTTGCGAATTACCACAACAACATGTTCATCAGACAGAGCAGATAATGGTCAATCATCCGCCTGTTGATAGACTGTTTTCTTACAAAAAACAAATCCACCACAACATACACCATAATTACCAAAATTCAAAATCCGGAACAACGAAAATGGCAGATTTTTGCACCAATAAAGCCGGAAAATGGTTGATGTATGGACACACTGCGCATACCTTTGTCCCCGCATTGCGGGACAGTCCGGTTGGTGACCAATCTTTATCCATCAGCCGGGAGTATAAGTTGCTCTCAGGTGCATTTAACACAATAGTTTCGAATCAAATAATTTTATTTGGCGATAGTTGCTAATGGAACAGTGCGCAATTCACCGCGCCAGAGTGGTTCGCCTTGGTGCGTTCCATACATACCGTAGGCGTAGCGAACAACGATGCCCGAGTTAATTTTTTCTTGTGACAGGCGCGGAAATGATTGTGCGATGTTCATGGTGTATGTGTAAGACTTTCCGGCAGGAATCAGGACCCGTTCAATATGAGCGGGACGGTCAGGAAGATTGGACATTTCAGCGTTACTCCTTTCCCGGCAGGATTGGTTATAAGCAGCGGGAAGAATTGGGTGCTCCTCTCGACCATTAATGAACAAAGTGTAAGTATATTCCCAGCCATTGTGTTCCGTCTGTTTTTCTCTTTCAAGTTTACCACTGACTTCAGTGTAAATTTTCCAGTCCGTCCCGCCATGGTTGGTAACGGTTATTTTCAGGCATTGTTGTGAATCCAATTCGACGAAACATGCGTCAAGCGATAAATCATTAATGATTAACGGGAGATTTTGACCATGCCGATCCCGGTTCTGTTTCCAGAACTTCTTCCATGCCGCCTTATGCGGCATGCGAATATCTTCAGCCTTATAAATCCAGTCTTCGCCTTCAACGAACCAGATGCCGAAAGTTTGGGTCAATGCGGTTCTAATTTCCCCCACCACTCCCGGGTCGGGATGATCCAGGCCAACGATAATACCATCAATTTCCTCTTTTGTGAATGGAATATAATTGTCGGCAAGACGATGCAACATTTTAGCGGCAGTATTGTTGGGATTCATGTTAATTACGCCGCGCCGAAGCCATTCAGGATATTCCGGTACGGGTTGTTGCAGTTCTTTGATGAGTTGTGCGATATACTCGCATTCGCCAATTTTTACCGCCTGCAATTCCTCCTCCGTCATCAAGTTACGCTGGTATTGAACATAGCTTCCGGGGATAAATCGCGGCAACGGCATACCGGTAACAGAATCTTTGCCGGAAGAGAAGGGAATGGCAAAGAAAAATACCAACATCACTGCTGATAAACGTTTCATCACTACTCTTATTGTTAAGATATTTTTGTGCCGTAAGTCATTAGTTATATGTAAATGGCAAAGAAAAGGATGACATGTTTCCCAAAAGGGTAAAAACCTTGAACAGCTTATACAACATCACCGTGGTTGAGAAACTCCAAGGCGGTGGCCGTCAAAAAGATAATGCCGGAACGTAGCGCCTGGTCATTGAAATCGAAGTTGGGATTATGCAGTCCGGGAGAATTTTCACCAATGCCGAGTTGGCAGAATGCGCCGCGGCAGCGTTGCAGGTAATAGGAAAAATCCTCCGCGCCCATGGATGAATATTCCAGATCCTGCCAGCAATCCTGTCCGAGATAGTTTTCCGCAATTTTGCGACAGAAATTAACGGCATCCGGATTATTGATGGTTGGAATATATGGCACCTGATGCTGAAATTCATAACTGGCACCGGTGATTTCACAACATCCCCGCACGGCACGTTCAATCAACGGTGGCAGCATTTCCCCGATTTCCGGTTTCAGAAATCTGAAAGTGCCTTCTATAAATATCTTTTCGGGAATAATGTTGGCATTGGTACCGCCTTGAATGTGACCGATGCTGATTACTGCAACCTCCTGCGCTGAAATATTTCTTGCGGGAATCGCCAGAATCGCCTCTACCACCCGGCAGGAAGTAAGTACGGCATCAATAACACTTTCCGGCTTACTGCCATGTCCGCCAGTGCCGGTAATCGTTATTTTGAAAAAACCGCCAGCGGCCATAATCGCGCCTGGACGCGAAGCAATTCTGCCGACGGCAACCCCGGGCGCGGCATGAAGGGCAAGGACCATCTCCGGCTTCGGCTCGTTTAATGCGCCGGCTTCAACAAGTTTACGACCAAGCGCGGCAACTTCTTCTCCGGGCTGAAACACAAACCGGACAGTTCCCGGGAATAGAGATTTGAGTCGATGGAGAGTAATGGCTGCGCCGGCAAGCATTGCAGTGTGGCCGTCATGACCGCAGGCATGCATCTTTCCCGGGGTATCGGATTGATATTCCACCCCGCTTTGCTCAAGTAGCGGCAGTGCATCCATATCTGCCCGCAGGGTGATATTCTTACCCGGAGCAGCCCCGTTTAGAATTCCTGTTACATCTGTTTCGAGAAATGGCGGCAACAGCTCAATCTTGTCCTTCAACATCTTCCTGATGATGGCTGAGGTATTGAACTCCTCCCCTGACAATTCCGGATGACGGTGGAAAGTATGCCGCAGACTGACTATCTCCGGCAGTATCCGGTCCACCTCATCGGCGATAACTGATTGAAAACTGCTCATCCTGACCTTAAAGTTCGCTAAACACGATTCTGCCGTCAACAATCGTGGCAACCGCTTTGCCTTTGAATGTCATTCCGTTAAAGGGGGTATTACGTGATTTTGAATAGAATTTACTGGAATCTATTTTTATGACCTTATCCGGATCAATAATTGTTACGTCAGCAGGCTTTCCAATCCGGAGAGTGCCGAAATCCATTCCAAGCAACTCCGCCGGACCGACCGTGAATTTTGACACCAGTTCGCTCATGGTCAAAACCTTTTTGTGATAAAGTTCTGACAAGCAAATCGGCAAGGCTGTTTCCAGGCCGATAATGCCGAATGGGGCATAATCAAATTCGACTAGTTTATCGGTGGCGGTGTGAGGGGCATGGTCGGTAGCGATAACGGTAATGGTGCCGTCTTTCAACCCTTTGATAATCGCCTTGCGGTCTTCTTCTGCACGCAGTGGCGGATTCATCTTATAATTAGTATCAAACTTTTTAATATTTTCATCGGTCAGCAGAATATGATGCGGAGTAGCTTCAGCGCTAATCATAATGCCGCGTTTGCGGGCGCGACGCACCAGCTCTACGCTCTCAATCGCGCTGATATGCTGTATGTGAATCTTCCAGCCAATCATCCGGGATAAAATAATATCACGGGCAATCATCAACTCTTCAGCTGCCGAAGGAATGCCGTTCATCCCAAGCAGTACCGACCATTTGCCCTCGTGCATTACTCCGCCGCCCATAAGGCACTCATCTTCACAATGGTCAAAGACAGGCAGACCGAAAGATTTGGAATATTCGACCACATGCCGCATCAATTCGTGATTCTGTACGCATTTGCCGTCGTCACTGACAGCGACGATACCGGCGCCTTTTAACCCGCCGATACCTGCCATTTCCTCGCCTTTAGACTCTTTAGTCATGCAACCGCAAGGATAAACCTTGACGATAGCTTCCTTTTCTGTGACGCTCCTTAAATATTCAATTGTGCCGACGGAATCAGCGGTAGGTTTGGTGTTCGGCATTGCCACAATTCCGGTGAAACCGCCTGCCGCAGCAGCCTTTGTGCCTGAAGCGATGGTTTCGGAGGTAGTATTGCCAGGTTGGCGTAGATGAACATGGATGTCCGTGAATCCCGGAGCTACAACCAGCCCTTTGACGTTAATAACTTCGGCGTTTTTTGCATTTGCCGTAGTGGTTATTACGCCGTCAACTATCGCGATATCCATGACAGCATCAATGCCCTGTGCCGGATCAACTACCCGGCCGCCCTTGAGAATCATATTTGTTCTATTTTTCATTTTTTCAGACACCCCGCTACGAGAAACAATACCGCCATACGCACGGCAAGCCCGTTAGTAACCTGTTCAAGAATCACCGATCTTTCCCCGTCTGCCAGTGTGGAATCCAATTCCACGTCACGATTTATCGGACCCGGATGCATGATGATCGCATCGTCTTTCAAGTATTTGACACTGTCCTGATTCAACCCGAAAAATTTGGCATATTCATTTGTGCTCGGGAAAAATCCTGAACGTTGCCGTTCATGTTGAATCCGTAGCAGATTAATAACATCGGCGCCGACAAGTGCGTCTTTCAGATTATGACAAACCCGTACACCAATCTTTTCAAATTCGCGCGGTACCAGCGTCGCCGGGCCGGCTACGGTAACATTCGCGCCAAGTTTCAAAAATCCCCAGATGTCGCTACGGGCAACCCGGCTGTGGAGAATATCCCCGACAATTGAAATATTCAGACCCTTGATCTGCCCTTTTTTCTCGCGGATAGTGAACAAATCAAGTAATGCTTGAGTGGGATGACCGTGAGAACCGTCGCCGGCATTCAACACCCCGCAACTGATATGTTTGGCGATAAAATTCTGTGCCCCGGCGCAGGAATGGCGCATGACAATTAAATCCGCCTGCAATGCTTCAATATTCTTGACGGTATCCAGCAGTGTCTCGCCTTTCTGCAAGCTGCTTGAACTAGCGGACATATTAATAATGTCCGCGCTCAGGCGCTGTTCCGCTAATTCAAACGATACCCGGGTGCGGGTACTGGGTTCAACGAAAAAGTTGACCACGGTTTTTCCCCGCAGCGCCGGTACTTTTTTGACATTACGTTCAGAAACCTTTTTGAATTCCTCGGCGGTATCGAGGATCATCGTGATTTCCTCCGGCGTAAGGTCATACAAGCTCAGCAAATCTTTCCTAGTCCATTTTGCTTTCATTTATATTCAGCCTTTGGTTGATGTTGACCAATCAATTTCATAAATACCGTCACTGCCGTCAGTTTCCATGAATTCCACGGCGATTTTTTTTCTGGCAGATGGCATTATCTTGCGTCCGACATAATCTGCGCTGATGGGGAATTCCTGATTGCCGCGGTCGACGACAACCGCCAGCCGGATTAAACCCGGCCGGCCGTAACCGGTCAATGCATCCAATGCCGCACGAATTGTCCGCCCCGAGGAGAGAACATCATCGGTAAGAATAATCGCCCGGCCATTCAGGTCGAATGGAATATCAGTTTCGTAGATGACCGGTAACGCGGAACGCAATCCGATATCATCGCGATACATGGAGATATCCAGCATGGCAAGTTCAGGCTCTTTGCCAGTTTTGTTCCGGATTATCTCAATCAGCCGCCGGGCAAACGGCACGCCGCGTTGTTGAATGCCGATAATAGCGAAATCCTTCATCTTCCGTTTGGAGGAATCCTTGATAATCGCCTTTGCCACCGACTCGATCGCCCGAGTCAATTCCTGAGGACTGCATAACATCTTTTTTACTGGCATAAGATAATTCCAATCCCGTTAAAATTCGCATTTACCCCGGACTTGTTAACTTCCGCCGTTGCGACAGAATCGTCCCGGATAATTTATCGATAATTATTGCAGATAACAAAATAACTCCTCCGCGATAAATTCCAAATAAAGATTTCATAGTTTTCCAAATTATTTTCGGCGGTGTAAATAATTATTTCGCATTTTTTCAGATATTTCATTACAAAAAACAAAAAATTGAGTTATACTAGCATTTAGAGGGTATTGTTGTTTTGCACCATGTTATTGACATATGCTTTTATTTCCGTATTTTTATTGGCGCAAACCCGACAAAAAATTATTGTACAAAATACAGGATTGATAACCGGTAAAGCGGAGGAGAAAATGCACACCTTTTCATTGAAATTTATTAATAGTCATCTAGTCATAACACTCGACAACCACGACTGGATGCTTGACACCGGCGCCCCGAACAGTTTCGGCGATATTTCTGCCATCACCATCGGTGATAATACATTTGCCATCTCAGAAGACTACATGGGTGTAAACGCCGTCATGGTGACAGAACTTATCGGTCATACCATTGCCGGCATTGTCGGCGTTGACATTCTCAATAAATTTGACGTAATCTTCGATATACCGCAAGGACAGGTCATATTTTCAGAAGAAAAGCTTGAACTCGATGGCAATGTGCTTGCGATTGATCTGTTCATGGGAATTCCTCTCATTCAGTCGGTAATCTGTGATATCCCGCAGCGAATGTTCTTCGACACTGGAGCGCAGATATCATATTTCCAAGGCGATACGTTGAAAAATTTCCCGACGGCAGGAATTATGAAGGATTTTTATCCAGTATTTGGCGAATTCACGACCGAAACGTATCTGGTTGACGTTGCTCTTAATCACCGGTTTCATACCTTGCGCTGTGGTTCTCTGCCTGATATTCTCGGCG
Organism: uncultured Victivallaceae bacterium; assembly: GCA_964392985.1. Taxonomy (GTDB): domain Bacteria; phylum Verrucomicrobiota; class Lentisphaeria; order Victivallales; family Victivallaceae; genus CAYMSF01. The sequence goes on along the minus strand of CAYMSF010000014.1, from coordinate 24,093 downwards.
CAATGGTACAAATGGGCAATTCATCCGGCATCATTGGAAATGAAATAATGCTAAACCGGCAGATTGGATATTTTCCCCGTCGTCTGGAAATGGTGATAGCATGACAACTCCACACACTTCCTGGGCTGAATTTTATGATACCGCCTATGAACAGTGTTTCGGCGAATCATATCAAATCTTCACACGTAGAATTGTTGAAAAAATAGCAGATTATGTTCAACCTCCGGCGCGAATAGTTGATTTCGGTGCCGGTACCGGACGCTTGTCTATTCCGCTTGCATCAATGGGATACGATGTTGTCGCGGTTGAACCCTGCCGGCAGATGCTGGAGCAACTCTCGGGAAAAACCGGCGGTAAACTTGTTACCACGGTAGAATCAAAAATGCAGGATTTCCAAACCATAGACAAATTTGATATGGCGATTTGTGTATTTACCGTCCTCCTTTACCTGCTGGACGAGGACGCTTTGCAGAAATCAATAGCGGCTGCCGCAGATGCCTTGAAAACCGGAGGGTTGCTGTTGATTGATATTCCGGACAAAGCAGTTTTTCACAGCTATCGGAAACGTAATGCCGAAATTGAACGTTATGTCACTGTAACCGCACAAGGAGACGATTTATATTGCTATGAAGAGTCTACAACAGTCACTTCTGGCGGAAAGTCATCGTCATATTCAGACAAATTCATGATCAGATATTGGGAAAAAGAATATGTTATTAAGCTTATGCAAAGTCACGGGTTGGTCATAAAAGAGGATTTGACAGAACATTTCTACGAAACAGGATCTCCATATTTTCTAATGTGCAAAAGAGGAAAACCGGAATAGGACAATAACTTAACGCAAGAGGACAATCATGGCAGTATTAGTTGAATGCTTTTCGGTAATAATTAAGGCTGATATTATTAAGAAAAAATATCCCGGCGGTTTGCCCGGATTTTTATCAAGTGCGCCGAATAAAACGGTATGTACTGACGATGAACTCGTCAGGGTGGGGTTTATGATGCCGGTTGATTTACAAAAATTCATCGGTACACTTGAACGGCATGACATCACTTATATGCAGAACGGACATCCGGTCGATTTAGTCGTGGCTGACCAGATCAACGGCCTTGCAGTTCCGTGTGAATGGGCGGAGTTCTCCACGGTAGCTCTTGATCCGGAGCGGACGAAAATGGTCTGCGCCTGTCGTCTAACCGGCAGCACTAATAGATATGTTGCTTTCCCGGATGGATGGGAATTTGATAATTCCATCCGTTACCAACCTGCTCCTGCCGACGGTGACGCGGAGCCCAAACACTTAAAGTTCATCAGGCAGGATGGTAACGTGGAGGTGTATCAAGATGTCAACACCGGGAAGGAAATTTATGTTGGTCGTACCGCCGAAAAAAAGAATTGCCTCGTCACATTCAAGCACAAAGCAGATAATGATCCGGTACAACTGGAAGCGTGCCGGGCATATGCCCGCATGATTAACAATCTTGATCCAAGTCATATCGAACCATGGCTGGCGGAAAATCTTACCTACTCTTCCCAATGGGTATTTACGGATATTAGCGGGAAAGATGCATATATGGAATACGTCAGAGGAAAAATGGACACATGTAAACGTTCGGGCAAAAAACTTAAGGCTGAAATCGCCTATACCGACGTTTTCGGCGCCGGTCATTGTGTTATTGTCAATCAGGGCAGTGTCTCAACAGAGGCGACGCTGCTGGTAAAAATGGTTGCAGGCAAAATTATCAGCATGACAATGTGTGGTATCCCATCACCGCAGGAGTGTCGCAGAACTGGCGAATTCCCCTCCTGATGATTTGTGATGTCATAAAAGCTTCAAAACGCAGAAATACAGGTACTGGTTTTTATTCACTCCTATGTGTTCGGCTCTTTTATAAAAAAATATTGTCGGATAATTTCGGCAGTAAAAAACAGCATAATAATTGATTTCTTGGCTACCTTGCTGTATCTTTTTAGCTATTAGAACTTTTGTTACTTATTTATTATTGCGTTATTGTATTTTCGGCGATTTTACAAGATGCTCGTTAATGAACAAATCAACGTTGAAAGGACACGTTAAAATGAGAATTATTCTGCTGTTTTTTTTGGTTTGTTTCTGTTCATGTTACACTTTTGCCGCTGACTCAACACCTGTTCATGGACAACTGTGGCAAATCCCCGAATTGGAGATGAAGCTTGTTTATGTTTCACCCGGCAGTTTCCAAATGGGCTCTAATGACGGCGAGATAACCGAAAAACCGGTTCACCCTGTAACCATCAAAAACGGTTATTGGATCGGCAAATACGAGGTAACACAAAGCGAATACTATGACATCATGCGCAATATTCAAAGCAATCTTAAGCGTGGCGACAAACCTGAGGAAATGATTAGCTGGAATGATGCAATGAAATTCTGCGTGGAGTTAACCGAACGTGAACTTGCCGCCAAACGCCTGCCGGATGGCTATGAATACCGTCTGCCGACAGAAACAGAATGGGAGTTTGCCGCCCGTGGCGGTACTGCAAGTAAAGGCTATAACCGTAGCGGCAGTAATAATATTAACGACGTGGCGTGGTATTATGATAATGCCAACAGTGTTACCCATGACGTTGGCTTGAAGGCACCGAATGAACTTGGCATTCATGACATGAACGGTAATGTCTGGGAATGCTGTCTTGATGACTGGCACGATAACTATAATGATGCCCCGGTTGACGGTAGCAGATGGGGCGATGGCACTGGCGTTTATCGCGTTTTTCGCGGTGGTAGTTGGAACTCATACGCCAAAATGGCCCGATCGGCAACTCGCGCTTACTATTCACCCGGACACAGATACTACCGTATCGGATTCCGCGTTGTACTTGCGCCAGTTTTAAAGTAATATCTGCACCAATACTGGCAAAGACAACAACGGTTTTGCTTTCAATGCTGGCTTATGCCAAAATCTACCATGATATCCATTGACGTTCCATTGATGTGAAAGAATGGAAGCCTTTTTGTCAGTTATTTCTTCCAGAGTTGTCAAATTTATTCACCGTTTGCATTTTTCGACATAATGATGTATTGTAGTATATATTTCGACATAATATTAAAATAAAGTGTGTTTTTCGACATACGTGAATGTTTTTCGACATTAATGGATCAGAGAAAGGCAACCGATGAAATCAGATAACATATTTCAGGATGCAACACTCCCGGGAGGGGCAGTTCTTGTCGGATATTCCCATCTGGTTAAGAAATATGGGATACAAACTTATATACGGTTTCCGTCATGTGTATCACGAAGTCATGTCAGAGGGACTGTCATCCGCAATGGAATCTGGCAACTATATGATAAACGCTTCCAACCAGCTGACAATGATGTGGAACATTTAGTTTTCGCCTTAAAACATGAAATCTTTGACCCGCTAAGTCTAAAAAGGATATTCGATGTTTTGCCACAAACGGCCTTGACAAGTTACATCCAGTCCACCCCAACTGGAATCCATGCAAGAAAAATCTGGTTTTTATACGAATGGCTGAAAGAAACGGTATTGAATATAGCAGACTGTCGCCAATGCCGGACTGTCCCAATCCTGGATACAAAAAATTATTATACGAGTCATGGTGTTTACTCGAAACGTCACCGGATTACTAACAATTTACTGGGCACAAGAATGTTTTCTCCGACTATCAGAAAGACGCAACTTCTGGAAAAAATGGTGCATTCCGGTATTAGCTGCAAGATTGACGCCGTAATTGAAAAAGCCAGCAAGAGCCTGATCGACAGAGCCGCGAGTTTTATGCTGTTGGCTGACAGCAAAGCAAGCTTTGAAATAGAAGGCGAACGGGCATCGGTTAACAGGATTGAACGCTGGGGGAAAGCAGTTTTACAGGCGGGAAAGTTCGCAATTTCAACAGATGAAATTGTCCGATTACAGAACATTATCATTGAGGATACCAGGTTTACCCATATCGGGATTAGAAAAGAAGGTGTTTTTCTGGGAGAACGGGATGCTGAAAATAATCCCATCCCTGAATTTATCGGAGCCAAGCCGGAAGATCTGAATATTCTGCTGGAGGCGCTTGCTGTTGCTGACCGTAACATGACGGCAGATGGAATTGACCCGGTGCTGCATGCCGCTGCATTAGCTTTCGGTTTCGTCTATATTCATCCATTGGAAGACGGAAATGGCAGACTGCACCGGTATCTGATTCATCATGTTCTTGCCGAAAGAAAATTTTCTCCTCCCGGATTGGTTTTCCCGATTTCCGCCGTAATACTGAAATCGATAGCCGAATATCGCGAGGTTCTGCGCAACCACTCGCGACCGCTAATGAACCTTATCCGTTGGGAAACAACAAAAAAATTGAATGTCAACGTGCTGAACAATACACTGGATCTTTACACCAGTTTTGACTGTACCAAGGCGTGCGAATTCCTTTATTCATGTATCATGGAAACAATAGAAAAAGACCTCCCTGAAGAACTTCTTTATTTAAAATCTAACGACAAAGCTTCCGCAGAAATATATAAACTGGTCAATCTACCAGACAATATGATCAAAAGCCTTATCATATTTGTCCTGCAGAATAATGGTACTCTGCCAAAAAAGCGCCGTCAAAAAGAATTTGCTGAATTGACCGAGCTTGAAGTTCATCAGATTGAAGCAATTATCCAGAGAGACTTTTCTTTCTTTATCAAAGATTCTACTGTAACGGATTGACGATAATATAGTGCATTTTGCTCCAGCAAGTCAACAGGGAAATCTTACAGTACATTTCAATATTATCACAGTACTGAATCTGTAACAATCACAAGTCATTGCAATTATTGCTGGAAATCGGCAATGTTTTTTACAAATAAAAACGCCGGAGTTGTCAGGGGGATAACATCTCCGGCGGAAAAAAGGAGGTAACCGTTTTTTTTAGAACTTCAGTTCAGGGGGCTCAGAGAGCTCTTTAATTTTTTGTTCAATCATCTTATCTTTGTTATTCACGCGTTTTTCATGTTCTGCTTTAAACTTTGCCAATTTTTCCTGCTGCAATTTGATTTGTTCATCGCCTTTTTCGATAATCTTTTGTTCCATTTCGAGTTTTTCGTTAAGGCGCTTCTGAATTTTCTCTTTCAGTTTATCCAAATCCTGGGGAGACTTGGAGTTTCGATAATTTTCGGCAAGAGTTTTAATCTCTTCCTGTTCTGCGCGGAAAGCTTCGCCAGCCTTTTTTCTTAGATTATCCATGGCTTCGCGCGCTTTGGCGGGGTCATTTTTTCTCATGGCTTCAATTTCTTTTACTTCATTAGGATACTTTTCCTTCATGATGTATTCGCCGGTCTGTGGACTGATGCCCGGGCCCATTTCCATGCCTCTGCGACCTTCACGGCCTTCGCGGGGTCTTGCACCTTCCTGATCATTTTTAGCGATATCCTTGCCGTCTTTTTCCTTTATTGGGGGCGGTGGTTGGTCATTTGGTGCCGGCGGAGTTGGCGGCTCCGCATAAATTGACAAACCTGCGGCGAGAATTCCGGCAACGGTTAAAACGGTTAAGAATTTAGGACTCATTCTGACACCCTCCTGTTTAAGATTAAAAACAATATATAAACACGAACTGTAAAACGGTGAATTGATATATTTTATTGTATTTAAACGAAAAAATATTTTAAAAAGTTTAATAACGTCAGGGAAACGTCAAAAAATCGCAATCCCGTAGACGCGGGACGAGTGACTTGCGTCCGTATTTTTCTGTTCCTTCTTCAGGCAATATGGGTATTGCCAATCAGTCGGGTCGAAAAAATTCAATCCACGATTCTACTCGTCTATTATTAAATTTTCAGCCGCGCAGAGTATATTCCCGTCTGACAATTTGACCAGGGCTATTTAACCGGTTCAATCTTGTCGAATCCAGTGAATGGACGCAAAACTTCAGGAATAATTACAGAGCCGTCAGCCTGTTGATTGTTCTCGATAATCGCAATTGCCACGCGGTCAGTAACGGCAGTAGCGCTGATCGTATGAACAAAGTCCTTGTTGCCGTCCTTGTCTTTGAACCGGATATTGAGCCGGCGAGCCTGAAAGTCGGTCAAATTGGTATTGGATGTTACTTCTCTGTAAGTGCCAAAACCGGCGAAATAGGCTTCAATGTCATACTTCTTGTATCCAGGAGCACCCATATCGCCGACACACACATTGACAACGCGATAGGGAATTCCAAGTTTGCGCAGTAACATCTCTTCATTCGCCAGGCAGAATTCATGATATTTTACAGAATCTTCCGGGCGGCAGAAGACGATTTGTTCTACTTTATGGAACTGATGGACGCGGAAAATGCCACGGCTGGCTTTGCCGTAACTTCCTGCCTCGGTACGGAAACAGGGTGAATATGCGGTATATAACAACGGCAGTTTATCGCCATCAAGAATTTCATCACCATGATAGCCGATTAAAGTCTGTTCCGATGTCCCGATCAGCGATATATCCAAATCTTTCAAACCAAAAGTTTGATCCGCGAAAAACGGCAGATAACCGGTGCCGAATAAAGTTTTTTCCTTCGCGACACAAGGAGTGAAAAATGAGGTAAATCCTTGAGCGTTAAGCTGTTGCTGAGCCCAAAAGAACATGGCATTGCAGAGCTGTGCCCCTTTGCCTTTCCAGTAGTAAAAACCGGCTTGAGCGACTTTAGCGCCGCGCTGGGTGTCAATAATATCGAGAGATTCGCCGAGTTCCTGATGGTCTTTCGGTTTAAAACTGAATTGCGGAACAATGCCCTCTTTGCGCAATTCCAGATTGTCGGCATCATCTTTACCGTCCGGAACGGAGGCATCGAGGAGGTTCGGCAACCAGCTCAGTTGTTCATAGAGGGAAGCATTCAGACATTCCAGTTCCGGCTCGAGAACGCCAAGTTCATCTTTGATATTTTTAACCTGGTCTCTGGCGGAAGGATTATCGCGGCACTCTTTGCTCAGGCGATTGCGTTCTGAACGGAGAAACTCAACCTTTTGGACGATGTTACGGTACTGGCTGTCGGTTGTGATGATGGCATCAATATCGGCGGTACAACCGCGCCGGCAGCAGTTTTTTTTGACCAGTTCGGGATTCTCCCGGAGAAGTTTAATATCAATCATGATGATAAACCTTTGTTATATTAACGAGACACAAATTAAAAATGCGGTAACGGGAAATTGACGGTGAACGCTTTGACCTCTTCGCCAATGGCGCGGAGAGCTGCTTCGTCATCTTTGACGGCAACTGCGCGATTAATGAAATCAGCGATTTTAACCATTTCCGCCTCTTTCATGCCACGCGTCGTTACTGCCGGCGTGCCGATACGGATACCACTGGTGACGAATGGCTTTTCCGGGTCGAAAGGAATCATATTCTTATTGACCGTAATAAGCGCTTTATCCAATGAATTCGCCACTTCCTTGCCGGTGGCCTGTTTGGGGCGGAGGTCAACCAGCATCAGGTGGTTGTCAGTACCGCCGGAAACAATACGGAATCCATGTCCCGCCAGTTTTTCCGCCAGTAATGAAGCATTTTTGCGCACTTGACGTTGATAGGCTTTGAACTCTTCGCTCATGGCCTCTTTGAAACAGATGGCTTTGGCGGCAATAACGTGTTCGAGCGGTCCACCCTGTAATCCGGGGAACACTTTGGAATTGATGGTCTTGATATATTCTTCCTTGCAGAGAATCAGTCCCGAACGCGGACCGCGTAATGTTTTATGCGTGGTGCTTGAAACAACATCAGAGTAAGGTATCGGGCTGAGATGTTCACCTGCAGCTACCAGTCCGGCGATATGCGCCATATCAACGAACAATTTAGCGCCGACGGAATCGGCAATTTCACGGAAACGCGGAAAATCCAGTGCTCGCGGATAAGCGCTGGCGCCGACAAGAAGCATTTTCGGACGGTGAGTTTCCGCCAACTTTGCCACTTCGTCATAATCAATGGTTTCAGATTCTCTGCTGACACCATAAGGAATAATATTATAAAGCATACCGCTGAAATTCATCGGATGACCATGCGTCAGATGACCGCCATGGTCAAGACTCATTGCCAGCACCGTATCGCCAGGATTGACCAACGCAAAGTAAACTGCCATATTCGCCTGACTGCCGGAATGCGGTTGAACGTTGGCGGCTTCCGCGCCGAACAGTTTGCAGGCGCGCTCTATTGCCAGCGATTCAACTTCATCAATAAATTCACAACCATTGTAGTAACGTTTGCCGGAATACCCTTCGGCATATTTATTAGTCAGAATCGAACCTTGAGCGGCACGTATGGCGGCGCTGGTGAAGTTCTCTGACGCGATTAATTCTATACCCTGCTCCTGCCTGCCGGTTTCATGGTCAATAATGTGTGCAATCTCAGAATCGACACTGCGGATGGCAGCAATTTCATCATAAGAATTTATTTCCAGTTTGCGTAAACGGCGGAGATGGCGTTCCTCATTGCTGAATGGCGTTGCCAGCCATGCTTTAACAATTGCCATAGACTGGTCAAAGTCAAGCTTGTCACCGGCAAGAACGAGTGCGTTGGTACAATTGTGTTCCCGGCTCTTTTGGGCAGTTGCGATATCGCCGGCAACGACGGCACGGACGTTATGAAAACGGTTGGCATTGATGCCCATCCCGACGCCGCTGCGACAGATCAACAAGGCACAGTCAGCATCGCCAACCGCAACCGCTCGCGCCGCAGATCCGGCAAAATCAGAATAATCATCCTGAGCATCGTAACAACAAGGACCGCAATCAATCACAGTAACATTGTTTCCGGAGCTCAGTGCAGTCAGGAGTTGTTTCTTCAATTCAAAACCGCCGTGGTCAGTGGCAACGGTAATCTTTAACGGTGTTTTGCCGAACCAGTCTTTTATTTCGTTCATTTTATCTTTTCCTTAGAGGTTGATTTTTCTATTTTTTCCGCTATCATCCTGTTTAACTCATGAAACAGGTTGTCAAGTGCAACTTTCATCTCGCAAAAACATTCGCGATAAACCGCTAAATCGCCACCGAACGGGTCTTGAATATCATTGCCGCCGGCATCGGCAGCAAATTCCCCCAACAGCCGGGTTTTAGCCAGAGCCTCGTGACACAATATACCGACATGGCGTTTATGCCCTGAGGTCATCACAATAACGAGATCCGCCCGGTGCAATAAATCTTCTGTCAGCACAGTGCTGTGAAACCTGGACAAATCAAGCCCGATTTCCTGCATCACTGCTTGCGCTTGCTCCGAAGCAGACGCCCCTTCCGCGGCGAAGACTCCGGCAGAACTCACCTTAACATTATCTTTTTTGCCGTCATTTGTACATAAATGGCGAAAATATGCCTCGCACATTGGACTGCGGCAGGTATTCCCGGTACAAACGAATAAGATATTAAATATCATCATCAACTCCGGAGGTTCCTTGTTAAAAACCCGGAACGCCTTTTGCACAACAGCGGTTTGACGTTTATTGTAAGGGACTTATTATAGCATAAAAAAAACGGAAATAAATCTGGCAACCATAAAATTTTATGATGAAACCTAAAAAAGAAGATGTCGCTATTAAATTTCTCAGCGCGCAATATCAGCCGCTTAACCGGATAATCCCGCTTGACCGTCATCAGGCCGTTGAACTTGATGCCGGTTGCGGCAAAGGCAGTTTTACGACCAGTCTGGCTAAACTCCACCCGGAACGGCTGATCCTTGCCGCAGATGTCATGATTGGAAGACTGCGCAAATTGCAGAAGCGCAATGAACGGGAACACGTTAATAATATAATTCCGCTGCGAGTCGAACTACGCCATTTGATTGGAGTTCTGCTGCCAGATAACTCATTGGACCGGATGCATCTTCTGTGTCCGGACCCATGGCCAAAAGACCGTCATCGTGGCAACCGACTGCTTTGTTCCAATTTTATGACGCATATACACCGGGTGCTCAAGCCGGGCGGACAGTTTCATTTCTCAACTGACGACGACTATTATTTCAACGCGGTATGCAAAGTTACAGCAAGCTCCGGTTTATTCATCGAGAATAATCAGTTGCTGGAGGAAATCGCAGCAATTAAATCAGACTTTGAGCAACTTTGGGACAATCTGAATAAACCGGTGCGCCACATTCTGCTGGTGAATAAAAAATAGTACCGGGCAGCATTTTCATGCAAATGTTTTCCTTATAACATGCGCCTGATAGAATTTTCTCTTGAATTTTAATTGAATTGAGTATAAAGTTGAACTGGCGAAATATTAAACCAACCCGGGTAACCCATGAATACAGGCGATACAATTTGTGCCGTATGCACCGGCACCGGCGGGGCAATTTCGGTTATTCGCATCGCCGGACCAGATGCGGTAAAAATAATCAATAAAGTCTGGCACGGCAAAGTGGCGCTACGTTGCGAGAATGCCAGAAAAATGCTGTTAGGCAATTTCGGTTCCACTGACGGAGAGCCCGCCCTCGCTGTCTATATGCCTGGTCCGCAAAGCTATACCGGAGACGATGTTGCCGAATTACATTGCCATGGGGGAACGCTGGTATGTCGCAGAGCATTGAGCGCTATCATTGCCGCGGGAGCAAGGGCGGCGGAACCGGGCGAATTTACTTTCAGAGCATTCATCAACGGCAAAGTTGACCTTACTCAGGCGGAAGCGGTTTCCGACCTGATTTCCGCGCACAGTGAAATGGCGTTACATCTGGCGGAACGGCAACTCAACGGCAGTTTGAGAAAACGTATTACCGCATTACGCACCGAACTCATTGAGATTCTCGCCGAATGCGAATCAACCATGGATTTTACGGAAGAAAATCTTGATTGGACTGCTCCGGAAATCTTCGCTGGAAAACTGCGGGAAATTCTTTCTGAATTGCAGCGCTTGCGCGAGTCGGCCAGTGACGGCGCCATATTGCGTGACGGTGTCAGAGTCGTCATCGCGGGAATGCCGAATGTCGGCAAATCAAGTTTACTCAATTATCTGCTGGGCTACGACCGGGCGATTGTTACACAACTGCCTGGAACTACCCGTGACACGCTCGAAGAAACCGTCAATTTGAGAAATATTCCGGTAAGACTCACCGATACGGCTGGCATTCGTGAATCCAGCGACATGATTGAAGGTCTCGGCATTGACCGTTCGCGACAGATTATCCGTCAGTCGCAAATAATCCTCTGGATGCTGGATGCCAGTTCGACAACGATTGCACAGGATATTGAGTTTATGTCTCAGCACCTTATTCGTAATACCGGAACTATCGCGATATGGAACAAAATAGATTTAGCTCCGGACGCAATATTGCCGGAAGTGCCGTATCCGTCCGTGGCAGTTTCCACGGTAACCGGAACAGGCATTGATACGCTGCTCGATACTTTTGAACGGATGGTATGGGGCAGTTCACATCACTTTGAACCAGAGATTGCCGTAAATTCCCGTCATTCCGCGTGCCTTGATGAAGCTATTAATGCAATTCCAGCGGCGGCAGGGAAAATTGCCTCAGGAGATATTGAACTCGCTGCGGTTAATCTGCGGGAAGTCATCACCGCACTGGGCAATATTTCGGGCGATACCGCCTCTCCTGATATTCTGGAACATATTTTCAGCCGGTTCTGTATCGGCAAATAATATAATTATTAAACCGGTTAAAAAGTTTATTGCTTCATAAATTTGCGAGGTTAAGCATGTTTAAAAAGATTCTGTTTGTTCTGATAGTCACAACAACATTGCTGCAAGGAGGAGGAATTATGGCTTACGAAAGTATTTATCAGCGAACCCCTGTCGGTGAATTTGAAATCAAAACCATACCAGCGGGAAAAGTTCTGTGTGCGAACGACAACTCACCCTATTTTGACAAAAGCGGCGCGTTATTTATGCGATTGTTCCGGTATATCAATAAGGAAAATATTGCAATGACGGTTCCGGTCGAAGCTGACATAAATCCCGGTGAAATGCGTTTTCATGCCGGTAAGGAATCAGGCGAAAAGATGCCTGAAAGTACCAATGAAGTCAAAGTGGTTGAGCGTCCGTCCAAGTTGGTCGCTGCGCTTGGAATCCGCGGTTCCTATAACAAAACAAATTATCTGAATGCAAAAAAAGAGCTTGAAGATTGGCTGACTAAGAATCCGGACTACATTGCTGACGGTCCCGCCTATATGAGTTATTGGAACGGTCCAATGGTACCGTTTTTTCTGAAATTTTCAGAAGTGTTGATTCCAGTAAAAAAACGTACCGCAAAGGTTACGGACTTAAAGCTTAACACGTTGACTCCGGAGGAACAGCATGTTATCATAAAAAAGGGTACAGAACCGCCATTTGCCGGTAAATATACCGATGAATTCAAACACGGAATTTATCTCTGTCGTCAATGTGACGCACCGCTTTACCGTTCTGACGACAAATTCAAAACAGAGTGCGGCTGGCCGGGTTTTGACGATGAATTGCCCGGAGCAATCAAACGGATTACTGATGCTGACGGGAGGAGAACGGAGATTACCTGCGCGCGTTGCGGCGGTCACCTCGGTCATGTTTTTAATGGTGAGGCGTTGACGCCGAAAGACACCAGACATTGCGTAAACTCAATATCAATGAGTTTCGAGCCGTCCGGTTCCGGCAGATATCAACGGGCAATTTTTGCCGGTGGATGTTTCTGGGGTGTTGAATACTGGATGAAAAAAACACCGGGAGTACTGATGGTTACCTCAGGCTATACCGGCGGCGGTAAAAAATACCCGTCCTATCAAGAGGTATGTTCCGGTAAAACCGGTCACGCCGAGGCGGTGGAAGTCATTTATGACGCAAAAAAAACTGATTACGAGTCTCTGGCGAAAATGTTTTTGGAAACACATGATTCCACTCAGTTGAATCATCAGGGACCGGATTACGGCAGTCAATACCGTTCCGCAATTTTTTATCTTGACGACGGACAACGACAAATTGCTGAAAAACTTATCAAGACATTGAAAGATAAAAACATCAACTCAGTAACGGCAATCGAACCGGCAACCAGATTCTGGCCGGCAGAAGACTATCATCAGAATTACTACGCCAGGAAAGGTTCCGCTCCGTACTGCCATGCTTACGTTAAACAGTTTTAATGCCGGCGATCAAGCGTTCGGCAAATTCCGGCAATACGAACGCCGCCTGGTGAATTGAAGTGGAATAATATTTGAGTTTGGATGCTGTTTCCGCATCGGGAGAGCGCGACGGGTTGCGAACATCCCATTTCATAGAACCGACACACGCACCGATATTACCGCCGGGATAAGTCGGCACATGCATCAAAGCGTAACCGGATACGGCAAATAAAGTCCGGGTAATGCCAAGCAGACGGGTAACTATTTTAGGATGCAGGAATACTGACTCTGCCTGCGAGGTGATAATGCCATCAGTCCGCAATGCCTGTTGCATATTGTGATAAAATGCCGCATTGAATAATGACTCTCCCGGTCCCGCAGGATCAGTCGAGTCAACGATAATCACATCGTAATAACCTTTTCTGGTTTTGACAAACTCATTGCCGTCGGCTACGTTGACGGTAACCCTGGGATCATCAAAACCGCATGCGGTAAACGGCAGAAACTTGATAGACGCATCAATTACATCCCGGTCAATTTCACAAATATCAATGGTTTCAACCGCCGTATGACGGGTAACTTCGCGCAAAACTCCCCCATCGCCACCGCCAATTACGAGAACCCGGCGCGGTTCAGGATGGGAATATAGCGGAATGTGGGTCATCATTTCATGATAGGCGTATTCGTCAAATTCGGTAAGTTGAATTACTCCGTCAAGCGTCAACAACCGTCCGCAATATGGCGTGTCATAGACATCAATCTGCTGGAATTTGCTTTTATGACTGTAGAGATGATTGGAGACTTCAATGGACATCGCCAGTCCGGAATCGCCTTCAGTCATCCATTGTCCCTGCAGTTTATTCATTGCATTTCCATTCATTTACGCAAAGCCACCTGCATCCGGTAGTGGTTGCCGCAAAAAAATTGTGCGGCAAATTCCGCCACAATCCGCGGCTCAAAAAATTTACAACTGAAAATATCCAGATAGGCCGTTCCGGCAGAATTGACAAAATGACCGGAAATAAGTGAAGTTTCCAGAAATTGCGTCATGCTGAAACCTTCCACCCGTTCATCTTCGCCAAAATGTTCAACATTACACGGTCCGAAAGGCTTCAATCCGATTTTATTACAAAGTTCCTGCACAAATTCGCGAATGACGGTCGCAGATTTTATCAATGCTGCTTCACAATTATAAATATCAGCAGAAACAAGCAATCCCCAGGCTTTGCTTTCCTCAAATCTTTTCTGCCAGGAAATGGCATACAAGTAAGTACGGTCTTCAAATACAGGAAGCAGTTTTTCCATGCCATTGTTACTGATGATGCCGCGATTCATCAGATTCGAGATGACGGCACCTTTTGAACCCATGCTTTTCCGCAAAGACTCAATGGCCACGTCACAATTGACGGTGTTGCTGCAAGTAAAAATATCGACAGCGGCATAATCATGTTCCGGCCAGGCATGCACTGAAAAGTGGGATTCAGCAATAATCACAAACCCGCTGACGCCCTGAGGCTTGAAGGAATGGAAATTAGAGGCTAAAACCGAGGCATTGGCTTCACGGGCAGCCCGGATAAAAGCATCTTCCATCCGGGTGGCATCGGCTAAAAATTGCGAGTCACATTCATAAAACTCTACCGTGATATGTTTCCCCAGCGCAAAATCACGATTGGTTTCAGCAAGTCCTTGCATGGTTCAACTCATTCGCCCTTCAACTGGCACTTAGAATCCAGCCAGGAGTTGAATGCCGCTTGAGCGGCACCGACTTTTTTCTGCCGGTAGAACGATTCAGTCATTTGGCGTTTTGATTCAAATTCGGCGGATGCCGGCGTAGTACGTTTTTCGACAAAAACTAACATTGCGCCATCTTCCGTATCTCTTGCCTCGGAAATATTGTCCGCTTTAATATTTTCAGCCATTCCGGCAATCATCGCACCTTCCTGACCATAAGGCGGGTCGGAGAGAATAAATGTATCAATTTTTTCGAATTTCGGTTGGGTCATCGACTTAACATCTTTGAGTCGTTCTTTGCTCTGTGCAATACGTTTCACGGTTTCGCGGGCAGCGGACAAAGCAGCTTCACGCGATTTTATTTTTTTGACATCTTGTCTTACTTTTGCCTGAGCTTCACTGAATTCCGCCGGTCTGGACTCTTTACGTTCAGTAACAAACGCGACATAGGCAGCTTTCCTGCCGGTTACTGCGTTGGTTACCGGTACCTGTTCATAAACACCGGTTACCTGTTTGATAAGTTCCGGCTCTTTCAATTCGTCAATAGCTTCAGCAGTTGCGTCAAACCAGCCCGTTTTTACGAGGGGCAATTTGTTTTGCGTGGCAAACGCGGTAAATATTTTATATTGATCTTTTGCCGGTGCTTCGCCGACCTTATCGTAAACGTCACGGGCAAAAACCTGAGCATTGCGGATGGCTCTACCGCTTTTCAGCTTATTAATTAATTCAGCCTTAACTTTGGTTTTAATTTCCTTTAGCGGCGGAGTGACTGGCGGAGTTTTGTTCTCATCTCCGACTGGCGGCAGAGTAAAGAGCGCCTTATTTTCGTTATAAAACTTTTCTACTGCGGTATCACTAATCTCTTCAGGCGCGAGTGGAATACTATTGTAGTCAAAAGATATCAAGGTTATTTGGAATTTTGCCGGAATCGTATAATTTTTCCTGGTCGCCTCATAATATTTTGTTAATTCACTATCGGTAACTTTCACTGTTGCGACAAAATCACCGGCATTGAAGCGCCCGACCCAGACATCAAGCTTTTCAAACAGACTGTTGTAAAAAGCCAAAACCTCACCGGGAGTAACTACCACACTTTCAGATATTTCGCGGTTAAGCTCCTGCTGAATCAGAAAATCCCTGACACTATTGTCGAGTTCAAGCGCACCCAGTCCATTCGGCGTCAACATATTATCTATGTAATTGCGGTATAATGTCAAATCAAAATTTTTACTGTCCTTTTTCTGAAACAACGGCAGTTTAGCGATAAAATCCGCAATCTGCTGGTCAGTAATTTTAATGCCACGTCTTTTGGCAGCTTCAATGCGACAAATCGCCGGGAAAGCATTCTGACTGGCCATTTCACTAAGATTGTTATTTGACAGCGGAACACCACCGTAAAGCAATGAAAAAGCAATCAAATTGCGATTGCTTTGTGTCCGTAATTCCTCAAACCCCACCTTGCGTCCAAATACCGTCCCCAGCGAAGAACCGCCATTCGAGAACGAACTGAACATTCCGGTGAAACCCGGGGTCAAAAAACCCAGAAAAGACACAATAATCACGATGGTAATTAACCCGAACATTACTCGTCCATGCCGTTTGAACATGGAATTCATTCTTCTGATAACCATTGCCTGTCCAGTCCTTTGTATGATTCCGGAACATCTTCCGGATATCCAGATTGTCAATTAAAAAACAGTGTCTATAAAAATAATGAGGAATTGTTCATTTAGCAAGAATTAACTCTAGAATTTTTGCAAAATAATCGAAGAGAATAAAAATTTGGAGGCGCGGACCGGAATCGAACCGGTATATACGGTTTTGCAGACCGCTGCCTAGCCACTCGGCCACCACGCCAAATATAACATTTAGCCCATTAACTTAATCGCATCTAAAGAAAATGCCAGTAAAATATTAAAACTTTTCTATTTTTTCGCCCTGCCGCCGCCACCGTTCTTAATACAAATTTGTCATTTAAAACCGAAAAAAAATATCCGGGATTGGTCAATGCAACTTGCATAATAGTAATTCAAGTTTAACTTAATTTTAAGGCGGGAGATGGTCTTTCGCATATTTAATTAGCGCCGTCAGCATCTTGCGTTATTATTGTTTTGCAAAGTAAGCTGAGGTCACAATTACAAGGGTGTTTATTATGAAAAGAATTATGGCGTTGTCGGGGGCGATGTTAATTGCGCTAAGTTTGTCCGGTTGCCGCAGTCCGGAAGGAGACACCATTTCAGAAAAAAAAGAGTCTGCCAGAATAATGTGTGACGACAGTTTACGGGAATTTTATGCCAATCATCCTGACTTGAAACAGAAAATCAGCAAAGCGGCCGGATATGCTGTATTCGAAGACCTCGGCGTGGATATTTTTATTCCGTCAACGGAAAGTGGTTGGGGAATGGTTTATAACAATGCTACCGGAGAAAGAACCTACATGAAAATGTTTTCATTCGGTGTCGGGCTGGGTATGGGGGTAAGAGATTTCCGTGCGCTGTTCGTCTTCAGTGAACAAGGCAATATTCGTCAATTCATCGATTCCGGCTGGGGGCTTGGCGTGCAAGGCAATGCGGTATTCAAATTTGGCAATGTTGGCGATGGCATTGGCGGCGCGGCTGAAGTAGCTCCTGGCATCATGTTATACAAAATAACGCGTAACGGGATCGCGTTGCATGCGACGGTTCAAGGCACTAAAATCTGGGGCAACGAAGAGATGAATGCGAAATAACCCATTTTCTTTTATGTGATTATAGAGCGGTAGACGTGGATTTCAGTTTACCGCTTTTTGTTTAATCATGTACTGCTTTGTATAATCACGTGCCTCTTCGCCGTTAAGCGTCAGTAGAGTCGAAACGCGAGATTAACTTTTCTCCGGGTGAATTAACCTGCAAGATGAGCTTGCCGTCCGATACTTTTAAATAATGGCGGAGTACGGTAACTTTTATTTTCACAATTCGCTGAAACTTATTTGCAAAGACCGAAAATAATGTTATTATTATGCTCAACTTTCAGATTAACTTCGTTTTATTCATAGTGTATCATTTTTTATTTTACATGAAATATTGTAAATTATAACTTATTTATGGAAAAGTTTGACTCTAAACTGCCCGTAAATTATCCCCGGGAGGGCTGAACAATGATGTCATGGATTGACTGGTCGATTGTATTGATTCCGCTTGTTATAATTGCGATTGTCGCATTCCGAACACAGAAACATGTTACCAGTGTTGCTGAATTTATGGCGGGTGGTCGACTTGGTGGGCGATATCTGGTTTGTAATGCCCGCGGTGAAATGGGCATGGCAGTCATCAGCATGGTTGCATTGTACGAGTTGTTTTATGAAGCCGGATTCACCATTGGCTGGTGGCAGATGATGACAATTCCGCTCGGATTATTTATCGCACTTACGGGATATGTATATTACCGTTACCGTGAAACCCGGGCAATGACGCTGGCGCAGTTTTTTGAAATCAGATATAGTAAATCATTCCGGTTGTTCGCCGGTTTTCTCGGCTTTCTTTCGGGGCTGATAAATTACGGTATATTTCCGGCGGTAAGCGCGCGGTTTTTCGTATATTTCTGCGGGTTGCCGCAAGATGTATATATTTTCAGCCATGCAATTCCAACTTTTGCCATTATTATGGCGATATATCTTACGCTGGCATTAATTATGACATTAACGGGCGGGCAGCTTACCGTTATGATTACCGATTGCATCGAAGGGTTGCTGGCGCTGGTTATGTTTATCGTTATCATTGTCGCTCTGCTGGTGATATTCGACTGGTCGCAAATTCAAGAAGCGATGTCGCATACAGCTCCCGGCAAGTCAATGCTTAATCCGTTTGATATCAGCAAAGCAAAGGATTTTAATATCTGGTTTGTTCTTATCGGGGTTTTGTCAGGGATTTACAATGTAATGGCATGGCAGGGCGGGCATGCGTTTAATTCCTGTGCCAAGAATGCTCATGAAGCAAAAATGGGCGCAATTCTCGGTACCTGGCGCAATCTTTCCAAGGGGGTAATGGTAACGCTGCTGGCAGTTTGCGCCATAACATTTTTAAAGCATCCGGATTTTGCGACCGGAGCGGCTCAGGTTCAGGATGTGCTGAACAAAATAGCCGACCCGCAAGTTCAGAATCAGATGCGCATGCCGATTGCCATAAATTACATGTTGCCAATTGCCATAAAGGGAATGTTGTGTTCAATAATGCTTTTCGGTCTGTTAGCGTGCGACAGTTCCTATTTGCATTCCTGGGGCAGTATCTTCATTCAAGACATCATACTGCCACTGAGAAAAAAACCGCTTACCCCGAAACAACATATTAATCTATTGCGCTGGGCGATAGTCGGTGTCGCGCTGTTTGGATTCTTTTTCAGCCTGCTCTTCCGTCAGACTGAATATATTCTGATGTTCTTTGCTTTGACCGGAGCTATTTTCCTTGGCGGGGCAGGATCGGTAATTGCCGGCGGTCTTTACTGGAAGAAAGGCACAACTGCCGGCGCCTGGTCGGCAATGATTGCCGGTTCCGGGCTTGCCGTAGGTGGAATCATTCTCCAGCAGTGCTGGAAAACCATTCAGCCCTGGTTGGCACACTGTTTTCCTAACGCTTCGATTATTGTGGACAATGCCGCGAAGTTTCCGATTAACGGTCAGGTTATGTTTTTCTGGGCAATGGTAATTGCGCTGGCGTTATACTTTATTGTTTCACTGCTCACTTGCAAACAAGATTTTAATATGGAGAGAATGCTCCACCGCGGCAAATATGCGATTGCCGACGATAAAGTGAAAGTTGAATTTGAAAAGAGGTGGTCGTGGAGTTCTATCATCGGCATCGATGAACATTTCACGAAGAGTGATAAAGCAATTTCAGCCAGTATTTTCAGTTGGACAATGTTCTGGTGGGTGGTGTTTATTGTCGTTACGGTCTGGAATATATTCAGCCCGTGGCCGGTGCAATGGTGGGCCAAATACTGGCACTATTATGCCATCATCATTCCGCTGGCGATCGGTGTAGTAACCACAGTCTGGTTTTTGTGGGGCGGGATTAAGGATTTGCATGAGCTTTATTTTGACCTTAAAACCTACAAATCAGATGCGACTGACGATGGAACGGTCGCCCTTGCCGAAGAGCAGGTGCTTCCGGATAATTATGTGGATTTTCTGGAATCAGAAAGTAACAATCAAGACACGCCAAAGTCATATCCTGGCAAACCATCAAAGATGGATTGATTGCGGCTGAGCAGTGGCATTTGTCCCCGGTAACAATACAGGAATAATGCGTGCACTTCTATAGTTATCCTGCAACAAGGTCAGAAATGTCCGTTGCCCGGACTTGGCGAAGACCTGAATTCGCCCGGTGACAAATTGACTAAACGCTTAAAACTCCGGGTAAATGATACCGGATTTTCAATGCCTACCCGTACGCCGATCTCTTTGCAACTGAGCTTGGTTTCAGACAGCAGGTTGCATGCAAGACGAATTTTCTGGTTCAAAATATAATTATAGGGTGATATCCCGGTCTGTTCCTTGAAAATTCGCGACAAGTGTTCACGTGATACGCACAAAAAATTAGCAACTTCATTGACACTGATATCAACGCTGATATGCTTGAAAATGTATTCCTGAGCACTGATGATCAGATTATTCTGCGGTTCATTAACAAGTTCATTCTCCTTGTCATCACCCAAAGAAGTCAGAACATCCATAACCAGTCTGGCGCCGGACAATGGCGTCAATAGATGAATTCCGTCCTGAAGTTGCTTATAGCCGTAAAGACGTTTTACAATCCCGCTTTCTCTGGCAAGATTATAAAAGTAACCATATCTCTCAACCATCTCAGTGATCATGTTTTCTGCAGCCTTGCCTAACATTGCAATCCAGAAAAATATCCATGGTTCGGTCCCTTCGGGTGGATAAAAGTAACTATGCGCGGGATCGGCATGAAGTGCCAGAAATGCCATCCCCGGTTTAAGGCGGAATTCTTTTTTACCAAGTTGAAAACCGCCAGTACCGCTTAGTGTTAAAACTAATTGTCCACCGTCAACTGATGCACGGCGAGAGCCATATAGCCGGTAATTTGGAGATTCTTGAATTTCTTCGACCATATCACCGGGATAGGGAAATGAATCCAGCGTCTTATAAACTTGAAAGTTGACCTGCCATAGACGCATAATTTTTCACAATCTCACATGTTGTTTATTAATATCACAAACTGTATATTTTATATGATTGAAAATACAAATACAATCAGATATATTTATTTAAATGTACTAAATAATATATCACAATTTGGAATATTACAACTAAAATATATTGATGGAGCCATCGCAAATCTATCAATAAAAAACAAGGTAAATATTATGAGCGAAAAAATCAATGTAACCATCTGGAATGAATTCCGCCACGAAAAAACCAATGAAATCGTTAAAAAACTGTACCCGCAGGGAATGCACAAAGCCATTGCTGACGGCATCAGTTCGAATGACCTGAATATCAGACTGGCCGCGCTTGATGATCCTGAACACGGTCTGACTCAGGAAGTAGTGGACAGCACCGATGTACTGCTATGGTGGGGGCACTGTTCTCATGGTGAAGTAAAAGACGAAATTGTCAAACGTGTGCACAAACGCGTACTTGAAGGCATGGGGTTGATTGTTCTTCATTCCGGGCACTTCTCCAAAATTTTCAAAGCGGTTATGGGAACCAACTGTTCTCTGAAATGGCGTGAAGTCGGGGAAAAGGAACGTCTTTGGAACATTGAGCCGTCCCATCCGATTACCCAGGGCATTGGTGAATACTTTGAGCTTAAAAATACTGAAATGTACGGTGAACGGTTCGATATCCCGCAGGACGGTAAAGTAATTTTCATCTCCTGGTTTGAAGGTGGTGAAGTTTTCCGCAGCGGCGTTGCTTTTGAACGCGGTCATGGCAAGGTCTTCTATTTTAGACCGGGTCATGAGACCTACCCGATTTATTATGACAAAAACGTGTTGAAGGTTATCGGCAATGCCGTCCGCTGGGCAAAACCGTTAATCTATCAAGAACATACCGCTCCGAATGCCCAGCCGTTGGAAGTAATTAAGACACCGAATCCGCATACTGTCAGCGCCGGCGTAGTACAGGATGTTGACGGCAAAAATAAATAGGAATTTTGAATATGAAAAAGATTAGAATTGGAGTTATTGGTCTCGGCATGGGACAGGCACACGTCAAGGGCTACCAGGAACACCCAGATGCTGAGGTTGCCGCCATCGTCGACATAGATAAGAACAAGGTCGAAAAAGCAGCGAAAGATCTGGGCATTGCCAAATTTTATACCGATGCTTATGAAATGTTCAAAAAAGAGAAACTTGACGTTGTAAGTATTGCCGTACCGAATAAATTCCATAAACCGCTGACCATTGCCGCTCTTGAATCCGGAGCACACGTTCTCTGCGAAAAACCGATGGCCATGAACGCATCAGAAGCCGAAGCAATGCTCGCTGCCGCAAAACGCTGCAAAAAACGGTTGGGTATCAACTTTTCATTCCGTTTCACCCCGCAATCATTCGCCATGAAACAACTTGTTGATAGCGGTGAACTCGGCGATATTTATTTTGGTCGCTCTGTCTGGCATCGCCGCCGCGGCATGCCGGGTTTCGGTGGTTGGTTCGGTACCAAGGCGCTTTCAGGAGGAGGACCGTTGATTGACCTCGGAGTTCACCGCCTTGACCTTGCGCTCTGGCTTATGAATTATCCTGAACCGGAATGGGTGATGGGGAGCACTTACAACCATATCGCCTCGGCTATTGCAAAGAAGAGCAATAAAACTTATGATGTAGAAGATTTGGCCTGCGGTATGATAAAATTTAAAAACGGCGCCACCTTGGAAATTGAGGCATCGTGGGCCGCAAATATCAAAGAACGCGAACATATGTCCACCCGCCTGCTTGGAACTAAAGGCGGCCTCTTCCAGCGCAATCTTGAAGAAGGTTATCAGTTCCATGTTGAATGTTATCAGGAAAAGGCCGGTTGTCAATATGACATGCACCTGCATCCGCCGGTTCCTGAATGCAAAAACAGCTATTACACCTTTATTGATTGCATTGTAAAGAAAATTCCTTATGTAGTTACTCCGGAGCAGGGCGTGACCGTAATGCGTCTTCTTGATGCTATCTACAAATCTGCAGCTACTGGCAAGCCGGTAAAAATCAGTTAATACCGATTACAAATATCGGATTGTGTAATAAAACGGCAAGTCGGGTTTATCTGTTAAAGAGCATTTTAACGGAGTTTGCGAATTGACGGATAAAACTAACTTGTCGTAACTCGACAATTCATTCATTGCATTTTAACGCATTACAGTCAGGTACTCTTGTAACGCTGAAAATCAGCAATTTTACATTTTCGGGCTGAATATCTTGTTGCTGTCTTTGTCTTACCACAGTTCGACTTTTTATTATCCCGGAACAGATAACACGTTTACAGCAGAATCAATCAAAACCCGCCTGTGACTCTGTCTATTGGCAAATATATCCAGTTTAGAGATTGATCAATATTAAACCACTTGTTTATTTTCTACTTTTCAAAGACAGCGTTAAAATCAAAACCACCAGTTGAACTGGTGGTATGCACCAGCCCTATAAGGGCATATTACCGGCAGCCCCATCAGGGGCTCTGAACGGTTCGCCAGCCGCATCTATTTCACTGGCCGCCACTAAAGCGGCCTACTTTCATTATGCCTTAATATTCTTGCCACCCGTAAACGGGTCAATATATTCTTTAAACGTCATTTGCTCCATCGCGCAATCTTCAGCCAACTGATTCTTTATGTATTCTTCAATTGCTTTTTTATTGCGCCCTACCGTATCGACATAGTAACCACGACACCAGAAATGCCTGTTACCGTATTTGTACTTCAGGTTGGCGTGACGGTCAAAGATCATTAACGAACTCTTACCTTTTAAGTAGCCCATAAACTGTGCTACACTCAAATTGGGCGGTATACTCAACAACATGTGAATATGATCCGAACACGCTTCAGCTTCATGTATTTCCACTTTCTTCTGCTCGCAAAGCTTACGCAGAATTTGACCTATGTCAATTTTTAGCTTGCCATAGATTTCTCGCCTGCGAAATTTGGGCGCAAATACTATATGATATTTGCAATTCCATTTACTGTGCGATAAACTTTGTACTTCTGTCATTTTAACCTCCTGTGTTTGTCGGTAACGTGGTTGGCGAACCATACGTTACTATAGCACAGGAGGTTTTTTCTAAATCACTTGTATCTAAAGATTTTTGGGTACTCACCGGCTAAGCCGGTGGTATTTTTGCCCTGAAGGTGGACAATAAAAA
>CAYMSF010000013.1:0-80766 GCA_964392985.1 uncultured Victivallaceae bacterium | reverse complement strand
AACCAATTTTCAAAATCTTCGCAATCTATTTTAAAATTTCAACCTTATAGAGTATATAACTGAAATTTTTCAGTCATTCGCCAGGCATTATTACTTGTTCTGCAAGGCGAAACCCCACCCGTTTGGGTTAATAAATTATCAGAACTTCACCTTGCCGTCAATCCAGAGCTGCTGGAAGCCCCAGACATTCTTGTCGCCGGCATCCTCAAGTTTACCCCGGAGCTTGCTGACATCCCCAAGCGTTCCCTCTTTCATCTTTTCATTCGGAGTAACAAACGTACATTCCGCCACTAGAACCAACTGTGATTTCTTGGTTGATTCAGATTCGGTGGAGAACGCCCAGCCAAGAACGGGAAGGTCTTTAAGGAATGGAACGCCGCTGACACTGCGGACAACTTCCTGTTTTTCCAGACCGCCGATGACAAACTGATTAGAGGAGTTACTCAGCATTACTTTAGTTTGAATGGTGTTGTTTTTTGATATTCGCGGTGTGCCATTGGAATTCCAGCCGATGAGCGAATCATTATTCATAACTACGTCCATGATGGTATTTTCTTCACAAACCGCCGGATTGATCTGGATACGGAAACCATAACCGCCCGGGTTTGGTTTGGTGACAATCTGATAACCTTTATACATGGTCATGTTGTTATCAGTATTCCAGGATTCCACTGGCGTCCAGGCATAAGTGTAGGTGAATGACCCGGTCGCCGGGGGCGTAGCAGTATCCGGAGAGAAATAAGGTGTTGGAGCTTCTACACATCGTTCCAACGCAAATCCACCCGCTTCAATCTGTTGACCAAAACTGCCACCGCCTTTATTAAAGTTGGCCGCGGAACCCTGCAGATCAAGGTAATACCGGGTGATTTTACTCTGGCTGTCATTAACTTTGGTAATCGTCAAATTACCAGTAAAAACATTAGAGAAATCAATTGCAGTTCCATTGGTATCGTAGGCTTTGATGCGATACTTGTCTTTATTGGTCAGATTAGCGGGATAAAGCGTGTTGTTGTTCAGCACAAACTTTTTCGCATCCAGCGCAATGTAGGCATCACCAACGGTTTCGTCAGGAATCTTGTTACCGTATTGAGCATTCATCAGGTTGGTACGGCGCTCAATATAGCCGGTACGGTTGTTTCTGACATTGAGTGTACCGGAAGTCAATATTTTGGCTCCGCCTTTAGCCATTAGAAAATCAAGATACCGGCTGTTCCATTTCGGATTGAAGTTAAAAACCTGAGTCTTGCTGGAACCGTTCGGCAGAATGTCGCCGGCATAAGTGGATGACCAGTTGCTGCGGTAGCGACCGCCGGTACCGAGCAGGTCGGTGCCGTCATTATTCTTCCATGACTGGAAGTCAGCGCCGATTTTGCCGTCATTTTCCGCGAAAATTTCGTAAACGCTGTATTTTAATGATACTTCATTATTGGGAGTATCATACTGTTTAAGCATATATTCAATATTTTTACGGGAATAGGTCGGGGTATAGAAGAATACGCAGTTTAGCAGACCGTCATAAACGATGACGTCTTTACCCTGCTGGGTTTCAAGTTCATCGCCCTTCGGGTTGGCACCGACGTTACGAATCATGTCCGCCAGTTGTCTGGCGTTAGTGAAATTCGGAAAGTAAAAGTAACGTTTCTGCCCGGATGATGAGTCCATTTTCGGGATGTCCAGACGTGCAACAATTTCGTCAATACTCATACCGTTAGTATTGTCCTTGAAACGGAATTCTTCAGCCGAAACCAGAAGAACATTAGTACCGTCGTTCATTTTGATACATTCGACAGTGGTATTGTCTTCAATTACGCGTTTGGACTGTACTGCGCTACGGATATACGGGCGCATTTCGTACGGGTCAGCGTACTTCAATACATAAGTTTTGGTAATTACATACGGGTCATTATTATCCCGGATAAAATGCACCTGTTCTGTTTCCTTTTCAATATTCATGCGGATGTCGGCCAGAACAATTGTATTGGCATAGGGTTGCGAGGCCCGGACATTGTCCGAACGCGGCGCCGGTCCGGGGGTGATAATCGGATTCGGTCCAGCCCCGGCAACCGGGAATTGACAGAATCCACTACTGGCTGTTGCCATTACCGTCAAAGCAATTAAAAATTTCAACTTCATTTTATTTATTTTCCTTTATAGTTATTTCTTGTTATCAGTGCTTGCGACATCAGTTGGCTTTACCGGAGTCTTAGTAACATCCGGGTTTTCACCGCGGAATGCTTTGTCTTCTTTGGCCATGTCATAGGTTGAAATCACCCTGCCGGCAAACGGCACCAGTGAAGATTCCGGATGCAGCAATTCCGCTTGCGCCGAAACGATAAAGAAGGTTTTCTCTTTCACTGTGGTAGTGGTACCAAAGAGATATTTGACATAAGGTATTTCACAAAGATACGGGATGCCGATGGTTTCTTCGGTTTCACTATCCTGTGTCCATGATGCCAGCATCTTTTCAGTTTTAAATTGAAGTGTCAGATCAGAATTGACATTGCTGTATTCAACCAGTTCATCGCCCTGATTATTGCGTTCGACAACATTATTCATTACCACGTTGTAATTGAACATGATCACTCCGCTGAGGAGTTGCTCATAAGCTTTTTTGGTAAATTCATACTGACCATCTTTGCCAATATTCTTTTCCGGACTCTGGAAACAGATAATCGGACTTTTCAACAGTAATGAGAAATTTGCATCAGCGCCGACAACAACCGAACTCTGATCGTTATTGGATTTAATGATGTTCTGATATTGCGGTGAAAATTTGACGCTGTAACTGCCAGTTTCATTATTTATTACTGTCAGGTTGGCGGTCGCAGCCAGTTTCGCATTGCCGGACTGCTGTAACGCACGGACAAAACTCAAATCAAACTGCGGCGCAACAAAAAATCCACCGAACGAATACGAAATGTTGCTGAATGCATCCATCGCCGTCTGCGTCAGATTGGTAGTAATAGAGTCAGAACTCATAAAATCAAACATATCCAGGCCGGCTCCGAAAAAATTCAGTCCGGGACCATTTTTCCATGCCAGATAGTCAATACCAATGTCGCGTAATGTGCTTTCGCGCACTTCATAGACGTTGATACTGATATTCACCTGCGGTACCGGACGGTCAAAACGTTGTACCCAGGTCAGCAAGTCGGCAGAGTCTGATGGCGAATCTTTCCAATAAATAATATTGGATTCAGGATTCCGGTAGACCTGACCGTCACCGCTTTTTACCGCGTTATTCAGCAAATATACCATTTCATCGGTGGAACGGTATCTCGGCCGGTAGGAATAACGAAAAATGCCAGTTCCCTCAATCAATGAACCAAGTTCATCTTTCTTGCCGGGACGATCCAGTTTGGCAATCATGTCATCAACATAAGGCATCATTTCCGGTGAAGTTGATACCACCAGATATTGTTCCTTTTTAAATTTATAATTCAAGCGTTCCACCTGTGACTGGGTGTCGTAACGTTTCACTGCGCCGAGAACAAACGGCGTTAAATCGTCTGCCCGCATGTACTTCAACTCATAGACTTTGCTGACCATGTACGGCTGCGCATCGTCCTGCTTCAAGTGCAGTTTTTTGACTTTTTGCCCGAACCCGTCGAGACACGGCAGCAGGAATGTTCCTGCAACTACGAGAGCGATGATCCATCTTTTCTTCATGTTTTTCCTTTCTTATTTTGGTTACATGATTTATGTTATCGTTTTAACATGATTCTTAAATTTCATGAACATATATTATACCGCAATTGTTAAGATTGCGTTAGCGATATATTTGAATTTGTTTAAATTCACGTTCTTCAACCTTTACGATTGTGTTAGCATGGAGGTTGTTTAATGTATCATTTTTTGCACAAATTACTATTATCTTACCCTGCTGTGTCATGTCGTTATCCGCTATTAATTCGTAAAATGATACAACTAATAATTTACGATAACATTTGCAACAGAACTCATATAGATTATATTTTCCAGATGACAATTTTATTTAATATTAATCATTTTTCAGCCGGAACGGAGTGCAGTATTAATGTGTTTAGCAGTACCCATGCAGATTGTAAAAATATTGGATAACCATGCCGCAGTCGTGGCTTCCGGAGATATCAGCCGCAATGCCAATCTTTCATTGCTTGACGGTTATGCCGTCGGGGATTATGTCATTGTCCATGCCGGATTCGCTATCGAAAAACTCAACCGCGAAGAAGCGGAAAAAAGCATCACCACCTACAACGAACTGGCGGAAATGATCGCCGGAATCAGTGGTAAACAAACATGAAATATGTTGATGAATTCCGTAATTCCGCCGCTGCATCCATTCTTAGAGAACGTATTTTGCGTCAAGTATCAGAACGCGCTACTGCCGGCAATATCAATATTATGGAAGTTTGCGGCAGCCACACCATGGCAATTGCCCGTTATGGCATCCGGGCGATGTTGCCGGAACCGGTCAATTTGATCAGTGGACCGGGTTGTCCGGTATGCGTAACCGCCGCCGGTTATATTGATAACGCAATCGAACTGGGCAGACGTAGAGCAATTTTAGTCAGTTTCGGGGACATGATTAATGTGCCGGGAACTTCATCATGCCTGGCGGAATTACGCGCAACCGGCCATAACGTGGAAGTATGTTATTCTCCAGAACGGGCGCTAGAACTGGCATTGGCACAACCGGACAAGGAAGTTGTTTTCCTGGCAATCGGTTTTGAAACAACGATCGGTCCGGCGTTAAGCATTGTTGATACCGCAATTCAGCAGAAGATTAATAATTTATCCATTCTAACGGCATTTAAACGGATAATGCCGGCTTTGTCCGCACTGGCGGGGGACAGTGAAATAGAAGTTAATGGTTTTTTGTGCCCGGCGCATGTCAGCGCGATTATCGGCGCTGATGCCTACAATAATTTTGCGGATAAGTTCCATCTCCCGTGCGTAATTGCCGGATTTGAACCACTCGATATTCTTTCCGGGATCAGTGGAATCATTGCTCAATTGAGCAGCAGAATTGCGCAGGTGGAGAATCAGTACGCACGAGTGGTAAAAGCCGGTGGCAACCCGGTTATTCTGCATTTATTTGACAAATATCTTGATTTTACGGATGCATGGTGGCGTGGTATCGGCAAAATTCCGGACAGCGGATTCAAACTTAAACCGGAATTTGCGCAATACGACGCTGCGGTTAAATTCAGCCTGAAAGAATTAGATGGTGAAATCGATACCGGTTGCCGTTGCGGTGATGTCTTGAAGGGTAAAATTAATCCACGGCAATGTCCGTTGTTCGCATCTTCATGTACGCCGGAACATCCGGTGGGTCCGTGCATGGTCAGTTCTGAAGGGGCATGCGCCGCTATCTACAAATATACTTAAACTTCCGTTACCCTACAGATGAACCACTTGGAATATTGCCGTCAACGGTAACTATTCTGAGCTCTTTGCCATCTTTTGCCGCCAACAACATTCCCTGCGATTCAATGCCGCGTATTTTTGCCGGCTTCAAATTGGCAACGACAACGACAGTTTTGCCGGTGATTTCTTCCGGAGTATAATGCATGGCGATACCGGCGACAAGTTGTCTGGTTTCCGTGCCGATTTCAATTTGCAGTTTAAGCAGTTTATCTGCCCCGTTGATGCGTTCAGCCTGAATTACTTTTGCAGTACGGAGACTGGTTTTGAAGAAATCGTCAATGGTAATTAAACCGGCTTCCGCAACTGGCGCCGGAGACGCCGGAACAGTTTTCGCCGCTTCAGGTTTAGCCGGTGCTACTTCCGGTTCTTCAACTTTAATTCGCATAAAGAGTGCATCAATGTCATTGACTTGAATGCCGCAAATAAGATTTTCAGTTTTTTTCAAATCAGCGATACGGCAGTCTTTGGTCTTATCCGGGGTCAAGCCCAGGGTAGAGCGAAGCAGTTCCATTTTTCCCGGCATCACCGGATCAAGCAGAACTGAAATTTTGAATAAAGCTTCGGCGGCATAATACATTACGGAGTTCAAACGCTCCTTTTCGCCGTTTTTCGCCAATGTCCACGGGGCAGTTTTCTCCAGGTAGCGGTTGCCGGCCCGAACAGCGGTCATAATCTGCTCCAGTCCCTGTTCAATCCGCATTCCGGTTAAAGCTTTTTCCATACCGGAAACAGCCTGATCAATGACGGCGAAAAGTTCGCTTTCATTTTCAGTTGTAACGCTGGGACAAGGAATAATTCCGTTGCAATGACGCAAGGTCATTTTGATAACGCGACTGAGAAGATTACCCAGATCATTGGCCAAATCGCTGTTGTAACGGGTAATGAAAGCGTGTTCGCTAAAGGACGCATCTTGTCCGAGTGACATTTCCGCCATGAGAAAATAGCGAAAAGCATCGACGCCGTATTGTTCAATCATTGCCATCGGACTGATGACATTGCCTTTGGATTTGCTCATTTTTTCGTCATCAATCAACCACCAGCCGTGAGCAAAAATTGTTTTCGGCAAAGCGACGTTCATCGCTTTGAGCATAGTAGTCCAGTAAACGGTATGAGTAGTAAGAATATCTTTGCCGATAAGCTGATAAGTTGCCGGCCACCAGGTATTGAATTTGGCATCATCCCGGGCATATCCTATCGCTGAAATATAGTTGATTAACGCGTCAAACCAGACATAACAGACATAATCGCGGTCAAAGGGCAGTTCAATGCCCCAGTGCAAACGTGACTTCGGGCGGGAAATACATAAATCACCGAGTGGTTTCCTTAAAAAACCGAGTGTCTCATTGGCACGGAACGGCGGCTGAATAAACTCCGGATGGGTCTTGATGTAATCAATCAGCCACTCCTGATAATTGCTCATCCGGAAAAAGTAATTCGACTCAATCAGTTCACCGGTTTCCCGTCCGCAACTATCTTCAGGACAGAGGGTGGAACCATTCAAATCTTTCTCCATAAAAAAACGTTCGCAGTGGACACAATAACGCCCGTGATACTCATGCTTGTAGATTAAATCACGTTTAAACAAATCCATCAAAATTTCCTGAACAATCTCCTTATGAGCGGGATCGGTAGTACGGATAAAATGATCATTAGTGATTTCCAGTTTTTTCCATAACTCCTGAAAGCGGATAACGGTCTCATCGCACTGCTGCTGCGGGGTCAACTGATTTTTTTCGGCGGCCTTTTGAACTTTTTGTCCGTGTTCATCGGTTCCGGTTAGAAAAAAGGTAGGAATATTGAGTGACCGGTGATAGCGTGCCAGTACATCGGCTAGAATCGTGGTATAAGCATGACCGATATGCGGTTTGTCATTTACATAATAAATCGGCGTTGTAACATAAAAATTGTTGTTCGTCATACCATCCCTGTCCATAGACTCAATATCAATCGCCTCATTTTTGCGAAATAAACTTAGTCTTTTATGCGTGTCTGATGTTTTAAAAATCTCTATTAATTTAAATCAGATTTGTTTCTTTTCAAGCGAAGGGAGTGTCATCGCGGCGATTTGGATTTTTTGATGCTGCATGGCGTATAGCCGGATTTGTGCAATTTGCCGGTTTTCATCCCGATAGCGCTGGCAAGTTCACGGTGGTCATTGACTTGCAATCTTTCCAGCGCAGCGATAAATATTTTCCCGGCGGCGATGGCATCCGCTTCAGCATTATGGTGATTGAAGTGATGGCTGAGATGATTACTGACGGTATTGAGTTTGTGATTTTCCAGTTCCGGCCAGATTTTCGCGGCAGCCTTGCAGGTGCAAAGATAGTCCAGTTCCGGATAATCATGTTGATAAATGTCCAAAACACCGCGCAACACCGAGATATCAAACGCGGCATTATGCGCAATAACCGCATCAGCCTGTTCAAAAAAAGGCAGCAACTCCGCAAATACCGTGTTAAACTCCGGCTTGCCGGCAACATCTTTTGCGGTGATCCCGTGAATCGAGATATTCATCCAGTCAAAATGCCCGTGGTGACGGTGCGGACGTACCAGCCATTCCTGTGAATGGACAAGTTCGCGGTCAACAATAATGGCGATACCAACAGAGCAAACGCTGCAGCGAGCGGAATTGGCGGTCTCAAAATCAATACTTAAAATATTCATTAAAATACCGTGATCCTGCTGTGCGCGAACGTGAAGGTTATTTGTTTTCCGCAGTTTCCGCGCTGATTGCCTTCATTTTACGCTGTGCCAGATAGGCCTGCAACCAGGCGATAATTCCCGGCAGTATTGACAGGAATATAATCACCATTATCACGAGCGTAAAATTTTTCTTGACGATCGGAATATTGCCGAAATAGTGTCCGGCAGCAACGAGAGACAACACCCATAATATACCACCGGTGATATTATACAAAATAAATTTGAAGTAGGACATACTTCCCATCCCGGCGACGAATGGCGCGAATGTCCGGATAATCGGCATAAACCGGGCAATAATAATCGTTTTGCCGCCATGTTTTTCATAAAACTTATGTGTTCTGACCAGATGTTCCTTGTTCAAGAACATCACGTTTTCTTTATGAAAAATTTTGGGTCCGATATATTTGCCGATGTGGTAATTGACGGTATCGCCGATAATGGCAGCGACAATTAGAATGGTAACAATCAGCCAGAAGTTCAACTCACCGCTGGCTGTCAATGCACCAATCATAAACAGCAGCGAATCTCCGGGTAGAAATGGTGTAATCACCAAACCGGTTTCACAAAAAATTATCCCGAATAGAATCAGATAGGTCCATGATTCATATTGCTTGACGAGTTCCACCAGATGCTTGTCCAGATGCAGCATCATGTCCACAAATTGCATTAGATAATCCATTTAATGTTTCCTGACTGTTATTTATTGATAATACTAAATATTCTTAGTGCCTTACCGGTTTAAATCTGAGAAAAATGAACCGCACCATCTTAACCAGTTCCCACCATAGGGTTGCGGCCAACGCCATACCGGCGATAGTGCCAAGTTGAACTGCGGTCAGCGAGGTTGTTCCAGCCATCGCATTGCCGGCAGGCAGATAAACAATCAACCCAAGCACAATAATAATCACAACATTGATTAATATAATCACCCGGTCCCTTAAAAGCAACCCGATTGATGAGATAAAGAAGCGTTGTTCCGACTGGTTGATAAATGCCAGCATTAAATTCGAAAATGCTACAGTCAACAGTAAGAAAGTACGACTCAGTTCAATACCGTAATTTTTATTGTGCAAATAAAGACAAACAGAGAACGCTACTGCAAAAATCGCCAGTCCCTGTAAAATTGCCTTAATCAGCATGCCTGATGAAATCAAACCGGCGGAAGGCGAACGCGGCGGACGTGACATGATATCTTTATCGGCAGGTTGGCGTTCAAAAACAATTGAGCAGGTCGGGTCGATAATGAGTTCCAGCAGCACCACGTGCACCGGCAGCAGCAACATCGGTATATGCAACAATGGCGGCAACAGCGCCATCAATGCAATCGGAATATGGACGACAAAAACATAACCGACAGCTTTTTTGATATTATCATAGATTCTTCTGCCGTCTTTTACCGTTTCAACAATGGTAGTGAAGTTATCGTCAAGTAGAATCATGTCGGCGGCTTCTCTGGCAACACTGGTACCGCGTTTACCCATAGCGATGCCGATGTCGGCTAGCTTCAGCGCCGGCGCATCATTAACGCCATCTCCGGTCATTGCGACCACGGCGCCATTTTCCTGCAATGCCTTGACAATCCGCATTTTATGCTGAGGAATGACTCGCGCGAAGATATTTACCGATTTGACTTTCTCGTTTAATTCCTTATCGGACATATTCTCAAGTTCTTTGCCGGTTATAACTTCTCCGGCATTGGCCAGTCCGATTTTGCCGGCAATCGCTTTGGCGGTGATTCCATTATCGCCGGTAATCATTATTACGCGGATTCCGGCTTTGTCGCAGACCCGGATAGCATCAGGCACGGTTTCGCGCGGCGGATCCTCCAAACCGATAAGACCAAGCAATTGCATCCGGTTGTCGCTGAGTTCGTGCGGAATTTCCGCCATATTTTTCCGTCTGGCAACGGCAATAACCCGGAATCCGTTCATCGCCATCTGCTGCTGCAAATTTTCAATTTGTTTTGCCGCTACCTGATTAAGATTGCATAACGGCAGAATACTTTCCGGCGACCCCTTGGCGGCAAGACAGGGCTGACCTTCAATTTCCCAGACATGCCCCATCATTTTACTGGCGCTGTTGAAGGGATATTCAGAAAGCAGTTTATTTGAAAAAATCTGTGCTTTATTTACTCCTGAAGATTCGGCTTTGGCGAGAATAGCTTTTTCCATTGGGTCATAAGGCTCCGTTTCACTTGCCAGCGATGCCCAGTACAATAAATCCTCTGTCGTGGCAGAGTCGAAAGGAGCCAATTCTTGAACTGTCATCTGGTTTTTCGTCAGTGTTCCGGTTTTATCCACGCAGAGAACTGAAACGGAACCGAGAGTTTCAACGGATGGCATTCGCCGGATTAATGCCTGCTTACGTGCCAGTCGCCATGCCCCCATCGAAAGAAATACGGTCAATATTACCGGAAATTCCTCAGGGATAATCGCCATCGCCAGAGTGATTCCGGCAAGAATACTGTTGATGATGCCAGCCTGATGAAAGTAATTAGCCATCCAGACGAGAACAAACAGGACTAATCCGATGGTGGCGCAGATTTGAATTAACCGCCGGGTTTGTTTTTCCAACGGTGTCTTAGCCGGTATGACGCTGGCGAGTGATTGACTGATACGACCATATTCAGTACCGATGCCCACTTTTTCAACTTCTACTATTGCCGAGCCTTGTATGACCGATGTTCCGGCATAACAGCAATTCCGCTGCCAGTGTTCATCCTGTTCCGCCGGGCTGATTTTTTTCCAGACGGTATCGGATTCGCCGGTCAGCGATGACTCATCCATGCCCAGGTCAAACATCTCAATGATTTTTCCATCGGCATTGATCCGTTCGCCTTCTTCGACAAGCATTAGATCGCCGATAGTAAGGTCACGACTGTTGATGGCTTGCAGTTCACCGTCGCGGATAACCCGGGTTTTAGGCGTGGAAAGTTCCTTCAAGGCATGTAACGTTTTATCGGTACGCCATTCCTGAAATAAATTTATTCCGGCAATGAACAGGACGAACCCGAGCATAATGAGCGCATCTTTGTGTTCACCGAGAATAAAGTAGAGAGCGGCAGCGCCGAATAACAGCAGGAACATTGGTTCGGCACATGTTTCCCAGATTTTTTTCCAGAAACAGAGGGGTTTTTCGGGGGACAGTTCATTGAACCCGTGTTGCTCCAGTCCTGACAATGCTTCAGCATTTGACAGGCCGGAATAGTCGTTTTTAAATCCTTTAATTTTAGCCATAAGCCACTCCTTGTCTCGCATGGGTAAAAAAAACACCTGCGACACCATAATTGTTACAAAAATTATAGTCCCACAGGTTTTTTTCCTGCTGCCGGCGTACCGGCCCGGCCCCACGCGCCTCCGAAGATGGCACATCGCCTGCTCTATTTAAAAGCTATAAAATATTGCTTTTTTTCAATAATTCAAGATTAACACTGGAAAATTTAAAAGAATTCACCCGCTTTACTCCGACACTGTGATGCAATAAATATGTGAATAGTCATTTTTTTTGTCACCGGTATTGAATATTGTTAAGACAGCGATTATCTTGTATTTAAAGACGATTCGGAGGTTTTATCATGAAAATTGCTGAAAAGATGATTGTTTCAGTTGTCGGGTTATGCATCTTTGTGCTCGTGACATCCTCTACAATTTTCTATTATCAGTCGGAAATGTTTATTGACCGATTTACCAATATCAGCAAAATCAAAAACAAATCAGACCGGGAAATATTTGAAATTCAGCGTGCCCGTTTTGTTGCCAAACACGAGCGTCTGGTTCTTTTTACGATATTTTTTGCTGTCGCGGCAATCAGTTTACTCTATGTTATTTTTTTGATAACTAATTTTTCCAAGCGGGTTTTAAGACCACTCCTTGCAGCTTCAGAATTTTCCCGTACTCTTGCCACCGGCGTATTTCCGGCTAAAATTAATGTCCCGAACAATACGGATGAAGAGGTAAAAGATTTATTCCGTTCAATGAACTTCTTGCGCGACCGGCTTTATCGTTTCACCGACAAACTGCGCAGCAGTCATGAACGCGAAGTGCTCGCGCGCCGTCAGGCGGAATCTATCAATTTCATTAAGTCACATTTTCTCGCAAAGCTGGCACCGGAATTAAGCCAACCGCTCAATAATATTATCGGTAACGCTGAACTTCTCGCCAGTGAACTGGCAGCAAGTAAGGCTGACCCGGCGCTTGGCAGAAAAATAACTGTCATCCTCAAGAATGCCATAACCATGAATCTGCAAATCAGCGAAGCGCTCAAAATTGCGGAACTCGATACCGGCGAGAACAGTTATTCACCGTCCACATTTACGACAGAGGAAATCGCCAATGCGTTACAGAAACCCTCCGAACTGCTCACTTATGGCAAAAAAATCCTCTTCGCAAAATATATTTCTCCGGATTTCCCTCAGGAACTCTTCATCGACAAGAAGACGATTGCCGCACTATTGAATATCCTGCTGAATATTATCGCCAGTACTGTTGAAAGCGATGAAACTGTGCAAATAAATTTCAAGGTGGTAAACAATAAAATTTGTTTTTCCATGCATGAACACGGTTCCAATCCGAATTTGACGATTGTTGCGGAAAAGTTTTTGCAGGAAACTGGAAAACACACTTTTGAACGGATGCAGAATGCTGACAGCAACCTGCTCTGCCTGCTTCTACTTGAACGCAAAGCAGTTGAAATTAATGCTAAATTCTCCATCAAAGTATCAGACCGCGAGAATAGTGAATTTATGATTGAATTTGAACGCGGCAATGTCACCCCGAAAAAAATTGCCCGTCAGGCGCCGCCGCCCGTTGTCGATACGGGTAAAGATACCGTAATATTATCATTCCCGGAAGAACAAAACTCCCCGCTGGCAACGATGCATGATGCCAACATCATTATTGCCGACGCTGATCATGATGGCAATGCCATTCTCAAAACTTTATTGGAGAATGACGGCGCCAATATTGAAGAAGTCGATAATTCGCAGACACTCGTGGAAAAACTCAAAACAAAACAGTATCATCTGTTGATAATGTCTTATTCTCTCATCCCAACCGCTAATTTCCTAACCTTCCTTAAATATCTGATGGAACAACAGAAACTGCCTGTCGTTATTACCGCAAACCAATTAAACGGTACAGAAAGACAAGGTTTGTTGCTGGCCGGCGTTGAACGCTGCATGGTCAAACCGCTTGATTTTTCTCTCTTGCGGCGAGTTGCCGTCAAAATCTGTACCAAACAGCAATTACAGCAGATAAAAGACAGCGTTGATGTCGAACAACCGCAACAATCAGCGGAAACAACTTCCACACCTGATGCACTACTGTAAAAATAGCAAAATAATTATTTTATCTTTTTGAAATATTACTTTTACAAGATAGATTATTGTTTTGTTTTAAATTTTACCGTTTCCGGTTTTCCGTGCACGGTTAGTTCGTTTAATAATATTAATAAAAAAGTATTAATATAAAAGGTCAGGAGGGATTAAAATGCCATGTCAAGAGCAGGAAGTTGAGTTGAACTTGCTGGAGCAGTTTCCGGAGAAGACGTCAGAGTTAATTAAATATCTGGACAGTTTATCACTGGTGGATGATACGGAGCGGAATCGCGGATTTCTGATTCAGTCACTACATCAAGCACAACATATTTTTGGATATCTGCCGAAATGTGTTCAGCAGTTGGTCGCGGCAAAGTTGAAGTTGCATTTATCAGAAATTTACGGTGTTATCAGTTTTTACCATTACTTCACGGATAAACCGGTAGGTAAATATAAGATTAATGTTTGCACCGGCACCGCCTGCTTTGTTAAAGGTTCCGGCGCTGTATTGGATGAACTGAAACGCTATTTGAATATTGAAGAAGGCGAAACGTCACGGGACAAGAAATTTTCGCTGGGTGGCTTACGCTGTGTCGGGGCATGCAGCCTGGCGCCGGTCGTGATGGTCAATGAGCGGGTTTACGGCAATGTAACGCCGAAAATGGTTCCGGAAATCATCAGTGCATGCAAATAATTTTAGATAAGGATTCAAATCAATGATAAAGACGGTGGATGAACTTTATAAGTTGGAAAAGCGGCTGAAAAAACAGCGCGGTACCAACATTCGTATTTGCGTCTCAATGGG
The DNA here is from genome assembly GCA_964392985.1 of uncultured Victivallaceae bacterium. Classification (GTDB taxonomy): domain Bacteria; phylum Verrucomicrobiota; class Lentisphaeria; order Victivallales; family Victivallaceae; genus CAYMSF01. The sequence goes on along the minus strand of CAYMSF010000013.1, from coordinate 66,535 downwards.
AACGTGCGGCGTTGCGGCTGGAGCCACTCCCCTGCTCGAGGCCTTTCGTAATGAAGTAACCGCGCGCAAACTGGATGGCGCTATTGAGGTGGTCAGCACCGGTTGCATGGGATTGTGTCATTCTGAACCGAGTATAGAGATATTGGACCGCAACTCAGGAGCAAGTGTTTACTATGGTGATGTAAAACTTGACCAGATCGGGTCAATCGTCGAATCCGCCACAACTGTGGCAAACGGCGTTAAGGTCATTAAACGTACCTGGTACTATCCGGAAGACGAAACTAACGCCGAAAACGCCTTGCAGGCGAGAATAGTATTGCGCAATTGCGGCAGAATCAACCCTGAAGACATTAATGACTATCTCGCAAATTCAGGCTATCAGGCCTTGGCAAAAGTGTTGACTGGAATGAAACCGCATGAAGTCATCGACACGATTATCGCATCCGGACTGCGCGGACGCGGTGGCGGCGGTTTCTCCACCGGCAAGAAGTGGAGCTTTGCCGCAGCCCAGGAATCTCCGGTGAAATATCTGATTTGCAACGCCGACGAGGGCGACCCGGGCGCATTCATGGATCGCGCGGTGCTGGAAGGCGATCCGCATTCAGTACTTGAAGCCATGGCCATCGGCGGCTATGCCATCGGCGCAAAAGAGGGCTATATTTACATTCGTGCCGAATATCCTCTGGCGATTCAACGTCTGCAGATTGCTATTAAGCAGGCGGAGGAACAGGGATTGCTCGGTAAAAATATTTTTGGCAGCGGTTTTGATTTTACGATTGAACTGAAATACGGTGCAGGGGCGTTTGTCTGCGGTGAAGAAACCGCGTTGATTCATTCGATTGAAGGCTTGCGCGGCGAACCAACCTTTAAACCGCCGTTTCCTGCGGTTTCCGGCTTATGGAAAGCGCCAACAGTAGTTAATAACGTTGAAACTTATGCCAATGTCGGCGCCATCATCAGAAAAGGACCGGAATGGTTCAGACAGATCGGTACACCGAATTCCCCCGGCACTAAAGTTTTCGCGCTGGCAGGTAAAGTTGACAATGTCGGTCTGGTCGAAGTACCAATGGGTACTAAACTTAAAGACATTATCTTTGTACTCGGCAATGGCATCAAATACGGTAAAGAGTTTAAAGCTGTCCAAACCGGCGGACCGTCAGGTGGTTGCATCCGGGCGGATAAACTCGAAACCCCGATTGATTATGATACGCTCATCGCACTCGGTTCCATGATGGGTTCCGGTGGCATGATTGTCATGGATGAAGATGACTGTATGGTCAATATTGCCAAATTTTTCCTCCAGTTCACGCTGGATGAATCCTGCGGCAAATGCACCCCGTGCCGTATCGGTAACAAGCGCCTCCATGAGATGCTGCAGTTGATTTGCGATGGGCAGGCCACTGAAGATACCCTTGTCAAAATGCGCACCCTGTCCAATATTATTAAAGACACTGCATTATGCGGTCTTGGACAAACTTCCCCGAATCCAGTGTTATCCACAATGAACAACTTCCCCGAAGAATATCTGGCCCATATCAAGGAGAAACGCTGTCTTGCCGGGGTTTGCACCAAACTGTTAACCTATACCATCAATAACGATTGCGTCGGTTGCACCATGTGCGCCAGGAACTGTCCCGCCGGATGTATTTCAGGCGAACGCAAAGAACATCATGTCATTGACCAGAGCAAGTGTATCAAGTGTGGCATCTGTTACCAAACCTGCAAATTCCACGCGATTGACCGCAACTAAATTACGGAGAAAATATATCATGGTTAATATCACAATAAATAATATCCCGGTGAAGGTTAAGAAAAATGCCACCATCCTTCACGCCGCCAATAAAATCGGCATTAAAATCCCGACGCTGTGTCACATGGAACTGAGTTGCTTTCAACTGGAGCACCGCACCGGCTCCTGCCGGATTTGCGTTGTTGAAGTTGATGGACGCCGCAATCTTGCCCCTGCATGCTGTACCCCGGTTGCAGAGGGAATGGTAGTCAAAACCAATACCATTCGCGCCATCAATGCCCGCCGCACCATGCTGGACCTGCTGCTTTCCGACCATCCCAAAGACTGCCTCACCTGCGAAAAGAACGGCAACTGTGAATTACAGTCGCTTGCCGGTGAAATGGACCTGCATCATATCCTGTATGAAGGCGAACAGTCCAAATATTCACTGGATCTCTCCAGCAATGCCATTGTCCGGGATTTGAATAAATGCATTATGTGCCGCCGTTGTGAAACCGCCTGTAATGTCGTGCAGACCGTTGGCATCCTCTCCGGTGTAGGACGCGGTTTTAATGCCGTTGTCGCCCCCGCCAACATGAGTCCGCTGAAAGATACGCAATGTACTTTTTGCGGTCAGTGTGTGAGTGCCTGTCCGGTCGGCGCCTTGACTGAAATGAGCTATAAATATGATGTCTGGCGGGCGTTGAATGACGAATCCAAAGTCGTTGTCGTACAAACCGCCCCCGCCGTACGCGTCGCTATCGGTGAAGAATTCGGCATGGCTCCAGGCACTATCGCCACCGGACAACTCGTCGCCGGACTCAAACTCCTCGGCTTTGATAAAGTTTTTGATACCGACTTTGCCGCCGACCTGACCATTATGGAGGAAACTACCGAAATCATTGAACGGCTGAAATCCAGAAAGAATCTTCCGATTCTAACTTCATGTTGTCCCGGCTGGGTGCAATTCCTCGAACATCAATTCCCCGAACTGATTTATATGCCATCAACCGCCAAATCACCGCAACAGATGTTCGGCGCCATTGCTAAATCATATTTCGCGGAAAAAATCGGCAAGAAACCGGAAGATATCATTGTTGTTTCCGTCATGCCCTGCCTCGCCAAGAAATATGAAGCCTCCAGAGAAGAATTCTCCCACGATGGCATACGCGATGTCGATATTGTCATTTCCACCCGCGAACTGGCAGATATGTTCAAGGAAGCCGGCATCCTTCTTAATAAACTGGAAGCAACCGAATATGATAATCCGCTGGGCGAATCTACCGGCGCCGGCGTAATCTTCGGCGCATCCGGTGGCGTGCTGGAAGCAGCATTGCGCACCGCAGCAGACTGGATTTCAGGCGCAGATCTCGAAGAGGTAAACTTTACCGCAGTACGCGGACTGGAAGGCATCAAAGAAGCCACCGTCAATGTCGCCGGAATCAGTGTCAAAGCCGCAGTAACTTCCGGCCTCGGGAATGCCAGAAAAATCCTGGAAAAAATTCAAAGAGGTGAAGCGCAATATGACGCCATTGAGATTATGGCATGTCCCGGCGGTTGCTTAAATGGCGGCGGGCAACCATACATTCACGAAAATACCAATATTCTCGAGAAACGTAAGGCGGCGATTTATCGCGCTGATGAAGACAAGTTCAAACGCAAATCCCATCAAAATCCACAGATTATCAAACTGTATAAGGATTTTCTTGACAAGCCGGGCAGTCATAAGGCCCATGAACTGCTTCACACCAAATACGCTGCCAAAAAGCGCTATTAGAAAATCTGTTCCAGTCCCGGCAGAATTCCTGCCGGCGACTGACATTTTATATTTTGCTTTCAATTCGCAAGAAAAAGAAAAATTGTCGTGTTATCACTCTCTTAAAGATATTTTTTCCAAAGTGTGGCAGCACGCTCCAAATCTTCTAACGGCGCGGTTGTGGTAAATTCCATTCCCCAGCAACCATTATATCCGGCGTTCATCACTGCTGTGATTATTGCCGGGTAATCAATCTCCTGCAAGTCGCCAGGGAAATTGCGTTCAGGTGCGCCAGCGACATGCAGATGTGCAATATACTGTAGATTGGAGGTAATATCGCCGATGACATTCTCGCCCATACGATGCATGTGATAAATATCGTAGAGAATTTTCAGGTTGGCAGAATCAAATGACTTGACCAGCTCAAAACCGAACTTGCTGTTATCCGCCTGATAATCTTTGTGGTCGTAACAATTCAGCATTTCAAAAATCAAAGTGACATTATTTGTCTGCGCCGCCGCCAACAGTTTTTCAACGGCTTGCTTACAGTTATCCAACCCGTCAGAATCAGTTATGTTCTCCCGGTTACCGCTGAAAATAATTACATTGGGAATGCCGCTTTCCGCAGCAAGATTAATAGTATTGATTATCTGAGGAATCAAGCTGGAATGATTATCCAGGTTATTCAATCCGGTCCTCATACCAGGAGCACTGATGTTAATCAATTTGAGACCGGCATTACGCAAAGCATCCCGGCGTTCAACCGGCGCCATCTCCACCGCGCAGTATCCGGATGCACGCAGTTTCCGGTAATAAATTTCCGGGTCAAACTCTTTGCGGTAAAAACACCAGTCCGGCGCGCTTAACTTGATTTCCTGCATGATGATTATCCTTATTCTTTAAAGAACGATGTACAATTACCTTTTATAATTTTCTAATTTATTTAATAATTCAGCGACACATCCGGCGATATCTGATTTGCCTGTATCAATTATTACTCTAGCTTCTTCCCAGGCGTGATAGTCTCTTTTTTGTGTATCGTCCCACGTCGGCAATTTAAAACCGGCAATATCGTTTTCCCTTGTTTCAATTCTTTTTTTATGTTCGTTAATGTCAGAACAGATAATCTCAATATTCACATAACTGCCATTATTGTCAATTGCCACTTTTTCCCACTCGGTTCTTGTCAAATTCCATGGATTGCAGCAATCCACAATAACATCATTGCCGACCTTTAAGTTATCCGCAACGAGTCTATAAGTTAATCGATATCCTTCACTTGTTACATCTATTGAACACAACTCTCTCAGTCCATGTTCAATGGTGTCAAGCCTGAAATATGCCGCGTTAAAATAGTTGGCAATCTCTTTCGCTATGGTTGTTTTCCCCGTTCCGGGAAGTCCAGAAAATATATACAGTACAGGTTTCAATTCGTCCTTTTCCAGTTACGTATCATCATGATGTGCTGTTAACTCTTAAAACTTATTATGTAATTGCAGAAAATACCATCTTTCAAAGCCACAAAATCGTTGAGAATTTAACCGGATTACTGGATATCACAATTTTACGACATTTTCATCATTTCATCTATTAGTCAATAAACTAAATACAATTAAACCGCGCCAAAGGAGAAGATATAGTGACACCGGATGTCGAAATTAGTACATAGAATTGTACTTCAGTAAATTTTTGAATCGTATCTTTGTATTCCGGTTGCATTATTTTATAAAATAACTGAGAATATTCGTCAAGGTATAATTTTTCTGCTTGACACAAACCTGTAATGGATTTAGAATATTGTATAGTCGTTTTGTTAATTAAAATGAATAACGGGAGACGGTATCATGTTGAAGAATTTATTATCTGCTATGTGTCTGTTCTTAATCTGTGCTATTGCCGTAAATGCTGACGATGCCACCTTTAAAGAAAATTATGATTCCGCCGTAAAAAATCTAAATCAAAAAAAACATTCCGACAGCCTGAAAGATATTGAAAAAGCGTTACCGTTGGCATCTAATGATGCCGAAAAATTTCTAGCGCTCGCCTGTAAATATCAAAATTACAATTCCCAACGGAATTTTGTCGAAGCCGCCAATACTGCCGGCGAGGTGCTTAAACTTGAATATTTAACCAGTCCAATGAGAAATCAGTGGTTGTATTTTCAGATTCAAGCGTATTTCAATGACAAAAAATTTGATGAATGCATCGCCGCATGCGACAAACTGATTGCAGCTAAAGAGACGGAAAATAAAGACCAGGGATATAATTATAAGATTAACTCTTGCATTCAAAAGAAAGATAATGACAAAGCACTCGCGACCGCAGGACAATATGCTAATTATATTGCCAGTATCAAACACCCATTGTATTACCGGGCGCTTATGTTTCAGATGTCCGCATTGAACAACAAAAAAGAATATGACAAAGCGATTGCAGTTATTGCTCCGGATGAAGTCGAAAACATTCCCGGCGGAATGAAAATTGAATATTACCTCATGCTCGGAAATAATTACAAAGCAAAACAAAAATATCCTGAGGCAATTGCCGCCTATGAGAAGGCCGCAAATGGTGACCGCGCCATCAATGGCGGCGCTGCCTGGTTTGCTCTTGGCGAAACTTACGAAATGATGAAAGATGACAACAAGGCCCTGGATGCTTTTGCCAGAGTTTATGAAATGTATGACAGTAATCCTGCTCATAAGGGCAATGCAATTGTGAAATGCGCGGAAATGCTCAACAAAAATGGCAAAGCCGAAGATGCTCTGAACATTTTGAAGAAAATAGAACTGATTTCCGCAGCCCAACCGGAATCGATTGGGAAAGCAAAAATCCTGAGCGGAAAAATCTTAGTCCTTCAGAATAAGAAAGATGAAGCCAAAAAGCTTTTTGAAGCCGCCGCCAACCTGAATGGCACTTCCCCTAACCTGAGAAAACAAGCGCAAGCAGAATTGGATAAAATAAAATAACTCCATAAGTAAAACTCAATATTTGCTCCGTTGCGGTATTTTACCACAACGGAGTTTTTGCTTTAATAATATCGGTATCAGGAAACCGCATAATATGGACCAGTTGCTGCACCGTGGCATCTATGCCGTTGAACCTGAAGGCGATAGTGATGTGTTGATTCCACAAAAAAACAGCCTGCTCAACCGTATTCTTGGAATCGATGACCAGTTCAGCCGTTCCGACCGCTGGATTACGCTGGGAATTTTCTGGTGGTCAATCACCTGGTTTATAGTCTTTGTCTTCGGCTCCGTAGCCTATTTGATTCATCCCTGGTCATCGGAAATATGGGCGAATTTCTGGTTCGTTCAGGCCATCTGCATGCCACTGGCAATCGGGGTGGTTACGACCGTCTGGTTTACTATCGGCTGCTTTCATGATCTGCGCGTTTTCTTCCGCCGCCTCCGCGAGGAAAAAGTCGATGTCAATGATGACGGCGTAGTCGAACACGAGAAAGAATAACCGGACAAGTTTCTCAGGTCTTCGGGCTTTTGGGTTGATTGTGATACTGCGCAACCAGCATTCCGGTGAGCATCAAAACGCAACCGGATAGTGCTCTCACGCCCATCTGTTCATTCAACAGCAACCAGCCGCCGAATACCGCAAATACCGTTTCAAGGCTCATAATAATGGCGGCGCGTGCCGGAGTCGCCTTTTTTTGCACGATAACTTGCAAGGTGAACGCCACCCCCACGGACATGATGCCGCCATAGAGAATAGGAATCGCTGCCGCATAAATACCACTCAGAGAAACAGTTTCTATACAGAAAGCAATGATCAAACTGAAGATTCCGGTTATGCCGAATTGAATCATTGACAGCCGTACCGGATTATGATGCGGCGACAACCAGCCAAGCGCCAGCATATGCCACGCCCACACAATCGCTGAGATAAATACCAGCAAATCCCCTGCTTCGCTCCGGAAATCATGATTTATACTGAGCAAATATAAACCTACCCCGGCAAATGCCGCCCCCAGCCAGATCAACCTGCTCGTGTTCTGCCCCATCATCAATCCGAATACCGGCACCAGCACCACGTACAATCCGGTAATGAATCCTGCCTTGCCTGCCGTTGTATATAACATTCCGACCTGTTGCAGCGACATCGCAGTAAACAACAGCAAACCAATGAAAAAACTGCCCCAGCGCTGCCAGAATGGACTTAGCGGTTTAATTTGCAAATCCGGTTTGGAATCTTTGTAAAGATATAACACCGGCAGCAGTGAAAAGGTTCCGAGCAGAAAACGTACGCCGTTAAAAGTGAATGGTCCGACATGTTCCATGCCGGTACGTTGTGCCACAAATGCAAATCCCCAGATTGCCGCCGTAATCAGCAACAATAAATCAACTTTCAAAAACTGCTTATCAATCAGCATTTATTCCCATTTTTTTATATTTCACGTTCGGTGTTATATGTACTAAACATCCTGCCGACAGTGTGAATTTAATTTTATTGCTTAACGTTTTCAGTTATGGTTTCTTGCAACTAGTTGGTATAATACTCGTCAGCTTTTTATTTTGTTTTCCCGCATCGAACACATCCACCACAAGGGTAAAATAGACTGGCGGCAAAACTTTGCAAGATACATACTCAATAATTTAATGGAAAATCCCTGCTCTTTTCAGTATACCATCCGCAGTTTATCAAAAAATATTTCATAATTTTTAAATAATCAACCGGGATAGGACACGAAATGTCCATGTGCTCATTGTATAATATAGATAAACAATAACACAGGAGCTGTTGATTATGTATTATTTCGCTTACGGATCAAACATGAATAGTGAACGGATGGCTTCCCGCTGTCCAAACGCAACACCGGTCGGCAAAGGTATTTTGTTGGATAAAGTACTGGTTGAACGCTATTACGCTGATATTGAAGACCAGCCCGGTTCGCGGATCAATGGTTTAATTTGGGAAATTTCCAAGGATGATCGAGATAGCCTGGACAGTTATGAAGGCTATCCGGAACTCTACGAGCGCTATATGACGGATATAATTTTTGACGGTCGCACGGTGAGCGCCATTGTGTATGAAATGACACCAGCCACAAAACTCGACCGCAATGGGAAGTTTTATCCACCGGCATACCGTGAAATATGTTCACAAGGTGCAATAACGCACGGAATCGAAAACGGCTTTAAATTGCAGGACAAATAATATTTTCCTGTCAAAATCCAGTTTTATATAATGTCTGGTCGTTGACTGGGTCGTTGACTGGGTCGCTGATAATTGCTTATCGCAATGTTTAATTTATAAAATATTGCCGATAATATCGTTCTGGTGTTCACGGTTGTTTCTCTTGATTTTATAGACAATAAGATTGTTTATAAACAGTGATGGGGTATTGGAATTGCAAGTAGTCTTTCTCGAGTTATATTATGAGAAAGCAGTGGCAACAACAAACCTTTTGATTGAGTGGAATATGAGCATTGAACAACGCAGAGCAAAAATAGACCAGATTGACCGTCAAATTATTGAGCTGATTAATGCGCGTTATCAGGAAGTGTTGGAGATTGGCAGATTAAAGAAAAATAATGCATCCGCCATCTACGTCCCGGAACGCGAAAAAGCATTACTGGAAAAAATCAGCAAAATCAATAATGGCCCGATGAAACCTGATACACTGCGCGCCATCTACCGTGAAATCATGTCCGGCGCGTTACAATTGGAACACCCCCTGCGTATTACTTTTTTCGGTCAGGAGGGTTCATTTACGCATCAGGCGGCGATGAACAAATTCGGGCATAGTGTCGGTTACCATTCCAGCAGCAGTATCGGCGGAGTGTTCCGTGATATTGAAACCGGAAGGGCAGACTACGGTTGTGTTCCGGTGGAAAATTCGACCGAAGGCGCGGTAAACTATACTCTTGACACGCTGATTATGGCGAATGTTAATATTTGCGCGGAGATGAATCTGCGAATACATCATAATCTGATGGCGAAATGCCAAATGGCGGAAATTAATAAGGTTTACAGTCATCCGCAAGTACTCGGACAATGCCGCACCTATATTCAGGAAAAACTGGCAGGGAAGGCAATTCTGGAAGCGGAAAGCACAACTCGCGCCGCAGCAATTGCCGCGAATGAGGTAAATACCGCCGCCATCGGCAGCACCGTCGCTGCTGAATTATTCAAATTGAACATTTTGGAACATAATATTGAGGATTCCGGTAATAATACGACACGCTTTCTGATTATTGGTCATCAACAACCGGAACGCACCGGAGATGACAAGACTTCGATATGTTTTGCTGTCCGGGACAAAGTCGGAGCGCTCTACGACAGCATCAAGCCGTTCAAAGATGAAAACATCAGCATGACGATGATCGAGAGCCGGCCGACGAAGATTCAGAATTGGGAATACTGTTTTTTTATTGACCTCCTGGGGCATCGGGAAGATGAGGCCATCAAGCGGGCAATTCAGACAGTTGAAAAACAATGCAGTTTTCTAAAAATACTGGGCAGTTACCCGCGCGGTGTGTGATTCCCGGTTGAGTCCGGAAGTGAGCAATTATGAAAAATGAAATGTCAAAAAATTGTCTGGACTTTATCAACGACGATGCAATTACCGGTTTAATCAGCAATACTGTTGAAGACCGAGTACGGGTAAGGGAAATTATCGCCAAAAGTATGGAAAAACGACCGCTGACGGTCGCAGAAACTGCAGCATTAATCAATGCAACCGACCCGGACTTGATTGAAGAAATTTTTGACGCCGCCAGACAATTAAAAAAAGATGTTTACGGCAACCGGATTGTATTGTTCGCACCGCTTTATATTGGCAATTTCTGCGTCAACGACTGCAAGTATTGCGCGTTCCGCCGCAGTCTCCGCACTACAGTAAGGAAAACGCTGAATGAGGCGGAAACCATTCAGCAGATTGAAGCACTCGAAGATGCCGGACACAAACGGCTGATACTTGTTTTCGGTGAACATCCCGACTATACGCCGGAATTTATTGCTAAAACTGTCAGAACGGTTTACAGTGTTAAAAAAGGTAATGGCGAAATCAGGCGGGTGAATATCAATGCCGCCCCGATGAGTCATGAAGGATTCCGCACTGTAAAGGCATCCGGTATTGGTACTTATCAGATTTTTCAGGAGACCTATCACCATCAGACCTATACAATGTGTCATCCACCGCAAACGCATAAAGGTGACTACCTGTGGCGTCTTGATGGACTGTCACGGGCATTTGAGTCAGGATGCGACGACATGGGCATCGGTGCGTTGTTCGGACTGTATGACTGGCGCTTTGAAGTACTCGGACTGATTACCCATGCCATACATTTGCAGGAACGTTATAACGTCGGTCCGCATACCATCAGTTTTCCGCGTCTGCGTCCGGCGCACGGAATTAATTTTGACCCGCGCTATTTTGTTTCTGACGCTGATTTCAAGCGATTGGTAGCGATATTACGCTTAGCGGTACCTTACACCGGCTTGATTCTCACTGCCCGTGAAACGGCTGAAATCCGGCGGGAGGTATTGCAATTCGGTGTTTCCCAGATTGATGCCGGAACCCGTCTGGAGCTCGGCGGATACAGCGAAAAGCAACAGGAAAAACAGGAATTGCGACGTGAACAATTCCAGATTGGCGATGTCCGCAGCCTTGACGAAATCATGCTTGAGCTGGTCAAAGATGGCTATATTCCCAGTTTCTGCACCTCCTGTTACCGGCTCGGTCGTACCGGCGAACATTTTATGGAATATGCCATTCCCGGATTTATTCAGCAATTCTGTACTCCAAACGCGCTTCTTACGTTGAGTGAATATCTGGAGGATTATGCATCGGAGCCGACGAAAAAAGCCGGATACCATCTGATTGAAAAGGAATTGATGAAAATTGACAATGAAAAAAAACGCCAGCAACTCCGCGAGCGTATTGCGGATGTCCGCAACAATGGCAATCGTGATTTATATTTTTAGTTTGGACCGATGAAGAGGAGAGATTTATGCTTACTGCTGGAGAAGTGAGAAATATTTTTGCATTGCAAAAAAGTTTTTTTAATGGCGGCTTTACCCACAATATCGCCTCCCGTCGTGACCTTCTGGAACGGCTGTGCAAGGCAATAAGAGTGGCAGAACCGCAAATTCTGCAAGCGTTGCACACTGATTTGGGGAAATCGACTTTCGAAGCTTATGTTTCCGAAATTTCCGCGACGCTTGATGAGATTCAACTTTTAATAAAAAATCTCTCCCGCTGGTCAAAGCCGCGCCGGGTCAGTACCTCCATTCTCAATTTTCCGGCGAGCGGAAAGATTATTCCCGAACCGTTTGGTCTGGTTTTAATTTTTTCCGCATGGAACTACCCGTTTCAACTGTTGATGTGTCCGCTGGCGGGAGCTATAGCAGCAGGCAACTGCGTAATTGCCAAACCATCAGAACATGCGCCGGCGACCGCAGAGGTTATCCACCGGATTATTAATGAAGTATTCTCGCCTCAACATACCGTCGTTTTAAACGGTGACAATGACCTGGCGAGAAAATTATTATCCGAAAAATTTGACTATATATTCTTTACCGGCGGCGAAGATACCGGAAGAACTGTGATGCAGGCAGCGGCACTGCATCTGACGCCGGTTACACTTGAACTTGGCGGGAAAAGTCCGTGCATTATTGAACCCGACGCGAATATTGAACTGGCGGGAAGACGAATTGCTTGGGGGAAATTTTTAAATGCCGGTCAAACATGCGTAGCACCGGATTATCTCTTTGTGCATCATTCAATTATTGATGAGCTGGTTGAGTCGCTCAAACATCATATCTGGAAGTTCTATGGCAGCAATCCCGAAGAAAGTCCGGATTACGGTCGAATAATTAACGAACATCATTTCCGGCGACTACTAGCGCTCATTAACCCGAAACTTGTTTATTCCGGCGGCAGAGTAAATGCCGCAACCCGATATATTGAACCGACAATCATCCTCAATCCGAAAGAAACAGACCCGATTATGGAAGAGGAAATTTTCGGTCCATTGCTGCCGGTAATCGAGTATAGTGATTTTGAAGATGTTATAGAATTTATCAATGCCCGCAGCAAACCGCTGGCGATGTACTATTTTTCCAGGCGGCAGACTAATCTGGAGTTGTTGTTGGAGATGACTTCCTCCGGAAGCGTCTGCATCAATGACACCGTGCTTCAGGTTACTAATCCGTCAATGCCGTTCGGCGGCATCGGTGGCAGCGGTATGGGAGCATATCACGGTAAATATACTTTTGACACATTCACCCATCTAAAACCCGTGATGAAAAAAGCCAACTGGTTCGATTTTCCATTGCGGTATCCGCCGTTCGCCCCATGGAAACTAAAGCTTTTCCGCAGCATAAAAAAATAGATTATTCTGTTGGTTAAAATGTAGTAAGTGAGATTATATCAGGCTTTGGGTATCTTCGTTCCAGCGCCAAACTTGATTTTTGTAGAGATGTGCGCCACCAAGCCAACGGTCAATGCCATTGGTTACAACCCAGTCTTTACCGCCGATAAGTAATTCTTCGCCGAAAGATGATACCGTAACACTCCAGCGTTCAAGACCCTTAATCGGTTCAGTAATTGGACGTCGCAATCTTCCCGGTCCGATAATAACAATCGCCGGAGTTTTCGCCTCAGCAAAATCGTCAAGGAGATTCCAGAAACTGCTGTCACCCAAAAAACATTCCGGCTCACGCGCACATACTGCCTTAAATAACGGTTGAAGACGGCTCTCGCCACCGGCTATCGCTTCCAGCGTGTGTTGTTGCAATAAACTCAGACCGTGTCGCAACGAGGGGAACTGGCGCAAATGCCGCAGTAATGCCGCTTTCAAGTATGGCAACCCGAAAAATTCGCGTCGCAAAAAATCACTGATTGTGTCAGGCTCCGGGGAGGAAAACGCATTCCAGGCGGCAGATGCCGTGACAAATTCCTGCGGCGTAACCCGTCGCCGTGATTCAAACAAGGAAAGCATTTGCGACGGAGTAGTATCGCCCATACCCCGTCCTGAAACTTGAATTATGCTGACATTAATCTTCTGTGGATTGAGCCGTTTCAGTTGATGGAGAACATGAATAATGATAGTCTGGTCAAACATGCAGGCGTCACACCAGATTATAACCTCGTTATACTGTTCCGCGCTCGCAAGGCGCTGGTACATGCTCTCCAGTCCGCCGAGAACTTCATAGTAGGACAAACCGTAGCTGGTGAGAAAATTAGCGCGTACTTTGTGAAATTCATCATCAGGCAGGTCGCCCGGAACTGGTCCTTCGAGATAAATTTCACGCCAGACCAGGACATCACCGGGAATATGACTGGACAGCATTTTGCCGGCGGAACAATCGCCGCAATGAACGTGCAGAAAATCGCCGGATACACCTTTATTCAAAACCATTATTGATACCATGTTCAATTTTGAGTATAATGATACAATAATACTTCTTTAATGATGTTGCAAATCCACAGTATAATTATACTCTACAAGGTTGATAAATTAATATAGATTGCGGAATGGGCATCGCCAGTCTGTCAAATAAAAAACCAAACCGTAATTCTACCCGTCTATGTAAAATTTTTCACCTTAACAAGCTCTAAAGCTGGCGGCGCTTGCGGATAATACACATGGAATTACATCTGGGACAACGGGCAACGTTGTTCTCATCGCGAGTGAGAAAAGCATAATGGCATTGGTCACAGGTAAAAAGGCGGTTGTTATTGATTTTCCAATCATGCCGATGCTGCCGCCTGATTTCGCGCCACCAGAGAATCGCCAGTGTCACAATCCAGAAAAGCAGATAAAAGAGAAAACCGTTGGCAAAGTCCATTCCAATCATAACGTCACCTCAGGTTTACGCCAGATTACAATCACCTTGACTGATTCCTGACCGGGGGCATTGCGTTTCAACTGTTCTGAATTGGCTATTACCTCCTTAACCGCGGCGCTATCAAGACGCGGACTGCCGGAAGACTCTTCAATATTTATTCTCGGCATCATATCGCCTTCCTGGAAACGGATTTCAACCCGGGACGGGTTGGCGGTCTGCGTCAAATCCTGCAATCCTGACGGCACGCCGTTCGGAAAAAATGTTTTCAGCTCATTGCCGTCACTGACTGCCATAGGAAAAGCACGGATTTTGCCAGCGACATTGCCGGCAACCGCTTTTCTCGGTTTGGGCAGTTGTACCGGTTGATAATCGATCATCCGAGAATAACTGTTATTTTTCAATGCCGGCTCCGGCGCCAGAGGATTAAACTTAATGGTTCCGGCATTTATAGCAGAATTTTCACGACCGGGAGTATCCGGCAATGGACGGCGGAATTCCTGTTTGCGGCAAAGAATATCATAACCATAACGGCTGTTTGGTCTGGCGATCAGTGAGGGGTCGTGGTATTCCAGCCATTTAGCCATGCCATCTAATTCAGCGCGACGTTCTCCGGCGAAGTTCAACATGACGAACTTTTGGTCCTGCCGGTCTTTGGCCGAAGTAGTCACTGGCGCATAAGTGAATAGAAAAATAAGTGCAGCGTGAAACAACACGGTAATCAAAACCGCTTCGGAAAAAATAATTTTGCCGGGAAGCGCTGCTTTGAGGTTCTTATTCATTGCTCTCAATAATTGTTTCGGTTTTCTTCTTCGGAGGAACTGTGGCGATGAAGACAGAAAGATTGGCACCCTCTGCGATTGCCATGATTTCAGCAACAACGCCGAACGGGGTCTTGCTGTCAGCACGAAGAATAACGGTGGCTGAGGTCGAAAGATTGCCGACGCCGGCCAACTCGCGCTTCAACAATTCCCAGGTAACCACTTTATCATTAAAATAAATTTCGCTGCCGCTTTCGGTTTTAGCGACAGTAATAACACATTTTTCAACGCCGAACGACCCCTTTGTGCCGACTTCCGGCAAGTCAACCTTGATGCCGGAAGTCTGAACAAAAGAACTGCTCAGAATAAAAAAGAGCAGCAACAGAAATAACACCGCCAGCATCGGCGTCAAATCAGGACGCCCGCCAAACGGTTTCAAGCGCGGTTTAAAGCTGTTGATATAGCGGGTGTTATTCATTTTTTGCAGATTCCATCTCACGTTGACGGCGGAGGAGTTCTTTATCACCGGACTTGTGATTTTTGAAGAAAAAAGTTATTTCCGAGGCGGCTTTTTCCATTTCTTGAGTGATGGAGGATATTCTTGAAATCAGATAATTGTAGGCGATATAACACGGGATGGCAACACAAAGACCGGCGGCGGTCGTGGTCAATGCCAGATTGATGGCTCCGGACAAGTCTCCGGCGGAGAGATAGACGCTTTTGCTGTGAATGGTTTGAAACGCCTGCATCATCCCCAGAACAGTACCAAGCAGACCAAGCAATGGCGCGACATAACCGATAGTACCGAGAATGACAATATGTTTTTCCAGTTTGGGAATCTCTTCTGAATTAGCATCTTCGATTGCCTGACGAATATCATTTTCGCCATGTTCATACGCCAGTATCGCCGCGGCGAGCAATCGGGCGGCAGGACCGGGGGTGTTGTCACACAAACTGATCGCTTCAATATAACCGTCACGTTTCAAAACGTTAAAGAGCCCTTTAATCAGCTCTTTTACATTCACCTGTTCACGATGAAACTGAAACCACTTTTCAACAAAAATAAAAACCGCCACCAGACTGCACGCGGCAATAAGCCACATTACCGGTCCGCCATCACGCATTATTTGCAAAAACAACATAAATTACCTCCGTCAGATTTTATATTTGGTTTTAATATTGTTGATTAACTTTTTAAAATCTTCGCCGGTGTCAAGTTGCATGGACTCGAGCTGGCGATAAATTTTAACCGCCTCGGCGGCGCTTTCCGGGGTACTGCGCCGGAGATGAATCATGGCGGCGGCATAGCCCGCCTTGACCGCCCAGATCGGATTGTAACGTTTTCCCTTATTCTGTTCCAACTGGTAGCCGTAGAGTAACTCATTAAAAATTTCAAGCGCCTTGTCTTCATTATCCATTGCTTCGTAACATTTACCCAGTTTGTACATAGTTTGTGAGCGAACCGCCGGGTCGAGATTCGTCATTGCAATAATTTTACCGTAAACCGCCATGGCGTCATTTAAATATTTAGAATCATGGCTTTTGCCATAGATAGTGAAATTACAATCGCCGATGCGTCCAAGCGCTGCGATTTCCAACTGAGATTGCGGTCGTAACTGTGCCACCTGACGGTAATAAACCACCGCATCGCCATAACTGCCCTTGCGGGAGGCAATATTCCCTGCCAGATATAATGCATCAACAGTATTTTTACTGTTCGGATACCGCGAAAAAAGTTCCTGAAGTATCTTCAAAGCCGCGTCAGAGCCGGTGGTGTTCTCAGCGATGATGGCACGATCATAAAGTGATTGCGCGACAATATCCTCCCTGCCCGGATATAAAGATTCAATTTTTTTCAAAATCTCTTCCGCCGGTTTAATTTGTCCCTGATTGCGCAAATAGTCAACCTGCCAGAATAACGCTGCAATGGTGAACGGTGAATCCAGGAAGCGAACAATCAGATAATCCGTCAAACGGGAAATTTCCTCTTCATCTTCGTTGTAATAAGCGGCATACAGACATTTGTAAAAGGCATTGGGTACCATGGCATTGCCGGGATAGCGCACGGTAAAATCCCGGAATATTTCCGCACCACGGGTGAAATCCCTGATTTGATAGGAAAGATTGCCGGCGTTAAAGAGTGCATTAGGCGCCTGTTCATCACCGGGCATTTGACGGACAAAAGCAAGATATGCCTCTCTGGCTTCAGTAAATTTTTCCATTTTTTCCAAAACTGTCGCCTTTAACAGCAACAGATTGCCGGCAATGAACGGGGTAAGTTTTTGCGTGTAAATTTTATTAATAATATCCATAGCGGCAGCGTATTGCCCCTGTTTTTCAATAGCTTTAATCTGCCAGAGCGCGGCATCCCAGCGCAACTCGTCATTGCCGGCGGCAAGTTCAGTAAAAATGTATGCAGCTTCTGCATATTTTTTTTGATCAAAATAAAATTTTCCGGTGAGCATTTTGATCTCTGACTTTTCATTGCCGGCGGCGCTGGCGGTTACGTCACGGAGCAGTTTTGCGGCTTCATCATTTTTACCGGCGGCGGTCAAAATGGTAAGCGCCTGCTTTGCCGCCTCACAACGGTCGGCAGAACCGGTTTGAGGATTTTTGATGATGCCATTGAGAAGTTTTAATGCGTCATCATCCATTTTCTGTTCTATCATCAACCGGACACATTGAAATTTGATGTTGATAATATCCTGGACATCGGGATAAAAATCTAAAAACTTTTGTATTGTGGCAATAGCGGCTTTTTTCATGCCGGCTTCAACATAAGTATTGACCAGCATACGGAGAATATTTTTCCGGTCATAGGCGGAAGGCGCGACATCAAATCCGTCCTTCAGAAAAACAATCGCATCGCCAGAGGCATTGTTCCGCAGAAAATGTTTGGCAGCGAGTAAGTCAACTGCATATAGTATGACATTGGGTTTTTTCGGCAGATTTTCGACGAGTGATGAATAGCTTTTTTTGAATTCAGAAAATCTTTTTTCCTGGATCATCAGCAGCAGGGTTAAAATTTTCAGTTCGGTAATATCTTTTTTCTCCGCGACTTTCAGCTCAATATTCAGCAATGTTCCGCTTTCACTCAAATTGCCGGACATAATCATCGCATAAATCTTGCGTTTAAATCCGGAAGTCTCCCATTCTGTGCCGGCTCCGGATTTTTCCAGGAGACCGAAAATTTCTATTGCTTCATTCCACTTTTCCTGTTGCAGAAGAACATTGCCGAGCGAGGAAAGCAGTTGAAAATAGATATCGCCGGCAATCGCGCCGCTGGCGAGAGCGTTCTGAAGCAGAGCTTCCGCTTCGGCATATTTAAAACGCAATATCAAAATATCCGCACGATAGAGCATCTTGCGCAAGCGTTCAAAATCAGGAAACCGCTTTTCCATGGTATCGAGAGCACGTTCTGCATCATCAGTCATTTCCGCCCGGATACAAGCAGAAATATAACGGTTCAATGCATCTCGAAGTTCAACATCTCTGCCTTCGCTCTCCTCTACATAACGCCGGAAAAAATGCGCCGCCTGTTCGTATGAACCATTTTGAAAAGCGCTGTCGCCCAACTGGCAGTTTCGCGACAACTCCTCCGGAGTGGCGCCAAAACAGTCCAAACCGCAAAAAACCGCAGTCAGTATCACAAAAAGAACAACCTGAATTCGTAGAACACGTCCACTGAATTCAGGTATGATACCAGACCATTTTTGAAGCTTGGAGCGATATGCGTTGAGTATTATTTTCATGCCTCAAACCTTACTGAAAAACTTTGCGGCGGTGCTTAAACTCACTCCGCCGCAACAACCATGCCGGTAAATTATTCAGTTTTCTTTTCAACTTTCTGTTTATCTATCTTTTGCTGTTCGATTTTCTGCTGGTCGCCGAGCATTTTCTCTTTGATTTTTCCCAGCAGTTTTTCTTCGAAGGCTTTATTTGATTCGATATAGGCTTTGGTCTGTTCACGCCCCTGAGCAATCTGTTCGCCTTCAAATGCAAACCATGAGCCGCGTTTTTCAAACAATCCCAAATCGCAGCAGACGTCAAGAATTGAACCGGAGCGGGAAATTCCTTCAGAATAATTTATGTCGAATTCCGCATTTTTGAATGGCGCGGCAAGTTTATTCTTGATGACTTTCACCCGGGTGCGATTGCCGATAACTTCACCGGCAGGGTCTTTAATGGCGGCAACTTTGCGAATATCCAGCCTGATGGAACTGTAAAATTTAAGCGCATTCCCGCCGGGAGTAGTTTCCGGATTGCCGAACATTACGCCGATTTTTTCTCTGATTTGATTGGTAAAAATAATACAGGTGCGGCTTTTGCTGGCGGCGCCGGTCAGCTTGCGCAATGCCTGTGACATCAATCTGGCCTGCAACCCCATGTGAGAATCCCCCATCTGCCCCTCGATTTCAGCCCGCGGTACAAGCGCCGCAACCGAATCCACCACCAGCACATCAACAGCATTACTGCGTACGAGCGAATCAACAATATTCAATGCATCTTCACCGCAATCCGGTTGCGAGATTAATAAATCGTCAATTTTAACCCCGATTTTACTGGCGTAGAGCGGGTCAATCGCATGTTCCGCGTCAATAACTGCGGCAGTACCGCCGTTACGTTGCGCATTGGCGATGACGTGCAAACACAATGTTGTTTTTCCTGAAGACTCCGGTCCGAAGATTTCAATGATACGTCCGCGCGGCAGACCGCCTGTACCCAGTGCAATATCCAGCGCCAGCGAACCGGTACTGATTGTCGGAACATCAACATGGAAAGAGTTGTCACCAAGACGCATAATTGCGCCCTTGCCGAATTCTTTTTCAATCTGACTGATCGCAATTTCCAAATTTTTATTTTTGGAACCGGTGTCCTTTTCTGCTGCCATAATTTTCTCCCGAAGTTAATGGATGCCATTTATTCAATGCAAGCTCATCGTTTCAAGATGAGCATTGCTCAATTCATACCCTGTATGTTACTGTACGTTCAAACTGATTAATTTCAGTAAATATTCAACTGCCCCAATAGCAGCAGTTGAACTTAAATATCAAGATCTTTTACGGTCTCGGCATATTTTTCAATGTATTCACGCCGGGGTTCAACAATATCGCCCATGAGCAACGTGAACATGCGTTCCGCCTGAAGAGCATCTTCCATGGTCACTCTGATCATTTTTCTTGATGCCGGGTCCATGGTAGTTTCCCACAACTGTTCCGCGTTCATTTCACCCAGACCTTTATAGCGTTGTATCTGTAAACCCTGCCGGCCGTTGCGTTTAATGATTTCAAATAATTCTTTCAATGAACATGCCGTTTCATTCTTATCGCCGAAAGAAACTTGATACAATGGCGTTTCACCGTTGAAAATATTTTCCACTTTCATTCCCTGCGCAACAACTTCCGCAACGATTTCTTCGCAATGTTTCTCTTCAAAAATACTGACAATGTCAATTGCCGGATTCATTTTTGCCGGCAGTTTCAAATCTTCCGGGGTATCATTTTCAGTGGCAATCTCACTATTCTCAGTTGCAACCGGTACCGGATTATCCACGGCAAGACGTTCTTCAGTCGCTTTGATGAATGCCTCTTCATCTTCAGGTTTGTAGATGAACTGCTGGGTTGTAGTTCCATCATTTTCGCGTACAGTGATTAATGCGACAGGCAGTTTGCCCTCATTGTTAACCAGACCAAAATATTTGGCAGGATCAATGCCGTGGCGCTGTAAACCGACATTGGCATGCAATACCCGGGAAAAGAGCGAGGTCAGGCGCATCGCCTGTTCGCGACTGACTGACTGACCGGCAGCGTCCTGAATTTCCGCATCTTCCAACCCCAATTCCGACAGGTATTGGTCGAGTTGTTCATCGGTATCAATATAGCGTTCTTTCTTTTTCTTTTTGACTTTATAAAGCGGGGGCTTGGCGATATAGATACCACCACAATCAATCAACGCCTTCATCTGGCGGTAGAAAAAGGTCAACAACAGCGTGCGGATATGGGAACCGTCAACGTCAGCGTCGGTCATAATTACAATGCGGTGATAACGGCGTTTGCTGACATCAAAATCTTCATCGCCTATACCGCAACCGACCGCCGCGAACAGCGATTGTATCTCTTTGTTTTCCAGAACCTTGTCTAAACGGGATTTTTCGACATTCAGCAATTTACCGCGAATGGGCAGAATCGCCTGAAAGTTACTGTCTCTACCCTGCTTGGCGGAACCGCCGGCGGAATCACCCTCGACGATATACAGTTCACATTTTGCCGGGTCACGGTTGGAGCAGTCCGCCAGCTTACCGGGAAGTGAAAAACCATCCAACGCACCCTTGCGCTGGACTAATTCTCTGGCTTTGCGCGCCGCTTCACGGGCACGAGCAGCGGTAATACCCTTGGAAATAATATCCTTGGCCATCTGCGGGTGTTTTTCCATATAATCGCCTAAACCGTCATTTACGATGGTTTCGACAATCCCTTTTATGTCACCATTGCCAAGTTTAGTTTTGGTCTGTCCTTCGAACTGCGGGTCGGACAACTTTACGCTGATAACGGCGGTCAGACCTTCGCGAGTATCGCTTCCGGTCATCGCTTTCTCGTTTTTCAACAGGTTGTTGTTTTTTGCATAGGCATTGACGGTTCTGGTCAAAGCTGCCTGGAATCCGGTTAAATGAGTGCCGCCTTCGGTCGTATTGATATTATTGGCATAACTGAAAATATTTTCGCTGAATCCGTCATTATACTGCATTGCCAGTTCAACAACAGTCTTATCCTTTTCCAGCTTGAAATATACCGGATCCGGATTCAAAACAACTTTGTTATCGTTAAGCATCTTGACAAATTCGCAGATGCCGCCATCGTAATGAAATGTTTCAAAACGCTCACTGCTGCCATTTTCCTGCTGACGTTCATCTTTCAGGGTAATGGTAATGCCACTGTTGAGGAATGCCAGTTCCCGTAAACGGTTGGCGAGAATATCCCAGACATAGACAGTGTCAGGAAAAATGGTGCCGTCAGGTTTGAAAGTAACTTTGGTACCGTTTTTGTCCGATGCATGTAGCCGGGTTAACGGGGAAACCGTATTACCACGCTCGAAACGGATACTGTAAGTACCACCATCGCGGCAAACTTCCGCCTCCAGCCACTCACTCAGCGCGTTCACGCACGATACACCAACCCCGTGCAAACCGCCTGATACCTTATAGGAATCATGGTTGAATTTGCCGCCGGCATGTAGTATCGTCAATACGACTTCAATTGCCGGCTTGCCTTCACCTTCATGCATATCAACGGGAATACCACGGCCGTCGTCAACGACGGTAATGCTGTTGTCATGATGAATAACCACGCTGATCATCTTGGCATAGCCGGCCAGCGCTTCATCAATGCTGTTATCGACTACTTCGTAAACCAGATGGTGCAGTCCGCGCTGTCCGGTATCACCGATATACATACTGGGACGCAAACGCACTGCTTCCAAGCCTTCAAGGACGGTAATATTATCGGCATTGTAATTACCGTTATTCGTTGTTTTTACCTGATCTTCCGCCTCTGACATAAGCCAACCCTTCCTTCATTTCAATATATTAATTTATACTGTAAAAATTATAAAAAACTGTAACATGATAAAGTACACCGTAAATAACTTTTTTCCAGAAAAAATCAGGAATATTATACCACATTTTTCAAATGCGGAAAACTACTTGATGAGATGTCGCAATTCCACCGTCACAGAATGAGCTAACTATCACGCCGGCAACCATTTTCATGGCAAACTTTCTTGCATTTTATTCCGCGGCAATGCATATTGATATCAGTTGCAAAATCGTGATAAAATTCAGACCGCAATTTTATAGGCTGTGCGGAGACATTTTTATGAATAATCAACAAGTGGTGATGCTGCCGGGCGATTGTGCCGGAGACTATTCCGCCAAATGGACAAAAACCTTTGATTTATGGTTCTTAAACGGCTGGATACTGGGTGCGCTGGCACTTGCCATGGTTACCTGGTTTTATCAACCGGGATTGTTCGGCAACTATCTGTTTTTTGCGTTCTGTCTGGTAAAACTGGCGATAATGATTCTGATGTCACTTGCCGGCGGGATGTTATGCCGCCGTTACTGTCAAACTGATGAACGTGGCTACATCATCACCTGTCATGACTCCTGGTTCAAAGTAAATTACACCCGTAAATTACAACATTTTGCCGCTTATCTGGTTCCGCTGATAAGTTTTGGCGGGATGCCGGACGGCAAAATGCATCCCCACGGCATCCTCCCGCATTTATGGGAATCACTGCTGGTGCTGCTGGTTTTTCTGTTGCTAATAAAACCGGTGCGGGAGCATTCCCGTTTTTTCATGCTCCAGTTTAATTCGCTGGATCGTCCCGAAGACCGTCCGCATACTTTGCAATGGATTATTCTGGGAAATATTCTGCCGGGATTGATTCTGGGAACGGTGTTCAAAGAATTTTTTGAACATATTCACGCGCCGCATCTGGTATTCATCATCATTTTTATTGTCGGTATTGGTGATGGATTGGCAGAACCGGTCGGAATATACTGGGGCAAGAAAAAATATCTGGCGCCGGCGTGGTTTATTCACAAACGTTATGTCCGTTCATACGCCGGTAGCGCATGTGTCTATCTCAGTGGTCTAATTTTTACCGCGATGTTCTACTCTGATTTTAACTCTTTAAATCAATTTTTCATGGCGATGCTGATTATCCCGCCGTTGATGACATTTCTTGAAGCAACCGCACCGCATTCCATGGATACTCCAACGATGATGATTTTCGGATTCACCACACTTTATCTGATTGCCATCTAAACCTCATATTTTACCTTTTTGTTTTGTTCTCAATTACTCTGCAAAGCTAAAAACAGGAAACGGGCAGAATTTATTTTGCCCGCGGCTCATCTACTAAAACCATGTTTGATTTTAAAGATTAGCGGCGATATATTCATTTACTACTATGCAGCATAAGGTTGTATAATCTCTATATGGGCGCAATAACTTACACTGGCAAATAAAATTCAGGAATAGTATGAAACTTATCGTAAAAAAATCTCAAGTGAATGGTGTCATCGCCGTTCCCGGTTCAAAATCACATAGTATAAGAGCTGTCGCCGCCGCTACAATGGCGAACGGACGCTCCGTGATTCATGCCCCGCTTGAATCAGAAGATACCCGTTCCTGTTTGAATGCCGCCCAAAAATTAGGTGCCACAGTTAATGAAAATACCGACCGATGGGAAATCACCGGTACCGGCGGTAAATTCATCAATCCAGGCGCGGTTATCGATATGGGCAATTCCGGCACCAGTCTGCGCATCTTTTCCGGATTGTGCGCAACGGCCGGTTTTAAAGTTAAATTTGATGGCGACAGTTCGTTGCGTACCAGACCCATGAAATCGCTGCTCGAAGCGCTCGAAATGCTTGGTGTTAAAACAACCTCCACTGCAGGAAAATGTCCGATATCAGTTCATGGCCCGCTTCGCGGCGGCAAAGCCAGCGTTGATGGCAAAAGTTCGCAGTTCGTTACCGCCCTGCTCTTCGCCGCGCCAACGGCAGAAAATGACACCGAAATAGAAGTGATCAATTTAAACGAACGGCCTTATGTCGAGATAACTCTGGGCTGGCTTGACCGGTTGGGCATAAAATATGAACGTTCCGCTGACATGACCCGGTTTAAAATACCCGGCAGACAGCAATTCCCCGCATTTGAATGGACCATGCCGGCTGATTTTTCGACCTCGGCATTTCCGCTTGCCGCTGGTGCAATTGCCGGCGGCGCGGTCGAAATCCGCAATCTTGATTTCAGTGATCTTCAAGGGGACAAGGATGTCTTTGATTATTTTGAACGGATGGGTGCAAATATCAAACGCGGCGCCAATTCAACAGTAGTCAAACCCGGTGAGTTTCTGCGTGGAATGGATGTTGATTTAAATGCCACTCCGGACGCATTGCCGATTATGGCGGCGGTTGGAGCTGTGGCAAAAGGCACCACCCGCCTGCTCAATGTACCCCAGGCAAGAATTAAAGAGACTGACCGCATCGCCTGCATGACCGCTGAATTACGCAAAATGGGCGCCGACATCACTGAACTTGATGACGGCATGATAATCAAAGGCGGCAACCTGCATGGCACAGAAGTTAATGGACACGGCGACCACCGCATCGTCATGGCACTCGCAATCGCCGGTCTGGTCGCAGACGGTGAAACTTGCATCAGCACCGCAGAATCCGCGGCCGTCACCTATCCTGACTTTATCAAAGATTTTACCCGGATTGGCGCCGATTTCACGTGTGTGCCATAACAAAACTGGAGTTCCATTATATTATGCAACAATCTTACGAAAGCCGCGTACGGGTGGAAATCAGTCTGGAAAAACTGAAGTCCAATTTTACCAAAATTCGCGATAACGTCTTGCCATGCGCTGTCATTGCCATACTTAAAGCCGATGCCTATGGACTTGGCGTACTAAAAATTGCGGAAACACTCAAATCCGCCGGTGCTGCCGGTTTCGGCGTGGCAGAACTTAATGAAGCCATGCAACTGGCATATAAAGGATTGCCGGTACAAATTCTCGGCAGCATCCTTCCCGGTGAAATACCCCCGGCTGTCGCCGCCGGCATCATCTGCCCCATCAGTGACGTCAACTCCGCAAAAGAAATCAGCCGCGAAGCCGTAAAACAGGGAAAAACGGTTGAATGCCATTTAAAAATAGACACTGGTATGGGCAGACTTGGACTGCTCGTTCAAGACGCCTGTGAACAGATTAAACTTATTCACCAGCTTCCCAATCTAAATTTTAACGGTATTTATTCTCATTTCCCGGTTGCATATCAGGGGGGGGATGAATATACGAACAATCAAATCAACAAGTTTACGGAATTATTAAACCAACTCCGCGCCGACGGCATTACTTTCAGCAAAATTCACATCGCCAACAGCGATGCGATTAATAATTTCCCGGATACCTGTACCACGCCGTTTACTCATGTCCGTACCGGCATCAACCTTTATGGACTTTTTGACAGTCAGGGACGGAGAATGATGGGATTGGAGCCGGTAGTTTCTTTAAAAACCCGACTGGCATCGGTACGCCGCCTGCCTGCTGGCTCCTCTATCGGTTACGGCCGCACCTGCCGGCTGATGAAAGAGACTCTCGTCGGCACTATCGCTGCCGGCTATGCCGACGGCCTGCCCCTGGCGCTGTCCAACCGCGGTTACGTTCTTATCAATGGACAACTCTGTCCGGTAATTGGACGGGTTTCCATGGACTATACTACCGTATCGCTGGAGCCCGCCCCTGAAGCGCAACCCGGCGATGAAGTGGTTTGTATCGGTACTCAAGGTGACAATACGATTGCCGCTGATCACTGGGCCAGCCTTAAATGCACTCATGTCTATGAAATGCTTTGCTCCATCGGCTCAAGAGCAGAACGCGTCTATATCGAGTAGATTTCCTTGTTTTGATAAGTAACGTACTTAAGTTTAAAAACATAGCGTTTTTCGCGCGATAATAACTATATATATCGCATAAGTATCTCGCGATTATCTAATTCTCATGGAATTTTTTAACAGGTTTCGGCTATGATTTCCCGGGTTAGCTTTACCCATTTGCGAATGCGGTCGGGGTCGGACTGTACCGTTTCAACGTCTTTAAGAGTAATATCGAAATAAGTTCCTTTAAGATAACCCAGGTCGCGTTCCAGGATTTTCCGAATGCGTGCTTCGTCGAAGCCAAAAGAGACCATGTCCGCTGGACTTGGACGGTAGCTGATAACATAGTCCGTGCCAATCTGTTCCACGCATTTTTTAACATTCGCGAACGGGCTGACCGCAATACGACGCAAATTTGGAATTTGCCGCAACATACTGATTTTGTTGGTCAGGTCTTCACAACAACCGTAAGCCACCAGTCCGAATTTTTTCATTACCGGCAGCTGATAACGTAAAAGAAATTCTTCGTGCATTTCCGGCGATACTAGCGCATATTCCTGTGCTGCAGTAAAGCACCATAACTGTTCACGTTTTACACCGTTGACGTTTGGAGCCGGATCCGGTAATTCTTCGGCATAGGCCATCGCTTGATTGTAAGTGAAAGTCAAACCGATATCACCGGCAGCTTCGGCCTGTTCCTGATTGGCCTGAACACCTTCGCTCATGAATTTCAGCAGCGAGTGCAACCATGCAGGATTTTCGTACATATCCAGCATTAAGTTCTCCATTCCGCGCAATCTGCCCAAGTCAGTGGAAATATCTGCGGTCCAGGTGCGACAATATGGCCCGCGCACCAGGTCTACCGGCAGGATATCGCCAATCAAATCTTGCACTTTTGCCAGCATTTCGGCTGTTGCGACTTCGTCAACAGCGTGAACAGGACTCCGCATTTTTTTAGTATCATCAAGATTTTTGATTGAATAATCATATTTAAAAGCTTCCAGCGTTTCGGTTTCCCCGGGGTATTCCCGCTTGCTGTCAAGGCCCCATCCGGTATGTTTACATACGCAGTTGAGTGAATACCATGGCTCGAAAATATAATCATCGGCAAAGGTGGCGCGAAACAATTCATTGCGAAAGAAATTTTCTATCTGCCGGCAAACCGGATCAGTGGTTTGCAGTTTTGACATCGGCATTTCATTCCAGGCATAGGCGCGGACATAAATCAGCGGCCTGGTCAGTTTGAAACTGTTTTTCGCCCGCCACATATCACGTTTAATTTTCTCTGCTGGGGAATTTGCCAGTTCGGCATACTTAATTGCGAGTTCTCTAACAATGTTTTTGTCGTGATCATTCATTATTTTTCATCTTTGCTTTGTTATTTTAAAAGATATGAGTATAATATAGCTGAATAATTTTTACCTGTAAATGTCCTAACACGGCAATATATTTGTACTTTTATGATATTTAATGAACAAAACATGGTTCGGATCAATTCTCTCGGGAAAGTCTTCTGCAAAGCGGACTGGATATGGGATTTACGCAACCGTCCGTTTAAGGATTTTGATTTGTGGTTCCTGATTGAAGGCAAGGGGCGTTTGACGCTGGACGGGCAGGAATACAAACTGCATGGCGGTGACTGTTTCATGTTCCGCCCGGGCATGACGCTCTATGCTGACACCGATCAGGAAGAACCGTTGGTGGTAATTTATACGCATTTTGAAATGATCGATAATAATGGTAATACCGTCAACGCGGATACCACAGAACTTCCGGCGTTATGCCGCAAAATATCCGATCCGGTCTTCTTTGTCAATATTCTGCACCGCATGTTGGATTGCTATTACCGCAAAGATAATAACGGCGCTGAAAAATGGCTGACTGCAGCACTGCTGGAAATAGTACATCTTGACACGAGTGACACGCAACTGAATGCCTTCAGTCGTATTTCTGAATATATCCGCGAACTTTATACCAAAATCAATGAGCACCCGGAGAAGGATTATCTACTGCGAAAACTGGCGGGCAAAGCCGGGTATTCGCCTGAACATTTTTCCCGGCTGTTCAAACAGCATACAGGAACTTCTTTCAGGGAAAGCATTACCCGCGCCCGGATAAATCAGGCAGTATATCTGTTGTCGTCAACGGAATATTCAATCATCCAGATTGCCGGAATCGTCGGTTATTCGGATATTTTTATATTCAGCAAACTGTTTAAGAAGCATACCGGAGTTTCACCCACCGCATATCGCAAAAATTCCAGGAGCAAAACTCATTAAGGAACAGATTCCCACCCGTTCAACACAATAACCTTCGCAACTGCATTCCAGGAAAGCGCAGAATTTTAGACATAGACGTTTGTCAATATATTTCTACAACAGTGGCTCGCAAATAAATCAGCCGCGCACAGACTTAACTGCACGGATGAAAGCTTCGCCGGAATTCTTAATTACATTCAGTCCGGTGCAGAACGCCAGACGGAAATAACCCGGATAACCGAATCCTGAACCCGGTACGGCGAGAACACGTTGCGCCAGCAACGCCTGAACAAATTCTTTATCATCAGGTATTGGCGACTGAGGAAAGAAGTAGAAAGCTCCACGCGGCATCGAATATTTAATACCGGCATTGTCCAGCACCTGCGCCATCGCGTCGCGACGTTCACGGTAAATTGTAATATCCACGGAATTGCCGATGGAATGTAGCAAAACGCGTTGCGCTATCGCCGGCGCATTGACGAATCCAAGGATACGATTGGTCATAATCACAGCACCCATCAATTCCGCTATCGCCGGAATAGCAGGATTGGCGGCAAAATATCCGATTCTGGCGCCGGCCAACGATAGTTTCTTTGAATATGAACTGACAATGACGCTGTACGGATACAATTCAAACACCGACGGAATCGGCAGATTGTCATAATTGAGAAAGCGGTAGGGCTCGTCGGAAACCAGATAGATTGGACGTCCGTACAAATCTGAATATTTCCGCATTAAAAGACTGAGTTTTTCCAGTTCAATACGGGAATAAATCTGTCCAGTCGGGTTGTTTGGAGAATTAATCAGTACGGCACGGGTTTTCGGAGTAAACGCCAGCTCCATGGCTTCAAAATCAAGTTCAAAAGTCAGCGGTTTTGACTTTACCGGACGCAGGGTACCGCCAAAATTACTGACATAAAAACCGTATTCAACAAAATAAGGCGCCGGGCAGATGACTTCATCACCGGGATCAAGAATCGCACGGAAAAAGACATTGATTGCTCCAGCCGCGCCACAGGTTAAAACAACATTATCCGCAGTAATCTCAACTTCCTGCTCTTCGGTCAGTTTTTTGGCAACAGCGGCGCGGACTTCCGGATACCCGGCGTTATTCATATAACCGAGCGCAAACGGCTGCCCCATCTGACCGGATACCTGTCCCAGCGCGTTGCCGACATCCTCCGGTGGCGGCAAGTCGGGATTGCCCAAGCTGAAATCATAAACATTTTCAGCGCCATATTGTTTTTTCAATTCAATACCGGTTTCAAACATCTTACGGATGAATGAAGAGTTTCCCATAAATTCTTTAATCTGACTGGAAATAATTTGCATTATGTTACCTCTTTTTCTGTTGAAGGAGTGCTTCCCGCCGGTTTAAAATGCGGGGAATCACCCCATTTGCTCCAGGCAATAGTTTCACCGATTGATTTTATCCGTCGTTCCAGACACAGTTTACACTGTTCAGAATTTTCATCCAGGCACGGTTTATTGTCGTATAACTGATATGAAGAACGGTATTCAACCGCGGTAATGTTCGGCATGATAATATTGGCGCCGGCAAGCAATCCCTGTTCCCGTCCGTCAGGCGCCAATGCCTGCAATGCTGTTGTCGAGGCGAGATTTACATTTTTCAGCAGTAATCTGGCGGCGGCAATCATTTTCAAACCCATATTGAGTTGAATAGTATTGTTAAACTCCGGCATACTTGCCGCCAAAGGTGTTTCGTGATGGGTTAAATATGGTCCCATGCCTACCATATCAACATCAAGCTGCTGAAAAAACAAAAGATCCTGCACCAGATCAGCGGTTGTCTGGAATGGCAAACCTATCATCACGCCGGTACCCAGTTGAAACCCGGCACGACGCAATGAATGCAAACACTCAAGACGCTGCTGCCAGGAATGGTCAGCAGGATGCAATTTACGATATAATTCCGGATTTGAAGATTCAATCCGCAACAGATAACGATGTGCTCCGGCATCAAACCAGTTCCGGTAAACTTCATGGCTTTGCTCGCCAAGCGACAAGGTGATGCCAAGCCGCCCTTCAGTTTTGGTTTTTATGGTTTTTACCAACGTGGTAATGAAGTCAATAAACGCAGCGTCCTGGCGTTCGCCGCCTTGAATTACGATGGAACCGTATTGACGCTGGTCAGCCCATAACGCCGCGCTTAATGCCTCATCATGCGTCAACTGAAAACGGCGGGGAGTTGGATTGCTGCGCCTGATTCCGCAATAAAAACAGTCTTTGCCGCAAATATTACTGATTTCAATGATACCGCGCAAATAAACCTGATTGCCGACATATTTGAGTTTGGTTTGATATGACGCATGAAAGAGCCGTTTTAAACTGGCGGAATCATCCAGCTCCAGGATCTGCCGGAGATCATCTGCGGATAATGCTGTATCTGATTCGATTTTTTTGAATAGTTCTTCCGACATTTCTTATTGCCTGTTTATTCGGCTTTATCGCGTCCATGCAACCAGCAAAACATTCCTTGAATCGCGCAAAGGATGAAAGCAATGATATTTGCCCAGATCGCGATACTGTTGAACCAGTCTTTCATCTCATTCATCAAATAATGCTCCGCATAAAATATATGCCGGTATGACAAACCACACGGGCGTTATACTCTATAAGTTTGAAATTTTAAAATAGACGAGTCGGATTGTGGATTGGATTTTTTCGATCCGACTGACTGGCGATATGAATATCGACTGAAGAAGGAACGGAAAAAGACAACCGCAAGACCCTCGTCGCAAAGCGGTTGCGATCTTTTGATTTTGGATTCGCACTCTTCGAAATTTTCGATACCTCGGTATCGGCAACCTCTCAGAATACGAACCAATTCTCAAAATCTTCGCAATCTATTTTAAAATTTCAACCTTATAGAGTTTTAATTATTCATCTCTTTGATTCTGATTGCTACCGCCTGTTCATAAGCGTCGAAATCGTCAATCGGTAATTGTGCAACGCCGGATTTTATTGCCGCCTCGGCGACAAATCTGGCCACCCGCGGTACAACTCTCGGATCAAATGGCTTGGGAATGACCATATTAGAACGAAGCCCGGCATTCAATTCAAACATACCGGCAGCGGCATCTTTAGGATAAGCGGCGGCAAGTATGGCATAGACCTCGGGAGAGATTGTTTCGCATGCAATTGAGGTCAAAGCCTTTGTGGCGGCGAGTTTCATCTGCTCATTAATATCGGTAGCGCGAACATCAAGCGCGCCGCGGAAAATACCGGGGAAACCAAGTACATTATTAACTTGATTTGGAAAGTCTGTCCGACCGGTACCGACAATCGCCGCGCCGGCATCAAGCGCATCCTGCGGAAAAATTTCCGGAGCGGGATTTGCCATGGCGAAAAGAACTGCGCCCGGCGCCATCTGACTGACCATCGCCTTCGTTACACAATCGGCGGTGGAAACGCCAATAAAAACATCCGCACCTTTCATCGCATCGGCAAGAGTTTCCGCGGTTGTGTCAGCGGCGAATCTGGCCTTTTCCGGATTTAAATCTGTGCGTTTTTTGCTTATGACACCTTTTGAATCACAAAGGAGAAAATTTTCCCGTTTAGCGCCGGCGTAAATATAAAACTCACTGCAGGCGATTCCGGCAGCGCCGGCACCATTTACAACGAAACGGCAGTTTTCCAGCTTCTTTCCAACCAGTTTCAACGCATTGATAATTCCTGCAAGGGAAATGATTGCCGTACCATGCTGATCATCATGAAAAACCGGAATATTCATTGTTTTCTTCAACGTCTGTTCAACTTCAAAACAGGCAGGCGCGGCAATGTCTTCCAGATTGATACCGCCAAAACTTGGTTCAAGACGTTCAACCGTCTCAATCAATGCTTTCGCATTTGTTCTGCCATCGGCATTAAATACTTTTTTCAGACATAGCGGAATCGCGTCAATACCACCGAATTTTTTAAACAGGACACATTTACCTTCCATTACCGGCATTCCTGCCTCGGGTCCGATATTGCCCAGTCCAAGTACGGCAGTGCCATCACTGATGACGGAAACCAGATTGGAACGCGAGGTGTATTTCCAAACATCAACCGGATTAGCTTTGATTTCGAGGCATGGTTTGGCAACTCCGGGAGTATATGCCAGAGAAAGATCCTGCTGCGTCGCACAGCGTTTTAAGGAATGCATCGCAAACTTGCCGGGAACCGGACTGGAATGATAAGCCAGACTGGCCTGTTCTAATTCATTTTTATCCACAATATACCTCCGTTGGATATATAAAATTTATACTGATTCGCTAAATTCTGACGGGAATGTTATGCGCCCGCAAAAAGGCTTTCGTCTGCGGCACAGTAAAGGTGCCGAAATGGAAAATGCTGGCGGCAAGTACTGCGTCAGCCTTGCCAACTTCAAGCACTTCCAGCAAATGCTCAAGTGTTCCTGCGCCGCCGGAGGCGATTACCGGAACCGAAACGGACTCTGAAACGGCACGGGTAAGCTCACAATCATAACCATCTTTGGTCCCGTCGGCATCCATACTGGTGAGCAATATTTCACCGGCCCCCATTGCCACGCCGCGGCGTGCCCATTCAACCGCGTCCAATGCAACAGGATTACGGCCGCCATGAGTAAAAACCTGCCAACGCCCGCTGGTGCCTGGCACCTTTCTGGCATCAATCGCCAGGACAATACATTGACTGCCGAAACGCTCCGCGCCGGCGCTGATTAATTCGGGATTTAAAATTGCCGCGGTATTTACCGACACTTTGTCGGCGCCGGAATTGAGCATTCTGCGCATATCATCAACGCAACGGATGCCGCCGCCGACAGTAACCGGAATAAATACCCGCTCTGCCGTACGTTTGACAACATCATACATGGTTTCACGGTTATCACTCGAAGCGGTGATATCGAGAAAAACGATTTCATCCGCGCCTTGACGGTCATACTCAACGGCTGCCTCGACCGGGTCGCCGGCATCAATCAAATTGACAAAATTAACTCCTTTGACGACCCGTCCACCGGTAACGTCAAGACAAGGAATAATTCGTTTTGCTAACATTTCACGCCTTTCCGCGTTTATTACGGTCTGGGATTGGAAATAAGCGCTTCAACAGCATTCTTGCCGGCATAAAACGCTTCAATATTCTTTTGAATTACATTCTGCTTGTCAGCAAAACAATCCATAATCGCCTCTTCAAACGCACAGTCAAAGTCCTTGCGGTCTTTGCCGCTGAGGAAATAATCCTCCATTACAACAGCAAGCGCTCCCAATATCACGGAGTTGGCATAACGCAGGTGGCCAATCTTTTTGGCAATATCAGATGCTTTCACCGCATAAATAATTTTATCCGCGGAACATGACGGCAGAGTAATAGTGGAACTGTCATAAATCAGAACGCCTTTCTGCTTTAATTCAGGCAGAAATCTGTCAATTGACGGCTGATTCAATACTATCAGCAGATTACATTCTTTGTCAATAATCGGGGAACCGATATTTTCGCGGCTGATAATAACACTGCAATTGGCGGTACCGCCACGCATTTCCGGACCATAAGAGGGGAGCCAGGTCACATTGAAATTGCGTAATTTGCCCATCGTCGCCGCCATCATTCCCAGACTGAGGACACCCTGACCACCGAAACCGGCAATCTTAATTCTGCGTTCTTTCTGGAAAATCTTTGACTCATTTTGGAAATCGGCGCTGACTCCTTTTGAAACTTTCACTGGATAAAGCACTTCTTTGACCTGTTCAGCGTCGTAAATACCTTCCGGCCGTTTGATAGGATCACGGGTATCAGCAATATCTTTAAAACATCCGAGCGGAAAATAGCTGGTCATTCTGGTGTCGATAAACTCATTCATTTCCCTTGAGTTCATCTTCATATTGGTCGGGCAACCGGCCAATATCTCGACCATCGAAAATCCTTTCTTGTCAATCGTATTCTGAAACGCCTTGCGTACTGCCTGACGTGTCTTCATAATATTTTTGGTTGAACTCAACGATACCCGTTCGACATAAACCGGAGCATCAAGTGTCGCAACCATTTCGGAAACTTTCAACGGATAACCTTCGTTGGTGACAGAACGCCCGAAAGGTGATGTCGCAGTTTTCTGCCCCGGCAAAGTAGTCGGCGCCATCTGTCCGCCAGTCATACCGTAAATAGCGTTATTAATAAAAAATACTGCAATATTCTCACCGCGATTTGCGGCTTGAATGAAGTTATTGAAGCCGATTGCGCCCAAATCGCCGTCACCCTGATAGGATACGACAATCGTATCCGGATTGGAACGCACCAAGCCGGTCGCAACCGCCGGCGCCCGTCCATGGGGTGCGGAAATACCGAAGCAGTCAAAATAATAATAGGCGAAAACAGAACAACCCACCGGAGCAATGATAATCGTTTTGTCCTTAATATCAAAATCGCTGATGGTTTCCGCTAGTAATTTATGCAAAATACCATGACCGCACCCGGGACAAAAATGCATATTCTTCTTAATAGCACCGGGGCGGCGTTCAAATACATCGAAAAATCCTTTACTTCTGCCGAATTTAACTTTACTTATTGTCATTTATTGCCTCCTGAACACTTTTTACCGGTGCCGGACACAATTTTTTCCGCTGCAGCAATTATACTGTCGACACTGGGGATATTGCCCCCCATCCGACTCAACAACTGGACGGGTCGTGAACAATCTATTGACAACTTTACATCCTCGAGCATCTGTCCGTTACTCATCTCAACGCATAAAAACTGCTTAACATGTTTTGCAGCCCGGCTGAACGCTGAGACCGGGAACGGGAACAAGGTTATCGGACGAATCATGCCAGCCTTAACACCATTGGCACGCAGAGCATCAACTGCTGAAACGATCAACCGGCTGATAATACCATGACCGGTAATAACCACATCGGCGTCATCAACCATATACTCAGTCGCGAGTTGTTCTTTTTCCACAATCTTCGCGTATTTTGCCTCCAGCAATGAGCGGCGGTGTTCCAAATCGTCGTACTCCAGAAAAATTGAAGTAATCATATTGGTTCGCGGATTACAATCAGAATCCAATGCCCAGGGCGGACTGGGACGGCGTCCGACCGGTTCCGGCAGTTCGACCAGCTCCATCATCTGCCCGACAACACCGTCAGTTAAAATATAAACCGGAATCAAGTACCGGTCCGCAAGGTCAAATGCCGTCAAGGCGAAATCACACATTTCCTGGACAGAATTAGGCGCCAGTACGATACAACGGTATCCACCGTGACCGCCGCCTTTTACAACTTGAAAATAATCAGTCTGTTCCGGACCTATGTTACCCAGACCCGGACCGCTGCGCATAATATCAACTATGACCGCGGGCAGTTCACTGGCGGCCAGATAGGACATTCCCTCCTGTTTCAAGCTGATGCCGAGACCGGAGGATGCAGTCATCACCCGTCGTCCGGCAGCCGCCGAACCCAACACCATATTGATGGCGGCAGTTTCTGATTCAGCTTGAAGAAACACCCGTTTTAAACGCGGAAAATACTCAGCCGCGGCATGCGCTATTTCGCTTGCGGGCGTAATCGGATAACCAAAAAAACAATCGCATCCGGCCAGTAATGCGCCATAGACGACAGCTTCATTGCCTTTCAGCAGTAATTTATTCGTATGTTCCATACCACAAGACTCCCCGTCATTTTTTTTCATTAGACTCGCTATCCGGGATTTCTTCAATCTCTTCAATTACGGTAATCGTCCCCGGCTCAGGACAGTTATAAAAACAAGCGCCGCAACCGATACAGCCGGAACCGGTGTATGATGAAGAGGGGAACCCCATAAAATTCAGTTCCGATACCATCTTTAACACTGATTTAGGACAGGCATTAACGCAACGTTCACAGCCCTTGCATTCATCCTGCTTGATTATAACTCTGAATAATTTCTTTTTTTCTGCCATAATTATCACGTCCATTCATTAGATATTCGCGGTAAACCGGTCATGCGAAAAGCATAACTGAAACAACCTTGCAACACAACTGGTGTGACGGTTTAACGCGAGCATCATTAATATTTTCCAGACATAAAATCTAACAGGTTTTCGCCATAATTGCAAGCTGATAACATAAATCAAGCCAAAATTAAACCGTGAAAAAATATAAATTTTACGTCCTTTAATACAAAATATTTAACTTGCCATTAAACAAAAATCGGCAACCAAACCTAATAAAGTATGGTATATTTGCAAGCGACTCATCTGATAACCGGTGACATCACAACCGGGTCATTTGCTGATTTTATAGATCTTCTGAATGATGATGGAGAATCTCCGGCAAGACGATGGAACTGCCGGGTAAAATAATTGCTGTCATTAAACCCGCATTTTTCTGCAATTTCGCTGACACTGAATGTTGTTGTCTTCAACATAATTGACGCCTGATAAATCCGCAAATGAAGAAGATATTTAACCGGTGTTGTACCGGTGGCAATTTCAAACAGACGAATCATATTGCGTTGCGACATCCCGGTTTTTCCGGCGAGAATTTCCAAAC
Source organism: uncultured Victivallaceae bacterium (assembly GCA_964392985.1). GTDB lineage: Bacteria > Verrucomicrobiota > Lentisphaeria > Victivallales > Victivallaceae > CAYMSF01. The sequence continues at coordinate 29,274 of CAYMSF010000013.1, read as the reverse complement.
TTATTTTTTCAGAATAGTGCCGGTTCATATATGCGATAACATTGCCGATGCGGTTTTGGTTTGATATGCGCCCGGTTTTATTGCAGCGCTCATAGCATCTGGTAAGCACCAGCAGCAATGCCATAAACAGGGATTGGCTCGCAAATTCATGGCCGTAACTGCATTCCTTATGTTCCCTTTCCAACAGGCGGCACAACCGGTGCGTTTCGGCAAGTTCAACCTGATTCAAGTGCAGGAGAGGTGCGGCAAAATTTTTACCGGCAGGAATTTTGTTATTAATCGCCATGCCATAAAATTCCGAATAAACTATATCAAGTCCGGAGATGCCAAGCCGGGCAGGCAGATATAGAATATTGGTCAAATTCAACTCGGCGGTATCATCATAACCATGCGCTACGCCCGGTGGAATAAAGAGTACATCACCGGCAGTAACCGGCGATGTTCCGTGATTGCATGTGTGGATTCCCTGCCCTTTAAAAATAACCGCGATTTCACAAAATTCGTGATTATGCGCCAGCAACGCTCCTTGATTACTCATCGGATGAACCGTCAACGGCAAATCAAAATATTGGAAAAAATTTTTCGCGGGTATGTCATACTTTTTTGTTTTATTTATCATTTTGTCAATATAATGCTAATCAATGTCAAAAAAATTAAGGATATATTACAGTTTTAACGCTAATTTAAAGATAATGGTATTTTGGTATTTTGCAATTTTGTTAAGATTATTAATTATCCGGCATGGAGTCCTCAATGAAAAAACAATTGTTCGAAGATCTGAAAAATCCTGCGGCGGAATATCGCGGCACATTATTCTGGGCATTAAACGGTAAGCTGGAAGTTGAAGAAATGCGCCGTCAGGTACGCTTGATGAAACAAATGGGGCTTGGCGGTTTTTTTCTGCATGCACGCGTTGGACTGAACACGGAATATCTTGGCGATGAATGGTTTAAATGCCTTGACGCCGCAATGGATGAAGCTTCAAAACTTGGTATGAAGGCATGGCTGTATGATGAAGATCGCTGGCCATCCGGCGCTGCCGGCGGACTGGTTACCCGGAATCCGGAATACCGGATGCGGGAATTGTGTTATACTGAAATCTCTGATTTGCAGAAAACTCCGGTTCCCTCTGATTCACCATGGATATTTCTGATAAAAAAGAATAAGGACGGAACTTATGCTTATCACAAAATCAGCAAAAAACAGATTCCGACAAGCCTTAAAAAAGATGAAATGATTCTGGCATGCAAGATTAAACTCCACGAACCCAGCAACTGGTTCAACGGTCAGACCTACCTTGATACGATGAACCCGGCAGCCGTCAAAAAATTTATTGATGTGACCCATGAAACCTATCTGAAACGGTACGGCAAGGATTTCGGCGGACTGATCCCGGGCATTTTTACCGATGAGCCGGAACATGGCAAGATTTTTGCCGATGACAGCACCTGTTGTCCCTGGACCGGATTGCTGCCGGAAACATTTAAACAACGCTATGGATATGAATTGACCGACCGGTTGCCGGAACTTTGGCTCGGACAACCGGAAGGAAAAATGAATCAGGTGGCTTACCACTATTGCGACTGTACTACGACAATGTTTGTCGAATCTTTTTCAAAACAGCTTGGAGAATGGTGTGAAAGGCACGGGTTGCTTTTTACCGGACACCTGATGTTAGAGGATTCACCATCGTCTCAAACCTGTTATGTCGGCGCATGTATGCCGCATTATGAATATATGCAGGCGCCAGGAATAGACATCCTGACCGAATATTGGCGGATATCAACCGCCGCCAAACAGCTAAGTTCTGCAGCCAGGCAGTTTGGACAAAAATGGCGGCTGAGTGAAACCTACGGCTGTACAGGATGGGACTTCCCGTTCAAAGGATACAAAGCGCTTTCCGACTGGCAGACTGCGCTTGGTGTCAATCTTCGCTGTTTGCATCTGGGCTGGTACACGATGGAAGCCGAGGCTAAACGCGATTATCCGGCAAGCATTTTCTATCAATCCTCATGGTGGCAGGCATATTCCAAAGTTGAAGACTATTTTGCCAGAATCAACCGGGTGATGTTCAATGGCAGTGAAGTCAGAAATATTCTGGTTATCCATCCGGTTGAAAGCCTTTGGACACAAATAGGTCCAAACTGGCTGAAAGGAACAAGCAAAGATCACGACACCAGGTTTTTCAAAATGCAGGATACACTGCTTGGCGCCGGATTGGATTTTGACTATGGTGATGAAAGCATCATGATTCGCCATGGCAAAGTAACTGCCGGCACAAATCCAGTACTCAAAGTTGGTCAGGCCAGTTATAAAGCTGTAATTGTTCCACCTTTGCTTACTATCCGCAAAACCACACTGGATCTGCTCAAACAATTCAAGTCTACCGGCGGCACCGTTATTTTCGCCGGTGATGTGCCAACACATGTCGATGCCGTGGCTTCAAATGACGCAATTACATTTGCTAATGATTGTGTCAAAGCCGTGGCTTACGGAAAAAAACTCGCGGTGGCTGCCGGGATTGGTCGTTCAATCGATTTTACTGAGCCAACCGGTAGAAAAACCGACGAACTATTATACCTGTTAAAAGAGGATAGCGATAATTTTTATCTGTTCGTATGCAATACCGGTATGAGCAATGCGAATGTAAAACAGAAGTCACCGCAGGTGTGCAAACGCGTCAAAACAATACCGGAGGTTGCCATTCGCGGGTTCAATGGATGTCGTGGCATTCCATTGGAAATTGATCCGGCATCCGGAGAAATTTTCTCTGCAGAATACACCGTATCGGGAAAAGATCTCATAATTTCGACCGGTTTTCCAGAACTTGGTTCCAGATTATTCATTGTTCCAAAAAAACGTCAGACAGAAAACTTTCCACGGCGTCCGACTTATCATCATACTCGAGAAATAACATTAACTCAAAAAAAATACCCGATAATGCTTTCGGAAGATAACGTATTGGTGCTTGACAGACCGGCATATAAGATTGATGACGGGAAATGGCAGAACGCGGATGAAATTCTCCGCATCGACCGTCTGGCCCGGAAACACCTTGGCGTTCCGGTTCGCAACGGCGGCATGATTCAACCGTGGTTGAGAAAGAAAAACGAAGGAGCCAGAAAAATACCGGTTTTACTCAAATATGATATCAATATAAATACATTGCCCGGAGGACCGCTTTATCTGGGAATAGAAAGACCGGAAACGTTCGTCATTACCATTAACGGATATCACATTCCATCAGACATGCAGTCAGGCTGGTGGACAGACTGTTCATTGAAAAGACTCCCGGTAAATCCGGCTATGCTTAAAACCGGCAGTAATGAACTGTTGCTGTCCTGCGAATACAGCGAAAACCATCCCGGCTTTGAAAGTGCTTTCCTGCTTGGTAATTTTGGTGTAAAACTTACCGGGTCAGCCAATCCGGTCATAATTTCTCCGGCAAACTCATTACGCTGCGGCGATTGGACGAAACAGGGACTGCCGTTCTATTCCGGCGCGGTCTCATATTTGATGAATTTCAATAATACCGTTAAAAAAGGTGAAGTTTGCTATATTTCCATTCCCGATTTTCAAGCGCCTGCCGCCAGGATATATGTCAATGGTGTCGAGGCGGGAGTGATTGCCTGGGAACCGGCAGAATTGAATATTACTCCATTCTTGCAGAAAGGCATAAATGAAATCAACGTGGAGATATTCGGACACCGCCGCAATTCACATGGGCCGTTGCACCTTGCCGACCGCAATCCGGTCTGGAGTGGTCCTTATGAGTTCATTTCTACCGGAGAAAAATGGCAGGATGAATATGTCATCAAACCATGCGGCTTGAAAAAAGCCCCGGTAATCACCATAAAAAAATAATTAATTGTCCGCATTCAAATTAATTTTGGATGCGGATTAATAATTTTATCCGTAAATTTTCTTTGGAATACAAATAAACATTGTATATATTGCTTATTGGTTCTGTTCTAACGGGAACTTTTACTCTATACGCTTGACATCAATGCTACAACTGGTTATGTTATACTCTATAAATTGGACTGATGATCAGTAATGCATGACTTATTGATTGACGATAAAAGCCAGATTTCAACCGCGATTGATTCTGACTTTTCAAATTAGATGCCAAAGAAACGAATCAACCGGTTTTTCTTTTCGTTGCCACAGATGTTCGCCGTCATCTTTTCTGTTATAGCATTATGTCCATTACAGCCCGCCAGAAAAACAGATTTATATATTTTGCATGATGCTTGTGCAGAATTAAAAATGGAAATTAAATAGTAAAATGATTATTCCAGGTGTGCTGTCGCTTTCGCAACAGGAAGCAGGACGGCGCAATTATATCAAGTTCAACTTTATTAATGGTCTCTCCTACATCTGCGTTGGAGAAACCATTATTATTCTGTTTGCCATTAAACTGGGTTGTCCAAACTACACTGTTTCAATTCTTGGTTCATTGATGTTCCTGAGCTTCTTCTGTATGCCACTGGGCAAACTGTTAATGGCGCGGCATGGAGCAATTAAAACCATCTCCTTGTGCTGGTTATTACGTAACTTTTCGATTCTACTGGTGGCGACAGCACCATTATTCATCTGGTTAGGAATGCCGGATGGCGCAACTTTCACTATTCTTATCGCGGCGTTTGCATTCTATGCCTGCCGTTCGGTTGGAGTCATTGGTATGCAGCCAGTGATGGGCGAAATCACTACAGTCGCAAACCGGGGTAAATTCACCTCAAAAAGTACTGGATATTTTTATACGGCAAACTTGATTATGCTGGGATTGATCATCGTAATAATGAGTTGGAGTCAGTCCATCTGGGTTTTCATAGGCAGTATCATCACCGGCGCATGTTTAGGCTTTGTTTCCACCTGGTATATCAGCAGGGTCAATGAAACTGAAGCAATCCGCACCTCTGCCGGCAAACCGGTATTAGACGATGTACTTAAAACCTTGCGCGACCCCATCCGGATGCGCCTGCTCGGAGCCAGTTGTGCCATCAGCGCCGCCGTTACCCTTACCATCCCGATTTCAATGTTGGCGTTAAAACGCGGTTATGGTATAGATGACAGCCATGCGCTGCTATTTGCTTTGGTACAGATCGGCGGATCTGTCGCCACATCCTATTTGATTGCTATACTGTCAGAGGCAACGGGCCCGCGTCCGCTGGCAATTCTTTTTTACTGTCTGTTGATTGTATTGTGTATGCTGTGGGTAAACTGTCCAGATACTTTCAAATGGTATTACATAGTATGGTTGTTTTTTCTTGCCGGAGCGGCGGCAATTGGAACAGGGGTATCCATGACACACTATTATCTGTGCGCAATTCCAAAAAAAGAAATGGTGGCTGCGTCACTAACCATGTATGTAATTTCAGGTGTTGTCGCCGGACTCACCGGCTCAATTGTTGGTGGCGGCATTCTTAAATACCTCAATACCCTTGACCTGAATCCAATTAACATGTTCAAAGTTTATTTTATGATTATAATCGTGTTGCTTCTGGCGGGACTGATTTTAGTTATACGGCTTAAACCCATGGCAGACTGGAATGTAAGTGAAGTTTTAGGTCTGGCATTCGCCCCGAGAGATATTGTCACGCTATTCAACCTGTACAGCATCAAACAGGTCGCCAATCCCAGCGAGGAACAGGAAAATATCGAACGGCTGCTTGAAATAAAATCCGGACTCTCTGAAAAAGCGCTGCTTTCATACCTTGACTCACCATCATTTTCGTTGCGTTGCCGTGCGTTGACCGCTCTTGGAGAAATTCCGTTTGGTGAAGCAACAGTCAACGCCGTCATGGCAGAACTTGCCGGCGGAGAATATACCACCGCACACATCGCTGCCCGGATAGCGGGAGAAAACGGTATCAATGAGGCAATTCCGTTACTGCGGCAGCATCTACATTCTGACGATGTATATCTGCAAGGAAATTCAATGCTGGCATTGGCATTGCTTCGCGATACCGTTTCCTATCCTGCAGTCAAACGGATATTCCGGGAAACGGATAATCCACGCCTGATCACTTTGGGCGCCGTTGCAATTACAGCAATTGCTGACGATGAATCATTCCGTCTGCTGCTGGACAAAACCGCAGCAAAAAATCTGCCGCAAAAAGTTCTTTATGAAGTCATTTACTCCGTGTTCCATCTGGCGGGACGGGGCGACACCATTTATCAGTTTTTGAAACTTTACACCAATGACCGCGCCAAAGCGCTGCTTCATCTCGCCGAATTTTGTTCGCAGGAATCCGATGATTTATCCAAAGCGGAAGCAGATAAAAAACTAATTATGGAAGCAGACAACGGCTCGATAACCAATCATGAACTGATAGATCGTCTGATTAACAATTACGACCTTATACAAGTTCCTTATGCCGGACAAATCGCAGCATTTCTCAACGCTAATCGTGAAACACCGCTCCCGGTTGAGTTGCTCATTTGCTTAATACCACTAAAGAATGTACTGGGGTTCGTTAAGGTAAATAAGCATTTAATCATAAATAACTGAAAACAATTACCAGCAGTTGCAATGATAAAAAAAGATTCAACCCGTGAGATATTTGCAATAATATTTGAATTTCTGATTGCGGCTTTCTGTCTTAGCTGTATTGGCTGCATTATTTTTCACCTTGTTCCAGGAGTAAACGAAAAAGAAAAAGCCCGGATTGCCGCTGAATTCATTCCCCGGGTTAAAAATTTGTTATTCCCGGAATATCAGGAACGCACGACATTTGTCACGGTTGTGCTCCTGTCGCCATTACTCTGCTGGGGTTCAATTTTATGCTGCAAAAATATTATCCGAACTATTATGGCACCTGTGGCAAACTGCTCCCGGAATCGTCGATATTACAGTTTTTCGATTTCGGTGATACTGATTCTGCTTGCCGCGGTAAATTTCATTTTTGATCCGCAATTTTTGTCCGTACTATTTTCGCCGGTAATGAAAAATCCGCTTATTACCGGCTTGATTTGCCTGATTACGGCAATTGCAATCCCACTGACGATAAAGTTAAAATTAAATCGTTATTTATTAAAAGGACTGCTGCCGGCATTGTTGATATTACCGTTATTGCAAATTTTATGTTGTCGCATCTATACGCTAGACCGGCTGGTAAATGAATACGATGATCATCTCAATATTGTTTCTTACGCCTTGTCCCAGGCGGTTGCCGGACTCAACGATTATCATATTTACGGATTTTACTGCAGAATGCTGGCGCCATTGTTGAGTCTGACCGGAACCGGAGTATTCAATATTTCAATAATAATGGGAATATTATACATGGTTGCAATTTTCTGTATCTACTGGACCATGTTCCGGATTCTTAAAAACAAGATTTTGGTAATTGGTTTTGCGTTGATTTTATTTTACATCTTTGGCATGAGTGTTTTTCTGCATCAAAACAGTTCATTCAAGCTTGACCCATATTTTGCCTATTTTCCCGTACGACTGCTGGGTCCGGCAATAGCGCTACTGGGTTACTACATGCTTATTACCAGTAAACAGAAATATTGGCTGGCGGTATGCGGCGCAATTTCGGGTTGCGGATTATTGTGGAATGTTGACTCCGGCATCGCAACGGCCGGCGCATTCGGCGGGGTATTGATTGCTGAATTTATTTTTACTTCCGGCAAAAAAGAGGCTTTCAGACTGATAGTTTTATATGTCATCAGTTTTTCGGTTGCGCTGTTCCTGACATTTGCGTTATTATGGATCGACAATGGCAATCCGCCTCCGGTGATATCGCTGCTGAGATACCTGAATATATTTTACAGTGGCGGTTATATGATGCTGCCGATGCCGGGAATGCCCGCGGCGTGGTGTTTTATTGCCGGGATATATGTGCTGGGACTGACTGCGGGTATTCATGATTTCGCAGCTGGTAAATTTAATTTAGTCTCGCGATTAAGCTTATTTTTATCCGTTCTGGGAATTGGTTTATTTGCTTATTATCAAGGGCGGTCGCATATATTAAATCTTCCAGGCGTATGCTGGCCGGCAATGATGATGCTTTTTATTTTTACCGACCGCCTGATACGACTCGCAAAAGCAAAACTTATTGACGGTTCCTTTAAAATTCTTTTATTCCCGGCGCTGTTTCTTGCCATTTGTGCGGTCATCTCATTCCCATTTGATGTAATCCGTCTGGGGTCAGGAATTTCGCGCACAATGAATGGAATAATTGAAATGCAGCAAATCAACCCGATGGAAGCCGACGTCAGATTTATTCTGGCAAATGCCGGGAACAATAAAGTTGTGAATATCTTGAGTGATATGCAGGGAGTATATTATGCGGAAACAGGATTGCGGGCTGGAATAGATAATTTCAGTGTGGTTGAGCAACTGCTGGAAAAAGACAGAGTAAGAACTTTCATTGAATTGCAGATAGCAAAATTCCCGCTTTTTGTCTCGGCATTTCCGGACAAAAAAGCTAAAGTTCCAGCCTGGATTTATGAACACTATAAGCTTGAAGCGGTTAACTACAACGGCTCGTTGCTCTATTTTGTCCCCGCCAGTCCGATTGCGTCAGTTTCCGCTGCGAGCGAAAAGAAATAAAAGATATACTGTTGCCTTTTTGGCAATCAGATAATGCGTTTTCCGGTTTTGGCGCGCAAACGATATTTGGCGGGAGATACCCCGTAAAATTTTTTGAAGAGATGGTAGAAACGGCTTAAACTTTGAAAATGAAGGTCATAAGCTATGCCGCTGATTTCTTCACTTTCATCAGCAAGTTGCCTGGCTGCATAGTTTATGCGCAATTCATTGATAAATTCTGTGGGAGATTTGCCCAGATAGCGACGAAATGACTTGCATAAATGTTCAGGGGTGCAACCAGCCAGATGTTGCATCCGTTTCAATCCCTTAATAAAATTTTCAGGATTTCTCATTCTCTGGCAAACATCCTCAAGCCATTGCGGTATGCGCTGTTCTTTAAGGGCATACGCCTCATCGAGAAAGAACCGGGTAAACAGGTCTGCTAAAATAATTTTCATCTTAATCTTTCTGACTGCCGATGTATTGCTGGAGGAATTGATGGTTAGTAACCGGGTGCTCAACTCATTCGCTTCATGTCCGTCAAGCTGAAAAACCGGCGGCAACACCGGTTCAGTAAACTTATGTAGAAACATATCATCTTCAAGATAACGGCTTAAGGTCAAAAACAGTTCCAATTGAAAAGCGACAATGATCATTTCGCAGGGTTTTTCTTCAACCGGTTCAAAACCGTGGCGGTCGCTGGGGCGGACAAAAACGAGTGAATCTTTATTGAGCAACTGCCGCTCACCGTTCGTTCGATGATAAATTTTACCGCTCAAAATCAAAATTATTTCAGCAAATTCATGGCTGTGCGGGACTGTTCCTGAAAGTGGCAGAGAGTGATAATTAATATTACCGCCGGAGGGAATCAACGCCTGCCGGCGTCCCCGGTTCCAGGTTATAGAATGGAATGAAACATTCGCACCGACAGCGCCCTCAATAAAAGTATCGTTTTCAAATTCTTTAATTTTCATATTTTATATTACTTTATAAAAAATATAGCTTTAATATTAAATAATGTTAATATAGAGCAAAAATTAACAAAATAAAACAAGAAACGGCAGAAAAAACATGATAAAATATTAATATAATGGAAAAAATTGGATATTTTCCAAAACAACATTAACGCGGAGACGGTTAAAATGATTGATTTCGAAGCTTTAAAGAAAGCGGTGATGACAGGTAAGAGAAACGATGTGTCGGCGATTGTACAAGCAGCTATTGATGGCAAAGAAGACATCAATACGATTCTTGACAAGGGTATGATTCCGGCGATGCGTGAAATCGGTGATCGCTTTTCTAAGAACGAAGTTTATGTTCCGGAGTTGTTGATTGCGGCGCGGGCGATGCAAGCTGGTTTGTCCTTAATTGAACCGTTACTCGCAAGTTCAGGACGCAAGTCATTGGGCAAAGTTGCAATTGGTACCGTAAAGGGTGACTTGCATGACATTGGCAAGAATCTCGTTGCAATTATGCTTAAAGGCGCCGGTTATGATGTAATCGACCTCGGCGTTAATTGCGATGTTGAAAAATACAAAGCCGCGCTGGAACAAGGCGCTCAAGTTTTGGGATGCAGCGCATTGTTGACAACCACGATGCCCTATATGAAAGAAATCGTCAACAATTTCAAAGGCAAAGCCAAGATTATTATTGGCGGAGCTCCTGTAACTCAAGCTTTTGCTGATGAAATCGGCGCAGACGGTTACAGTGATGACGCAAACGGCGCCGTCAAACTGGTTGACAGCTTACTGAAAGCTTAATCTTCACAATAACTTTCGACAGCATAACTCCATGAAAACGGGGTTATGCTGTTTTAGCTTTTATTGATTAAGTTGCTGAAAACTAAAATTTCAGGCAGGTTTTTAACCTGGTTTTTGAATGATGCTCCGGTTTAAAAAAGTGTTGCAAACTGCGTTGAACCGTGTATATTGTGCCCGATAACCATAAAATGACAATTTAATATGCTGGTAAAACTAGAAGACCTCTCCACCATTACATTGGAGCAACCTGAACGTTTCGCGTCACTGGCAGACGCGCTGCGTGAATCAGGTCTGTTCCTTGATTTGCGTTGTTCCGGTGAAGGCATTTGCGGAAAATGCGAAATACTCCTTGAACATGGACATTTTCAACTGGAAAATGAAATAATAAATATTCGTTCCGGACATCCTAGAACAGTAAAATCGTGCAGAGTTAAGGCTCTCAGCCAGGATGGAGTAATCTTCGTTCCCGCAAAATCACTGGTTAATTCTGCCAAAATACAAAGTTCACATCAATATAAAGTAAAAGCGTTTCATGCCGATGCAGCCATGTCCGGACTGGCAGTTGCCATAGATATCGGGACAACCACAGTTGCGGTCGCGCTACTAGACGCAATGCATGGTGAAATCATCGGTTCCGCATCAAATTACAACCACCAGATCTGCTATGGTGATAACGTCATCTCCCGGATCTCTTACGCCTCGGAAAGTCCGGAAAATCTGCTTGAATTGCAACGATGCGTTATTGAAGAAACCATCAATCCGCTCTTACGGAAAGTTTGCCTGGATGCCGGTCGCGAGCAAAGTGAAATCAAGCAGGTGAGTGTCGCCGCCAATACCGTTATGACTCACCTTTTTTTAGGGATTTCACCGGCCAGCATTGGCGTAATGCCGTTTGAACCGGAAATGAAAATATTCCCGGCGGTAAAGGCTGAAATACTTAATCTTGCGGTCGCGCCTGACGCAATAGTAAGAGCTGTTCCAGCAGCTTCCGGTTATATCGGCGGCGATATTGTTGCCGGCGTTGTTGTTTCCGGCATAAGTGAATTAACCGGTGTCGCCGCGTTGCTGGATATCGGCACAAATTGCGAAACTGTGCTGTTTGACGGAAAAAAATTATTCTCATGTGCTTCTGCCGCGGGACCGGCGTTTGAAGGCGCCGGCATCGGTTGTGGTTGTCGTGCCATGGCCGGGGCGATTGAACATATCAGCTTTGACCATCGTCTTGATTACCAGCTTGCAGTCATCGGCAATATCAAACCTACCGGTATTTGCGGTTCCGCTATGATTGACTTCATTGCCAACGGGCGTGACTGCGGACTGATAAATGAACTGGGCAGATTTGACGTTGAACTATTGAAAAGGACAGGTAATCTGATTAATCTTAATGACGGAATTATCGCCTGTCGCATCAGCTCCAGTCCGGATATTTATATTTCCGAAAAAGATCTGGAACAAATCCTCAAAGCCAAAGCCGCAGTTTATTCCGGCTTACAAACCCTCTGCGGCTGTCAGGGTTTCTCTTTTGAAAATTTGACAAAACTCTATCTGGCGGGAGGATTCGCACAATATATCAACTACCGGAATGCCGTCAAAATCGGGATGCTTCCTGATATCGCTCCGGAACGACTGGAAATAATCGGCAACAGTTCTCTCGCCGGAGCGGTCCAGAATGCCATCGATTCAACAGCGATGACGCGAATGATAGCTGTTTCCCGCGAAATAGACGATATTGTATTGAACACCGTGCCTGAATTCGAGTATAACTATATTGACGCGCTGCTGCTGCCGTAACAACGGCTAACGGAGAAGCAAATTTGATATTCTGTGAGAACAAGTCGCCCCGGAAACTTTGTGAATCCGTTGAGGCGATACTGCCGGCAGATGCACCGCGTCTGACCCGGCGCCCATATAATCATTTTCAGCCTACCATGACTTCGTGGTGGCTGGTGCCGTCGACAGATTTGCCCTTCTTTAAATTTGGTAAATTCAGTTTCACCTGGGACGAAAACATCCGCGATACAATTTCCTGCGGACTCTACCTCTCCAAAGGTATGGACCCGATGCTGAAAAGCGTCTATTCATCTAAAAAAGGACGGCGGTTGATCATGTCTGAAGACTGGGCATGGCACAAATTTGCTGCTGATTGTCGCAACGGCAACATCGGCACGGCAATTCATAATGCCGCCTTGAAAAGTACAAGCCGGTTCTCTGCAATCATCGAAGCCGGCTATGTCGATGATCCCGGACTGTTCGACCCGCAGATTGAACATCCCGAAATGGAGATGTACACACTTGACTATGACGTTTCATGCTCTATAATACGTCCGGTAAAGGTGAAACGGTCACCGGCAATGTGTTTGAAGGTACTTAACAAAGCAATGCCGCTTGCCACATTCTGCCAGACTATTGAGCAGCTTGGTCATGAACAATTTCTATGGATGAATGTTTGTCTGGCCGCAAATTTCGGAATTAAAGAGGTTGACACTGAAATTGAAACATCATCAATTTCCGCCAGTGAAATATGGGAAAAAGTATTGTCAAATTTTCTGCCATGGATAAGTTGAATGTTAAGAATTTCTGAAAAAATTTTGATTCCCGACGAAGAACTCGTCGAGGAATTTTTCCAGTCTTCCGGTCCCGGCGGGCAAAATGTGAATAAAGTAGCAACGGCGGTCCGGTTACGGTACAACCTGAGCAAAACAACGGCACTGCCGGAGCCGGTCCGGTTACGACTGTTAAGCAAAGCTGGACCACGGATTACTTCAACGGGGGAATTGATTATCGAGGCGCAACGATTTCGTACCCAGCGACAGAACCGTGACGATGCATTGGAACGACTGGCCAATTTAATCCGTACCGTTCTTGTTCCCCCAAGAAAACGCCGTCCAACCAAACCGACCGCAGGCTCTGTTCAACGACGTCTGCAATCAAAAAAACAACGCGGTGCGATAAAACAGTCCAGGACAACCAAACCGGGGCAGGAATAATAACCGCTGTGAATTATATCATTCGCGAAAACATCAATAATTTTGTATCCTGCATACTGTAATTACTTGTTTTTTGTTTTTTCCAGATTAGGTTAAAAAGTGGTGATTTGTGCGATTCCTGACATAATAAAAATATAGTCAGACCACATGTATCCATATTGTTTTCTGAATAAAAAAAACACCAAAACTGGCATTTGTCAGTAACGGATGTAAACTGTGATTGAATTTAAAATATCCAGTCTTTTGCGACAATATCGCGGCTTAATTGTATTATCCGCAGTCACCTCAATCATATTTTCCAGCTTAGCGCTGGTCATGCCGAGACTGCTTCAGATTACCATCGACCGGATCATACCGGGCCACGATTATATGCTATTTGTGGTGGTATGTATCGTCATGCTGCTGGTTTATGTTCTTCGTTTTGCCATGCGGATGATTACCGGTTTTCTCGGTACCTATACCGTTACCAGAGTATTGCTTGATGTCCGGCAGCGAATATTCAAACATCTGCAAAGTCTATCACTGCGGTTTTATGAAGAATACCGTACCGGGAAATTAATTTCAAATGTAATTAGTGACGTGTCATTACTGCAGGGACTGGTAAGTTTGTGCATTGCTATGGTAGACCAGTTTTTTACGATGGCGCTGGTAACGATAATGCTTTTTCTGCTTGACTGGAAAATGGCCTTAATCGCCATGTTGGCGCTACCATTGCATTTTATTAATTTTTATTATTTCAATGGTGCTTTGCGTAAAAAATCACTGGCGCTTCAAGAAAAAATGTCGGAAATATCCGCTAATTTAGCCGAAAATATCAACGGCATAAAGGTGGTAAAATCATTCTCAAAGGAACGTTCTGAACGCCGCCAATTTTTTACTTCAATGCGTCCGACGCTGGATATTGCGCTGGATATTAATAAAACCAGCAATATTTGTGGCGGAACTTACGAAACGATGGCGGTGATTACTTATCTGGTAATAATCGGATTTGGCATCAACGAGGTCAGCCCGCCTGATTTTACAATGGGTGAGTTTGTCGCATTTTATACTTATATCGGATTGCAGATAGGACCGATAGCCGCGCTCGCGTCACAAATGAATACGCTGTCCCAGGGGTTGGCCGGGGCGGAACGCGTTGTCAAACTGTTGCGGGTCATTCCGGAAATCAAAGATGACGCCGATCCGATTACCGCCAGCCGTTTTAAAGGAATCATCAATTTCGAAAATGTATCATTCAGTTACCGTGATGCTCCGGTAATCTGGAACTTGACATTGCAAATCAATCCCGGCGAAAAAATAGCGCTGGTTGGCCCTTCCGGGTGCGGAAAATCGACCATAAGCAACCTGTTGTTGCGTTTCTATGATGTCACTGAAGGTTGTATCAGGGTTGATGATGTTGACATCCGCAGATATTCTCAGGAATCTTACCGAGCCAACATTGGCGTGGTTTTACAGGAACCTTTTTTGTTCAGCGGCACCCTGCGCGAAAATATTGCCTACGCCCGGGCAAATGCCACCGAAGCGGATATAATCCACGCCGCAGAACAGGCAAACGTCGCAGAATTTGCCAATAAACTTGAAAAAGGTTACGATACTGTCATTGGCGAAAACGGGGCCAGTCTTTCCGGTGGACAGAAACAACGACTGGCCATCGCCAGAGCTATTTTGAAAGACCCGGCAATTCTCATTCTGGACGAAGCGACTAGTGCATTGGACACCGTTTCAGAAAAACTGGTGCAACTTGCGCTTGATAACATGATGAGAGGACGCACTACAATTATTATAGCTCACCGGTTATCCACAATACGTAACGCCGACAAAATAGTGGTATTGCGCGATGGTCATATCGACCAACTCGGTACACACAATGAATTAATGGCTCAAGATGGCACTTACCTGAAGCTATACACCGTTCAGTCAAAAACCAACGAGCTTGAAGACAGCCTCGCAATGCAATAAAACATTCTGAACCGCAATGCCTTTCTGTTAAAAGGAAATAAAGGCAAGCGGCAGAAGGATTAAAATACAATCCGCTTTTTCCAATATTGCCATTAACGCTGTTAATATTTTTTGCTCGATGAATGCGACGATTTTGCTAATTTTATGTTAATTTCGAAAAAAAATTGTTTTTTTTCATTTTTATTGTATTTTACGGCTTGCTTTTTATTATTAAAATGTTTAAATGCTGGTGTGCTTTTTTTCGTGCACCCGTGTCATGTCATAAAAAGGACTGAAATGTGTCGCTTCTCCGGTAAAAAATAATAGAGTCCGGAAAAGAACTCAAATTGCGACTCACTCCGGCATATTTATGATTTGACTTGATAAATATCAAAATTATTTTTATAAAGGAATTTGAAAATGAAGTATTATACAGAAGATCATGAGTGGATAGAAGTTATTGGCGAAGAAGCAACCGTCGGTATTTCTGAATACGCCGCAAAACAACTTGGCGATATTACCTATGTTGAACTGCCGAATGAGGATGAAGATTTTATCGTCGGCGATACCATCGGCGTTGTAGAATCCGTCAAAGCGGCATCAGATGTGTACAGTCCGCTGAGTGGAACAGTTGTCGCCGTCAACGATGTTCTCGAAGACGAACCTGGTCTGATAAATGAATCTCCGGAAGAAAAAGGCTGGTTGTGCAAACTGGCAAATATAGACACTACTGAACTTGATGACATGATGACGGCATCAGCCTATCAAAAGTTTCTCAAGGAACAGGCTTAATTCGTAATCACCCGCCGGATTAGAAATTATAAGTATTTCATTTAACACCTTCCGGCGGTAGATGACTGCCGGTAAACATAAAAATTACCTGGAGAATATTAATTGCCCTATATAGCCAATACCGGAGATGATATACGGGAGATGTTCCAGACTGTCGGTTGTGACAGCTTTGACGCAATGTGGAAGATGGCCCATATCACGGTGCCACCTCCAGAACTTGCCAATATTCAGCCTGGACTATCCGAATACGAAGTTACCAGAAGACTTAAAACACTTGCCGAAAAAAATGCCACCGAACTGGTTAATTTTCTTGGCGCAGGTTATTACGATCACATTATTCCCGCCGCTGTCGGCGAAATTACCGGCAGGTCGGAGTTTTATACCGCCTACACACCATATCAACCTGAGGCTTCTCAAGGCACATTGCAGGCAATTTTTGAATATCAATCTGTAATTTGCAGACTGACAGGAATGCCGGTTGCCAACGCCTCGCTTTATGATGGGGGCACGGCGTTGTTCGAAGCGATGATGATGGCAGCGCGCATTACTAAACGCCGGCAGGCGGTAATTTCCGAAGCGGTTTCGCCGATTTTCCGGAAAATGATTGAATGTTACAGTAACAATCTGGATATTGAGCTCATACAAGTGCCGGCAGGAATAGATGATTCCGCCAAAGACCGTTTAATGGCGGCGGTTTCCGGGGATACCGCCTGTGTTATTGTCCAGTATCCCAATGTTTTCGGCGCTATAGAAGACTGGAAAGATGTTGTTGCCGATGTTCACGCCAAAGGGGCGCTTGCAGTATGTTCATGTTATCCGATTGCGCTGGCATTATTAACTCCTCCCGGCGAAATGGGATTTGACATTGTCACCGGCGAAGGACAGAGCATGGGAATTCCGCTCAGTTTCGGCGGTCCATATCTGGGATTTATGGCTACGACCGAAAAACACATGAGAAAAATGCCGGGAAGAATTTGCGGCCGCACTGTTGATGCATCCGGACGGGAAGGATTTGTCTTGACCCTGCAAACGCGCGAACAACATATCCGCCGCGCCGCTGCCATGTCCAATATCTGCTCCAACGAAAATCTTTGTGCTCTCACCGCGCTGATTTATCTTACCTGCCTGGGGAAACAAGGCCTTATTGAAGTAGCAGAACTGTGTGCCGCCAAAGCCGCTTTCACCCGCGCCGAAATCTTAAAAATTCCGGGAATTACTCCGGTAGGAGGGAATGCCTTTTTCAATGAATTCGTGATTCAACTGCCTGGAGATGCCGCAGAAATTGCCGGCCGAATGATTGATAAAGGTTTTGCCGCAGGCTTCCCGTTGGGAAGATATTACCCTGACCGTAAAAATCAACTTCTTATCGCTGTTACCGAAAAGCGTACCCGCGAAGAAATAAAAGCTTTGGCCAACGCTTTGGAGGCAGTAATATGAAATTAATATTTGAACTTGGCAAAGCCGGACGTCGCGGTGTCACACTCCCTGTTGCAGATGTACCAGCTGAAAATGCCATCCCGGCAAAATTCCGCCGTAGCAAACCGGCTGGCTTGCCGGAAGTATCCGAATTAGAGGCAATCCGCCATTTCACCGCCTTGAGCCGCAAAAATATGGGTGTGGATACTAACTTTTATCCGCTCGGCTCATGCACAATGAAATATAATCCGAAATTTCATGAAAGAATTGCCGCCCTGCCCGGCTTTGCCGACCTGCATCCGTTATTGCCGCAACTGCGCCATGGCGGAATCCTGACACAGGGAGCGCTCGCGGTAATCTATGAATCAGAACGCATCCTCAGTGAACTGCTGGGGTTTTCCGCCTGTACCATGCAGCCGCTTGCCGGAGCGCATGGTGAACTTACCGGGATTATGCTTATCGCCGCCTACCATCACGCCAGAGGTGATGAAAAACGTAAAATAATGTTGATTCCGGATGCTGCACATGGCACCAACCCGGCCAGCGCCGCCGTTGCCGGTTTCGATACCGTCGAAATCGTCTCTGATGAAAACGGCAATGTCGATTTGGAAGATTTAAAAAAACATCTCAATGAAAATGTTGCCGGCTTGATGCTCACCTGCCCCAATACTCTCGGATTGTTTGATCAGAATGTGCAGCAAATCTGCGAAATGGTTCATCAAGCGGGCGGTTTATGCTATTGCGACGGCGCTAATTTTAACGCTATTATCGGTCGTGTCAGACCAGGCGATCTCGGGTTTGATGTTATGCATGTCAATCTCCATAAAACATTTTCAACGCCGCATGGCGGCGGCGGCCCCGGTTCCGGTCCGGTTGGCGTGGCGGAATGCCTGGTACCTTATCTGCCGGTTTCACGTGTTGCCAAACGTACAGACGGAACTTATGCCTTGGAATATAATTTTGAAGACAGTATCGGCTACATCGCGCCTTTCTACGGTAATTTCGGAATTATTCTCCGCGCCTACGCCTATATGTTGACACTTGGCAAGGATGGTTTCCGTAGAATCAGCGAAAACGCAGTACTCAATGCCAACTATATCCGCTGTAAACTCGCCCCCTATTTCGATATCAAGTATGACCGGTTTTCCATGCACGAGTGTGTTTTGTCCGCGACCAGACAGGCGGAACACGGTATTCACGCGCTCGATATCGCCAAGGCGCTTATTGATCGCGGTTTCCACCCGCCAACAATGTATTTTCCGTTAATCGTTCCGGAAGCGTTAATGATTGAACCAACCGAAACTGAGTCAAAAGAGACGATGGATCAGTTTATCGCTACCATGATTGAAATCGTCAATCTGGTCGAATCAGATCCGGAATCAATCAAGCGGGCGCCAATATCAACCCCGGTGGGCAGGCTTGACGAAACCAGAGCAGCACGAACACCGGTTTTATCCGACCTGGGTTAAACTGAAAACGTATATCGGACAAGACTGCGCCGCAATAAAATAAATGCCACTGAAAGACAGGTAATAGATGGAAACAGGTGACGATATAATCGCGTTGGAAAGTGAACTGGTCCCGGGTAAAAAAAAGAATATCGTTAAAGATATTTTCTGGTTTATATTCAGAATCGGTCTGACTGGCGGAATTATCGGATGGCTCATCAGCAGTAACTATGCTAAGGTTGTTGAAGGCTTCAAAGATTTCAACTATATCTGGTTGATTCCTGCAGCATTCTGCTTTGGATTGCACATGTTTGTCTGCGCCTGGCGCTGGTATAAACTGGCGCAGGTAATGAAGATTAATATGAATCTCCCTGATGCCGTTTCGCTAACGATGAAAGCCTATTTCTTTTCACTCGTGATCCCCGGTGGCGCTATCGGCGGTGATCTGGCCAAAATTGCGTTTCTCAATTCCAGAACCCCAAAAGGTGCGAAAATTGAAGGCGCATTCACCATTCTTATTGACCGGATTGTCGGCATGGTCGGTCTGTTTTCGACCGCGATTGTGTTGATTCTACTGACTATTCCGCTATTAATGAGTGTTGATTTGAGTTCACTCGGTCTCGAAACCAAGTTAATGCATGTTGCCATAATCTCAGGGCTACTCGGAATGTGTATTTTCGGTTTGGCGGCCATGATGGCAATTTTTTATCATAAATTACTCGAAAAAATTAAACCGATTGGTTTGTTGATGCGCTTCGGCGACAAACACAGTAACAATGCCATCAGCAGAATCACCGCGGCAACAGACATCTACCGCGCTGAAATTAAACTCTTTTCTTTAATGACATTAGTGACAATTATCTTTGTTGATTTGAATCTGGTTGCGGTAGTATATTTCATCGCCAAAGGTCTCGGCGCAGGTAACCTGCATTTTCTGGCGCTGAGTTCAGCAATTATTATCGGCAATATCGCCGGGTTGATTCCATTGACTATCTCCGGAGTAGGACTCAGAGATGCGACTATTTTTGCCATTCTCTCCGCCGCCGGAGTCGATAAGTATATAACGATACCGTTACTTTATACCGCGTTAATTCTAACTTTTAATATTCTTTCCGGTTTGTTCTTTGTTTTCGACGGCAAGAAGAAAATACCCGCAGAACCTGCACTCGCAAAACCGGCAATCAATTAATTGACATTTGCCGCCTGAGAAGATTTCAAAGGGGTATTTGTAAAGCGTTGTGAAAAACCACCAAGACGAAAGATAAAAAACCTGTTGGACTGATAACGCTCCTGCATGGTGTCCAGCGCTAATGAATTGCGGTCACATTACTATGATTCTCAATCTGCTGGGATAATTCATTGGGATTGCTATTTTTCACCATAGGTGTTTCTTGAAGTTCCTTGCCGGCAAAACTTAGATAGTCATATAAATTCCGCACTGGAACTTCTCCGACTTTCCCGGTAGTTGTACCATTTTTCTCGCCGCGCTTCGCCCAGATATATGCCTGCCGATAGAGTTTTTTGTCAATAGCTTGAGTACATTCGTAGTAACAGGACACCGTAACCAGTTTTCGTGCTTTCAACTGCCATGCCACGCCCGTTGAGTTATCTTCTTTTGATGCTTTTTCGAGAATGGACATTGAATTGACATACACTTCAGCCGTATTGCGCGGATTGCTGTTATATGCTTTGATAATATCCCGGTCCAGGTCAGAATAAGTTTTTGCGCTCTCGCCGCTGGAAAAGAGGGAAACAGCCCCAAACATAGCGAATACTGAACAGCAAATTATTATTGTTCGTCTCATTTTACTGCCCGTCCTTAGTGCCAAGATCGACACCTGAGTTTATGGTTGACTGTTTCGCGGCAGTATTTTCAACTTTGATGTTTTCATTCCGGATTTTGCTATCTTGAACCTTTGAGCCGATGACATTTACACCGGAATTAATTTTCGAACCGCCGGTGGCAATATTTGTAACCTGCTGATTGATATTGGTGATGCCGGACTCGCGGATTTCCGAAAGTTCAGCATCTATACCTGAATTGATTCTGGATTCATTCAATGCCCGGTTATCCACCTGAATATTAGCGTTTAACATCAGACGGGCGTTAGTAATTTCGGCCCCATTCAAATTTATGCCGGAATTAATTCTTGAACCGCTTTCGGCAGTATTCGTAACCTGCTGATTGATATTGATAATTGTTGATGACTTAATCGTTGCCCCGCGGGCGGTGATTCCGGAATTCACCTTTGAATTATCCGTAGCTTTATTCTCAACATTGCGATTGGTATTATCGATGTTGGAATCAGTAACCGAAGCGCGACCGGCAGGCAACGCTGGCAGCCAGTTCACCGACAACATCAAAACAAGTAAAGCAAATACTGTTTTTTTTACCATCATCAAACCTCTTTTTAGCTGCTTTTTAACTGAATAAGATGTTCATCCCGACAGGAATCAACAGACAACATAAATTCAATGCCAGTTCTATATGTATCGCCTGTTTAAGGCATAATTTAATGGCGATGACAGAAGCTTTATATATTCTATCATTTTGTTGATTAATATCAAGTTTATAAACACTTTTAAATGAGAAACCACAACCAGAATTGATTTATTATTATTCCAGTGTATTTTTTCAATGTGTAACAATTTTAAGCGGGAAAAACATATGAAATTCGTCGGAGCTCACGTCAGTGCATCAGGGGGAACGGCAAACGCCCCGCTCAATGCCGCCGCTATCGGCGCCAAGGCTTTTGCGCTATTCACCAAAAATCAACGCCAGTGGCAGGCGCCGCCATTGACTCCCGACGATATTGCGAGGTTCAAGGATAATTGCGCTGCACATGGTTATTCCGCGGTCAATATTCTACCCCACGACAGTTACTTAATCAACCTTGGCCAACCGGATGATGTAAAACATGCAGCAGCGACCGCGGCTTTTATTGATGAAATGAACAGATGCCATCAATTGGGATTGGACAAACTCAATTTTCACCCGGGGAGTCATCTCGGTTTAATCAGTGAAGAATACTGCCTTGAGCGTGTCGCAACGGCAATCAACCAGGCGTTGAGCGAAACCGAAAATGTTATCGCGGTAATTGAAAATACTGCCGGTCAAGGCTCCAATGTCGGCTATTGCTTTGAACATCTCGGCGCCATCATTTCACAAATTAAGGATCAATCAAGGGTTGGAGTATGTTTTGATACTTGTCATGCTTTTGCCGCCGGCTTCGATTTAAGAGATGCGGCCGGATTTGACTGGACTTTCAATGCGTTTGAACGTCATGTCGGTTTTAAATATCTCCGCGGCATGCACCTCAATGACGCAAAATCAGCGCTGAACAGCCGGGTTGACCGACACGATAATCTGGGCAAGGGAAATATTGGCAAAGCTCTATTTCAACGTATCATGCTTGACCCGAGATTTGATAACATCCCGTTGATTCTGGAAACGATTGATGAAACATTATGGCCGGAAGAAATCGCCTGGCTTTATGAACAGAACCCAGATGCCATTCCTGATGCCGGAAAGCAATAATAAACGCAGTTTTATCTTCAATAACAGGTCGCACTGCCATGAACGAAATTAAGCGGTTTCGCTATAAATCATCAATGTTCTTTAAGGACAGTTTCCCGCTTTTTGCCATCCGTAAAGTCCGTCATATGCGTGGTGAATACGATGAAACCTACCGCATTCAACGCGACTTCTGGAAGATTATTTTTGTGATAGACGGATACGGCAAAGAGCTGATTAACGAACGGAGTTATGAGTTCAGACCAGGCAGCATTTATCTGATTCATCCCGACGATCAGACCACATTTATCATCGAATCCGACTGGATTGACATTTATAACGTGCTGTTCATGCCGGAACTGATTCAAGACGAACTCCGGCATCTCTCCAATGACTTTGATTTTTTCTCCATTTTTCACCAGAATTTTCAGGAGGAAGTGGATAATACACGCCGGGAACAACTCTATATTCTTGATGCCTGGAAGGAAATATCCCGGCTGGTTAAGAGCCTCGCTGACGAATACGAGGAAAAAAAACCCAACTATCAAAGCATTATTAAATTACAGTTGCTGGAACTGCTTATTCTGCTCAGTCGCCGCGGCATTGAAAAAATAAAAAAAACTGACCGGCATAATATTGTCAACTATATTGACCACATTATTGACAGTTACTATCACGAACAGTTTGGATTAGACTTTATTGCTAAAAAAATAGAACTCAATAAAAGTTACCTCTGCCGGGTTTATAAAGGCCTTAAAGGGAAATCAATATTCGATGCGTTGAAACAGCGAAGGTTGCATCAAGCCCGTGAATTACTGGTTAATTCGGCGACGACGGTCTCCGAAATATGTTATGCCTGCGGTTTTAACGACCTTAGTTATTTCTACCGTTCTTTCCGGGCTGAAACCGGTATGAATCCCGGAGATTTTCGCAAAAAGTTTGGACAATATTGACATTTTATCCGTTTTCCTAATCTTTTAATTTTTTAAGCCAAGCAGACTCCTCCTTTATCATTTATAATATACTTCAGTTTGAAAGTTATTGTAACATAAACGGAAAACAGTTATGAATTTGCGCAATGTAACCTTTGAAATCAGCTCTAAACCATTCCGGGATAATTCTGAAGCGACAATGGTCCGGGTATGCCGGAAAATGTTTAATCAATGGTTGATGTTGATTCAGGACGCGGAAGCAATCTCAATAATGTTATGGTTGTCTGACGGTTCAGAAATATTGGAATACAAGGGCAGCTTGGACGATAATTTTGAATGGGCATCCTGGCATGGCGTCGCCAGTCCGGTTTTCGGTGGCGGGTCGAAAGACAGTTTGCGCCCCGGCATCCATGAAAAGCCGGTAAAATATATGGAAAATCCACCACAACGCACATACCGCTGGATTAAACAACTCATTGAAACAATCAAAACCGTTGGCGAAGAAATTACCGGAAAACCAGTCAGGGTCGGCGCCACGTTTGACCCGGGTCCGGAATTTGCGGTATCTGAATTCAAATATATCCGGCACCGGGAGATATGTTGCGGCGGTTCTATTGGACGCAATACTTTTGTTACCTGCAATACCGTATTAAAGCAAGATGATGTACAATACGCCGGATTTCCATCGGGAATTCCGGATCAGACCCCGTTCGGAGTTTTTCTCGGCAGGCAATCAAATCTTTATCTGCGCGACATGGGCTTTGATTACATCTGGTTTTCCAACGGATTTGGTTTCGGCCTGGAAACCTGGGGAGTTACCGGTTCACTATTTGACGGCAAACAATTTTTCCCGGAAAAGGCCGGAAAAATCTCTAAAGAAATACTGAAGTTCTGGACGGATTTCTCTTTTGAATGTCCCGGTATGCCGATTGAAACCCGTGGCAGCAACTTGACCGCCGGGATTGAAATTGCGACTGACGCTGCGCCGCTTAGCGAGATTTACAACACCTTCAAAGCCTCTCCTCCGGTAAATTCGCCCTGGGCGGCGATAGACAAAGATATTGGACTGGAACTTTCCGGTTGGCTTTCGCATATTGCTGAGCTGCCCGATGGCAAATATCCTTTCCGTTTTTACATTCATGATCCGTGGTTTATCAACCGTCCATGGTTTGACCGTTATGAACGGGAACCGTATGACATTTATCTGCCGTTGGCGGTATCAATGATTGACCGCTACGGCAAGGTCTGCACCCCTTCTTCCGTCAACATGCTTGCGGTTGATGACTCTTACGGCGAAATGCCGGATCAGGTTCCAATGGAAGTAACCCCTTACATTGCTGACGCCTTGCGCCGCAAACCGGACCAACCCGGACCTTTCGTCTGGGTTTATCCGTTCAATGAATATCAGGAAATGGTGTTGAAGCAGGAAAGATGTCTGGATGAAATTTTCGCCGATGACTGGTTTATCCGCGGTGCTATTAACAACGGCCTGCCTTTGAATACTGTAACCAGTATGACCTCGTTGTCCGCATTGCTGGACAATAAACCGGAGATTTTTGCCGGTTCGGTTCTGGTGATACCGGTCAATGCATGCTCCGGCAGTTTTGCGAAAAAAATTGAACTTTTTGTCCGCAATGGCGGCAATATCCTTTTTTACGGACCTGCGCAAAGCGCGGTACCGGAAATACTTTCGCTGCTGAATCTTAAAATAATTGATGGTATATCCGGAGAAATGAGTTTAACACTGAATTTGGTAACAGATCAATTATCGGAACAAATCTATCCAAGGAATATTGTTGTCCATGATATTTATTCCGGTGGACCGTTGCGCGAAATCATTGCCGATTCCAATGATAAAACTACCGTAATCAAAGCTGTCGCCATTAAGAACGGCAAAGATTCAAGAGTTACAGCGTTGACACGTAAATCCTTATCTGCCGGCGCTGGAATGATTTGCTGGGTTAGAACCATCAATCCAGTACAGCCTGACGATTGGGTGCAGTCCATCAAACAGCCGGATCCGAATAAGGTATTCCATTTCGACAATGTCATGCGACTGATAATCCGGGAATTTGGTTATAAAGTAATTTATCACAAGGATACACCGGCAAGACAAAATCCCAAAATGACCGTGTCCAGAAACCTTAATGCATTTTATTTGTCTATCTTCTGCCCGGATACACTCGTTGAAGACCATCTCAAATTCCCCTTTGGCGCGCCAGTCATGAGCGGAGTTGAAACTGAAGTAAAAAATGGCGCCGCCGTTTACCGGTTACCGCATACAACCAGTCGTGAATGCCGCATTTTTGTTGACCAGACTCAAGACGGAGTGATAACCTGCCATGAAAAATGTTCAACGTACCCGGGTATATCCAGGAGGTTGTTTGTCTCCGGCTTGAAAGATGCCAGCATCACATTCTTCCCCGAAACCGGTAGCGAAAAACGTCTGGAAATACTTCCGGACGCTCCAACCGACATTTTTGCAAAATATCTGGAAGGCGATTTCATCACTCCAGAGTTTATCCAAACCGCGTTCGGTACATGCGTTAAGTTAAAAAATATTTCAGGTAATATCGTTTTTTCATGGTAAAATTGTATCAGGGGACAAAGTGGGACAAAGAGCAGAACAATCATCGTCAATAAAGAAGCCGGACATTGAGCGGCTGTTGGCGGCTTTCCGGCACGAGAAGCTCGACCGGACGCCTAATTTTGAAATCTGGATCGGTTCAAGAAGTATCCGTCATATCCTCTATCGAAATAGCTATGAACTGGATTTTTGGTCAATGCCTCCCGGGGACGCGGTGGAACTGGTTAATGCTATCGGACAGGATGCGATTGTCTGTTCGTTGCAACCTCAGTTACCAAGGGATGGTTCGGTCATGAACACGGATGATCTTGCGCTATTCTTGAAAAATGCAAAAGTTGATAAAATTGCCATCCGGGCTAAAATGAAAGCATATTTGGATGCAGTAAGTGGCACCGGTATCGGAGTAACAGCGCGTATTGGCGGACCGATGACTCAAACCTACATGGCTTGTGGTCCGGTTCCAATTCAATCATTTATGTTGATGCTCTACGACCAACCGGAATTGATCGAAAACTGCATGAAAACATTCACCGGTTGGACATTGCAAATCATTGACGCAATCAAAGACCTGCCGTTCCATTTATATTATATTGGCGATGACCTCTGCGATAACAAAGGTGCAATGATGAACCCCGATGCCATTGACCGGTACTGGGCGCAATGTTATGAACAAATCATCGGTGCCGCCCATGCCACCACGCACCCGGTTATCTGCCACTGTTGCGGATCCCAGACCCCAGTCATTCCCTATTGGCTGAAATGGCAGGTGGAGGCATGTCATCCGCTCCAATCCGGAGCCAATGACATTTATGCATTCAAGAAAAATTACGGTAATCGAATTGTGCCAGTCGGTAATATCAGCGTTGGACTGCTTTCGACAGGAACTGCTGAGGAGATACGTCGCGACACCATACACCATATTAAAGAACTCTCCGGAGACGGCGGTTATGTTGTCTGCTCTGACCATTCTATCATTGACAGCGTCATTCCGGAAAATTTTATGGCAATGATTAACACGGTACACCAACACGGAATTTATTAAACTTATAATATTCAGGGAATAAACATGAAAATTGAACGGATAAAAGCGCGTACCGCCAACGTAGCCATATTCGGCGTCGCCCACCATACCTACTGGGGACAGTTTGACGGGTTGCAACAAACTTTGAATGATAAACTGGAAATATTCGTACGCAAAGTTTGTTCAAACGGTGTTACTGTTAAGAATTTTGGTATCATTGACAACGCTCAAGGAGCTTATGCTCTGCTACCGCAATTGAAAAGTGGAAATTTTGACCTGATTTTCGTCGACATGGTAACTTATGCCACATCTTCGACCTTCGGCGTAATCGCCCGGGAACTCAAGGAGGTGCCAATTGTCCTGGTGGCGCTACAACCACTGGCGGCAATGGACTATGCCAATGCTTCAACATTCATGCAACTGTGCAATGATGATTTCTGTTCCGTTCCGGAATTTACCGGAGTTGCCGTGAGAATGGGTCGGAAAGCTCCTGATGTCATTATTGGAATGCTGGAAAACGACCCGGTGGCGGATGCGGAAATCGCCGACTGGTGTAATATTGCCAAAGTGATGCATGACTTGAAACGTGCGCGGATTGGTCACATGGGACATGTGCTTGAAGCAATGCTAGACATGCACACCGACCCGACGGCGGTTACCGCCGGATTCGGCTGTCATGTTGTCCAATGTGAACCTGACGATGTCCTGGTGCATTTTAGTAAACTTGAAGATTCCGACAGCGCCGTACAGGCAATGAAAAAACGCATTCTCGATTTTTTTGATACGCCGGTTCCGGTCAGTGACCCGCTCACGGAAAAATTAAATGAAAAAGACCTGATGGTCGCGTCCCGGGCTGCCGTGGCGCTCGAAAGATTTATTGCCGACAAACAACTTGACGGACTCGCCTATTACTATGAAGCCGGCAATGGTTCAGAAATGCGTACCCTTGTTACCAATTTTATCGTTGGTAATTCAATGCTGACATCTGCCGGGTTCCCGATGTGCGGTGAATATGATATTAAAACCTGCATTGCCATGATGATTATGGATCGTCTGGATATTGGCGGGAGTTTTGCCGAATTTCATCCGATTGATTTCAATCGCGACACGGTACTGGTCGGTCACGACGGTCCGCATCATCTCAATATCGCCAACGGCAAACCGGTATTGCGCAGTTTGAAAAAATATCACGGCAAACCCGGTTCCGGCGCGAGTGTGGAATTCAAAATCAAAGAAGGCCCTATCACCATGCTCAGTATCGGCATCAAAAGTGACGGTAAATTCAAATTCATCATCGCTGAAGGCGAATCAGTTGACGGTCCGGTACCGCCAACCGGCAACACCAATACCCATGGAAAATTTGCGCCTGATATCAGAACTTTCTTACGCCGCTGGATTGCTGAGGGCCCGACTCATCACTTTGCGCTCGGCATAGGTCATCATGCCGAAAATATCCGCAGAATCGGCGAACTGCTGGGCATTGAAACTGTAATAATTTCAAAAAGTTAATGGAGCATCCCGTAATGGCTGTCGCAGAACAACAAAGTTATCTTCAACCGCTGAGTGCAGAATTGATGAAAATCTGGCCGGAAAACCGGACGATAAACATCGTTTGTCACGGACACAGCGCCCCGGCCGGATACGCCGGATTTCACGTTGTGGACACCTTTAATGCTTATCCGCATCTGTTGCATGTAATGCTCAAAGAACGTTATCCAATGGCAGTCATCAACGTTATTGTTACCGCTGTCGGCGGTGAAAATTCCATCCCCGGAGAAAGACGTTTTGACAATGATGTTCTACCACTGAAACCCGACTTGATTACGATTGATTATGCGTTAAATGACCAGTATATCGGTTTGGAACAGGCAGAACATGCATGGAAATCAATGATTGAAAAAGCTCTGGCTAAAAATATAAAAGTAATATTGCTAACTCCCGGTATGGAGGCAAAGTGTAGCACTAATGATCCGGAACTGGCCACCGCCCACGCTAAACAGATCAGGCGACTGGCCGCGGAATACAACGTCGGGCTTGCGGATTGTTACGAAGTATTTAAGCAATATTGCGTCCAGGGTGGACAAATCGGTGATTTATTGTCATGGATAAACCATTGCAACCGGGACGGGCACCGGCTTATCGCGCGGGAAATATTCCGCTGGTTTCCGATTCTTTTCCCGAAATAATTGCAATTTTTTATAAAATAAGGGCGTAAAACCAAGCATTTATCAAAAAAATCAAGTATAATATAAGAATATGTTTGCGATCAATGCTGTTTTTAAGTATACTAGACGACATAAATAAATGCGATTTTATCCGATGCGGCAAAGACGTTTT